>NZ_CP042464.1:2105000-2705000 GCF_015074785.1 Segatella copri
CTGATTGGCATTGCCCGGGAAACCTTGGTCTTACAGCGGGAGGGAATCTAACCCTCCTTATCGTTACTTATTCCTACATTTGCTTTACTCACCGCTCCAGGATAACTTACGTACACCATTCGACGCTGTGAGTATGCTCCCCTACCGATACTTTTATAATTGCTATCCCGCGCCTTCGGTGTCTGCCTTATACCCGATTATTATCCATGCCCGGACCCTCGACTAGTGAGCTGTTACGCACTCTTTGAATGAATGGCTGCTTCCAAGCCAACATCCTAGCTGTCATAGGGACCAGACTTCGTTAGACTAACTCAGGCAGAACTCCGGGACCTTAGACGGCGGTCTGGATTCTTCTCCTCTCGGGGACGGACCTTAGCACCCGCCCCCTTACTGCCGGACTGCAAACCGTGAGCATTCGGAGTTCGTCAGGACTCGATAGGCGGTGAAGCCCTCTTGTCCTATCGGTCGCTCTACCTCTCACGGTGACCATCCGACGCGGCACCTAAATGCCTTTCGGGGAGTACGAGCTATCTCCAAGTTTGATTGGCCTTTCACTCCTACACTCGGCTCATCCAGAAGCTTTTCAACGCTTATTGGTGCGGACCTCCATCCCGTGTTACCGGGACTTCATCCTGGCCAAGTGTAGATCACTTGGTTTCGCGTCTACCCCCACTGACTGTGCGCCCTGTTCAGGCTCGCTTTCACTGCGGCTACGTGTCTCATGACACTCAACCTCGCCAGTGACGGTAACTCGTAGGATCATTATGCAAAAGGCACGCCGTCACATCTTGCGATGCTCCGACCGCTTGTAGGCGTATGGTTTCAGGAACTATTTCACTCCCCTGCTCGGGGTTCTTTTCACCTTTCCTTCACAGTACTCGTTCGCTATCGGTCTCACGGGAGTATTTAGCCTTACCGGATGGTCCCGGCAGATTCGCGCAGGATTCCTCGTGTCCCGCGTTACTCAGGATACCGCTATGCCTGATCTGGCTTCGTGTACAGGATTATCACCTTCTGTGATGTAACTTTCCAGATACTTCCACTCACCATTTCAGTACAATGTCGCGGTCCTACAACCCCGCTGGCGCCTTGCGACGTCAACGGTTTGGGCTGTTCCCCGTTCGCTCGCCACTACTGGGGGAATCATTCATTTATTTTCTCTTCCTGCAGGTACTAAGATGTTTCAGTTCCCTGCGTTAGCTCTCTTACATTGGTAAGAGTAACCGTCCTTCAGACGGCTAGGTTGTCCCATTCGGAAATCTCCGGATCAAGGGTTATTTGCACCTACCCGAAGCTTATCGCAGCTTATCACGTCCTTCATCGCCTCCGTGAGCCTAGGCATCCGCCATACGCCCTTTCTTACTTTCTTTACGACTGTATTTGCTATCAGTTTAACCTGACAGCGAATAAGTAGCTCATACTTTCAGCTGTATTCTAACAAAGTGAAATCTCATCTTGCGATTTGATTTACTTTAGTCTGAACTAAAGTTCATTACTTACAGTTTTGCTTGTGTCAATATGTCAAAGATCTTCTCGTGGTGAAGTTTTTATGATTGGCTCCTTGCAGTCGCCTATCCTAAAAATTCCCACTGTAGTGGAGAATAACGGATTCGAACCGTTGACCCCCTGCTTGCAAAGCAGGTGCTCTAGCCAACTGAGCTAATCCCCCAAATCGAGAAGTAAAGAAGTAGTCCCAGGCAGATTTGAACTGCCGACCTCCACATTATCAGTGTGGCGCTCTAACCAACTGAGCTATAGGACTGTGTTGGTAAAGAGTAGCATCTCTGCCGAACATTCTCTATCTCTTATTTAATTAAACAGATGGTGCGTACAAGAAGAGAAGCGAACTTTTAATCAGATTCCTATATCTTCATAGGAAATTCGTCTCTCCAGAAAGGAGGTGTTCCAGCCGCACCTTCCGGTACGGCTACCTTGTTACGACTTAGCCCCAATTACCAGTTTCGCCCTAGGCCGCTCCTTACGGTCACGGACTTTAGGCGCCCCCGGCTTTCATGGCTTGACGGGCGGTGTGTACAAGGCCCGGGAACGTATTCACCGCGCCATGGCTGATGCGCGATTACTAGCGAATCCAGCTTCGTGGGGTCGGGTTGCAGACCCCAGTCCGAACTGAGACAGGCTTTAAGGATTTGATCCGTTTTGCAAGGGACCGTCTCTCTGTACCTGCCATTGTAACACGTGTGTAGCCCCGGACGTAAGGGCCGTGCTGATTTGACGTCATCCCCACCTTCCTCACACCTTACGGTGGCAGTGTCCCCAGAGTGCCCAGCTTAACCTGATGGCAACTAAGGAGAGGGGTTGCGCTCGTTATGGCACTTAAGCCGACACCTCACGGCACGAGCTGACGACAACCATGCAGCACCTTCACAGAGGCCCCGAAGGGCGTCATTGTCTCCAAATCCTTCCTCTGCAATTCAAGCCCGGGTAAGGTTCCTCGCGTATCATCGAATTAAACCACATGTTCCTCCGCTTGTGCGGGCCCCCGTCAATTCCTTTGAGTTTCACCGTTGCCGGCGTACTCCCCAGGTGGGATGCTTAATGCTTTCGCTTGGCCGCTGACCTATTCAGACCAACAGCGGGCATCCATCGTTTACCGTGCGGACTACCAGGGTATCTAATCCTGTTCGATACCCGCACTTTCGAGCTTCAGCGTCAGTTGCGCTCCAGTGAGCTGCCTTCGCAATCGGAGTTCTTCGTGATATCTAAGCATTTCACCGCTACACCACGAATTCCGCCCACTTTGTGCGTACTCAAGGAAACCAGTTCGCGCTGCAGTGCAGACGTTGAGCGTCTACATTTCACAACACGCTTAATCTCCGGCCTACGCTCCCTTTAAACCCAATAAATCCGGATAACGCCCGGACCTTCCGTATTACCGCGGCTGCTGGCACGGAATTAGCCGGTCCTTATTCATAAGGTACATGCAAAAAGTCTCACGAGACTCACTTTATTCCCTTATAAAAGCAGTTTACAACCCATAGGGCCGTCATCCTGCACGCTACTTGGCTGGTTCAGGCTCTCGCCCATTGACCAATATTCCTCACTGCTGCCTCCCGTAGGAGTTTGGACCGTGTCTCAGTTCCAATGTGGGGGACCTTCCTCTCAGAACCCCTACTGATCGTCGCCTTGGTGGGCCGTTACCCCGCCAACAAGCTAATCAGACGCATCCCCATCCATCACCGATAAATCTTTAATCTCTTTCAGATGTCTTCTAGAGACGTCATTGGGTATTAGTCTTACTTTCGCAAGGTTATCCCCAAGTGGTGGGCAGGTTGGATACGCGTTACTCACCCGTGCGCCGGTCGACGCCCATCAAAAGCAAGCTTTCGATGTCGTTTCCCCTCGACTTGCATGTGTTAAGCCTGTAGCTAGCGTTCATCCTGAGCCAGGATCAAACTCTCCATTGTAAAATATCATTTTTACTTCTTGCCTCATTGCTGAAGCAATCGGTGTTTGTTGTCTGTACTTAGGACGAATATCCTTTTCGTTTATTGAAGCTTAGTAAACCTGACTTGTCAATTGCTTGACGGTTCGTTTCTTTTACCCAGTCAACTTTCTTATTTCTAAGAAGTTAACCGTTTCTTGTACTACTTGTCTGTTTATGTAAAATCTTTCAAAGAACTCTTTCTTTAGTTGCTAAGAGAAACCATATTTCTCAAAAGCGAGTGCAAAAGTACTAACTATTTTTCATTCCACCAAATCTTTTCGTAAAAAAGTTGATATTTTAGCTGTATTTTAACATCTATAAACAAATAAACCCATTTTAGAAGCTATTTCTGCCTATTTTAAAGGACTAAATAAAAACTACATATCAAATTAGGAAATACACCTGTGATAGATTTTACTAGGAGCATGTAGAATAGAGAGACATGCATACGAATTTTCCTTCTTTATCATAATGTACGCGCGCAATAACATATTTTTTATCTTATCTAAACCTACACAAGCATCCCCCTAAACATTCTATCCAGCTATGCACTTAACAATAAATCCACTTATTTTTCTATATTTTTTAATTCTTGATTCCATTTCAATAGTTTTTACCACTCTTTCCACCCTCTTTCTTGATGAGCATGTGGTAGAGACCATCGCTCTTCAAAAAATTGATATCGGCATCGATGGTAGCATAGCCCCAGTCGAAGAGTAGCTTAGGAGTGGTGAGTTTGGTGAATGTCTTAAAAGATCTGAGGTGCCATACACGGTTGATGGTGCTCCAATCCTTATAAGGAGATGTAGCTGTGGCAGCATCGCAGAAGTTCTGCATGCCCTTGCGAAAATCGAAGGTAACGCTGGTCCAGTTCGTCAAATCCTTACTCTTCAGGAGATCGATACCATGGTTATCCCACTTGTGGCTCTTGCGAACGCACATATCGGTGGAAACCATGATGTAACCCTTGCCATTGTACATGCGGGTGATGTAGGCATCACGGGTTCCGCCTTTAATGCGGGCATGCTCTTCTGGATTGAAGATAGGGTTGCCGCCATTGATGTCCTGATAGTTGTAACCATCACGGGAAATAGCGTAGGCAGTCCACCCCCCTTATCGCTCATATGACAATAGAGATAACCATAATTTCCCTTTACAAGATTCTGTGCAGTCATTGGCATAGAGGCTGCCAACGCCAAGAGAACAGCTAATAATTTCTTTTTCATTTTCTGTTATTTCCTTAGTTTAATTATTATTAGCTGAAGTTTTTGAGTGCAAATTTATACTTTATATTCGGGAATGCCAAATTATTAAGGGAAATATGGGGAGAATTCACGAATAATGGTCTTTTTTTATTGATTATTATTCATGGGACAGGCGATGGAATCGCCTGGAACGGGGGCAGAAGGGGGACGGAACAGAAGACAAAGGAGAGGGAGGAAAGGAAAAAGGAAGGAAGGCAAAAGGAAGGAAGGAAAAAGGGAGGAAAACCTCATCACTGAGGTCAACCTCCCTACACTTATAGTTAAAAATAACCGATTTATTTGTTCAGGAACTTATCTACCTGGGCAGCAATCTTTCTGCCGCTTGCCATGGCGCGTACTACCAAAGAGGCACCGCTTGCTGCATCGCCTGCCACGAATACATTCTCGGCAAATTCAGGCTGCCGTGGCTTCAGAAAGCCCATTGCTAGGAATACAGCCTCTGCCTTGATAATCTCCGACTCACCAGCCTCTACCATCAACGGACGACCGCCCTCTGGGTTTGGCTTCCAATCGATAGGCTGAACCTTCACACCCGTCAACTTTCCATTCTTGCCGAGGAACTCCAATGAGTTGATGTTCCAGCGACGTGTACATCCTTCCTCATGACTGGATGTAGTTTTCAGTGTGCGAGGCCAGTTTGGCCAAGGATTCTTAGGATCCTCAGGCCCCTCTACTGGCTTAGGCATGATCTCAATCTGAGTTACACTCTTGCAACCCTGACGATGAGCCGTACCGATACAGTCGGAACCTGTATCACCACCACCGATAACCAAGACATCCTTGCCCTTGCAGTTGACCAGTTCATCCTTAGAGAACTCCATGCCAGCAAGGATTCGGTTCTGCTGAGAGAGGAGTTCGAGGGCGAAATAAACACCCTTCAATTCTCGTCCTGGAATCTTCAGGTCGCGGGCAGTAGGAGTACCCGTAGATACCACATAGGCATCGAAGCCTTCTGGCAACTTGGTAACATCAATCTGCTGATTGTATCTGAACTCGATGCCCTCTTCTTCGAGAAGACGAAGACGGCGGTCGATGATGCTCTTGTTGAGTTTGAAGTTAGGAATACCATAACGCAACAGACCACCGGCATTCTCACGCGCCTCGAATACTGTTACCTTATATCCCTTATGGTTCAACTGGTTGGCAGCTACCAATCCCGCAGGACCGGCACCGATGACAGCCACCGTCTTGCCATTACGCTCAGGAATCTCAACATGTACATAATCCTCAGAGAAGGCGTGCTCCACGATGGCACACTCATCCTCACGGTTGGTGGTTGGCTCATGATCCATGAGATTCAATACACACGCCTTCTCGCAGAGTGCAGGACAGATGCGTCCTGTGAACTCAGGGAAGTCGTTGGTGGAATTTAGGAGGCGGTAAGCCTGCTCCCAGTCGCCCTTGTAGAGGGCATCATTCCACTCCGGTGCCTTGTTGCCCAGCGGACAAGCCCAGTGGCAGAAAGGCACACCACAATCCATGCAACGTGAAGCCTGCTGTCGGCGATCGTTGCTATTCAATGTCTGTTCTACCTCGCTAAAGTCGAGGATTCTATCGTGAATTGGTCTATAACCTGCTTCCTTGCGAGGTATAGTCAAAAATGCTTTTGGATTTCCCATCTTTTTTCTAATGTTAAAATTAGTAATCTCGCTGCATATCCGCAATCTTCTGCTGTAACTTCTTTACCTGCTCCTCCTGGAGAACTCGCTTGTACTCGATTGGCACTACCTGGATGAAATCCTCTACATAGTGGTTCCAGTCGTCGAGCATGGTACGGGCAAGCTTACTGCCGGTGTAGAGATAATGCTGACGAATCAGCTCGTGCAACTCCTTGCGATAGGTGCTGTCCTCCACGAGGTTGATCTCCACCATATCCATGTTACAGAAGTAATCGAAGTTGTGGTTCTTATCCCATACGTAGGCAACACCACCACTCATACCAGCGGCGAAGTTACGGCCGGTTTCACCGAGCACTACTACTCTACCGCCCGTCATATACTCACAGCAGTGGTCACCAGCACCCTCAATCACGGCGATGGCACCGGAGTTACGAACACCAAAGCGCTCGCCTACCTTACCATTGATATACAACTCACCGCTTGTAGCACCATACAATCCGGTGTTACCGGCGATGATGTTATCCTCGGCAGAGAAGTTGCTGCGGATAGGAGGAAGGATGGAAATACGACCTCCTGAAAGTCCCTTGGCAAAATAGTCATTGGTCTCACCCTCGAGCTTGAAATCCACTCCATTGACCAGGAAGGCACCGAAGCTCTGACCTGCAGAACCCTTGAACTTCACGTTCACGGTCTTGTCTGGAAGACCAGCCTCACCATATTTCTCGGCAATCATACCGCTCAGCATCGCACCGGCAGCACGATCAGTATTCTTGATGGCAAAGTCGAGGTTCACTTCTTCTTGGTTCTCGATGGCACGCTGTGCACCACGGATAATCTGCTGGTCGAGTACATTGTCGAGGTCATGAATCTGCTCGGTAGTATGATAGAGCGAGCAATGACCTGTTTCACGATGCAGCAAGCGAGAGAAGTCGAGCAAGTCTGCCTTCTCCTCGATGCTCTTAGCCACCTCTGGCTCTAAGGCATCAGCACCCTCGGTAGGAACAATCTCCTCATCCTTCTTGCGGACGATGAGCTCGGTATGACCGATGATATCGTTCAATGAGGTGTAACCCATCTCAGCCAGATACTCACGAACCTCCTCGGCGAGGAAGCGGAAGTAGTTGATGAGGTACTTGTAGCTACCACGGAAGTGCGCACGGAGCTTAGGATCCTGTGTAGCAACACCCATAGGACAGGTATTCAGGTTACACTTACGCATCATGACACAACCCAAAACGATGAGGGCTGCCGTACCGAAACTGAATTCCTCAGCACCGAGCAGAGCCATCAGGATGATGTCACGACCGCTCTTCAACTGACCATCCACCTGCAGACGAACCTGACCACGAAGACCATTCTTCACAAGAGTCTGCTGGGTTTCAGAAAGTCCAATTTCAGGAGAGATACCTGCGAAACGCATGCTGGATGCAGGGCTGGCACCTGTACCACCCTCAGCACCAGAGATAACGATGAGGTCAGCCTTCGCCTTAGCCACACCGGCAGCGATGGTACCCACACCACTCTCAGCTACCAACTTCACGGAGATAGCCGCCTTAGGGTTCACATTCTTGAGGTCGAAGATGAGCTGAGCCAAATCCTCGATACTGTAGATATCGTGATGAGGTGGAGGAGAAATCAGACTGATGCCAGGGATAGAGTGACGGGTCTTGGCGATGACCTCGTTGACCTTGAAGCCAGGCAACTGACCACCCTCACCCGGTTTAGCACCCTGTGCCACCTTGATCTGGATTTCCTCTGCATTTACCAAATATTCTGTTGTCACACCAAATCGACCGGAAGCAACCTGCTTGGTCTTACTGGAGAGGCTGATGCCATCCTGTGTAGAATGGAATCGCTCGTTATCCTCACCACCTTCACCGGTATTGCTTCGAGCGCCGAGGGCGTTCATGGCGAGTGCCATTGCCTCGTGAGCCTCCTTGGAGAGGGCACCGAAACTCATCGCACCGGTAACGAAGTGCTTGACGATTTCCTCTACCGGCTCCACCTTATCTATAGAGATAGGATTCTTGCGGAAACCGAAGAAGTCGCGGATGAAGATAGGCTCCTGCTTATCGTCAACGAGATGTGTATATTTCTTGAAGAGATCGTAATCGCCCTTGCGGGTTGCGAGCTGCAGGGTAGCGATGGTCTCTGGGTTCCAAGCGTGCTTGATACCATCCTTGCGGTAGTGGAACTGTCCGAGACTTGGCAGGAAGTCGAGCTTCTTGGTCTCGAATGCCTTGTCGTGCAGACGGATGGCATCACGGGCGATGGTCTCGAGTCCGATACCACCGATAGTGCTCACCTCTGTTCCGAAATAGCTCTTCAGGAGGCTTTCGCTCAAACCGATGCTCTCGAAAATCTTGGCACCACGATAGCTTCGGATGGTAGAGATACCCATCTTAGCCATAATCTTGAACAAGCCCTTCTTCACAGCCTTGATGTAGTTCTGCTCGGCTGTATGGTAATCCTCCTGAATCTTTCCCTTCTTTACAAGGTCGTCGAGGATGGCGTATGTCAGGTATGGACAGAGGGCTGATGCACCGTAACCCAACAACAGGGCTGCGTGCATCACCTCACGAATCTCACCGCTCTCAACGATGAGGGCAGTCTGCACACGCTTGCCAGCATCAATCAGATAATGATGTACGGCGCTCACGGCGAGCAGAGATGGGATGGCGGCATGGGTCTCATCCACGCCACGGTCGCTCAAGATGATGTAGTTGTAACCATCATCCACGCTCTGGGCAGCCTGCTTACAGAGTTCATCCAATGCCTCATGCAGTCCTTCTTCGCCCTTGGCGGTTTCGAAGAGCATGTGGAGCTTTACGGTATTGAAGCCCTTGTAGCGGATATTCTGAAGGATATCCAACTGGGTATTGGTCAGGATAGGATGTGGCAGACGAACCATCTTGCAGTTGCTTTCGTCTGGGTTCAGGATGCCGGAACCTACTCTACCGATATACTCGGTAAGACTCATCACAAGGTTCTCACGGATAGAGTCGATGGCAGGGTTGGTAACCTGAGCAAACTGCTGACGGAAGTAGTTGAAGAAAATCTGTGGCTGGTCTGAGAGCACGGCAAGTGGGGTATCATTACCCATAGATGCAGTAGGCTCCTGACCCTTGGTAGCCATCGGAATGATGGTACCATCGATATCTTCCTCGCCAAAACCGAATTCCAATTCCTTGCGAGTGAGGTTTTCCACAGCGTTTTCCACCTTACGTCCGCTGCGCAGCTTTTCCAGTTCAATACGGTTGGTATTCAGCCACTGGCGGTAAGGATGCTGCTCAGCCAGGCGCTCCTTGATTTCGCCATCATAGTAAATCTTGCCTTCCTGGGTATCAATCAAGAGAATCTTACCAGGCTGCAAGCGTCCCTTCTCGGCAATCTCGGTAGGTTCGAAATCCATCACACCTACCTCAGATGCGACTACCATCATATCGTTCTTGGTGATGGTATAGCGGGCAGGACGCAGACCATTTCTATCGAGCATACCACCGGCATAACGGCCATCGCTGAAGAGCAGGGCGGCAGGACCATCCCATGGCTCCATCAGGATAGAGTGGTACTCATAGAATGCCTTCAGATCCTCAGAGATAGGGTTCTTGTCGTTGAAGCTCTCTGGCACCATCACAGCCATGGCATGAGGCAATGACAGACCGCTCATTACGAAGAACTCGAATACATTGTCGAGACTTGCCGAGTCACTCATATCAGGCTGAACGATAGGAGAAATCTCACGGATATCGCCCAAAGCCTCGCTGCTCAACACACTCTCACGAGCCTTCATCCAGGCACGGTTACCACGGATGGTGTTGATCTCACCATTGTGGGCAAGGAGACGGAATGGCTGAGCCAGACTCCATGTAGGGAAGGTGTTGGTAGAGAAGCGGGAGTGAACCAATGCCAAACCGCTTGTAAAATAATTATTGGTCAAGTCAGGATAGTACTGACGCAGCTGGAGGCTGCTCAACATACCCTTATATACGATGTTCGAATTAGACAACGAACAGATATAGAAATCAGGATCACTGATTCGTTTCTCGATACGCTTACGGATGAGATAGAGGGTGCGCTCAAAGACAGGTACCTTATCATCGGTAACGCCTGTAATGAACACCTGCTTGATGGCAGGTTCGTTGCTCAATGCAGCCTCACCCAGACAGTCAGGGTTGGTAGGCACATTGCGGAGATGCATCAGCTGCAATCCCTCGCGCTCAATTTCCTCAATCATGATAGAGAGGATATCCTGCTGTTTCTTCTCATCCTTAGGCAAGAAGACGAGACCCGTTCCGTATTTTCCCTTCTCAGGCACTGGGATACCCTGAAGAAGAATAAACTCATGTGGAATCTGGAGCATGATACCGGCACCGTCGCCCGTCTTGTTATCAGCACCCTCTGCACCACGATGGCGCATATTCTCGAGGACCTTCAAGGCGTTATCGACCAGCTCATGACTCTTGTTACCGTGGATATTCACCACCATACCTACGCCACACGCATCGTGCTCATAGGCTGAACTGTACAATCCTTTTTCCATTTCTTGTTCGTTTTATATCGGTTATTTATAACTATCTATATATCATCATTTTATGTTGACTATTTATACGCCTGTTCATGAACACCCGCCACGGCTCTGCCGCTAGGGTCGTTCTGGTTCTTGAAAGAGGCATCCCAGGCAAGGGCTTCGGCTGTAGAGCATGCCACACTCGGAACACTAGGAACACTCTTGGCAGCACTGTCACTTGGGAAGTGCTCGGCAAAGATAGAGCGATAATAGTACTCCTCCTTGTTCTGTGGAGGATTGATAGGGAATCGCTCGGCAGCATGCGCCATCTGCTCATCGCTTACGGCAGATGCGGTAATCTGCTTCAGGGTGTCAATCCATGAATAGCCCACACCATCGGAGAACTGCTCCTTCTGTCGCCATGCCACTTCTTCAGGAAGCAGATCGGCGAAAGCCTCACGAACCACCTTCTTCTCGATGGTCTTGTCCGGACACATCTTCAATACCGGGTTCATGCCCATCGCTACATCCAGGAACTCCTTGTCCAGGAAAGGCACACGGCCTTCAATGCCCCATGCAGCCAGACTCTTATTGGCTCTCAAGCAATCATAAAGATAGAGTTTGCCGAGCTTGCGTACGGTTTCCTCATGGAAAGCCTTGGCGTCAGGTGCCTTGTGGAAGTAGAGATAGCCTCCGAACACCTCGTCGGCGCCCTCGCCCGAAAGCACCATCTTGATACCCATGCTGCGGATGACTCTCGCCAGCAGATACATCGGGGTAGAGGCACGCACGGTGGTTACATCGTAGGTCTCGATGAAGTAGATGACATCACGGATGGCATCCAATCCTTCCTGGATGGTGTAGTTGATTTCGTGATGCACGGTTCCGATGTGCTCGGCTACCAGTCGTGCCTTTGCCAAATCAGGCGCACCCTTCAAACCTACGGCGAAGGAGTGCAGACGTGGCCAGTAGGCCTTGGTCTCGCCACCGTTCTCCACACGGGTAGAAGAATATTTCTCGGCTACGGCAGAGATGACAGAAGAATCAAGACCGCCGCTCAGCAATACGCCGTAAGGCACATCACTCATCAGCTGGCGCTTCACAGAAGACTCCAGGGCATCGTGAATCTCCTTCACGGCTGCCTCTTCCTGAGGTTCCGCATCCTTCAGCTGGGCTTCTGCCTTCTTTTTATCATCAATCTGATATTTTTTCTGCATGGCAGCATACTCAAACCAATCGCGGGTATAGTAACGCTTCATGCCAGGATTCTTGCTATAATAATAATGACCTGGGAGGAATGGCTCATAGTGGTCGCACTGACCTTCCAATGCCTTCAACTCACTTGCCACCAGCACCTTTCCATCTTTATCATAACCGATATAAAGAGGAATTACGCCGATAGGGTCGCGGGCAATGAGGAACTCATCACGCTCAGCATCGTAAAGGGCGAAGGCAAAGATACCGTTCAGCTCTTCAAGCATCTTGGAGATACGGGCGTGGAGCGCATCCTCACCTTTATATATTAAGGTATCAAAGTCGGAATCTGCTCGCATCTCACGATAGAGAGAAAGAATCACCTCACAGTCGGAACCGGTCTGATACTGGTATTTGCCGGCAAAACGGGCACGGATATTCTGATGATTATAAATCTCACCGTTTACGGCAAGCACCTGTTTCTTATCTGGTGCAAACAAAGGTTGGCGACCACTTTCAGGGTCAACAATACTCAGACGCTCATGTGCCAGGATAGCAGAACCACCACAATAGATGCCGCTCCAGTCTGGTCCGCGATGACGGATCTTCTGGCTCATACGAAGCGCTTGCTGTCGCAATTCAGGAGTTTGCTCCTGAATATTGAAGATAGATACGATTCCACACATAATATCTTTTCCTTTCTTTTACGGTTATTTATAACTCTAATTCTTATCAGAAACTCGCTTTCAATATCATTTTGCTATGTTTCGGGTGCAAAATTACTACTTTTTGACAATATGCCAAAGATTTTCGTTACCTTTTGTCTTGAGAAAAGAGACACAATTACATTTTTACACATAACTACCTATTTAATCTTTCATTTTGGAAGCATAAACCACATCAATCATTACAGAATAACACAAAGAGAGAAAAATAAGATAAAAGCATTAATTCCACAGAAATCCCTACGCTCTGAAAGGGCAGGGCGGATGGACAAACATCATACTGCAATCCCCATCAATACGATGAAAGTTTAGTTAAAAAATATATAGGATTGTGCCGTTTTTCCCATTTTTTTCGTATCTTTGCACTATTATTAGTTTTATTACAAATAACCTAATTTATTCAATTATTCCGTAGAAGTTACTATAACAATATGAGAAAGAAACTTATAAACCTATTCATGATGACTTGCGTGATAGCAGGTAGCTTCACACAGGCATCCTTTGCTCAACAGGCAAAATCAAGCAATCTCACACAGTTTGTCAACCCTAGAATCGGAACGGGTGGTCACGGTCACGTATTCCTCGGAGCTAACGTTCCGTTCGGATATGTGCAGCTGGGCCCTACTGAGCCATCACGTGGCTGGGACTGGTGTTCCGGTTATCATCACTCTGACTCCGTACTCATCGGTTTCGGTCATCAACACCTCAGCGGTACCGGTATCGGTGACCTGGGCGACGTGGCATTCCTGCCAGTAACCGATGCCAACCAGAAGGAAATCCTCTTCAGTCATGCCAACGAGAATGTGCGCCCGGGCTATTATGCCGTAAAACTGCAGCAGCCTAACGTATGGGTAGAGCTCACTGCCACCCAGCGTGCCGGATTCCAGCGCTATACCTTCGGTGCAGATGCACAGCAGGCACAGTTGGTGCTCGACCTGAAGCAGGGCATCGGATGGGATGCGGCAAAGGATTACAACGTAGACAAGATTACATCTACCACTATGGCAGGTCATCGCTTCTCCAAGGGTTGGGCAAACGACCAGAAGGCATTCTTCTTCGCAGAATTCTCACAGCCTGTCACCGTGAAGCCATTGGGAACCGGAAGATGGTTGATTACTGCAGCAGATGTTACCAAACCTTTGTTGGTAAAGACGGGTATGTCAGCGGTCAGTGCAGAGAACGCCCAACTGAATTTGCAGAAGGAGATTCCAGGCTGGGATTTCCGACAGGTGGTGGCAGACGCTGACGAAGCATGGAACAAGGAATTGGCTAAGGTGAACATCGAGACCAACGACTCCGTATCCCGCCGCATCTTCTACACAGCGATGTATCACAGCATGACCGCTCCATCCGTGTTCTCAGATGTCAACGGACAGTATCGTGGTGCCGACGGCAAGGTGCACGATGGCAACTTTACCAACTACACCACCCTCTCGCTCTGGGATACCTATCGTGCGGCTCATCCGCTGATGACGATGATTCACACCGATATGCTGCCTGATATGGCAAGCACCTTCATCAACATCTATCGCCAGCAGGGCCAGTTGCCGGTATGGCATCTCATGGGTAACGAAACCAACTGTATGGTGGGCAACCCAGGCATTCCAGTGCTTGCCGACATGGTTCTGAAGGGTTATGTAAAGGATAAGGAAGGCGCTTACGAGGCACTGAAGCAATCGGCTCTGCGCGAAGACCGCGGCCTGGGTCTGCTCAAGAAATACGGTTATCTGCCTTACGACAAGGAAAAGACCAAGGAAACCGTGGCAAAGGGTCTGGAATATGCCCTGGCTGATGCCTGCGTGGCAAAGGTGGCTCGCATGTTAGGCAAGAAGGAAGATGCCAAATATTTCGAGAAGAGATCTAAATCTTACAGCAAATACTTCGACAAGGAAACCGGATTCATGCGCGGCATCGGTTCCGACGGCAAGTTCCGTACTCCATTCAACCCATTCGCTGCCGAGCATCGTGACGATGACTACACCGAAGGAAATGCATGGCAATATACCTGGCTGGTGCCACATGATGTTCACGGACTCATAAAGCTCTTCGGCAACGAGCAGAAGTTTGTAACCAAGCTCGATTCGCTCTTCATCGTCACCGGAAATATGGGCGATAATGCATCTCCTGATATCTCAGGTCTCATCGGTCAGTATGCTCACGGCAACGAGCCTAGCCATCAGGTGCTCTACATGTACAACTATGTAGGTCAGCCTTGGAAGGGAGCCCGCCTGCTGCGCCAGACCATGGACGAGATGTATAAGGACGATTTCGACGGATTGAGCGGCAATGAAGACGTAGGTCAGATGTCGGCATGGTACATTCTTTCTTCCGTAGGTCTCTATCAGGTAGAGCCAGCCGGCGGCAAGTATATCATCGGCAGTCCTATCTTCAACAAGGCATCGCTGAACGTAGGCAAGAGCAAGACCTTCAGCATCATCTGCAAGGACAACAGCAAGGAGAACATGTATATCCAGCATGCCAAGCTCAACGGCAAGCCATACACCAAGTCGTACATCATGTATAACGACATCATGAAGGGCGGCACCCTGGAACTCCAGATGGGCAGCCAGCCATCCAAGTGGGGAACACGTCCTGCCGACCGACCATAATATGAACTAACTAACAAAAGATAAGAAAATGAGAAAGACTATTTTAGCAATGGCTCTTCTTGCCTCCATGACAGCGATGGCTCAGGAGAACGCCAAGGTGGATGTCCACGCACGCTATACCAAGGTGGTGACACCGGTGGATGGCAAGTACGAATCTAAGCGTCCGCCTGTAGAGGACCGCCTCTTCACCTCCACTGCCGTGGAGAAGAAGATCAAGGAAGTGCAGAAACTCCTGAAGAAGAACCCAAAATTGGCTTGGATGTTTGCCAACTGCTATCCTAACACTCTGGAGAGTACCGTTCACTACCGTGTGCTCGAAAATGGTGACGATGATACATTTGTATATACAGGCGATATCCCAGCCATGTGGCTCCGCGACTCAGGTGCGCAAGTTTGGCCTTACGTAGCCCTTGCCAACAAGGACGAGAAGCTGAAGAAGATGCTGAGGGGCGTAATTCTGCGCCAGCTGAAGTGCATCAACATCGACCGCTATGCCAATGCCTTCAACGATGGTCCTACGGGTGCCGGATGGGTGAAAGACCGCACCAAGATGCAGCCGGATGTATTCGAGCGCAAGTATGAGATTGACTCCTTCTGCTACCCTATCCGCCTGGCTTACGAGTACTGGAAGGTGACAGGCGATGACTCCATCTTCGGCGATGTATGGATGAAGGCTGTGGAGAATATCCTGAAGACTTTCCATGAGCAGCAGCGCAAGGTAACCGCCAAGGCATATCACTTTACCCGTGTTTCCGACCGTGCCTTCGATACCATCGGCTGGGACGGTTTCGGTGCTCCGGTGAAACCAGTAGGTCTGATTGCTTCTATGTTCCGTCCATCAGATGATGCCACGATTCTTCCATTCCTCATTCCTTCCAATTTCATGGCAGTATCATCTATGAACAAGGCTGCCGAGATTCTGAAGCATGTGGCTGAGAAGGATGCGGCAAAGAAGGATGCGGCTCTGAAGATTGCCAAGGATTGCAGCAGTCTTGCCGATGAGGTGCAGGGAGCCTTGCAGAAGTATGCCATCTACAACCATCCTAAGTACGGCAAGATTTACGCCTACGAGGTAGATGGTTTCGGCAACCAGCTTCTGATGGACGATTCCAACGTGCCATCTCTCCTGGGTATGGGCTATATGGGCGATGTTCCGATGAACGACCCTATCTATCAGAACACCCGCCGTTTTGTATGGAGCGAGGACAATCCTTGTTTCTTCCGTGGCAAGGCTGGCGAGGGTATCGGTGGTCCTCACATCGGATACGACATGCCATGGCCTATGTCTATCATGATGAAGTGTTTCACTGCCCAGAGCGATGACGAGATTCGTTTCTGCATGAAGATGCTGCTGAACACGGATGCAGGCATGGGCTTCATCCACGAGTCATTCCACAAGGATGATGCATCAAAGTTTACCCGTCCTTGGTTTGCATGGCAGAACACGCTGTTTGGAGAATTAGTGATTAAGCTGATCAACGATGGCAAGGCAGACTTGCTGAACAACTTATAATACACCTTATTATATATAGAGAGAGGATGTGTCATGAGTCCATGGCACATCCTCTTTTTCGTTTCATTAATCGTCCCACAGTTTTCACAGATAACGCAGATTTAGGATTTTAGAATTTGTAAAGAATTACGAGTAAAGGATACCCTCTGAAAAACTGAAGGTTGTGAAGGAAGGGTCACAAAAAAAAACTGAAATCTGAAATTAAAAATTCATTTTTATATGCAGCGTAGAGTAAAAGAGAGGTAATTATCTGATTATTAGAATAATAACCGATATTTATACCAAGTGTTAAAATGCAGTTTTTGACATGAAATTATTATTTTGAAAAAGTGCCTTCAGTCCTTCAGCCAACAACTTTGTCCATTCTTCTTACTTTTTAACCATATTTTAACACTCCAAAAAACTTTGCCTTCAGTTCCTTCAGTTTTCGTGTCTTATTTTTTTGATTTTCCTCATTTCCCAAAGAATCAAGTTTTTTCAATACGCTATTATTTTATCTCACGGAGATATAGTTTTATCTCTCAGAGATATTTTATTATTTCTCAGAGATATTTTATTATTTCTCAGAGATATTTTATTATTTCTCAGAGATATTTTATTATTTCTCAGAGATATTTTCCCTGTCTAATAGCTTCTTTAGAACACCCCCTAAGGAAAAACAAAGAAATTCCGGGAAAAGCTTGCGGGTTTAAAAATAAAGTCGTAACTTTGCGCAAAAGTTCATTTAAAAGACAGATAAGGAATTATGGTAGAGACAAACGATAGAAGATTGCCTGTAGGCATCCAGTCTTTTGAAGAAATCAGAGTGCAAGGATGTCTGTATGTTGACAAGACAGATATTATCTGGCAACTTGCCAACAGAGGAAAGAAGTATAATTACCTGAGCCGCCCTCGCCGCTTCGGTAAATCCGTTCTTGTCGATACGCTCGAATCCTACTTCCTGGGAAAGAAGGAACTCTTTGAGGGATTGAAGATCATGCAGCTGGAGACGGAATGGGTGAAGCGCCCTGTCATCAGACTGGATATGAGTCAAGCTGGTGCTGAGCCGGAAAGTGTACGAAGCTATCTGGACGATGTTTTTCATACCCTTGAAACGGTGTACGGAATTACTGTACGCCCAGACAGTTCTCTAGCCGTAAGATTCAAGAACATCATTGAGTCAGCTTTCAACCAAACCGGACAGCAAGTTGCCATTCTCATCGATGAATACGACTCCCCTTTGCAGCATTCGTGGAAAACTCCGCAGCATGAAGCATGTACCGATATCTATAGAGAAGTATTTGCAGTCTTGAAAGCACAGGATAAATACGAAAAATTTGTCTTCATCACCGGTATCACCAAGTTTACGCAGATTTCTCTTTTCTCAGTGCTCAACAATTTGAGCAACATCAGCTTTGAGCCGGAATACGCTGCTATCTGCGGTATTACGAAGGAAGAAGTTTTACGTGATTTCAAGCCGGAAATCAGTAAATTGGCAGAATACGAAGACTGGACTTACGACGAAGCAGTTGCCAATCTGACGGCATATTATGACGGCTATCATTTCAGTCGCCGCAATATGGTGGATGTCTTCAATCCGTTCAGTCTCATCAATGCCTTGGCAGATTCTGATTTGAAGAACTACTGGGCTTCATCGGGTGCAACCTCGCTGCTGCCTAAGTTTGTGGATGACATGGAAATCAAATTGGGTAATTTTGATAGTTGCGCCATCCTCCGTCAAACCATAGAGACATCGGATGTGACAGGTGGTGGAGCTGAATTGTTTCTCTATCAGTCGGGCTATCTTACGATTAAGGGTTACATAAACGGAACTTATCTTCTTGGCATTCCTAACTTCGAGGTAAGGCAAGCCTTGAATGAAATCGTGTTGCCAACGTTGACCATGCGCAAGAACAATGACCTTCAATCTACCCAGGCATTTCTGAATGCTCACCTCAGCGTAGGCAATCTTCCCGAAGCCATGAAATGCCTGAAGGCGCTCATTGCGGACGTTCCCTACAGCAACAAGAAACTTGCCAGCATGGATATGGAGGAGCGCTATCGTCTGATATTGAGCACAATCTTCAATGCCATCGGTTGCCGGGTGGAAGTAGAGAAGATGATTGCTACGGGCAGGATTGATATGGTGGTGGAAGTCACCAACTTCATCTATGTGCTGGAGTTGAAGCTGAGCAACAACGGTGGCGTGGATGCTGCCACGGAGCAGATAAAAGCCAAGCAGTATGCCGAGCCATTCCAGGCTGATAAGCGAAAAGTAATTGCCCTTGCCATAGAACTGGATGATAAGGGAAAGGGACTGGTTGACTGGAAGGAAGTATAAGATAACAAAAGAAGGGTCTATACGCCACCCGATCATCGTGGCATATAGACCCTTTTCTATTGTTTCTCCCATATACTTCAAAAAACAGCACCGCACCCAAAATGCATCTGTGGAATCCGTGAAATCCGTGGGACAAAGAATTCTGATAATTTACCAAATTCTCGCTCGTTTCTCAGGCTTCAGATAATTCATGTCGCCCCACTTCACGTCAAACAACTCATACCAACGATCACAGTTCATGGTACAACCATTGACACGAGCGAAACTAGGTGCATGAACGTCACCTCCATACATATTCATCAGATAATCATCCGACAATTTAGCTCTCCAAATATTAGCATAAGCCTGGAAGAACCTCTTCTCTTGCTTTACTAACTCCTCACCATAAAACCCTTGTTCCTTCAGTTTCTCCTCGTATACCTGTAAAGACATTTCCAACCCACCGAGATCGGCAATGTTTTCTCCCAGCGTTTGCTCACCATTTACATGATACCCATCAGAATCAACAAAGAGAGGAAGATGATTATAACAATCAACCAACAGATCTGTTTTTTCCTTGAAGGCCATCTGGTCTGATACTGTCCACCAATTTTTAAAGCGACCTACAGCATCAAACAGAGCCCCCTCGTCATCGAAGCCATGGGTTATCTCATGCCCAAATACCGCAACCAAGGCATAAAGCATTGCATCGGATTGACTCTCATCATAGAATGGAGGCAAAATAATATTTGGCAGGACAAAAACAGAATTGCAATACGGATAGTAAAAAGCATTGACTGCTGAAACAGAAAAACCATCCAAATAACAAAAATTACCGATCTCGTCTTTAGGCAATTTGCTGAGTAAAACATGTCTTAAATCATTTTGGCTTTTTCTTACCAAAGCCATATCTTCATACAAGGACTTGCCTGCCAACTGTGGAATTCCTTCTTCATGCCAAGAATCGGATTTGCCTACCAGGAATGTCATTTTTTTTAACTTTTCCAAAGCACTGTTCTTGGTTGTCTGGCTCATCCAGTCAAGTTTTTCAATTCTTCCTCTGAATGTACGACGGAGATTTTCCATCAAGTCTAGTATTTTCTGCCGATATGAATCCTTCAAGTACGTATCACAAAAAGTCTTGGCTGTCGGATAACTCAGTTTATCGTCAATCAAGCCTTTCAACACAGTCTCATCAGTCTTGCCCAAAAGTTTCTGGCAAGCTGTTCGTGAAGCCAAAGCCAAGTCGACCGCCAAACAGCATTCCAAGAGACTAACCACCTTACTGCCTTCACTATCAGATAGTAAAATGTCATCAAAGAAATAACTGGTAGCTCTATCCACATTCAATTTATCCGGTTCAACCCCCAATCCTTCCAAGAGAGCATAAATAATTTGTTCTTCATCACCAGCAGCTCTCGTAAGAAGTTGTTTTACCGAAATTAAATTCTCATGATATTCAGGACTACAGAGTCTCCTCATCCTGCTATTAGCATCTTCCTGTTCTTTAGAAGGCTGCAAAGAGAGTGCTTCCTCAACACGCATAGGAGCCATCTCTTTATCCACTCCCAACTGTATCAACGCCCATTCCAGCCAACTCGCCAATTTGGTATCATCATCGGCAAATTTCGACAAGAGGTCTGACAGTTGATTTTGTGATTCTATAGTATACAAGAATTCTCCATCCAAGACAGTTAGCACCCCTTTCAAAAAAGGCGTATTCCCAGCCTTCAAGCTCTCACCCAAAGCAAACGCCTTCTCTTCCTGAGTATTCATACTTTCCAATGACTGTATCTTTTGCTTCAACTGATTGATAGCATCTGCATCCTCTCCCAACCGTTCGAAATCATCTCTCAGCATTTGGTGTTGTGGGATTTCAAACTTCATTCTTTGCTCAACAGCAGCCTCAGCCTCAGAATACAACAGTCCAACATAATTTTCTCCAGAAATCAGAGGGGTCTTCTCATACCATTTGCCCCAACAATACAGGGCAAAGTTGTCACCAGGCTTTATCTGGGTATTCATGTTTTCATCCAATGTCCAAGGTTTGGCATCTACGGACGAAGGAGCCAAAGATTCATCCTCCTTATCACTGCACGATGCGAAAAAAGACAAGCCTATAGCCAACAAGCCTCCGAATAATAAAAGTTTTTTCTTCATGTTACAATTGATTTTAGAATTTCAAAAAGATAATTACGTAAAAAACAAGAAATTGATAAGATAGACTATTCCTATCCCCAATAGCGCCAACGCAACCAACAACAGGAACAAATAAAGCACCACCCAACAGGCTGTGAATGCCATATATCGAATGGTACGCAACCATGTCATTCCGTAAATGCCACGATAAGTCCAAACCAGATAGTACACCATAGCCCACACGGGCAACGGCAACAACGCAAAAAGCGTATAAAGATAGACAAGAGCCATGTAATGAGCACCTGCCCTCAGAGGATATGAACCGAAATTCACTTTACGAAAGGCACGTCGAGCAGCAAGACCATACATAGGGAAAATGGCAAAAAGAAAGAGTGTCGTATCACTCTCCAGTTTTCCTCTCAAAACTCGCCACAGAGCAGCCATCTTTCCATTATCCATTCGCCCATCATCCTTGCTAGTGATGGTTACTCCCCATTTCTGATATATATATTTTTCTTCCTTACCAGAAGAATCCTTTTTGGAAACAACTTCTTTCTTTTCAGGTTCCACGGTATTGGTCAATTCTTCATAGGTATGCGTGACCAAAGTCAATAAGGAAAATGAAACCAACAAGGTTGTCAATGGTCCCAAATAGCTGACTTGATGCCCACGGAAATAATCACGAATCATATACCCTGGGCGAAAAAGCAACTCAAAGATGGTGCGCATATAGGCATTCGACATGATGGGAGAGGCCTCACGGAAAGTCTTCACCATTCTCCATTTTCCGAATATTCCCGCCGTATGAAACTGTCCGCATCTTGGGCAATAATTGCCACGATACTCCGTGCCACAATGCTTGCATCTTGTGACTGCTTTCGTGTTGGCAGGTATCGGTTTACCCCTTTCGAGATAAACCTGATACCTACGTATCAAGAGAGAGATCTTATTCTTAAGCATTTTCTTACTCCATACATTTCGCGATGAATGACTTTGTTATCTACTTACCAAAAGTCACAAAACTTCCATCGGAATCTTTCTTTTTATCAATAGTATAAGAATAAGAGATTATAACAGGATGCCTATCTACGACATAGTGCTCTACCTTATCCTTGCCTATCGAAATATTTGCACTACTACCATGATTATGGCCTGCAGGTTTAGCACCACTTGCATAATTTGCATAAAAAACGCTTTGTTCAGTATACCCGAACTTGTAATGATCTTTTGCCAACTCTACATTTGCCTTCAAAGAACGCTTTATTGCTATTGTTCCATTAGCTGGCAAACTAGCAAATTTTATCTGCTTTTTCCACTCTCCAGTAATAGTTTCTGTTTGGAGCTTACCTGAAGCATCGGTATACTCAACGGTTACATCACATAAGAGCAGATCACCTTCAGACGGCGTAAAGTAAAACATGGCTGTTCCTGAAGTTGGCACCTCGGTATCCTCCGTAGGAGTTTCTCTTTTAGGAGAATCGTCATCATCACTACTGCAACTAATCAGACTACCAGCAAACAACATAACCAACAAACAGAGCATCATGGCTCTAAATTTCATCATTGTAAAATTCATAATCGATAATTTTTATTGTTAATAAAATAAAGTAGTATTTTGGTCTAAAAACAGAGAGATGCTACTTGAATACTGGGCGCACAGTATAGCCGAAATACCGCCCAGCATCTCCCATATTGATAGTATCGTTGTTGAAACCCATACAGACAAAGGTATTCTCCATACTTGTACCAACAGAGGCTCCGAGGTAGAAGCCGATGGAATCTTGTTCTAATTTGCCTTCTTTCATGTAGCCCAAAGCCATGAGACGGATGGTCTGACCGTTTCTCTTGCTCTTGACGAGCCAACTGACATGCCCATTCAACGGTGAGAACACCCAAGTGGTGTTATGGATGGTGTCCTCCAGCTCTTCCATCTCCTCCTTGGTAGGTAGGCGCCATTTTCCTTCCCATCTCACATGAGCCACGTCGTGCTTGTCTTGAAGAACGCCATATTCTTCCGGATAGCCAGACATCCACTGATAGTTGTTCTTTGAGTAAGAACGCTTAACTTCCAACTCACCCCACGAATAGAATTCTGAAGCCAGTTCGTCTTCTTCGCCTCCCAGATTGGCTGTAGCCCACTTCGTACCGGATGGAAGCTGCAAGTCCACATATTTATGCCCCATATAGGCGGATGTGTTCGTGCCCACATGATGATCGCACCCCACGACTACTGCAAGCAAAGATGCCATGCTGCCAACATTCAGCATTACAACCCAAAAGAGCATCATGGCTCTACAATTTTTCTTTGTAAAATCCATAATTGACAAATTTAAATGATTAGTAATATAATGTATGAAAATCTTTTGTTTTGCAAATTTAAGACAAATCCACGAAACGGCATCGAAATTGAGTTTTCACTTGTTCACAGTTCGCTCCCAATTATTCGTTTCGTTCCCAAAACTTCATTATTTTGCCCAAAAATTACCAAATAGCACAAAATCAGCACTTATTTCACCCTATTTCGGATAAAATCCGTAACTTTGCATTACTTTTAAGAAATAAATAATGATGGATAGACTTTTACACAAGAAAAAGACAAAATGGCTACTAGTTTTCATTTTGGGATGGTGGACAATCGCTCTGTTCGCCACGGGGACCGTATTGCCCGATAGTATGGTGACCGAGGATAAAGTATATGAATATACGTTTTCCGACACCCCACTGGCAGAGCGGATTATGGCAGAGTTGCGCAAGCAAGGCAAACAAGTTTCCTATGAACTGGACATGACGGAAGGCGACCTATATTATAATACGGGACGATTCATCATGGCCACCCGCTTCTACAAGAGCGCCCTCTCAGCAAGAGCCGTCAAGCAAGATGCCACCAAGAAGATGAAACTACTGCATCGTCTGATTTCTTGCTACGACGGACTATACGACGAAGAAGAGAAATCAAAAACCATTAGACAATTAATTCACGAAGCGAAACTTGCCAATGACATGGGCATGGAGTCTATTGCCTTGTTTTATCTGGGCAAGAGCCTGCATGAGCAAGATTCGAAGGAACGAGGATACGCCTACATGTTGCAAGCCCTTAGGATAATGGAAAAGTCGCATTACGACCACAAGTACGACAATCTGCGGGCAGATTACAACGACCTACTTATCTGCTATGAGCGTGATAAGAAACACAAGGAGGCATTCAAGATATTGAACAAACTGGAGAAATACCTAGATGCAAAAAATCCTGGCGAGACTGACATGGAAGGACTCTATGAACAGGAAAGATGCAAATGGCTTGCTCACCGTGCCGTGGTATGCTCAAAACTGGGAATGACCAAGGAAGCCGCAGAAGCTTATCACGAGTTCAACAAGATGGGAAGCATCAACCGCCGATACGCCTATCTGATAGTACCCTATCTACTTGGCCAGCACAAATACCACGAGGTCTTGGAGTTGTGCAAACAACGTGAACAAGAAATGCAAGACAGGAAGGACACCGTCAATCTCTACATGTCATCCACACTCAAATTCTACGGCATGGCCTACAGAGGACTGAGACTGTACGACAAGGCAGCAAACTATTTCGAGCGGTTGTCCGTATTGAGAGACAGTCTGCGCATCAGGGAATTGCAAAGTTCCTCGCAAGAGTTGGCTTTCATATATGACGTAAAGGATAAAGAGGCGCAAATCGCCAACCAGCGCTGGGCACTCATCATCACCATCGGTTTCGGTGTGGCTTTAATCATTGTCGGAGGAATACTGGGCTACAACTACCACACCATCAAGAAAAAGAACATCACACTGGTGACAAACGTGAAGGAAGCCATGAAATACAAGGAGGAACTGGAACGACAGAACCTCAACACCCTATCCTCTACCATGACACAACATACAGAAGAAGAGGACATGGACAAACGGCTGTTTGAAGAGATTAGGAGCAAGATTATCGGAGAGAAATTCTTCTTAGACAATACCTTCTCCCGCAAGACATTGATGAACGAATTCAACATTCCAGCCAACAAGTTCGCAGGTCTGTTCCGTCAGTTCACGGGCAAGACATTCAGCGAATACATCAACGACCTGAGAATCGAGTATGTGGCAGAACTTCTTCTCACCGGCAAATACAAGAATGTAGAAGAATTGCTGAAAGACTGCTCGTTCATATCCTCTACATCGCTATACCGCTTGTTCACTAAGAGATATGGTATGACTCCACAGAAATTCCTGCAGAACGCAAGATTTGTAAAATAGAAAAAATGCCGATAGTTCCAAATTCCAGAATTATCGGCATTTATCATTTATAAAACCAAAAAACTATATATTATGGTTGCAAGGTGAAACCTACTACCAGGTAGGCTTTCTCGGTACTAGGGTTAGCAGCCACCTGAGCGAAGACCGGAACAGAGAAAGAATCTGTAATCTTCAAATCCTTGGTTGCTTTCACACCTACATGAGTAACAGCGAAACCATTGGCATCACCATAGAAGGATGTAGCAAACGGAACAGCACCTACACTTGCCTCCCAATCACAGCCACCTAACTTGAATGGAGCTGTAGCCTCAACGTATGAAGAATAGGCACGATCACCATCCTTATTTACTCCATCATTGCCTGCAAAGTTGGTGTACCAGTTCAAGGCAAGCGGACCGAAATCATAACCTACATTTGCCTCGAATACATGAGAAGTCTCATGAGCAGAATAAGCAAAATACTTCTCATTAGGAGAATTGAACCAGTAATCAGTTACACCGATATGGAAACCGCCAGTCTCGTATGCCAGGGTAAGATCGAACTCCTTGGTATCTTCTGGCTGAGAAATACCAACACTTCCCCATGCAGTAAGAGACAAACCTTTATATCCAATGCCAAGAGTAGGCTGCAAAGAAATTGCTCCCAAATCCTGACCACGCCAGTAGTACTGGCTCACGATATCAGCACCCATAGATGTTTCCACCTTGTCCTGTGCCATAGCAGCAGGAGCAAATGCCATCAAACCGAGTGCCAACGCACCCATCTTCTTCATATCTAAATGCTTCATATTCTCTCTTTTTATGTGATACATTTGTTTTTTAAAAGTTTCGGCTGCAAAATTAATAATAATAATTTTGCTCACCAAAACTTTTGTCTATTATCTCTCTCTTACGTCTATATGAAAGTACCATTAGTTGTAGCAGCTTTCACCATGCTCGTAGATATCCAGACCTTCTTCCTCGATTCGCTTATCAACACGGAGACCAGCAATCTTCTTGATACCCCAGAAGAGGATGATACCTGTAGCAGCTGCCCAAAGGTCGATGCAGAGGATACCGAAGCACTGTGCGCCGAAGAAACCGAAACCGCCACCATAGAAGGCACCACCATCAAGGGCGAAGAGACCTGTCATCAAGGTACCGAAGATACCACATACACCATGAACTGAACTTGCACCAACAGGGTCATCAATATGAAGCTTGGTATCGATGAACTCAATAGAGAATACCAGAATGATACCTGCCAAGAGACCGATGATGGCAGAACCCAATGGACTAACCAAGTCGCAACCAGCAGTAATGGCTACCAAACCAGCCAAAATACCGTTCAATGTCAATGAGAATGAAGGTTTGCCATACTTGATCCAAGAGGTGAACATAGTACCAAGACCACCACAAACTGCAGCCAGGTTGGTTGTCAGGAATACGTGGCTGATAGCAACACGGTTAACCTCACCAGAAGCAGCAAGCTGAGAACCAGGGTTGAATCCGAACCATCCGAACCAGAGGATAAATACACCCAGGGCAGCAGCCATCAGGTTGTGACCAGGGATAGCAGTACTCTTGCCATTGCGATACTTACCCAAACGAGGGCCTAAGCAGATAGCACCAACCAAAGCAAGTACACCACCAACACTATGTACGATAGCAGAACCTGCGAAATCATGGAAGACTGCACCGAAGGTATCCATCATGAATGAACCGGCATCAGCGTTGCAGAGCCAACCGCCACCCCATGTCCAGTGCCCCTCTACAGGGTAGATAATCAATGAGATGAAGAATGAATAGATGCAATACATGGAGAACTTGGTACGTTCTGCCATAGCACCAGAAACGATGGTAGCACTAGTAGCGCAGAAAACTGTCTCAAACATCAGGAAGCCTTCTGTAGGAAGACCGGCTGCATTCGTATAGAAAGACAAATCGCCGAAGTTAGGCATACCGATGAAACCGGCACCATCACTACCAAACATAAATCCGAAACCTACGAACCAGAAAAGAACAGAGCCGACCATAAAATCGACAAAGTTCTTAAACAAGATGTTCGCGGTGTTTTTACTACGGGTAAAGCCCGCCTCGCAGAGGGCAAATCCCGGCTGCATGAAAAAGACCAACATGGCTGCCAAGAGCATCCATACGGTATCTACTGAAATTCCTAAATCCTGTACACTCATAATCTTTACCTTTTAAGAAGGAATGTTAAATGTTAAGTGTTAAATGTTAAGTTAGCATACGTCCACTTAGCACTCGATACTCTCACCTAACTCCCAAACATTCCGATTTTACTATTAATTCATCCAATTCAGTTAACATTTAACATTAAACACTTAACATTAAATATTATTTCTCCTGCTCAGCATTATAGAGAGCGATGTCTCCTCTTTCACCTGTACGGATTCTTATGGTATCCTCTACAGGAATTACAAAGATTCGACCATCACCAATCTCGCCGGTTCGGGCAGCCTCCTGGATGGCATTAATCGTTTTCTCTACGTTCTTGTCGCGCACGACAACATTCAGCAACACTCGCTCAATACTACTGGTATCATACATGACACCACGGTAGATACGAGCCTGTCTCATCTTACCCTCTCCTCTTACATCGTAGTAAGAGAACCACTCGATGTCGGCGGCAAGCAATGCTTCCTTTACATCCTCAAACTTAGTCTTACGGATGATTGCTTCAATCTTTTTCATGTTAATCTCTCCTATTAATTAATTTACATTTTGTTTATTTTCTGGTGCAAAGGTACGATATTTTGCTTAATATTTCGCAACATTGCTTACTTTTTGATATTAATATTTTCATTTAGTTATTATTTTGCTTAGTTCTCTTTAAAATACGGAACAAAATGAAAGCAAATTACACATTATTCGTTTCATTTTGAAACAAACAATAAAAAAAACGCTTGAAAGGCCCCAAAGACCCCTCAAGCGGCAAACCTAAAAACAAACTCTCAACCCTAAAACTAGGGTCACTTTATTATTTAAACTTAATCTTATACCCGTATTTCCGCATATATCTGAGTTTTATAACGGAAATTTTATTTTGCCTTTATTTTGAATGTAAATTCACGATCAGCATAATGGAGACGATACTTCTCCATAGGCTTGGTCATCCAACTGTCGATGCAGCCCAAAGGATACTGGCATTTCTGGATATGCAACTGCACGAGTCCCTTATCCACCAGATCACCACTGTGTTGTCCCCATGCATGCGTCTTCTCGATACCAGAATCCAAATCCTCTACCAGATAAGGGATGGCACTGCACTCCATAGGTTCATACCCCTCGAAGGTAATCCCCTTGCCGGTGGTTGGATTAAAGATAGAGAAATAGCGGATATCGGTATGGTTACCACTCTCCTGCGGACGGATATATGGATAATATTCATCCTTCACGTCAGACTCGTACTTGCCGATAAAAGCAGAAGAATGACGATCTACGTAGTTCTCTTCAGGACCTCTACCATAATACTCGAGCTTAGAGAAAGTAGCAGGCATCTGCAACTGCAGACCGAATCTGAACAGATCGGCAACCTGAACCTCCTTGTCGGTAGTCATCTTCTGGGTAACATTCACCTCGCCCGCAGCACTGATGTCATAGCGGAGCATCAGCTGAGCTTTCACATCAGGCATATCGAAGAGAGCTGTCAGCACCACATTGTCCTTACTCACATTTTTGTCGAAAGACTTCAGATTCATCTGCGGGTTCTTCCATACTCTCATCTCCTTCTGCAGAGATGCTCCATAGTCATTATCGGTAGGAGCACGCCAGAATTCCGGAGTCATACTCTCACGGAACTTCAACATCGGTTCACCATCTACATCGAGATAATCTATCATACCCGTCTTCTTGCCTATGGTAACAGACATTCTCTGTGCGCTGACCTTCACATAAGAGTTGGTTTCCTCCACCTCCATACTGCTTGTCTGCTGCACCTTACCCTTCTTGGTTGGCGCAGCAGCAACAGCAGGAATCGCCGGTTTGGCAAACTGATAATCGCTGATGATAAACTGCTGGCGAGCCATCACCTGGCCCTTGTCTACCAGCGGCTGTGTGCCATCGCTTGCAAAAGCAAAGTTAAGAACAATCTCCTCCTTTGCATGCTTCGATTCAGCCTCAGCCACCGCATACTTCAGTTCATCACTCTTGATCAGTTTGGTAGCCTGAGGAGCAATACCCTTTGTTTCAGGAATCTCAACTGTAGCCAGTTTCACACCATTGGCATAAACCGTAGCTGTCAGGTTCAAGTCATCGATATTCTTGAAGAAGTTCTCGTTGTAAACCTTGAAAGCACCATTCACAGCATCCAGGTCCTTGATCCATACATTCTGATGATAGTACTGAATCTCGTAAGCATGAGGATTCAGACGGCGGTCTGGAGCAATGATACCATTACAGTTGAAGTTATAGTCACTTGCCGGATAGCGGCCGTAATCTCCACCATAAGTAAAGATTTCCTTACCGGTGACAGGACTCTTGTCACGAATGCCCTGATCTACGAAGTCCCAGATATAGCCACCCTGATACTTAGGATACTTACGGATGAGGTCCCAATATTCCTTGAAACCACCTTCCGAATTACCCATAGCATGAGCATATTCGCACTGGATGTATGGTTTAACACCATCACTCTTGCAATATTTCTCACTCTCCTCGTAGTCGATATACATCGGACAGTAAATATCAGTCTTGCTGTCATAACCGCCACGCTCATACTGAACAGGACGGGTCTTGTCGAGCGCTTTCACCCAGTCATAGGTCTTTTCGAAGTTGATGCCGTAACCACACTCATTACCCAAACTCCATACGATGATAGAAGGGTGATTGATAAAACTTTTCACATTACCTTCATTGCGTTCGATGTGAGTCTGGAGATACTCAGGGAACTTAGCGAGTGATTTCTCCCCATATCCCATACCATGAGATTCGAGGTTAGCCTCAGCAGTAAGATACAGTCCGTATTCATCACAGAGTTCATACCAGCGAGGATCGTCAGGATAATGGCAGGTACGAACCGCATTGATGTTCAACTGTTTCATGATTCTGATATCCTGAATCATGCGCTCTACACTTACCACATATCCACCATCCGGATCTATCTCATGCCGGTTGGCACCCTTAATCAGTACAGGCTTGCCGTTCACCAGCAACTGGGCGTTCTTGATTTCCACATTGCGGAAGCCCACCTTCTGCGGAATCACCTCCGCTACCCCCTGCTTATTCTTCAGAGAGATGTATACCTTATATAAATAAGGTGTCTCAGCAGTCCAAGCCTTCACCTTCGGTACTTTGATTACCCCCTGAGCTCCGGTAGCCGATGCTATTTGCTTGCCATCCTTATCGCACAAGGCAACAGTCACATCAGTCTTGCCGCCCTTCAGCGCTATCTGATAGTTCAGGATACCATCCCGATAATTATTCATCAAACCGGCATCAAGACGGATATCGGCAGCATGAAGTTTCGGACGTGCATAGAGATAAACCTCACGGGCTATACCAGTAAAGCGCCAGAAGTCCTGATCCTCGAAATAAGAGCCATCGCACCAGCGCATCACCTGCATAGCTATCAGGTTCTTGCCCGGCTTCAGATACTTGGAGATATTAAACTCGGCAGCCACCTTGCTGTCTTCACTATATCCCACATACTTGCCGTTCACCCAAAGGGTCAGGTTGCTGGTAGCCGAACCTACATGGAAATAGACATCCTTGCCCTTCCAGTCCTTAGGAAGTTCGAAGGTACGACGATAAGAACCCGTATAGTTGTTGAGTTCGCTGATGTATGGAGGATTCGGATCAAACTGGGTAGCCCAGGCATAACCGACATTCTTATAAGTAGCATCTCCATAACCGTTCAGTTCGAACAGCCCCGGTACAGGGAAATCCTTCCACTCCGAATCGTCATAGTTGGCTGCAAAGAACTTGGCAGGACGCTTGTTATAATCCTTCACGAAGTTAAACTTCCACATGCCTTCCATCGAAAGATAGTTGGCCGACTTTTTCTTGTCAAAACTCTGTGCTTTGTCAAGGGTCTCGTATGCGAAGAAAGCAGCACGGCGAGGTTCGCGGTTCTGCTGGTTGATATCCACATTATGCCAGCGCGACTCATTCTGAGCCGCCATGCCATTGCCGACAGACAGCAAGGCGAGGCAAAGCGATACATTTGCTATATTTCTGATGCTCATATCTGTTTATTATTTTCTGAAAAACATAGAGTTATCTACTGGTGTAAACTTCTGTTCGCTGTCCTTGCGCATTTCAATGCCGAGACTGCTCCACCATGAAGGCCAGCCGCCAACGATATTGCTGAGGAAAACCACCTTGAAAGGATGCAATCCCTTAGCCAATGCTACAGAAGTATCATGATTGGTACCAGCCTTCACATCCCCCTCGTTGCTGATCATGAGTTTGTTATCAATCCAAACCTGCTCCAGACGGGAAGAGAGATAATAGACACCATCCTCCGGAATATTGATGTAGCCCTCAGCGATGGCAGCATAATTATTGGCACCGCGCAAGGTAGCAGCATCATCCTTCTGCTGAATCTTCATCTGCTCCAAGCCCTCGATGTTTGCACACTCCCAGGCAGCATCAGCCCATTCCAGCTGGTCAACCTTCAGATAGTTGCCCTTAATGCGCTTCATCTGCAACCCAGGTTTTGCGTCCTCCACCTTAACAGCAGGAGCATAAGTCTGCTTCTCAACATCAACGGTTCTGATACGGCTCATCTTGCCTGAAGGCAATATGGTTGCTATCTTGATGATGGTGTTTCCACTCACCCTGATAGGCTCTGCATAAGCCGAAGAAGAAGGAGTTGGTGTACTTCCATCCAATGTATAAACCATCTTCATAGGACGCGAGGTGGTAAAGGTTACCGCAGTATCCCCAGTAATGACCACCTTATCGCAAGAACCGAAAGGCTGCTCAGGCAATGGGATATGATAACGGATATGGCGCTCGTCCAGACGAACACAGTTTGCATCCAGTCGGCGGCAGAAATCCTTGAAGTTTTTCCTGCTCACTGGCGACCATGCAATCTCAGAGAGAGCAATGGCACGAGGATACATCATATACTCCATCTTGGCATTGGAATACATATATTCCGACCAGTTGTTACACTGAACGCCCAGGATATGATGAGCCAGTCCCAATGCCTTGATGGTATCAGGTACCGGATTATAATTATAGGTAGAAGCCAGATATCTAGGAGGACTAGGAATGGTTACAGGCTCCACCTTGCTGTCGCCCTGATACCAGTCGAGATACATACCGTCGCTGCCCGGCGTCATGATGACATCATGCTTCTGCATGGCAGCCTCGATACCTCCTTCCGTTCCACGCCATGACATCACGGTAGCATTCTCACTCAATCCGCCTTCCAGAATCTCGTCCCATCCGATAATCTTTCTGCCACGCTTCTCCAGCATCTTCTCTATGCGCTTGATAACGTAGCTCTGCAGTCTTTCCTCTGCCGAATGCTTTCCTTCAGCCTGCAAGCCCTCAGTCTGAATACGCTTCTGACAGGTAGGGCAGTTTTTCCAACTGGTCTTCGGACACTCGTCGCCACCGATATGGAAGTACTTACCTGGGAAGAGAGGAACAATCTCACTAAAGATGTCATCCAGGAAGCGGAACATATCTTCCTTGCCCGGACACATCACGATATCCTCTACACCCCAAACAGTTCTCAACGACCACTGCTCACCTTTGCATGAAAGATAAGGATAAGCAGAGATAGATGCCATCATGTGACCAGGAAGGTCGATTTCCGGAATCACGGTAATATAACGCTTGGCTGCATAATCCACTATTTCCTTAATCTGCTCCTGGGTATAGAAACCGCCATAAAGAGAACCATCGCCCTCGGTACGGATACTGCCCACAGAAGTAAGTTTAGGATATTTCTTGATTTCGATACGCCAGCCCTGGTCTTCCGTCAGATGGAAGTGCATGGTATTCACCTTGAACATAGACATCAGGTCCAGTTGCTTCTTCACATTCTCGACAGAAATGAAATGACGGCATGGATCGAGATGGAATCCACGGTAGCCGAAGCGTGGAGCATCCTGGATATCACAGCATTGTGCTACCCATTTCACCCCATCCACCCGGGTTGCGCTCTCAATCTGGGCAGGGAGTAACTGCATGAAACTCTGCATACCGTAGAAGGCGCCCTTGGCGGTCTTCGCCTTGATAACAACCCCCTTGGCGGTTACGGTAAGGCGATAACCTTCCTCGGCAATTTTCAGCGAAGGAGAAATCTGTATAGAGATATTCCCCTTCTTTCCACCTACCGTTACCTCATAACCTGTAGAAGCCTTCAGTTTGTCTGCCATGTACTGGGCGATATTTCTGCCTTCAGCCGTCTGATAAGCGATTACCACCTTCTGTGGCAATACGAACTCACCTTTCTGTACCTGAGTCTTCACCGGTATCGGGATAATATTAATATCGGCAGCAGATGCCGGAGTAGAGATACCACCTAGCATCGCTGCACAGGCTACAAACGAGCCTAATAAACGATTAAACTTTGCCATAATTTAAATATATTAATAAGTTATTACAATGGCTTGTACTCCACGAAAGCCTCCATGGCCTCATAGCATGCCAGACCCAACTGGTCGTAGAGCGATGCAGTAGCACGGTTACGGTCCTCGGCTCTCTGCCAGAACAGGCGCTCATCATTACCCAAGAAAGGAGCACTCTCCATCTGCGACTGATGCTTGAGGATAGAGTTACGCTTTGCCCGCAACTCCTCAGGGCTCAATGGAACACACATTTCGATATTCTCAATCTCCCATTCAGCCCAGGCACCACGATACATCCAGATGCGACAGTCCTTCAACCATTCAGCACCCGCTTTCTTCTCTTCGTCGATAGCTGCCAGAACGGCATCAGTACACTTCTTGTGGGTTCCGTGAGGATCAGCAAGGTCGCCGGCAACATAAATCTGATGTGGCTGTACCTTCTGCAACAGAGCTCTCACTATCTCCACATCCTTCTCGGTCATTGGCAACTTTTCTATCTTGCCGCTCTCATAGAATGGCAGGTCGAGGAAGTGGACATGGTCAAGCGGAATTTCATTATAAGTACAAGCGGTACGAGCCTCACCACGGCGAATCAGTCCCTTGATGGTCAGGATATCTCTCGTATCGAAGTCACTCTCCTTCTTCTTGGCAAAGAAGGTCTTGATTTCCTTATATTTATTAGAGATGACGCTGTCTTTTGAGTCAGCAAAAAGCTGGTTGAAACCATTGATAAAGTGCATGAATCTTGTTACTTCCTCATCACCCACAGCAATGTTTCCTGATGTTTCGTAAGCTACATGCACATCGTGGTTCTGCTGTACCAGTCGACGGATGGTTCCTCCCATTGAGATAACATCATCGTCTGGGTGTGGAGAGAACACGATAACCTTCTTAGGGAATGGTGTTGCACGCTCTGGGCGATAGGTATCATCGGCATTTGGCTTACCACCTGGCCATCCGGTAATGGTATGCTGCAAATCATTGAAAATCTTGATATTGGCATTATAGGCTGAGCCATAGAGAGCCAGAAGTTCGCTCAGTCCGTTCTCATTATAATCCTTATTGGTCAACTTCAGGATAGGCTTACCGAGTTTCTGGCAGAGCCATACCAGTGCCGAACGCACCAGTTTATCACTCCACTGGCATGAAGTTACGAGCCATGGATGCTCGATACGTGTCAGATGATGAGCAGCCCCCAGGTCGATGACAACATGAGCATTCGGATGAGTCTGAAGGAATGATGCCGGCAGGGTATCTGTGATTGAGTTCTCCACCACCTTCTGCATAATCTCTGCCTTCTCTTCGCCCCAGGCTGTCAGATATATGCTCTTGGCAGAGAGTAAGGTAGCGATACCCATGGTGAGCGAACATGGAGGAATGGTTTCCTTGGTCTGCTCACTGTTCTCCATCTCTTCGCGAGAGGTATTGCCGATGAGGATGATACGGGTCATCGACTGGATGCCCGAACCTGGCTCGTTGGCTGCAATATTACCCGAACGGCCTATACCTATGAGGGCTACATCGAGACCGCCGAAGGTCTTGATGCGCTGCTCATAGAGACGGCAACGGTCCTGTACGGCATCCTGTGCCACAAAACCATCCAGTGTAAAGATGTTCTGCTCAGCCACATCCACATGATCAAGGAAACGCTCCTTCAACTGGTTGATGGTACGGAGAGAACTGTCCTTCTGGAGCGGATAATATTCGTATGCATTGAATACAACAACATTGCGGAAGCTCAGGGTCTTCTCGTTGTAACGGCGAACGAGTTCATCGTATACAGAATAGAGAGAAGAACCGGCGCCCAGCGCCATCACATAGAATTTGCCTTCCTGCTGTGCTGCCTTGATGCCAGCTTCTATTTTGTCAGCTACATGACTGGCACCTTCTGTCATAGAGGCAAAGATGTCAGTATGAATCTTCTCCATTCTGGAGATTTCAGAATATTCTACAGTCGTCTTTGGCCTGTAGAACTCTACAGGTACTTTATTGAGTACGATTTGTGAACTAAGATTGAGTCTCATATCTTTATCTATATTTAAATAGGTTATGTTATATTTTCTTTTTTAAAATGACGGATTAGAGTTCAGATGCCATTGCTGCAGCACCCAGGATGGCAGCCTTGGCACCATCCAGTCCGCTCATCAGGAACTTAGCCTTACCTTTATATAATGAGAGCACATGCTCGTTATATGCTTCTTCAATAGGACGGAAGAGCAGATCGCCAGCCTGTGCCAATCCTCCGAAGAAGATAAAAGCCTCCGGGCTAAGAAAGGTAGCTATCTCTGCACAGGCCTTGCCGATTCTTGTACCGGTCTGTCTGAACACTTCCTGTGCCAGTGTATCTCCTGCCATGGCTGCCTTATAAACTGCATAAGATGTAATTTCTTCCCTTGGAATATTTCTCAGCTCAGTTGCCCCGGTTGATGCTTCGAGCATGGCCAAGGTAGTACGGACCACGCCTGTAGCCGAACAGTAGGTCTCCAGACAGCCCTTTCTGCCACAGCCGCATGGTCTTCCGTCAGGATCCACCACCATGTGTCCCAACTCACCGGCGAAACCGTCGCAACCATAAATCAGCTGCCCGTTAGCCACGATACCCGATCCTACGCCTGTTCCGAGAGTGAGTTCTACGAAGTTTTTCATGCCAACCGCAGCACCATATTTCATTTCTCCCATAGCAGCCGCATTTGCATCATTGGTAATAGCAACCGGAATGCCCAGTTTCTCTGCAAACATGTCAGCCAGCGGTACAATACCCTTAGCCCATACCAGGTTTGCTGCATTTTCAATGGTTCCCTTGTAATAGTTACCACAAGGAGCACCGATGCCCATGGCACGAATTTTCTCCATACCACCTACCTGTTCTACTATCTGCATCACAGCTTTTACCGACTCCTCTACGTATTGTTCCACACGTTGGAATGTCTGGGTCTTGATTGAGGTTGTAGCTATTATTTCTCCGTCCCCATCAACGATGCCGAAAACGGAATTGGTTCCACCCAAATCCAAGCCAATCACTAAAGACTTTACATCGTATTCCATACTTCTTTTAATTAATAGGTTAAAATCGAAAAATAACGAGGAGCGTTACAAACTTCCATTTATTAAATTATTTATTAACGCTCAGTTCGTTACTAAAATATTTTATTTTGCAAAGTTACTAGTTTTATAAAACACTGCAATGAAAATAGCGTTAATATTTCTAAAACAGAAACATTTTTTATACTTTGAGCCTTCTTATGGCCGAAATACCTGCACTTCGCTCGCTTCTGATGCCGATTAAGTGTGACCCCCTTTTGTGCACTTACGTATCCAACCCCTCTATATATAATAAGGTATAGGAGGAAACAGGATGTTCGAAAACGACGAAAAGTATACTATTTTTTACCGTTTAAGTTTTATTAACAGCAAAAATATTGCACATATCCGAAAAAGCTTTATCTTTGCAACTAAAAAATATTAGTTATGAAAGCTGACTTAATAAAATATCTTAGAAAGATAAACAAAAAGCCCTCAGTTCAGGGCAAGCTCCTGGAGCAGTTTATCTCTCACGGAGCCTCCACCATCCCAGAGATGTCGAAGGCTATCGGAGTTAGCTTACCGACAACAACAAGTGCCCTCAACGAGTTGATAAAAGAAGGACTCGCCAGAGAGATTGGAAAGAAAGACAATTCTTCGGGACGCATCCCGATGGTTTACGACCTCATTCCAACAGCAGGCTACTTCATCGGCGTCAATCCTGAGATGAACTGCCTGGCACTTGCAGCAAGCGACTTCGCAGGCAATCTGATTACCGAAAAAACAAGAGTGCCTTACGTATATGAGAACTCTCCTGAAAATCTGGAAGAGATAAGCAGAATCATCAATGAGTTTATCGAAAGCCTTCCTGTTTCAAGAGAAGAAATACTTCAAGTTTGCGTGAACGTGGCTGAGCGCGTGAATCCTGTACAGGGAAATGCCTACAACATGTTCACCTTCCTGAAAGAATCATTGGCCGACAAGCTGACCCAGCTCATACAGCTACCTGTATGTATCGAGAACGATACCCGGAGCATGGCTTTCGCTGAGTTGATTAAGGGACAGTGCAAAGGCCTGAAAGACGCCATCTTCGTGAACGTATGCTGGGGCATCGGAATCGGAATCATCATCGACGGCAAACTCTATTACGGCAAGTCGGGATATTCTGGCGAATTCGGTCACATGACTGCCTACAACAACAACATCATCTGCCACTGCGGCAAGATTGGTTGCATAGAAACAGAAGTTTCGGGCAGAGCACTCAAAAGGAAACTCATCGAGAAGATAAAGGAAGGAAAGACTTCCATCCTCTCTGAAAGAGTTCTGAAAAAGAATGAAGACCTATCACTCCAGGATATTCTGGACGCCATAGCAAAGGAAGATGTACTGAGCCTTGCCACACTGCAGCTCATAGCAGATGAACTTGGCAAACAGCTGGCAGGAGTCATCAACATCTTCAACCCAGAAATGCTGGTCATCGGAGGTGAAATGTCGGTTACAGGCGACTACCTCACGCTACCGGTAAAGATGGGTATCAAGAAATTCTCTCTCAACATCATGAATGAGGATTCTAAAATCGTTACCTCAAGTCTGAAAGGTCTTGCAGGAATCACGGGAGCCTGTCTGATGGCAAGATACCGGCTTCTGAATGAGAACATCGACAAATAAGGAATTTAAACAACCAACCTAAAATCCGCAACTATCATCCAATACACGATTAAGGGTAGATTTATGAGTCGTTAGTAGCAGCTTTCAGTAAAAAGCAACAGCACAACATCAATATGTAGCCACCATCCCCTTACCCCACGATGCGACTTGAGGTAATACGCAGATTCAAACCGGAAAGAAAGGATTCTTATCCGAATTCTGTTTTGAAGGGTTTTGCATAAGCTCGGTTCTCTGTGTAGATATTCAGCACGTATTGCCTTGCAGTCATGATCCACTTGGCAGGTACGGAGATGAATCTGAAGACAAAAGCCTTTATGCGACTCGTTTTCTTGAGCCCAAAAGCCTTGGTGTCAAGCCTGCTCATGATGGTCTTGTAGAAATTGTGTATCAATGCAGTAAGCAGAAGAAAGACAGTATTCTCCGCCATGAATGACTTGGGGAGCCTGCTCCAACCGAATCCGTTGTTCATGTCGTCAAAGATACGTTCCTTGCCGCCACGCAGATTGTAGAATTCAACAATGTCCCTTGTCGATGACTTGTAATCGTTGGTCAGAATACAACGGTAAGTGTATTCGCCTTCCCACAGGTCAAGGTCGCCACTGTTGCGTCTTTGTCTCTGGATGACAAGACGATAGCACTTGCCTTCCCATTTCTCAACGAGAATGGAATTGAGTTCGAACTGGATGCCGTTAATCTCCTCCGTCTTCCATCCTCTCAGAGCAAAGATGTCATTGTAGAGCGAACTGCATCGGTTGGCACGGATGTAGAAATGTTTGCAATGCTTCTCTATCTCACTGACGATTTCCTTCGAGCAGGAACCGCAGTCTGCCCTGAAGCGATTTACACGGATGTTCTGGGATTCCAGAAGAGCGAAGAATCTCTTATGGGTGTCTGCCTGATGAAAACGCACATTCGTGTTACCATCGCTGTTCTCGATATAGACTATCTTGTCACCGATAACATATACGCCAGGCCTGTAGCCGAGGAACTTTTTGTAGGTCGGTTTTGCATCATACTTCTCCGTTTCAAGGAACTGATGGTCAAAGTCAACATCGTATTCCTCAATTTCCTTCAACTCGCCTGTAGAAACCAAAGCGTTTATAAGCAATGTGTTGAGTTTGTCTGCAGTATTGAAATCATAGGTCTTGCCTTGGTCGGAAGTATAGGAGATGTTTTCCTGTGTCAGTTCCTTGATGGCTCTGAGGATGGTATCAGAGCTGCATGTACGAAGGGTAGGATGATACGAGAGATGGCGCATCAGTTGTGACGTTACATCTTCCACGCATGAGCCGCCACAGAAATAAACGCTCATCAGCGAACGGACTATCTCGCTGAACTGATATCCGAAGATACTGCTGCATCTCTGACCCAGTGTTGAGTCGATAACGGGTGAAAGCATGGAGTCAAATTTCTCCATGATTGAAAAAATTCCTCCAAAAGGTGTGAGTTTCTCAGATTTAATTTGTATTTTTGCCATGTCATATTAGAGTTTTGCTTGTTTTCTTTTTGCAACACTAAGATAAGTGAAAATTCTGACATGGCAAAATCCTGGGCAACTTTTTGTTGCTCAGGAACTTATAAATAAAGTTAAATTATAGTGTTGCGGAATTAAGGACCAATACAAAACCTATTTTAAGTATGAAGAAGTCTCTTCTTGTTGCACTATGCCTGGGGCTGGCAGCCATAACAGCTGCCGCCCAGCGCAACTACAGCCAGGTAGACCCCATCCAACCTGTGCCAACCGCCAAGCAGGTGGCATGGCAGAAACTGGAAACCTATGCTTTTATCCATTTCGGCCTCAACACCTTCAATGATAAGGAATGGGGATACGGAAATTCGGATGTAAAGACCTTCAATCCTAAGAAACTGGATTGCGAACAATGGGCAAGAACCCTGGTTGCTGCGGGCATGAAAGGAGTCATCATTACTGCCAAACATCACGACGGCTTCTGTCTCTGGCCTACACGCACCACAGATTACTGCATCCGCAACACACCTTATAAGAATGGTGAAGGTGATGTGGTAGGAGAACTCTCCCAAGCATGCAAGAAATACGGTTTGAAATTCGGAGTTTACCTCTCGCCTTGGGACAGACACCAGGCAAGCTACGGTTCTCCCAACTACCTGAAGCTCTACCAGCGCCAGCTCAAGGAACTTCTGAGCAACTACGGCGAACTTTTCGAAGTATGGTTTGACGGAGCCAACGGAGGAGACGGCTGGTACGGAGGCGCCGAAGAAAGCAGAACCATCGACAGAAGGAACTACTACAATTTTCCTAGAATTTTCGAAATTGTTGACAGTTTACAACCCAATGCCACTATTTTCGGTGATGGCGGACCGGGATGCCGATGGGTAGGAAATGAAAATGGATTTGCAGGCGAGACCTGCTGGTCTACAATACCATCCAACACCGTCTATCCTGGCTTCAAAGACTACAAACAGTTGCAGTTTGGATGGGAAGACGGCGACCAGTGGACACCAGCTGAGTGCGATGTATCTATCCGTCCGGGATGGTTCTACCATGAGAAAGAAGACAGTAAGGTAAAAACCGTTGAAGACCTGTGCAATCTCTATTACAAGAGTGTAGGACACAACGCTACCATGTTACTCAACTTCCCGGTAGACAAGGATGGACTCATCCACCCTATCGACTCTGCAAATGCAGTAAACTTCCACAAGAAAATCCGACAAGAATTATCTGTCAATCTACTGAAAGGCATCACACCTAAAGTAGACAGCCAGCAAGGCAAGCACATTGGCAAGAATATCACAGACGGCCAATATGATACCTTCTGGGCTTCTAAAAAGAAAAAAGATGCCTATATCGAGTTTCAACTCGGAAAACCGAAATCTATCACACGCCTCATGCTCCAGGAATACATACCTCTGGGGCAGCGCGTAAAAGCCTTCTCAATCTATTACCGACAAGGCAAAAACTGGGTAAGGCTCGACCCTAAGGAAGAGACTACCACTATCGGCTACAAGCGAATACTTCGCTTCGATAAGATTAGTACAAGTGGCATCCGCATCGTAATCGACGATGCAAAGGGATGCCCTTGTATAAACTCTGTTTCAGCATTCTAATAACTAGAAAGAAGTACGAAAAATTTTATAACTAACAATAAATAATAGCCCTATGAACAAAAGAGCAAATTTGTATTTTGCAGCGCTTTTAGGTGCGATGTCACCTCTTTGCACTGTTTCTGCATTGGCTGCTCAAAGCAATTCTACCATTGCTACAGCTACCCAGCAGCAAAACTCATGTACAGGTACTGTTAAAGACGCTACCGGAGAACCTATCATCGGCGCAACCATCAGAATCGAAGGTAAGACCGGTGGAACCGTAACTGACCTGGATGGTAACTTCACCCTCAGCAACATCGAAAAGGGTGCCAAACTTATCATCACTTATGTGGGTTACAAATCACAGACCCTCACATGGAGCGGTAGTCCGCTCAACATCACTTTGCAGGATGATGCCAACATGCTTGAAGAGACCGTAGTCATCGGTTACGGTACAGTAAAGAAGGCTGACTTGGCAGGTTCTGTGGCAGTTTTGGACAGCAAGAATTTCAAGGACCAGCCTGTTGCACGTGTTGAGGATGCCCTCAACGGACGTATGTCTGGTGTGCAGGTAATGTCAAGCGGTGTTCCTGGTGGAGCCATGAAGATTCGTGTACGTGGTACCAGTTCCGTAAACAAGAGCAACGACCCTCTCTACGTAGTAGATGGTATCGTTCGCGAGACAGGTCTTGAGGGTATCAGCCCTGAAGATATCCAGAGCATCCAGGTATTGAAGGACGCTTCTTCTACAGCCATCTATGGTGCCCGCGGTGCCAATGGTGTAGTTATGGTACAGACCAAGAGCGGTAAGGCTGGTGCTACACAGGTAACATTCGATGCAAGTTTCGGTATCTCTAACGCTTACCACATTCCTGAGGTAATGGGAACCAAAGAATATGCACAGGCTTTGATTGATTACAAGGGTGTATCTCAGGGTGCTATGCAGGATTATCTTGACGGCACCAAGCCAGGTATCGACTGGATGGACGAACTGCTCCGTACAGGTATCACTCAGAACTATAAGGTAGCAGTTTCTCAGGGTAATGATAAAACTCAGACTTACTTCTCTGCCAACTATATGGACCAGAAGGGTGTTATCACAGATACCAGCTCTAAGCGATACGCTATCAAGGCTAACATGCACAACAAGATATTCGACTGGTTGGAAATGACCACCGATATCAACCTCGCTCAGACCGACAACTCAGGTGCTGATTTTCTTCAGAACCAATCTAACCCTATTTGGGTAGGTTTGAACTACTCTCCTACCATGGAGATGATGGATGCAAATGGCAATTATATTAAAGATACCAACAACAATATCCAGAACAACCCTTATGGTATTCTCCATGGTGGTGAATACGACCGTAAGCGCACGATGGTAACTGGTCACGTTGACTTGAAGTTCAACCTTCTCAAGGGCCTGACATTCACCACAACCAATGGTATCGACTATAATGATTACAAGTGGTACAATTTCACATCAAGCAAGGTGAATACCTCTGGTAACTCAATGGGCAACAACGATGCAACAGTTACCGCTTTGCAGTCAACCAACAACTTGACCTATAACAACAAGTGGGGTGAGCACTCTTTGACCGCAACAGGTGTATGGGAAGTTACCTCTAATGAGGTTCGCCGTATGGGTATGACTGGTACAGGTATTATCCACGAACAGGTGGGCTACTGGAACGTAGCAGATGCTACATCTAAGACTCCTACCAACGGCTATAGCAAGTGGACCATGCTCTCTGGTGTAGCTCGCGTAATGTACAACTATGCCGACCGCTACATGTTGACAGGTACTCTCCGTGCCGATGGTTCCAGCCGTTTCACCAACAAGAAGTGGGGTTACTTCCCATCTATCGCAGGTGCTTGGACTGTTTCTAATGAAAAGTTCTGGGAGCCTATTAAGAATGCTGTAGAATACATGAAGATCCGTGCCAGCTATGGTGTCATCGGTAATCAGGACATCAATCCTTATTCTACCCTTGGATTGTTGAAAACTACAGATTTCTCATATGGTACAAACCTATCTTACACAGGTTACTGGGCAAATGGTCTTGCTACACCAGACTTGACATGGGAGAAAGTACACCAGTTCGACCTCGGTGTTGACTTCGGTTTCTTCGGCAACCGTTTGAACGTTAGCTTCGACTACTTCAACAAGACTACCAAGGATGCTCTCTTAGAGACATCATCTCCAGGTTACATAGGCGGTACCACATATTGGGTAAACGCAGGTGAAGTAAACAACAAGGGTATTGAGGCAACCATCAATGGTCAGATTATTCAGACTAAGGATTGGACATGGTCAACAACTCTGAATGTCAGCTACCTGAAGAACAAGGTAACCAAGATGACAGCTTCAGATCCTATTATTTACGGTCAGACTCCTTCTCCTGGTACTGTTGACCCATGTACTATCATCAAGGAAGGTGAGGCTATCGGTACATTCTACGGCTTCAAGTGGGCTGGTGTAGAAAAGAATGACAAGGGAGAATATGTTGATATGTATTACACTGCAGACGGCAACAAGACAGCAGATCCAGACGCTTCTAAGGATCGCTTCATATTAGGTCATTCAAATCCAGACGTTACATTAGGCTGGAACAACACCATAACCTATAAGAACTGGGACTTCAACGTATTCTGCAATGCAGCCTTCGGTGCTAAGCGATTGAATATGGTACGTTTTGCAATGAACTCAATGGTTGGTGCTTCTATGTTCGTAACTGATAAGGATTACTTCAGTAATATAGGTATCACCATGCCAACTCCAGGTGCTGAAAACAAGACCTATGGTAACTCAGACAAGTGGCTCGAGAATGCAGACTACTTCCGCTGCGAGAATATCAGTGTTGCTTACACATTCCCACGTAGCGTAACCAAGTTGGCAGACATTCGTCTCTCACTCTCAGCTCAGAACCTCTTCACCATCACAGGCTATAAGGGTATTGACCCAGCAGGTGCTTCATTCGGCGAAAAGAATATAGACCGTGATAATGGTTTGGATATGGGTGCTTATCCTAATCCTCGTACCATCACAATGGGTGTTCGTGTAACCTTCTAATTTCAACAATCTAAAAACTGTAATAATTATGAAAACTAAGAAATTATTATACATTGGTTGTCTCATGGCAGCATCCTTGGTTACTTTCTCGTCTTGTGGCGATTTCTTGGATGAGGATCCTAAGGGACAGTTAACCCCAGAGAAGTTCTTCCTTACAGAAGATGACCTTACTGCAAGTGTTAACGCTTTGTACGAAAGAATCAACCAGACACAGAGCTGGACCAACCCTATGTACCCACAGTGGCAGGGTGATGATATCACAGCCAACCCTGGTTCAAACAAGCAGGCTTGTGCGGCTCTTGATGCTTTTGCATCTGAGGGTGCCAACAAGGGTGTAACAGATGCATGGAATCTGCATTATTCTGTGATCAAGGCTGCTAACCTGATTGTAAATGGAGCAGGAAATGTGAATGGCTCACAGGAAAAGAAGAACGTAGCCTTTGGTAATGCACACTATTGGCGTGCATATTCTTACTTCTATCTGGTACGTGTATTCGGTAAAATACCTATCATCACAAATACAGACATTAACCAGTTGGATGCTCAGCCTGCAGAAATTGCAGAAGTTTACGAAATGATCGTTAAGGACTTGAAGGATGCCATCAACGAACTTCCTACCAAGTACGATTATGAGCCAGCTCGCTTGTTTGATGTAGATGTTTGGGTTACCAAGCAGGCTGCACAGTCAACATTGGCTGCAGTTTATATGTCTATGGCAGGCTACCCTCTCAATAAGGGCACAGAATACTACAAGCTCGCTGCAGAGCAGGCAAAAGATGTCATTGACAACAACCATACTTATGGCTTCATCTTGAACCCAGACTGGAAGGATGTTTACTCTATGGGTAACAACTACAACAAGGAGACCTTACTCGGTATCAACAATGATGCCAAGGGTTGGTGGGATCATGACTCACAGCTTTCTTCTTGCTGCCGTTTCGAAAGCCTCGGTGATGGTGGCTGGGGTGACGCCTGGGGTGAGATTGCTTTCTGGAAGAGATATCCAGAAGGACCTCGTAAGAATGCCATCTACGCAAAAAGAATTACATTCCAGGATGGTACTGTAATCACTGCAGATTGTAATTGGTGGGATATTCCTACTGAAGATCTTTGGGTTCCTATTACAATGAAGACTGATGCTAAAGAACTCGAGAAGCAGATTAAGGGTCTGGATGAAAAAATCGAAAAAGAGAAGGATAGTGAAAAGAAGACCGTCAGAAAAGTTAACGGAAAATACGAAAAGCTCTTGTTTGAGAAGGGTAAGAAGTGTGTCAAAGAATATCACCCAATGTTCACTATCTTCACTGTAAACTGTGATGAGAAAGGTGGTATGCTCAGACAACCATACGATTGTATGAAACCTAACTATAGTGGTATGGTTAATGACCGCCGTCATAACCTCATCCGCTATTCTGAGGTGCTCCTCTGGTATGCTGAGAGTGCTGCCCGTGCAGGCCTCTCTGACTTGACAGAAGCTAAGAAATGCTTGAAGCTGGTTCGCAGCCGTGCCGTAACAGATGTTGAAAATGTGACACTTGGCGACGGAACTACCGTAAAGATCGACAACATGAGCGCTGCCCAGCTTGCTGAGGCTTGCTACATCGAACACGGATGGGAAGTTGCAGGTAACTGGGTATCTATGGTTACCCGCCGTTCAGATGAGCTCCGTATGGACGAGCTCAAGAAGAACTTCGAGTATCGCGTTACCAATGCTCCTGTAGTTATCTCTAAGAAGGGTGACAAGGAATATACCGCTCAGGAAAGCGTTACAGTTACTGGTCCTTGGTCAGAGGATAGAATTTACTGTCCATATCCAACAACCGATGGTGAGAAGAACCCAAACTTGAAGAAATAAACTTTTTAAGTAATCAATTCATAAGCTAGTCACATGACTTGTCTACTTTTCAGGTAGTATGACTCATGTTAAAACATCAAGAGGGAATGCCAAGTGAGTTGGCATCCCTCTTTTTGTTGTTTTGATAAATATTTTAAACATTATGGCTAATAATTATCTATCTTTCAACCGATCTTTGCTGGCGATGGCTGCCCTTCAAGCCTTGCCGCTATCTCTCTTCGCCCAGAATACAGGCGAAAAACCAAACATCCTGTATATCATGTGCGATGACCACGCCATACAGGCTATCAGCGCCTACGGCAGTGCCATCTCCCAACTGGCGCCTACCCCAAATATCGACCGACTTGCAGAAAGGGGAATGAAATTCAACGAGGCTTTCGTTGAAAACTCGCTTTCTACACCAAGCCGTGCCTGCCTGATGACCGGCCTCTACAGTCATCAGAACGGACAGCGCATGCTGGCAGAGGGCATCGATTCCACCAAAACCTTCTTCTCTGAAATGCTGCAGAAGGCAGGCTATGAGACGGCAGTAGTGGGAAAATGGCACATGTCATGCCGCCCTAAAGGTTTCGATTTCTATCACATCCTCAACGACCAGGGACAATATTACAACCCAACCTTCGCATCAACAGACCATTACGGAGAATACAAGCAGGAAATGGGATATGCCACCGACCTCATCACAGACCATGCCATCGAATACCTCGACCAAAGAGACAGAAACAAGCCATTCTGTCTGCTGGTTCATCATAAGGCACCCCACCGTCTGTGGATGCCTAGCACCAAGTATGTTGGGAAATACGGCAAAATAAACTTCCCGCTACCTGAAACCTTCTGGGACGACTATGCGACCCGAGGCTCGGCTGCATCCACCCAGAAGATGACTATCGGTGAATATATGGAAATGGTACGCGACCTGAAAGTGCCCGAAATGTACGACCCTTCCACACCGGAAGGCAGAGACTCGTATGCCGGACTCATGGGGGAGATGAACCGCATGACACCGCAGCAGCGCGAGGCTATTGATGCCTATTACATGCCGAGAAACAGAGAATTCCTGAGCAAGAACCTCACGGGTAAGGAACTGGTAGAATGGAAATACCAGAACTATATCCGCGACTATATGGCAGTGATTGCTTCGGTGGATGAGAGTGTAGGCCGACTTCTGACTTATCTCGATGAGCATCATCTCACGGATAATACCATCATCGTATACACCTCCGACCAGGGATTCTACATGGGCGAACACGGCTGGTTTGACAAGCGTTTCATGTATGAGGAATCATTCCATACACCGCTCATCATCAGCTATCCTAAGCATATCCAGCCTAAGAGCGAGTGCAACCAGATGGTACAGAACATCGACTTTGCTCCTACCTTCCTCGACCTGGCGGGCTTGAAGAAGCCTGCCTATATGCCGGGCACTTCGCTCCAACCATTGTTTGCCGGACAGCCTGTAAGAAAATGGCGTAAGAGTCTGTATTACCATTATTATGACTACCCTAATTATCATCTGGTACGCAAGCACGATGGTGTGAGAACCGAGCGCTACAAACTGATTCATTTCTACGGCAAGGGTGGCGAAAGAGCCGTTCCAGAAAACAAGTATCAGTGCCAACCGGGAACTTCAGAAAACTGGTGTTTCGAATATCTCAAATCCATCAACTACATCACCAATGATGCCGATATTGACTACTACGAGTTGTATGATATCCAGGTTGATCCGAACGAGCTGCACAACCTCTACGGCAAGCCTGGCATGCAGAAGGTAGAAAAGGAAATGAAGAAACTCCTCGCTACCTATCGCAGAAATCTGAAGGTAGATGAGTAAAGGAACCGAACAAAATAATATTGATATGAACAAGACAATATGGCTTACAGGGGTAGGTTTGGCGTGTCTTCCTACCCTGCTCTGTGCAAAACAGAACACCCCGCCCAACATTCTCTTCATACTGTGTGACGACATGGGATATGGCGATCTGGCTTGTTACGGCCAACCTTATATCCACACGCCTAATATAGACCGGATGGCACAGGAGGGAATGAGATTCACCCAGGCTTATGCCGGTTCTCCCGTCTCGGCTCCGTCGAGAGCTACCCTCATGACGGGTCAGCATACGGGACATACACATGTGCGTGGAAACAAGGAATACTGGAGAGGTGTGCCAATGGTAAAATATGGCAACAACGAGGAGTATTCTGTCGTAGGACAGGAACCTTACGACCCGCAGCATAAGATTCTGCCCGAAATCATGAAGGACAAAGGATACAGAACCGGTGTATTCGGGAAATGGGCTGGCGGATATGAGGGTTCGGTTTCTACTCCCGACAAGCGTGGCGTGGACGAATTCTATGGCTATATCTGCCAGTTTCAGGCTCATCTCTATTATCCTAACTTCCTGAACCGCTACAGTCGTGCAATGGGAGATACAGCGGTGGTAAGAGAGGTAATGGAACAGAACATCCAGCATCCGATGTTCGGCAAGGATTATTTCAAGCGCAAACAGTATTCTGCCCGCATCATCCACGACAAGGCACTGGAATGGATAGACAGACAGGATAAGGAACATCCTTTCGTAGGATTCCTTACCTATACCCTGCCGCATGCCGAACTTGCCCAGCCGGAAGACTCTATTCTAGAGAATTACCAGAAACAGTTCTTTACCGATAAAACCTGGGGCGGATGGGAAGATTCGAGATACAACGCTGCGATTCATACCCACGCACAGTTTGCCGGAATGATTACCCGACTAGACCAGTATGTGGGCGAAATCTTCGCCAAGCTGAAGGAGAAGGGACTCGACAGGAACACCATTGTCATCTTTACTTCAGATAACGGACCACATGAAGAAGGTGGTGCCGACCCGGAGTTCTTCGGTCGTGACGGTAAGTTGAAAGGTCTGAAACGCCAGTGCTACGAAGGCGGCATCCGCATACCGTTTATCGCCTGGTGGCCTGAGCATATCAAGGCAGGAGCGGTGAACGATACCCAGTTTGCCTTTTACGACCTGCTGCCTACTTTCTGCGATTTGGCTGGCATCAGAAACTTTGCCAAGCGTTATACCAACAGAAAGTTGGCTGGTGATGGTTTCGACGGAATCTCTATCGCTCCTACCCTTCTGGGCAAGGATGCAGAGCAGAAACATCACGATTACCTGTACTGGGAATTTCACGAAACCGACCAGATTGGCGTGAGAAAGGGCGACTGGAAACTGGTGGTAGTAAAAGGCGAGCCGCGGCTCTATAATCTGGCTTCCGATATCCACGAAGACCATAATGTGGCGGCAGAACATCCTAAGATTCTTACCGAACTCCTGGCTGCCATCAGAAAGGAGCATCGAGACAGCAAGGATTTCGAAATTACGCTGCCTAAGTTCTGATTTTATCTCCCGGTTACAGAGAGATAGAGATTACAACTAGATTCAAGAAAAAATGATGAACGACAACATAGCAAATTCCTTTGCCAAGCCACTGTATGTAATGCTGAAGCCTGCGGGTGCCCATTGCAACCTGGCATGCAAATACTGTTATTATCTGGAGAAGAACAAGCTCTATCCCACTGCTCAGCGACATCTGATGAGCAATGAGATGCTGGAACAGTTTACCCGAGAATATATTGAGGCGCAAACCATGAACCAGGTGCTCTTCACCTGGCATGGTGGCGAGCCTCTGCTGCGCTCCATCGACTTCTACCGCAAGGCTTTATCCCTACAGCAAAAGTATGCTGGAGGCAGGCGCATCGACAACGTAATTCAGACCAACGGCACGTTGCTGACCGATGAATGGTGCGAGTTTTTCGCCCAGAACCATTGGCTGGTAGGCATCTCTATCGATGGTCAGCAGCCTGATCATGACCATTACCGGCTGACGGCTGCGGGAAAACCATCGTGGAAGAAGGTGATGCAAGGCATCAAACTGCTGAAGAAACACGGGGTAGAATGGAATGCGATGGCGGTGGTAAATGCCTATAATGTCAATCATCCGATGGAGTTCTACCGCTTCTTCAAGGAAAACGGCTGTCAGTTTCTGCAGTTCACACCTATCGTTGAGCGACTGACCCGACATGAGGATGACCGTACCCTGGCAAGTCTTGCCGACAAGAATGAGATTCCGCTGAGCGAGGCATCAGTTACGCCGGAGCAGTGGGGCTACTTTCTCTGTGCAATTTTCGATGAATGGGTCCGGAAGGATGTGGGCAAAATCTTCGTTGAGATTTTCGACTGCACACTGGCAAACTGGATGGGTATTTCTCCCGGCATCTGTGCTTATTCCAAGGAATGCGGTCATGCGGGAGTGATGGAGCACAATGGCGATGTTTATTCCTGCGACCACTTTGTTTTTCCGGAGTATAAGTTGGGCAATATCCGTGACCATTCGCTCATCGACATGCTTTATGGTGAGCAGCAACAGGAGTTCAGCCGTCTGAAACACAGTTCTCTTCCCCGCCAGTGCAAGGAGTGTGACATGGAGTTTGCCTGTCATGGAGAATGCCCAAAGAACCGCTTCATGAAAGATAAGTATGGCGATTCCGGGCTCAACTATCTCTGTCTGGGTTATTACCATTATTATCAGCATGTAGCGCCCTACATGGATTATATGAAGCAGGAACTCATGGCGCAGCGCCCACCTTCGAACATCATGAAAGTTATACAGTAAGCATGACAGATTCTAAAAAAACAGCAAAATACTTGGAAAAAAGTCAGAAATATCGTACCTTTGCAGGCAAAAAGCAATTTTACGAATATGAAAAGAATCAAAATGCCACTTTTGGCAAGAATCATCATTGCCATCCTGTTGGGTGTAATCTTCGGCAATTTCTTCAATGAAGCTGCCGTCAGAGCGTTTCTCACCTTCAACGGCATCTTCAGCCAGTTTCTGGGCTTTATGATACCGCTCATCATCATCGGTCTCGTAACACCAGCCATTGCCGACATCGGTCATGGAGCCGGAAAACTCCTCCTTGCCACTGTGGGCATCGCCTTTGCCGACACCATCCTGGCGGGTCTGCTTGCCTATGGTACAGGTTCGGCACTCTTCCCACACATGATTGCAAATTCTGCCCATGTGGCAGTAGATAAGGCTGAAGAACTCAAACCCTTCTTCGAAATCAAGATACCAGCCATGGTTGATGTGATGAGTGCCCTCGTCTTCTCGTTCATCGCCGGACTGGGCATTGCCCATAAAGGCAGCCGCACCATGCAGAACGTTTTTCAGGAATTCAAGGAAATCGTATCAGGTGTCATTGCCAAAGTCATCATTCCCCTACTGCCCCTTTACATCTTCGGCATCTTCCTGGGCATGACTTTCTCGGGCGAAGCATACCATATCCTGCTGGTCTTTGCACAGATTATCCTCGTGATTCTCGTACTTCATATCGTCATCTTACTTTACGAATATCTGTTGGCTGGCGGCTTGTCCCACAAGAATCCTTTTAAGCTGTTGCTCAACATGTTGCCAGCCTACTTCACGGCACTTGGCACATCATCATCAGCAGCCACCATTCCGGTAACTCTGAAGCAGACCTTGAAAAACGGCGTCACCGATGGCATTGCCGGCTTCACCATTCCGCTCTGTGCCACCATCCATCTCTCGGGATCAATGATGAAGATTACCTGTTGTGCGCTCACCATCTGTCTCATCAATGGTATGCCTTGCAATCTCCCCCTCTTCCTCAACTTCATCTTCGTGCTCGCCATCTGCATGGTAGCAGCTCCGGGAGTTCCGGGAGGAGCCGTCATGGCAGCGCTAGGTCCGCTAGCCTCAGTTTTAGGTTTCAATGCCGATATGCAAGCACTTATGATAGCCCTCTATATTGCGATGGACAGTTTCGGCACCGCCTGCAATGTAACCGGCGATGGCGCCATTGCTATTGTCGTGGATAAGATATTCAGAAAGGATAAATAAAAAATAAAAGAGGGTGTGTCACAGACTTATGACACACCCTCATCTTTATATAAATCTCTCTCTATTTCTAAAGTGATTCACATATATATATTATGTATATCGTATGTTCTATTCTTACTTGCTCAAGCTAACAGAATGGCTCATGTTAGTCATTTCTGGAATTGAGTTTACTACGTGTTTCAAGAACATGCCCATGCAAAGAACCATACCTGAAAACATAACTGCGGCGAAAGCCATTGTAAAAATAGTCATCATAATTATTAACCTTTTTAAAATTTATTATTTGTTATTCCTTAAACACGAGTGCAAAGTTAACACTTTTTTATCGAATAACAGCATCTTTTGCCGAGAAATATCATTGCAATATGTCTTTCTTGATATGGGTCAACCACTTGTTTTTAGCCTTAAAAATGACATTTTGCTATCGGATATGTTGTTTTTGTGGCAATAATTTATATATATCATTTTTCTCGCTTTGTTATGTGTGTAACAAGATAGGGCTTCCTGTCAGATGATAAGAAGTCAGAATCGAAGTGAAAGCCAATCATCGAACTTCACGTTCTGGAAGGTATGGATGCCCAGTTTCTCGGCAGCCTCACAGTTTTCCTTCAGATCATCGATGAAGAGGGTTTCATCGAGATTGATGTTCGCCTGCCTGATTACCTCCTCATAGATGTGGGCATCAGGAACACAGTTCTCTTCCCCGCCAGTGCAAGGAGTGTGACATGGAACCGGCGATGGCGCCATCGCCATTGTCGTGGATAAAATATTCAGAAAGGATCAATAAGAGATAAAAAAGGTGTGTCATGGATTTATGACACACCTTTTTTTATCTCAAAATCTTAAAGTTTTAGAACTTAATCCAGGTCAGCTTCTTCCAAATTCCCTCGAAAGGACCATGGGAGTGATACTTGAGCCAGAGGTTGGAGAAGAGGCATTGTACTACTACCATGGCGATACCCACAAAAAAGGCGTAGGTGATGCCAAGCTTTGTCTGGAGATTGAAACCATAATAGGCAAACAATCCGCAACCGATGATAGACTGGAGGAAATAGTTGGTAAGACTCATCTTACCAAACTGGCGCAGGAACGACAATCCCTTTCTGAACCATTCCTTTCCGTACCACAACAAAACGAATCCTGATACTACAAACGAGAGGATAAAGAAGTTGTAGATAGGATAAAGCCAATTGTTCCATGTTTCCATGTGGCGCACATCAGCGATGCCACCCACAATCAATACCAGGATGGAAACCGCCAGCACCTTCTTCCACAAAGCCAGGTTGTTGTTCTCATTGTAGAACCAACGCTTTCTGCCCACCAGCATTCCGAGTATGAAGAGGCAGATGGTCTGCGTATGTCTTCCCTTCATCAGGCACCAGTAATAGGTAGCCACCTGTCCGTATCGCAGGTTACTGTAGGCATTCTCCAGGAAGGTGCCGTGCTGATGACCATGATACATGTTTCCATACACCTCTCCCAACGACGATGCATCTACCTGCCATCCGGTAATGAGGGAGTAAATTTCTATCGGCTGGATAAAGAGAAAGACAACCACCCACCAGAGCCATTTGGTAGGAAAATAACTCAATGGGATGAGAACCAGTCCATAGATGGCATAGGAAAAAAGGATGTCACCATCGAAGAAGGCGGTGTTCACGATACCGAGCATTGCCAGGAGGAACATTCGCCAGGCGAATCTACCCGAAAAGCAATTTCCACGCTGCTGCTGATTATCATTCATGATAAAGAAGCTTAATCCGAAGAGCAGGGCAAAGATGCCATACATCTTTCCCGACAGCAGCAATGCCAGCACATCTGCCATCCAATCATCACACCCCAGCGTATAAGCATGCGCTATGCTTCCATCGTACATATTGAAATGCTCCACAGAGTGATAGAGAATAATACCTGCTACGGCCAATCCTCTCAAGGCATCAGCCACGTCAATACGGCTGTTTTTCAGTCCTAATGTCTTGTAAAAATTCATTTTGATATTATTTGTTAGTTATTATGAGTTGGCAAAGGTATAACATTTTATTGGAAAAAGCGAATAAATCAGCCTTTTCCTTAGTTATTCGTCAGAAAAAGTGTGGGAATTTGTTGATTATTCGTTAGAAAAAGTGTGGACTTCTACAGATATTCGTCAGAAAAAGTGTGGGGTTATTGCGATTATTCATCAGAAAAAATGCAAATTAACACAAAATTATTTAACGAATAAAAGCTTCGATTCTAACATATCCGTCAGAATCGAAGTGAAAGCCAATCATCGAGCTTCACGTTCTGGAAGGTATGGATGCCCAGTTTCTCGGCAGCCTCGCAGTTTTCCGTCAGATCATCGATGAAGAGAGTATCATCGGGATTGATGTTCGCCTGCCTGATTACCTCTTCATAGATACGGGCATCAGGTTTTGCCAGATGCATTCGCTGAGAGAGGAAACAGTGCTCGAAATAATCCTCTACCCCATGGTTCTGATAAGGGAAGAGATGCTCCACGCAATAATCCCAATGTATATCAATGGTATTGCTCAAGAGGAAGAGGCGGTAACCAGCCTTCTTCAACTGCAGGAGTCGCTCCTTTTTCTCATCAGGAATCTCCACCAGCATCTTGTTGGCTGCATCGATGATTTCTTCATTCGTCACATCAGCTCCTGTCAACTCACGGGCTGCATCGCAGAATGCTTCGGTGGTAATCATTCCCACACCCAGTTTGCTCATCAGCTTCATCCCTTCACTCTGAGGATTCGGATTAGCCAGTTCCCCCATTCCTATCGCCTTGAAAGCCCCGATGCATCCTTCCGGATTGAGCTTCACCAGGACATTACCTAAATCAAATATGATATTCTTGTATTGCATAATCTATACCTTATTTTAAATCACACTTTTAATCTTTAATTAGATACTTTCTGCAAAAGTACTGTAAATTCGGGAGAGAACAAATGATTAGGGAAAAGAATGGTGGGAATATAACATTTATTAGTAAAAGAAGGATATGCCTATGTATGAGAAAGTGGCTCTTCGCAAATTTTGGTGCACATAATGCCCAACTGCAGAATTCTTTAAGAAAGTTTTACATAAAATGTTAGCGATTGTCCGACAAAAAATGTAAGTTTATTAGTGTTCAAAAAATAAGACTTACAATGGAGACAATCGCTAACATTTGCAAAGGTACAGAAAATTTAGGAAACAACCAAACGGATTTAAAATTAAATGCTTTTGAAGTGGGAGAAAACCTCGTTGCTTTCCTCATCCCCCACTTTGCTAATTTCGTTATAATCAACTATACCATCACAGAGGATGAAGTGGCACTGACGCTAAAAAGCAAGTCTACTTGCGCTTGCTGTGATCGTTGCCATATCGAGACACATCATACCCGTGGCTGGCAAAAAAGGAAAGTAACCATGCCTCCGCTCGGTGGAAAACGTTTTACACTGATTTTGTATATGCGTAAATTTCACTGTAAGGCCGATGGTCATTTCTTTACAGAGCAACAGCCCGATTGGCTCAACAAGTATGCTAGATTTTCCATTGACTGTACAAGACTAATGAACCAAGTGCACTTACAGATGTCATCAGTCTCAGCTTCCAGAATATTGTCGGATATGGGAATACATTGCTGCCCCAACACATGTATCAATCATCTCAAGAATATAAAACTAGCTTCAGATAGGACGGCAACCAACATTGGTATAGACGATTTTGCTAAAAGGAAAGGCTATTCGTATGGTAGTGCCATCGTCAATCATGACACTGGTCAAGTGTTGGAATTGATTGATTCTAGAGACTCCGAAAAGGTCGCTGAAGTCCTGAGCCTCTATCATCATGTGTCCACCATCACTCTCGATAGGGGCAAGTGTTACATCAAGGCTATAAAGAAGGCTCTTCCTGCAGCAACTGTTGTCGCAGACAAATTCCATATTATGGAAAATTTGACGAAAGCACTTTTCCCACAAGTCCAAAGCCGCTTCTTGCATGAAAGAAAACGTTTGTTGGACAAAAGTGAAATTGGTCCCAAACCTCCAGTCTTAGATCAATCCTGGGTGCTACAAGGTATTTATGCATCTTTGGACTCAATGAGTAAAGACGTGGAAAAAGCTAAAACATTGGCTAAGCGGAAGTTGTGTCTTCAAATGCATGTAAATCAAGAGCTCTCTATAAAGGATATCCATGACAAAACAGGCTATAGCAGTTGCGAGATTAAGAAACTGCTAGATGCAACTTATGAGAGTTTTCTCAACCCTAGCCAACTATGGGTATATAAAAATGTGAAGTACATATCAGATAGAATCTTAGAGAAAAAGACTTTGGAATACTCAGGTGTGGTCAAGGGCGTTCATGGTTCGGGGAAAAAGTATGCAATGAAAATGTTGCTGTCCATTCTGAGGGAGAAATGGAAAAATGAATATGGGGAGTACAAAGAAAGAATGAGGAAATTTCTATCAAAAGAAAGCATACGAATGGAAGAGCATGATCTTTGGAACGCAATTGTACACTTTAATTCAAGACCAAAGACGGAATCTGTCAAGATTTTCATGCAACAAAAAAACATGTATGATTTGAAATACTTTGTCTCCACATTTCAAGGGATATTGAGTGGAGAGAACAAAATGGGACTATACAAATGGATAAATATGGCCATTGGATGTGGGGTGGATGGAATAGAAAAGTTTGCCATGGGTTTGCTTGACGACTACCAGGCCATCAAGAATTCCATTACCAGCAAATGGAACAATGGAATTCTTGAAGGAACGGTATGCAAGATAAAAACAGTAAAACGAATTATGGCAGGACGAGCCTCCATCACCTTGTTGGAGAAAAAGGTTGCGCTTAAGCTTTAGCACTATGTGCACCAAAATTTGCGAAGAGCCGAGAAAGTTTTTCTAAAACTATTGCCACTATTGCCACACCTCAAGTTAACCAATTGGTTTTTAGCTATTTAAGCGTGGCAATAAGGGCATTTTCTATTATCACCTATTGCCACCTATTGCCACACTCGGGCGAAAAACGGGGGATTCTCAGCGAAAAAGCAGAGGAATACTTATTGTTTTCGCAGAAAAACATTAAAAAAGTGGAGAAAAAGGCTTGCGGTTTCGAACATTTTTTTGTATTTTTGCAACCAACAGGAAAAATTCCTGCCGATTCCACCTAGAAGCTTACGACTCCTGTGAAACCACTTTACACACATTTAACCCAAAAACCAATGACACAAGCAGATTTAGTCAGACTCTACTTCAACAAAGAAAGTGCTTACAACTCATGGGACTATTGCTTCAACCAGCAATGTCCACTGGCTCAGGAATGTGCACACTATCTGTCCGTAACCTACAAAAAACCGGAACAGACCAAAGGCTACGCCATCTATCCCGATGCCTACCACGACAACAAGTGCGAACATTTCCTGCAGCTACAGATGATGAAAATGGCATACGGCTTTACGAATATTCTTGAAGAACTGAAACGTAAAGACGAAGCCAGTTTCAGAGTACACATGACTTCCTACTTCGGAAGCAAGACTTCATACTATCGCTATAAATTAGGACAGACAGGACTCGTGCCTGAACAGCAGCAGTACGTGCTGAAATGGTGCCAGCAACATGGATACACCAACATGAGGTTCGACCGCTATGCAGAAGAGGTCAACTATTAACAGCCGCACGCCGATAAAGATTTTAACCCACGTACATGGTCACTCGTACCCGCGTACATGAGTATCCGTACCCATGTACACGGGTACGGATGACCAACACGATGAGCACGGATGACCGAGACGACGGGCACGAGCGCCCGGCATAGTCGGGCACATTTGCCCAACGCCTTGGGCAAAGCTGGGCAAAACCATCGGCAGCCCTAAGTATCACCCTATCAACAAATTAGCAGAAATATGAAGTTTACTATAACAAGAATCAACAAGCAGAACAAGTTGATGGTCAGTTCGAAAACCGTAGAACGGTTTCTGGAGCGTATCGCTAAAGATGATGCCAAGCTGAGTGTCACCAATTTCAGAATGAGTGTGCCGCTCATGGAGACCGACTACCAGTACTACAAAGGCATCAAGGAATGGCAGCACGTTTATCCAGCCGCAGAATTCAACAAGGATGAAAGCGGCAATCTCGTCTTCCAGAAATCAAACGGGCTGGTGATGCTCCACTTCATCAACCTCATGTCGGACCAGGAAAAAGATGCCGTCAAGAAGACGGTCAGTCTGCTGCCGATGACCTTCGCTGCCTTCGAAGGAGCCGACGGCAGAAGCCTCATCGTACTCGTAAGCATCTGCAACGAAGAAGGAAAAATCCCGACAAAAGAAGCCGACGCCGACTTACTCTACCAGTCTGCCTACGAACAGGTAAAGACGCTCTACCAGTCGCAGGTACAGGCAGCCATCAAACCCGAAAAGCCATCATTGGCATCCAACTTCATGCTTACGCTGGATGCCTCTCCTTATTATAACAGCAAGGCTGTGGCGATGCGCATCTCCCAAAATATGAAGAAGGTAGCCTCAGCCCCTAAGAATGTAGACGATTTAAAGACATACGATGACTATGAATTCCTCTACCGCAAGGCAGCAGAAGAGACGAAGGAAGAGATGAAAAAAGCCAACATCTCATGGCAGAACGATGAAGACCGGTTCCTTGCCGGTTTCTCAGCCATCGCCATCAAGCTCTGCAACATGGGCCTCAGCGAAGAAGAAGCTTTCATCCATATCCGCCGCAACAACTGGGGACATGTGACAGAAGAGAAACTCCGCCAGATAGTAGGCACCGCTTACGATACCCATTCCAAAGACAGGAAGACGGAGAAATCTGCCTCAGGCAGAAAAGGCCGTGCCGAAATTCTGCAGATGATCAGATACCTGGAGAGCCGGTACCTGTTCCGTTACAATACCGTGATGAAATATACCGAATACCGTCCGAACAATTCCTGGGTTGGCGATTTCAGACCGGTGGATGCCCGTGTGCAGAAAAGCATGACGCTGGATGTTCAGATAGCCGACATCCACGTAAGCATCAAGGATGTAAGGAATTTTCTAGAGTCAGACCGCATCAGAAACTACAGTCCAATAGAGTCCTATCTCTATGACTGTCTGGGTAAATGGGACGGCAAGGACCGCATCCGTGCCCTGGCACGAACTGTACCCACCAACAATCCTCATTGGGAAGACTGGTTTTACACCTGGTTTCTGGGAATGGTTGACCAGTGGCGCGGCATGTATCGCCGTCAATATGGCAACAGTACCATGCCGCTGCTCATTTCCAAGCAAGGTTACAATAAGAGCACCTTTTGCCGCCGTCTCATCCCTACCGAATTATCGTGGGGCTTCAGCGACAATATGATTCTCTCAGAAAAGCGTCAGGTATTGCAGGCGATGTCACAATTTCTGCTCATCAATCTCGATGAGTTCAATCAGATTTCCCCACAGGTGCAGCAGGGTTTTCTGAAGAATCTGCTGCAGTTGCCAACGGTGAAAATCAAGCCGCTATACGGAAGTCATGTACAGGAATTTCCTCGTCTAGCCTCCTTCATTGCCACGAGCAACATGACTGATATTCTTTCCGACCCATCCGGCAACCGCCGTTTCCTGGGAGTAGAACTGACGGGACCTATCGATGTGAGTGGCAGACTGAACTATGAGCAACTTTATGCGCAGGCGATGCAAGCTTTGGAGCGTGGCGAAAAATCCTATTTCGATGCCAAGGAAACCGCCATCATCATGCAACATAACAGACAATTTGAACAGATTTCCCCTATCAAGCAATGTTTTCTGCAGGTTTTCGAGCCTGCAAGTACCCCGGAAGAGGGCGAATATCTGATGGCAGCCGCCATTTTCGACATTTTGAAGCAGAAATTCGGCTCCTCTCTCCAGGTTTCGAGTATACAGAAATTGGGCAGAGAGCTTCAGAATATTGAAGGTTTGAAGAACCGAAGAACAAGATTTGGTACTGAGTATCTGGTAGTTAGGAAATAACCTACTCACTTTTCATCTCATTCCCTCATAAAAAGAGTGTGGCAATGCGTGGCATTAGGTGGCAACAGAAACACCGCTTACTGCCACGCATTATTCACTTATAATCAGAGAGTTAAATGCATTGGTGATAGATGTGGCAATAAAAACAGAAAAACAGCACCATGTAGAGTGGTTGTTCGGAATTCCGAACAACCACTTTTTGCTTTACCATTCGCATGTATTAATTATTATGCAGAAATCATGAACTTCATTATGCGAACTCATCCACTTCATTTCACGAGTTCATCCACTTCATTTCACGAGTTCATCTACTTCATTGAGTTGACACATACGGCTGCGGTGGCTGAAGGAGTCGAATGCGATAGCTGAAGGAGACGAATGCGATAGCTGAAGGAGTCGAATGCAGTGACCGGAGGAGACGAATGCGATAGTTGAAGGAATCGAATGCAGTGACCGGAGGAGACGAATGCTGTGGCTGGAGGAGACACATTCTGAACACTTATAACTAGAGATTGCTGTATAATACTAAACTGAGTCCACTTAAAGAAGTCCCGAATCATATTTTTTGTCATTGTAACTTATTGACAATCAATGGCACGTTTTCGTAAAAATGACTTTTTCAAGTGGGCTCAGAAAATAAAATCTGTTTTCTGTTTCAATCCACACACCCACGAAGGGTGTGACTTACTTAACTCTTTGTGTATTACTTGCAATAAAAAGTTTCAATCCACACACCCACGAAGGGTGTGACATAACCTACATAAGTGGTTTTAACCTCTAGCAAAGTTTCAATCCACACACCCACGAAGGGTGTGACTTCGCTATCCGCCTTTCTAGGTTTGGATTTCTATGTTTCAATCCACACACCCACGAAGGGTGTGACCTTGATTAGCAAAATCGGGGTCGTTACTATTCTGTTTCAATCCACACACCCACGAAGGGTGTGACATAACGCTGCATATCATTTGACATATTTTGACCAGTTTCAATCCACACACCCACGAAGGGTGTGACGACAATATGCGTGCCGATGCTCAGACGTTGCGAGTTTCAATCCACACACCCACGAAGGGTGTGACGTTTTTTGCAATAATGAACAGCTTCTATTAGGAGTTTCAATCCACACACCCACGAAGGGTGTGACATCTGTTTGCCTTATAATTTACCGCCCGAAGCGTGTTTCAATCCACACACCCACGAAGGGTGTGACTGTATGCCGTTTCCAAAAACTCAATCCTACTAAGTTTCAATCCACACACCCACGAAGGGTGTGACACGGATAACGTCTATTTTGGCAGCTGGGACGAAGTTTCAATCCACACACCCACGAAGGGTGTGACTTTATAATCTTCCTCATTTGTTACCTCCTCTCTGAGTTTCAATCCACACACCCACGAAGGGTGTGACGATAGTTTTGCGTGCTTACCACGTAAGCGGCTCAGTTTCAATCCACACACCCACGAAGGGTGTGACAACATATTCTTGCATGTTGCCGTCTGTAACCTTTGTTTCAATCCACACACCCACGAAGGGTGTGACGTAATATTGATTATGTTTCGCCTTCTGACAATATGTTTCAATCCACACACCCACGAAGGGTGTGACATGATTGATACATCGAATTTCCGCTCTCAGTTTGTTTCAATCCACACACCCACGAAGGGTGTGACGGTGTTGCTGGTTCTTTACTTGGTGGTCTTTTTGGTTTCAATCCACACACCCACGAAGGGTGTGACATAACGCTGTATATCATTTGACATATTTTGACCCGTTTCAATCCACACACCCACGAAGGGTGTGACCTTGACTTGAACATTCAGCAAAATGAGTGGTCTTTGTTTCAATCCACACACCCACGAAGGGTGTGACCCATACGCTCTTACCGTCTGCTTAAATAGTTAAAGTTTCAATCCACACACCCACGAAGGGTGTGACAAAGCGAAGATACGCTGACATTCGGCAACCAGTACGTTTCAATCCACACACCCACGAAGGGTGTGACTTATCACGGTGTGCGGTCAAGACCTCCCGAACTTGTTTCAATCCACACACCCACGAAGGGTGTGACCTGTGCGATGGCTTCCTGCTGCTTTGGCTTTTTGTTTCAATCCACACACCCACGAAGGGTGTGACGCGATGCCGTTCAACTTGGTTTTGAGTGCTGTCGTGTTTCAATCCACACACCCACGAAGGGTGTGACGGTCGTTTGCGACTTGAAAACCTCGGGCAAGGAGTTTCAATCCACACACCCACGAAGGGTGTGACGTGATAATCTCGATAAACTTCTTCATACGCTCTGTTTCAATCCACACACCCACGAAGGGTGTGACCAGCCCACAAAATGTTCGTTCAAAGATGATAAAGGTTTCAATCCACACACCCACGAAGGGTGTGACAGAACACCGGTGAAATAATCTAAAGGCAAATTACTGTTTCAATCCACACACCCACGAAGGGTGTGACACCGGCGGTCTTCTTTCTGGCATTGCCCAGAAAGTTTCAATCCACACACCCACGAAGGGTGTGACTCTGCTGCGTCTCAGATTGCTCAGTTTGCATTTCAGTTTCAATCCACACACCCACGAAGGGTGTGACAGCTAGCTGATACAAATCTCCGTTGGCTCGATAAGGTTTCAATCCACACACCCACGAAGGGTGTGACATAAAAGCTTTAGTCTTTTCAACCTTATCAGAAAGTTTCAATCCACACACCCACGAAGGGTGTGACAACCAGCACCAGCAATAGCAGCAGCACCTAAACCAGTTTCAATCCACACACCCACGAAGGGTGTGACTGCATATTCAGCAAATAGCTGAATATCATGATGCAAAGATAATTATTTTGCGAAAGATGGCAAAATAATTACACGTAAAATATTATAAAAGGCATAATATTTGTAAGTCACTGATTTTAAGAAGGTGCGAAACTATAGGTTATTTTGCAATACTATAGGTTCGCACCCTCATACATTAAATGATAAGCTCACCAGTAAAGTCAAGCCCCATATCCTTACCCAAAGTCTCGACTTTACGTTTCCAATTTTTCCCAAGAATATAGAACCTAATACTATCTTGTTCAGTATCAATAATCCCTTTCAACTGGTCCCTCAATACGAAAAACTGAGATTCCGTCAAAATACACTCAAAAACAGAGTTTTGAACTCTCTTTCCGTAATTCAAACACGCCCTTGCTACATTGCGTAAACGTTTCGCACCATGAGCCGAGGTAATGTTTACATCATAAGTAATCAATACAAACATACACTACTTGATTAAAAACACTGGATAATCATCAATATCCTTACGAATGAATCTCGCCAACAACATTGCTTGAACATAAGGAAGAAGACCTATACTTACCTTTTCATTTAAATAAGGATGAATAATCTGCTCCTTCTTTCTGTTTTGCCAAGCAGACAATATAATCTTACGCCCCGAGTCTGTCATGACGATACCTTCGTCACCCTGCTTGATGAAATCTTTGATGGTAATCTGTTTTCTGTTGATTAAAGATAGAACCAATCTATCACCCAAATATGCTCGCAGCTCCTCCATCATATCCAAAGATAAAGATGCACGCCCTGGTCTTAAAGTATGCATAAACCCTACGTATGGGTCTAAGCCAACAGTCTCCAAAGCCGATGTCATATCATTACATATAAGAGTATATACGAAAGATAACATCGCATTAATCGCATCTTTTGGTGGTCGACGATTGCGACCTTCAAATACAAAATCTTCTTTCTGATTTAGAAGAAGACGTGAGAATACACCAAAATAAGCAGTGGCAGCTTCTCCTTCTATTCCTCTCACACTATCTATAGATTCAGCATTCAAAACTCTTCTTTTGCACCGAAGCAGTTCCTCGCAAACACGTTCTATAGCCTCATCATCTCCATTGTCTCTAATAAAACGACGCAAGATATTACGATAGTTTTGGATTTTTCCTCCTATGAAAAGTTTACTGAGATGAAGAGCATAGTTAGGTTCATCAGAATTCTTATATTGTGCTTTTCTCAGCAAAACGTTTCCCCTAGTCGGACCTTGCGAACGGCTGATATATCTTCCTTGAGGTGAAAGGAAGGTTAGAGAAACATTATTATCTGCACACAGTTTCATCAATCCTGGACTTGCCCCCATATAACCAAAAGTAATAATTTGCTCTATATTATGGATAGGAATACGGAATATCTCGTTTTGCTTCACAGATATCACAACATTCAACCCATCTTTACTTAGATAGGCTTCAGGTGTGGTCACGTATAATGTATTAAGTAATATCCTCATATAGATTCTTGTTTAAATAGGTTGATACTAGAGTACAATCACTCATTTCTGGCATACAGAGATTTACCAGAGAACAATTCTTACAATGATGCTGTTTGTTAGCTTTTGGCAAGATACCGCTTTTAAATACCTCATGCATCTGAAGGGCACATTGAATAGTCGTACTTCTTAATGACTCAGAAATAGAAATTGTTTCTCTATGTTTTACTTCATCATAATACAATGCACCGTATGGAATATGGATACCATACATTTCTTCGAGACACATTGCCTGGGCAGCCAATTGTACTTCATCTCTTTCATCAGGCTTATGATGACCTCTTTTATACTCCACAGGGTATGGTTTCCAATATCCTTTGTAGCGATTATGAGTTATAGCATCTTCTGAAGAATCAGTTGGAACAAGTTCTACTGCATCAGTTATACCATACAATCCTAATTCTTTAGAGGCAATATGGAGGGAGCGAAGTGTGATAACATCACCATTTTTCTGACGATAGAAGGGATTATCTACGTTCTTGTGTAGAATCTGCCCTTCTGTCGTTAGTTTATTTTCTGCCCATTGTTGCTCGATATGAATCAAAGCCCATTGTCGAGGGCAGAACATAAAGTGCTGTATCCCCGACAACATGAGCATTTCGTCTTCAGTATACATGATGATACTAAATCAATTCTTCAACTGTTACACCGCTAGGGACAGAGTCCATATCTATTGTAACCTTATAATCGTTAAACGATCTTGGTACCGCATCCGGATTCGTATCAGGATTTCTCTCAATTTTCACCAAATCAAACAATTTATTCGCTGGAGCATTACCCAGAACAGAATCATGTTTGAACACGATTAATTTCTGAGCACTCATCAAGCCCCTTGCTGCAGAACGGTCAACATCAAACATGTTCTTCAATGCATCAAAGAATAGTTGAAGATCATCCTCTGAAAAACCTGTTTGCTTTGCAAGATTAGCAGAGATAAAACCATGACAAACATAGAGACCATAAGGGACAGTTGCTTTGCGGCCCATAGTTCTGTTGTCACCTTTCTGCTTTTCTGCTTCATTTTCTGTAGCTACCGCCATTCGAGTAATAGAATGTTCAGCAGTTGCAATTGAATCTACAGAGCGAGCAAATGTAAGCTGAATAGGACCTCTTACCTGTCCTGCATTCTTTCCTGTAGACATTACAGCACCAAAAGTACGAATATCATAATAGTTCTTGCACATAAATAAACGAGCTGCTGCCGTTTTGTCTTTTGCGCTCTTGACTTCTGAGTCATCATGTGCCTTATCTATCTCATTGTTGAGAACGGCCTTCTCCTTGATAAAAATATCATACCCATCAGCCAGACTTTTTGCTACCTGCACATAGTTGCGCACCTTACGCTTCAAGCACACATCAGTAACTAAGCCCATACCTGTTTCTGCATCCACACGAGGAAGATTACCTGCATCTGGGTCTCCATTAGGATTACCATCCTGAACATCAAAAATGTACACGAAATCAATTTTATTTTTTAATTCAGCCATAATATTTATTTTTTAAACGTTAATATTTTAATCTTTATTCTCTTCCTCTTTCTTCGTAAAGAATTCTTGTTTCTGATGATAGTATCCAATAAAGAATCTACCCTGGTCTTGAAGATCAAGATGTGCAGGGAAACCTGTTGCAGGAATCTTATCCATAATCTCCTGCTTCATCTTCTCAAAGAAGATTTTCTTACCCTGATTCGACAACTTCTCCATGTGATGTGAAGAAAGATTAAGAATTGTAGCAAACACTGAAGCTGGTGTTGCACTGGCAGCATTCATATATCTTTCACGTATGCTGCTACCTCCATTTGCATCTACTTGAATCTTATCAAGAACTGCAAAAAGACGACCACATAAGTAGCCTTGATTAGTGTTACTTTTGTCCAACATAATTTCTATTTTTTTATTATTACTACTTGTTCTATTGAGATATGCCTTGATGATTGCCATACGAGCAATACGAATTGCATCTTTGCTGCCAGCCTCTGCTCTTATTCTGCGAATGCATGCAGAAAATAAAGTGAATGGATATGGTGTTCCTTGGAAGATACTTTTGACAATAGCTTCAGGAAGATTAGGGGTAGCTTCAGACTGTTTCCCGTTAAGAGTGACAGCTGAAAGCATACTCTTGATTCCCATATATGGTTTCTTATCATTACGAGTATCTTTGATTTCCATATCTTTAAAATGACACAATATCTTTCCTGCAAATTCTTTCAGAGAACATTCCGACCAATATACAACGGCTATTCTAGCCGAATTTGGAGCAAGTCCAAGTATATAGAAGCGGTCTTCTAATGATGTTTTCAAACTTCCAGAATATATAGCCGTAAACACTTTGCGCACTTGCTCTATCTTAGCATTTGGATCATCAACCTCTTCTTCAGTATATCCCAACAGGTCAAAGAGGCTACCTTCAGTCTGTTCTGCTGCCTCGCTGTTAGAGGACGCCCAAAAAATAAATGAACGATCGCCAATTCGGAACTTATTTCGAGAATTCTTTGATAATAGTTTCAATAAAGCCGTAGTATATTTAAACTCAGCTTCTTCTGATATAGGCGCATTTAGCCCCATTTTCTTTCCATAAGAATCATAGCCAGAATTAACCTGGAAAGCAACAAGTTTAGCATTGCTCTTTCCTCCCAAGATGAACGAACTATAAGTCGTATTAACAGGCTTTTCCTTTACTCCTGTTATAAGACAGACAGCCTTCTTGTTTTCGTTTGACTTACTCCGTTTCTTTACTTGAAGAATTTCATTGTCACTAGCTGCATATCCATTTATTCCTATCACGCTGAATGTTATATTTTTTGCAAGATACTTACAGAAATCACCCCAATGCGAATCATGTTTAATAGCATTGATTGTTTCCAAACTAAACTTTTTATAGAAAGCATGTATAGCCTGCACAAAACTATTATCCGGCAAGATATTAAAAAAGTTTTCTACATCTTTTTTAAAAGCAGTCAAAGTTTTCTCATTTCGAGTCATTTCTTTAGCATAATCAAAATTGTCTTTTGCTTTTACTTCTTTTAAGCCTAAAATATAACCAGCATGATCTCCCATACAATGCGGTACTGGAGCTGACGTACGCTCTTCTGGACGAAACGTCAGAAGCGGCAAACCACTATCGCCTCCTAAAGGTTCAAGACGTATGAAATTTCCTTTCTCATCTAAAACAATAGAATAATAAAAATCAACATACGCCATATCCATAGGAACGATATCATCACCGCATCTATTATAATAGTCATATAATGCTTTTAGTATCATTTTAAAATCTCCTCACTATTAATTGGTGGAACAATAATTATGCCATCTTTCATCTGTGGACGATAGAACATTGGCTGGATATTCTTCTTATCAGCAAAGTCCATATCATAGAGCATGATTCCTAAGTCTTTAGTACCACCTTGCTCTTCAGATATTGGTGGAGTCAATGTATCATCATCAGGATTAACGAGACGGAAAGAGGCAGAGAACTCACGAGTACCAAGATAAGGCTGATTGAAACATTGTCCCTTGCTTGCTCTACGCTCAAACATCTGATAATACTTCATCGGATTCTCATCTTTACCCGGCTCATGAGAAAACAAATCTCCTTCTGCCTTTCGCTTCAATACAGAACGGAACTCCATCTTTGCCCAAATTCGATAACCAACATCTTTTAAAAGCAAAGTATTTTTCTGCTGACGTTTTTCCTCTATAAAGATGACAGATTTACCAGCTACCGCCCCCACCTCATTTCTTCTTACAGAAGTCCATTTGATAGGTTTCAACACCTCTATCTTGGTTATCTGCCAATGAATGGCAGGCTTCCAAAATATAGCCTCGAATATAGCTCGTGCTGCTGATGGTGTAATCACATCATAGCTTACACGTTCAACTTTCAGTTCGGGTCTTGTGAAACAAGCCATATCGCCCCACACCTCCAAACAATATTCTTTATCAGTATATTCCATACCATTATATTTTTATTGTATTAATACTTCATTTGCCCAATTATTATCGATGCACAAGCCTATATGTTCATCATACTGCTGTTTATAATCGACAACAAAGAGTCCCTCTTTTTTCTCACTAATGACACCCATATCTAACAAAGTTTTAAAGTCTGTCTTAGTGATATTTACAATATACTTCGACAGTTTCCTTATCAGCATATATGAAGGTCCCTTTTCCAATAGCTGTTGTATAAGCTCGAAACTATTTCTCCAACAGACAACAACATTGATACCATTATCTTCAATCATCTGAAACTCTTTTGCAGCAGTAGCAAAACATATTTCCTTAGGATTATAAAGATAATGCTTCATATTCTTTACATCGAAACATTCCTTTCTGCAATATAATTGCTTGAAATATGATGTCATCACATCTGGAGCAAGCCAATCTATCCCTGTACCAAGACTTAATCTTGCATTATTTGCAGCCTGCATTTCTCCTTTAGGAAGATTATGCTCTTTAGACAAAGAAAAGACATAAGTAGTACTCAAACCATTCTTTCCTTCTCGATTACATCGGCCGGCAGCTTGCAATACAGAGTCAAGTCCTGCCTCTTGCCTATATACAATAGGAAAATCTATATCAACTCCAGCTTCTATCAATTGCGTTGAGACTACACGGATAACTTCATTCGTATCGTCCTTTAGAGCTTTTTTGAGCTTTTCTAACGTCTCGCTAATATGTGCCGGACACATCATCTTTGAAAGATGTAATGTAACACCCTCTTGCGGCAAACGTGTATAGAGTTCTCTAGCATCACGACGTGTATTCACAATACAAAGCACTCTTTTATGCTTGATTAACATCTCAGCAACCTCATCATACGTTCTTCCTTCGTTATTGATACTTAACTTTACCCTTCGCAACTTGTCATGCAAATTAAACTCTCGAGGAATGATTTCAGTAATATGGTCAATGCCTTTGAAGGCTGCCTTCGGATTACATCCTTCTATAAGTCCACTTAACACGGGTTGACTTGCCGTAGTGAACAAGAAAGAAACATTGAATAGTTTATGATACGTTTTCAATGAATCCACAACAGGCTGAAGATAGTCCATCGGAAGCATCTGAACCTCATCTAAGATTACTACACTATTGACTATATTGTGAAGCTTCCTACAAACAGATGGCTTATTGCTAAACATAGACTCAAATAATTGCACATTGGTTGTAACAATTATCGGATAGTCCCAATTTTCTGTTGCCAACTTCATTTTTTCCTGAAGTCTTTCATCTTTGATTTGCTCAGGATCTACATTACTATGATGCTCCAAAACATTCTCTTCTCCAAAGATGCTTCGTAGAACAGATGCCGTCTGAACAATGATACTTGTATATGGAATGGCTATAATAATTTTTTTCTGACCATTTCTGATAGCATGCTTCATTGCCCATACCAAAGAAGATAAAGTTTTTCCTCCACCAGTTGGTACCGTCAAACTATAAAAACCTATTTCTGTATCCGACATTTTAATACATTGCTTCTATTTCATCATAGTCATGTAAGCCTGTATGATGAGACACTATTTGATTAACAAAGAAAATATCAGCTGATTTACCATAAAGTCTTCGTGCCAAAACTCCACCAATAAATGCATGGTTATAATTACCACAAACTTTAATATCAGGCTCATATCCACTCTCTTTTTTAATATGTTGCTGAAAAGCTTGTGATTCCTTACCCTTATCATGAAGCAGCCCTAAAACTTTTCCCCATTCACTCATGCCAAAATCACCGGCAAAACGAGAAGCGAGCCTAGCTACACCAACAGAATGTTCTTCATTAGATTGTATAATCCAATGACCTGAATAATTTTGATATATATGTGATATTAATTCTGCCATTTTCAATTTACCATTATCGAATTTAATCAATTTTCTCTACTAATGATTCTAGTTAAAGAATACCAAACACATCGAAAACAATTTATTCATTATTATTTTGCTTCATATCTTTCTATTTAGAATCAAAATCAATCTGTTTTAACAGTTTCCATCTTCCTGTACGTGGAGCACCAACACGACAAATCATATCAGCCTTTTGCAATATAGAAAGTTCTCGTTCTATGGTGCGTTGAGGGATTCCCGACATTACCGCCATTTGTTTGGCGGTAATATCGAAATGCTTTGCTATGAAAGAAAGGATAATCTGCTGACGATAAGTAAGTTTCATTACCGCCACATTACCGCCACTATTACCGCCATCTCCGACATTTACACCGACATCCCCGCCACGCTCTGCGATAACTTCGTCTATCGTCTTGCGCTGAACAATCGCCATCACTCCACCTCCATTTTCTTCTATCGTTGGCAATGGCAAGCATGCACGTTCAAACTCCTCGGCAATCTTCTTGAAACCACGTCCCATGATTCCTTATATTCTATATTTTGACTTTCATTCTGCATATTCTATTCCTCCATACTTTTGATGATTGAGTTGACTCTCTTCTCCCTTCCCAATGTCTCAGGAAATGCATAGTGGCCATTACCTATTTCTCGTGGATTAGGCTCTATATGCTCGGCATACCATGCCCGTTTATACTCGGTGGTGATGATGCCGTAATCCCTGGCGGCGATGATGGAAGCGGCTAGAGATGCGCCATACAGTTCCTTGATGTCAATCATCTCCTCCAGCGTTATCTTCTCACGTTTCTTGGAACCCAACTCTTCGATAAGCGCCAATTTAGGAAGAAGGAAGAAACTGGCAAAGAGATCACAACGCTTCTCCAGCCTCAGCGGACTATCTTCCGGGAAGAGGAGAAGCAGATGAGCCAGTTCATGAACTGCCGTGAAACGAAGTTTCTCTACGCTACTCTTTTCCGGATTGAAATCGAGAATCATCAGCGGATGCTTCTTATCTGCCCAGGTGCTCATTCCGAAGACATACTCTGGAAGATTAGCAGCAAGTATCATGATACCTTTTCTTTCCAAGAGTCTCAGAATGCTGGCGATGGGACCATCACCGCAATGCCACTTTTCACGAAGAAGGTCGGCAGCATGGATGGCATCTTCAAGGGTTGATACCTTGGTGCCTTTTACCGGATTCTTGAACTGGGTAGGAAAACCCGCTTCTTTCTCCTTGGCAAGATACTGCTCCGCCCAAAAAGAGAGTTTTGCTTCAAGGGCTTGCAACTCGTCTTCGGATAACTTGCCATTGGAGGTGGTGCGGAGCATCGGAACATCTATCTTGATATTGGTACCATCGAAATATGCCTCGCTGATATTGAGGGCTTTGGCTATGGCTTGCAGGGCATCACGCTTGGGGCGCATGATGCCTTTCTCATAACGGGATATACTCTGCTTGGTGATGGCTCCATGGGTTCGCTCTACGAGTTTATCCATACTGAGCCCCATCATCAGGCGCGCTTCTCGCAATCTTATAGAAAATGAGTCATTAGTCATAATTGTCAGCTCTTTAATTTGTTGACAAATATAATAAGAATATCTGATATCGTCACTAAACAGCAGATAGATTTAACATAAAAAAGCACTTGAATATAGGAAGAACTAGAAGATTTAAGGAGAAACGGGGATTACACATTATTATATATAGGAATCCATAGGAAAATTTCATATAAAATTAGTGCCCAAAACATTTGTATATCCATAAATAATATCGTATCTTTGCAATCGGGTTTCAGACTCTATCCCAAAAAGAGGATCATATAAAAAATCAAACTATAAACAAATAAACGTCATGAAAAGATTATCAGTTATCGTCTGCCTCTTTATGTTCGCTCTGATGCCTCTTCTGGCACAGGTGAAGCAGACCGTTGCCGTTCTCGGCGACTCGTATTCAACATTCGAGGGTTTCATTCCAAAGGGATATGCCACCTGGTACACCACTGCGGTTCAAAAAGTAACCGATGTCAACAAGGTGGAACAAACCTGGTGGTGGCAGGTTATCAAGGAAGGTGGTTACAAGATGGGCAACATCAATTCCTATTCCGGTTCCACCATCTGCAACACCGGCTACAGCGATGAGGATTACAGCGACCGTTCATTCATCAACCGCACTACCCTTCTGGGCAATCCAGACATCATCTTGATTTGCGGCGGAACGAACGACAGTTGGGCAAATGCCCCTATCGGCAATTACCAGTACAGCAACTGGAAGCGTGCCGACCTCTACTGTTTCCGTCCTGCCCTGGCGAAGTTGCTTTCCGATCTCCGCCAGCGCCATCCGAATGTAGATATCTACTTCATTCTAAATTCTGAGCTGAAAGATGAAATCAACGAGTCAGTAAAAAAGATCTGCAAGACCTATCAGGTTCCGGTCATCGCCCTTCATGACATAGACAAGAAGAACGGTCACCCAACTATCAAGGGAATGAGAAGCCTTGCCGACCAGGTTCTGAAGGTGATAAAGAAATAAAATTTCCGCAACATAACCTTCCTAAGAATGGATATAAAATCTAAGCGCAATAGCTGAAGGAATGGCTACTTTGAGAAATTCATATGGAAGCGGACATGGACGTGCTGCTTCATATAAAGGGTTAGAAGAGCGTCATGCCAAATTAGCTGTGGGCAGTTCAATAACATTGGTTGAGTTTTTGTGGTGTACTCATGAAAGAACAAAAGACAAGAATAAGGTCTAAAATGGCACATGAGGATTTATCGTAATAATAACAAGAAAAGAATTTAAAATGAACATAAATGAGTTAATAGGCGAAGCAACCGCCTACGATAAGAAGCAACAACTCGAAGTCAAGAGACCTAAGAGCTGGCTAAAAAGTGTTTCAGCCTTTGCCAATGGTGAGGGCGGAACATTGGTGTTTGGTATCAGTGACGACGACCAAGTGGTAGGACTTGCTGATGCAGAAAGTGACGCAGAGAGAATAAGTGAGGAGATAAAGACCAAACTTGACCCTATACCTGCCGTCAACCTCGAATTTAAGGAGGTGGACGGCAAGAAGCTTGTGCTGCTTCATGTCTATAAAGGACAAGAGACACCATATTATTATATAGGTGACAAACAACGATTGGCATTTGTGAGAGTCGGTAACGAGTCAGTGGTAGCTGACAGACTTCAATTGAAGAACCTTGTTATGAGAGGTGCTGGTCGTTCGTTTGATGCTATCCCATCACCATACAAGTTTGAGGATATGTCTTTCTCCAAACTCAAATCTGTTCATTTTAAGCGATTGAACCAATCGTTTGATGATAGTGATTTCGTTTCATGGGGAATAGTTGACATTGACGGGAAACTAACCAATGCCGGTACATTATTGGCAGATGATTCCCCTATACGCCATTCTCGTATCTTCTGCACACGTTGGAATGGACTTGACATGACGAGTGGTTTGGGGGAGGCTTTGGATGATGCCGAATTGGAAGGTAGTGTCATCAGTCAATTGCAAGATGCAGTTGCTTTTGTGAGAAACAATTCTCACAGAAGATGGTGGAAAGAAGCTGAGTATCGAGAAGAACTGCCAGATTATCCTGAGCGTGCCGTAACCGAAGTGATATGTAATGCCATCATTCATAGAGATTATATGGAACTTGGCAGTGAGATACACATAGATATGTATGACGACCGCATGGAAGTGTATTCCCCTGGTGGCATGTTTGATGGACGATTGATACAACAACTTAATCCTCTGACTGTGCCATCGAAACGTCGCAATCCTTTATTGGCAGATTTCTTTCATCGCTTGAAACTGATGGAGCGTAGAGGTAGTGGCATGAAAAAGATAATTGGTGAGTATAAGCGTTTTGAAAACTTGGAAAATTATCACGCACCAGAGTTTAGTTCCAATGCAACAGAATTTCATGTTACTCTATGGAACCTCAATTATGGGGAGGATGTCGTAAAAGACAACCTTCATGTCGTAAAAGAGACGGATGATGTCGTAAAAGATGTCGTAAAAGATGTCGTAAAAGAAAAAGCAAATGCTACAAAAGAATTTGTTAAAGCACAACGGCAAATTTATAAGTTGATTTCGCAGATGCCCCAAATCAGTGCTGCGCAAATGTCAGAGAACATGGGGATTTCTTTGCGACAAGTGCAACGATACCTCAAGCAACTTTCCGACCAAAACCTAATTGTAAGAGAAGGTAGTCGCAAAAATGGCATTTGGAAAATCTTGGACGATGAATACGAAGGCTTCTTCAAAAGAATATAAACGATAATAGCAGGTGGCTATATCCATAATAAGTAAGTAGAGAAGGAGAAATATGGGCAAGAAAATATGATACTTTCTTGCCCATTCCCATACTATTCTCAATAAATGCCTTTTAGTTGCTATAAGCACTCTCACCATGCTCGTAGATGTCGAGACCTTCCTCCTCTACTCGCTTGTCAACACGTACTCCTACACTCTTATCTACTACCTTGAAGATAATATAGGTAACTACGATGCTGTAGATGATGCTTACCACGGTGGCTACCACCTGAATCCAAAGCTGATGCCAGTCGCCATAGAGAGCACCCTGCACGCCTTCGGCACCTGTTACGTATCTTGTGGCGAATACACCGGTGAGGACTGATCCCAGAATACCACCCATACCATGAACACCAAAGGCATCAAGGGCATCATCATACTTGAACTTCTCCTTCACCACTGCTACCATGAAGAAGCAGACGATGGTGGAAATGATACCGATGCAGAAAGCTCCGAAAATATCGGAACTGCCGGCTGCAGGAGTGATGGCTACCAGTCCGGCAACAGCACCGGTACAAGCACCTACCGTAGTTGGCTTCTTGTTCACAATCCAGTCGATGAGCATCCAGGTAGTGGCTGCCGCTGCTGTTGCGATATGGGTTACAAGGAAGGCGTTGGCTGCCAGACCATCAGCTGCCAATCCGCTACCGGCATTGAAGCCGAACCATCCCAACCAGAGGAATGACATACCCATGAACACGAAGGTGATGTTGTGAGGTGTGATAGGATGACCCGCACGGTAATCATCACGCTTGCCTACACAGAGTGCCATGACCAGAGCGGCTACACCGGCATTGATATGTACCACGGTACCACCCGCAAAGTCGATGGCTCCCATCTCCTGCAGGAAACCGCCGCCCCATACCCAGTGAGCCATAGGAAGATAAGCGATGATAACCCAGAGGATGGTGAAAAGTACATAACCGCTGAACTTCACACGCTCGGCAAAAGCACCGAGAATCAAGGCTGGAGTAATGAGGGCGAACATGCACTGGAACATTGCAAAGGTGAGTTCCGGAATACCTGTAGGCATGATGGCATCCAAGCCGATGCCGTGGAGGAAACATTTATCGAAACCACCGATGACGCAAGCCAGAGGATTGCCCGAATCGGCATATTCTGTAGAGAAAGCCCAGGAATAACCGAAGGCTACCCATATCAGACTGACTACTGCCACAATGAAAACCGTCTGCATCAGGATGCTGAGAATATTCTTCTGGCGCACCAAACCACCATAAAAAAGTGCTATACCCGGGATTGACATCAAAAGTACCAAGATGGTGGCCATGATCATCCACGCTGTGTTACCCGTATCAAGTGTAGTTAATAATAAACTGCTCATACTTATATCTTATAGTTAAATTAGAATACTAAATAATATTTATTAAAGATAAGTAAGAATGCCTAATTCAACATTCAACACTTAACATTCAACATTTTAAATTATTCCTCTTTCTCAGCGTTATACAATGCGATGTCGCCTCGCTCGCCAGTTCTGATTCTAACGGTATCGAGTACAGGAATCACGAAGATTCTGCCGTCTCCGACTTCACCGGTCTGTGCAGCGCCCTGGATGGCGGCGATGGTAGGTTCCACGTTCTTATCACGAACCACAATATTCAGAAGCACACGTTCGATGCTGCTGGTATCGTACATCACACCACGGTAAATGCGAGCCTGGCGCATTTTTCCCTCTCCTCTTACATTATAATAAGAGAACCACTCGATGTCTGCTGCTAAAAGTGCCTTCTTGACATCCTCGAATCTTGACTTGCGGATAATTGCCTCAATCTTCTTCATAATCCTTTAATAATTAATAATGTGTTAATACTTCTATTGATTGTCTCTTTTCGAAAACGGACCCTCATTGGTTGTTATCCAAACTAAGCCTTTCTTTTGCATTATGTTCGTTTTCGGCTGCAAAATTAATACATTTTGTCAGTATTTTAAAGAATAACTAAGCATTTCGCTTTTATTTTTTATCGAATATTTTAAATTTATCCGGGCTTATCGCATTCTCCTTACAATTTGTAAGGCAGAAAGCGTTTTTATAACACAAATTGTAAGAAAGCGAAAAATAATCAAGATTTCTGCATCTATTTTCTTGCATATTTCAACAAATCGTCGTACCTTTGCAACCGAAATCAAACAAATAGTCATCGAAATATTCGAAAGACTAGCAAAAAGTCAAATCTCAAAAGAGATAAGACATGAGAGATAAAAGAAGAGTATTCAAACATAAAGAACAACGCAGATGAAAGAAACAGTTCATTTTACAAAGATGCAGGGAGCGGGTAACGATTACATATATGTAGATACCCAACAATACGACATCCCTGACCCAGAGAAGGCTGCCATTGCCTGGAGTGCTTATCACACGGGCATAGGAAGCGATGGACTGGTTCTCATCGGAAAGCCGCACGACGGCAGAAGAGCAGATTATTCGATGCGCATCTTCAACGCCGATGGTTCAGAAGCGATGATGTGCGGCAATGCAAGCCGATGCATCGGTAAGTATCTTTACGAAAAAGGATTGACCCGAAAGGACACCATCCGACTGGAAACACTTTCGGGTATCAAGATATTGAAACTTCATCTTCAGGATAATAAGAAAGTTGTGGAATCGGTAACAGTAGACATGCTGGAACCCAAACTTGAAAATCCCGAGCAATTCATAGGCCCTTCGGTTCTCGAAGCTGACGGCAGAAAATTTGAAGGCACCTATGTTTGTATGGGTAATCCGCATTTCGTTACCTTCGTGGATGACATCGACACCATCGACATCGCCCACTATGGTAAAATCCTGGAAAGAGACAAGGCATTTCCCCAGAGATGCAACATAGAATTTGCACAAGTAACTGACACAGACGCCATAAGGACACGAGTTTGGGAAAGGGGAAGCGGAATAACAATGGCTTGCGGAACAGGAGCCTGTGCCACAGCCGTAGCCGCAGCCCTTACCAAGCGTACTGGCAGAAAAAGCAGTATCGTGATGGATGGCGGAACGCTGGAAATAGAATATAGCGAGGCTGATGATCATGTTTACATGACAGGGCCTGCAGCCTTCTCATTCGAAGGAGAAATTCAGTTGGAGTGTTGAATGTGGAATGTTGAATGTTGAATGTAGCTGCACCCACCAAGTCAACATTCAACATTCAACACTCAACATTAAAATTAGAAAGAACGCAAACTTAAATAACAAATGGTCGATAATGACCACAAATAAAAGGAGAAACAAAATATGGCATTAGTTAATGAACATTTCCTGAAGTTGGCCAACAACTACTTGTTTGCCGACATCGCAAAGAAGGTGAACGCCTACAAGATTGCACATCCAAAGCAGCGTGTAATCAGTCTGGGCATCGGTGATGTAACCCAGCCTCTCTGCCCTGCCGTCATCAAGGCGATGCACAAGGCTGTAGACGAGATGGCTGAGCAGGCTTCCTTCCGTGGCTACGGTCCGGAGCGAGGCTACGACTTCCTCCGAGAGGCTATCATCAAGAACGACTTCCTGCCACGTGGCATTCATCTTGACGCCAACGAGGTATTCGTAAACGATGGAGCCAAGAGCGATACGGGAAATATCCAGGAGATTTTGAGATGGGATAACAACATCGGCGTTACCGACCCGATTTATCCGGTTTATATAGACTCTAACGTGATGATAGGTAGAGCCGGAGTCTTCGAGAACGGCAAGTGGAGCAATGTAACCTACATGCCTTGCGATGAGAGCGATGACTTCATCCCTCAGATTCCAGACCACCGTGTGGACATGATTTATCTCTGTTATCCAAACAACCCTACGGGTACGGTCATCTCGAAAGAAGAACTCAGAAAATGGGTAAACTATGCTATCAAGAACGAGAGCATCATCCTCTATGATGCAGCCTACGAGGCATATATCACCGACCCATCAATTCCTCATTCTATCTACGAGATTCGTGGAGCCAGAAAGGTAGCGATAGAATTCCACAGTTATTCGAAGACTGCCGGATTCACCGGTGTGCGTTGTGGTTACACCATCGTTCCTAAGGAGTTGAAGGCAAAGACATTGGCTGGTGAGGAAGTGGCATTGAATCCTATCTGGGACCGCCGCCAGTGCACCAAGTTTAATGGTACAAGCTATATCAGCCAGCGTGCTGCCGAAGCCATCTACACCCCAGAGGGTAAGGAACAGGTGAAGGCAACCATCAATTACTATATGGAGAATGCCCACTTCATGAGAGCAGAACTCCAGAAGCTCGGCTTGAGAGTATATGGCGGCGAGAATGCACCTTATCTCTGGGTGAAGACGCCAAACAACACGCCAAGCTGGAAATTCTTCGAAGAGATGCTTTATGGTGCCAGCGTAGTCTGCACCCCTGGTGTCGGCTTCGGTCCATCAGGCGAAGGCTACATCCGTCTCACCGCCTTCGGCGAGCACGAGGACTGCAAGGAGGCCATGGAGAGAATTGCCAAATGGCTGGGAAAATAATTCAACACTTAACATTGAACATTAAACATTTAAAAATATAAGGTATGAGCAACTTAAGATTTGAAGCTGTTTCAGAGGCTTCCAAGAGAAAGCCTGTTGAGGTAACCGCTCCTAGCGAGCGACCAAGTGAATTCTTCGGAAAGAAGGTATTCAACCGACAGAAGATGTACAAGTATCTCCCTGCAGATGTCTATGAGAAACTGGTAGACGTCATCGACAATGGAGCTCGTCTCGACCGTAACATCGCCAACGCCGTAGCCAAAGGCATCAAGCAGTGGGCTGACGAGAATGGCGTAACCCACTACACCCACTGGTTCCAGCCACTGACAGAAGGTACTGCCGAGAAGCACGATGCCTTCATCGAGCATGATGGCAAGGGTGGTATGATCGAGGAATTTTCAGGCAAGTTGCTCGTTCAGCAGGAGCCTGATGCTTCATCTTTCCCATCTGGCGGTATCCGCTCTACCTTCGAGGCTCGCGGTTATTCTGCTTGGGATCCAACATCTCCTGTATTTATCATCGACGATACACTCTGTATCCCTACCGTCTTCATCTCTTATACAGGTGAGGCTCTCGACTATAAAGCTCCATTGCTCCGTTCATTGCACGCTGTAAACGTAGCAGCAACAGAGGTTTGCCACTACTTCAACCCAGATGTCAAGAAAGTTATTTCCAATCTCGGTTGGGAGCAGGAGTACTTCTTGGTAGATGAGAGCTTGTATGCTGCACGTCCTGACCTGATGTTGACTGGTCGCACCCTGATGGGTCACGATTCGGCAAAGAACCAGCAGATGGACGACCATTACTTCGGAGCCATCCCAGAGCGTGTTCAGGCATTCATGAAGGATTTGGAAATCCAGGCTCTTGAACTCGGTATTCCTTGCAAGACCCGTCATAACGAGGTAGCACCAAACCAGTTTGAGTTGGCACCTATCTTCGAGGAGACCAACCTTGCCGTTGACCACAACATGCTCCTGATGAGCTTGATGAAGAAGGTAGCTCGCCATCACGGTTTCCGCGTACTTCTCCATGAGAAGCCATTCGCAGGCATCAACGGTTCCGGTAAGCACAACAACTGGAGTCTCGCTACAGATACAGGCATTCTGCTCCATGGTCCTGGCAAGACACCAGAGGATAACCTCCGTTTCGTAGTCTTCATCACAGAGACTTTGATGGGTGTATACAAGCACAACGGTTTGCTCAAGGCTTCTATCATGAGTGCAACCAATGCTCATCGTCTGGGCGCCAACGAGGCACCTCCAGCAATCATCTCTTCATTCCTCGGCAAGCAGTTGACCGACCTTCTCGAGCACATTGAGAAAGCCGACAAGAAGGATCTCTTCACCGTAGCTGGCAAGCAGGGCATGAAGTTAGATATCCCAGAGATTCCAGAGTTGATGATTGATAACACCGACCGTAACCGTACTTCTCCATTCGCCTTCACCGGTAACCGTTTCGAGTTCCGTGCCGTAGGTTCTGAGGCTAACTGTGCATCAGCAATGATTGTATTGAACACAGCTGTAGCTGAGGCTTTGACCAACTTCAAGAAGCGTGTGGATGAGTTGATTGCCAAGGGTGAGGACAAGACATCTGCCATCATCGATATCGTTCGTCAGGATTTGAAGACCTGCAAGCCAATCCGTTTCGACGGCAATGGTTACTCAGATGAGTGGGTAGAGGAAGCTGCTAAGCGTGGTTTGGACTGCGAGAAGAGCTGTCCTAAGATTTTCGAGCGTTATCTCGACCCTGCATCTATCAAGATGTTCGAGGATATGGGTGTCATGAAGAAGAACGAGTTGGAAGCCCGTAACGAGGTGAAATGGGAGACCTACACCAAGAAGATTCAGATTGAGGCTCGTGTGATGGGCGACTTGAGCATGAACCACATCATCCCTGTGGCTACTCACTATCAGAGCCAGTTGGCTAAGAATGTGGAGAATATGATTGACATCTTCGGTGACGAGGAAGGCAAGAAGTTGACAGCCCGCAACATTAATATCATCAAGAAGATTGCTGAGCGCACTCAGATCATCGAGACCGGTGTTGAGGAGTTAGTTAATGCCCGCAAGGTAGCCAACAAGATTGAGAATGAGCACGACAAGGCGATAGCTTATCATGACACGGTAGCTCCAAAGATGGAAGAGATCCGTTATCAGATTGACAAGTTGGAGTTGGCTGTAGCCGATGAGCTTTGGACCTTGCCTAAGTATCGTGAACTCCTATTCATCAGATAATCAGCAATTTCTGGTTTAATTATAAGGTATAGTTTTCGTTTAAGAAAAAGAAAACGCAAAAGCTCTAAAAGAGCTACTCTTCATCAGATATAACAATTGAACGATCAATCTATTTCTTTTATTGGTTGTTTAAGTTTGCGCGGAGTGTGGTTGTGAAATCACGCTCCGCTTTTTTATATACGCAGAAAAAACTGTAATAAGCTTCATTGTCCAATGAAGCCTACTTCAACTATCAATGAAGCCTGTTTCGATGACTAACGAAGCAGGCTTCATAAAACTTATGTAATTCTATTCATTGATACAAGCCGCACAAATAAACTCGCTTAAACTAAATGCTATATCTTTATGAGCATATGTTCCTCCATAACGCCCAGACTTTGCAATCAAACCAATTGCAACGGTGGTATCTATCCATTTTTTAGGAGAAAGAGTAAAAGCATTAAGACCTGCCTCTTTTTTAAACCCCTCGAATTCGAGGGGTTTAAAAGAAGGATTATATAAATCTTCCCAAATTACCAAGCATAAACCAAACATACCACAACTATGCTATTTTTCATCTGCCACATTTATATTTCTGGAAGATTCTATCTTTTTTTCCTAAAATATGAGTACTTTTGTAAAAGATTTACAGGAGGAATTTTCAATTACAGGCAAGACGAATCTACAAACATAAATAAGAGAGAGGGGAAAAAGAAAGGTTGCTTTATATCACGCTTTCCATACTTCACTGCCTATCATGGCAGGATATGGATTTCTGGGACTGACCACCTTGAAAGTGCGTACCACATTACGACTGTCGCCGAGGAGGGCTGAAGCTGAACTTTAGCGTTTCACTCTTTTTATAAGCAGCGCATGCTAAAGAATATAAAGAAATATGTATCAATGGGTTATATAGGATTTAAAAGATTCATAAAACGCTATTTTTACCCTATTTTCAGTGTTCTGAGTTCAGTATTCAGCCTGATGTTCAGCCTCATGAGACATAGAGTAAACAAGTACTTGCAATCTTAAGTTACTGAATGGTGAACAGCGGGGTGAACACTTACCCAAAGTATTCACCTTTTCGGCTTCGGGGTGAACCCTAGTAAAAAGAACTTTGTATATACAGCGCATGTTAGAAATATAAGAGTCTAGATTATAATGGGTTATAGGGTATATTTAACACATTATTAACGCTAAAGGTTGGCATCGGGGTTCACCCTTCACCGACTTCATTGCCAAGTGTTCACCCTCACTCTTATTTAGAGAACGTTGCAAACAACAGCAAGCCCCAACAGAATACCGCCCCCGACCTGCCCTTCTAGGGGTGGGTAGGGTAAGTCTGGCGTAAACAAGATAGTTACGATAGCTAAGTATTATGGTTACGATAGCTAAGTATCATGGTTACGATGGCTAAGTATCATACTTATGGAGCATAACCCTATCAGTGATAATCGGTGAGTATCGGTGAGAAACGATGAGCATCGGTGAGTTGGGAATGAGAAATGTTGTATCTTTGCATTGTGATTCAGAAAGAGTCTCTCACAGATTTGCACAGATACTCTCGTTGCAAGCAACGGTCTTATACACATCAAGGCTCACAGTAAAGAAAATCTGTGTTATCTGTGGGAAAATTAAACATTCAACATTAATCATTAATAAAAATGAAAAAGGAAACAATTCAGAAAGTAATCAATTTCGTCATCACCGTCCTCAGTTCCTTCTGTGTGCAGAGCTGCAAGTGATAGCGTTTGAACACGAATTACACGAATCGAACGAATCAATCTGTTCAATGGCCATTTTCGTGTCATTCCTGCCGACACTCGCACTCCAGCCCAGAAGGAATCTCTGGAAGACCTCCTCTACAGTCTCGCCCTCGACTATCACGATGCCGAGATTCTAGGCCATCGCGACCTTCCCTGGGTTCGCAAGAGCTGTCCTTGCTTCGATGTCAAGGAATGGCTGAAGGAAATCGACTTCCCTCTCTAGATAATGCTCCTAATCTGAAAACAGATGGGAGTTTTTTAAAACCTACCTTCAATAGATGGTACCTGCTCTGGATTACCTGGCTTGATGAAACCTATTGGGTCATCGGGGCAACGCTGGGTGGCCTCATCGGTCCGTTTATCACCTTCGACCTCAAAGGATTGGATTTCGTGCTGACCGTTATGTTTACGGCTATCTTCGCAGACAACTGGCTTCGGGAGAAAGACTATACCAGCAGTATTTCCGGACTGATTATCTCGGGTCTGTACCTCACGATATTCAGTGCCGACCACTTCATCATCCCAAGCATGGTTATCATCCTTGTATTTCTCACCCTCAAAAAAAGAAAAGTATGACTCTTCTCCAACAAATCATCATGGTTTCAGCAGGCGTAGCCGCCACCATGCTTACCCGTTTCATCCCTTTCATCGCCTTCCGGCCGAGGAAACCTACACCTAAGTACATTCTGTATTTAGGCAAGGTACTGCCAGCCTCGGTCTTTGCCCTGCTGGTGGTTTACTGCCTTCGCCACATCCATTCCTTCTCTCCAGATTCCGTGGCACAGTTGGCAGCTATAGCCTTCACCATCCTCATCCACGTATGGAAAAGGAATATGATGTGGTCAATAGCAGCAGGCACCCTCTGCTATATGCTGCTCATCAGAATCTGACTACACACATTTCTCCATCAGCACAAAGGTGATGAAACCCAGGAGAAGAGCATAGGTGGCTTGCTTCTGAAAGCCATGGGCATGAGTTTCGGGAATCATCTCATCGCTCGTTACATAAAGCATGGCGCCACCGGCAAAGCCCAGCATCACGGGGAGGAAGGTGGAAGAGGCTGAGCCCAAACCGAAACCCAACAGAATGCCTACCACTTCGAGCAGGGCGATGAAAATGGAAATAAAAAAGGTGCGGACTGCTGTAACACCAGCCATCATCAAAGGAGCGATGATCACCATACCCTCAGGGATGTTCTGCAGGGCGATACCGAAGGATACCCCCCACTCCGTTGCTCCCTCTGCCGAACAGACACTCACTCCAGCAGCCATGCCTTCGGGCAGTTTATGTAGGGCTATCGCCATCACGAAAAGCATCACATGACTGAGCCTGGCATTGTTGCGATGCTCCTCGGGGTCTAGTCCCGTGATATGATGAAGATGGGGAGTTACCAGGTCTAGCACATTCAGGAACAGGGCTCCTGCCATCACGCCGATTACTACCAGCCACCAAAGTCCGGTCTGTTCGAAGGCTGGCACTATCAGTCCCAATGTGGAAGCTGCCAGCATGATTCCGGCACAATATCCCAATACGGCGTCGTTCCATTTGTGAGGCAACTCCTTGACGAAGAATCCCAAAATGGCACCTATAATCGTGGCACCGCAAAGCCCGGCAGCACTAATCAATACGTTTGTCATAATCAATATAATATATCGAAGTTATCCAGTTAAACACATGAAGATACAGATACATCATAGAAGGAAAAAAGCATGGACAACCATCACGGTCATCCATGCCCATCTATTTCGTATCTGATCTATTCTATTTTTATAAAATGTGTATGTTATGGTGAAATTGGTGTTTCCCAATTTCATATCATCATTCCTATTTCAACTTCTTATAACCATAAGCTGCGTTATTGCCCAACTGCTCTTCGATGCGGATAAGCTGGTTGTACTTAGCCATACGGTCGGTACGACTCATAGAACCCGTCTTAATCTGACCAGAGTTAGTTGCTACGGCAATATCAGCAATTGTTGTATCCTCGGTTTCACCAGAACGATGGGAAGTAACGGTGGTGTAACCATGACGGTGAGCCATCTCGATAGCATCCAGTGTCTCGGTAAGAGAACCAATCTGGTTCACCTTGATGAGGATAGAGTTGGCAGCACCCATCTTGATGCCCTTCTCCAGGAACTTCACGTTGGTAACAAAGAGGTCGTCACCAACCAACTGGCAACGATCGCCAATGGCAGCAGTCAACTTCACCCAGTTGTCCCAATCGTTCTCGTCAAGGCCATCCTCGATTGAATCGATAGGATATTTGGTAATCAATTCTTCCAGGAACTTGATTTGCTCAGCAGCAGTCAGTTTCTTACCATTAGGATCCTTCTTCTTACCATCCTTCAACTGGCGATAATCGTAGTACCACTCACCATTCTCCTGAACAGCAAACTCGCTGGCAGCACAGTCCATGGCAATCTTCACATCCTTTCTTGGCTCATAACCGGCATCCTTGATAGCCTGACAGATGCTGTCGAGCGCATCCTCAATACCATCGAGTGCAGGAGCAAAACCGCCCTCATCACCTACGGCAGTAGAAAGACCGCGGCTCTTCAGGAGCTTAGCCAAGGCATGGAACACCTCAGCACCCATACGGATAGCCTCCTTCTCGGAAGGAGCACCCACAGGACGGATCATAAATTCCTGGAAGGCGATAGGCGCATCAGAGTGAGCACCACCATTGATGATATTCATCATAGGAACAGGAAGGGTGTAAGTATTGCAACCGCCAATGTAGCGATACAATGGGATGTGGAGATACTCAGCAGCAGCATGAGCCACAGCCAAAGAAACACCGAGGATGGCATTGGCACCCAGGTTTGACTTGGTCTTGGTACCGTCCAGTTCCAACATCTTATAATCGATGGCACGCTGCTCCAAGGCAGAGAAGCCAACCAAAGCCGGAGCAATCACCTGATTCACATTCTCCACGGCCTTCAAGACACCCTTGCCGCCATAGCGGTTCTTGTCGCCATCACGAAGTTCCAAAGCCTCGTTCTCACCAGTGGATGCACCAGAAGGAACCGATGCACGACCTACGACACCTGACTTCAAAGAAACTTCAACCTCTACTGTAGGATTGCCACGAGAATCCAAGATTTCTCTTGCATGAACATTTTCAATAATCATAATTCTATAATACTTTTAATTACATAAAAAATTTTTTCCGAGTGCAAATTTAGGTATTATCTGACAAATCTCCAAATTTCGGGCATCATCAAAAGTAGGTATTCGCCCGAAAATACCTACATATAGGTAAGGAGAGGCATGGAAATTTGAGATGCTACCAAATTGTCATTTTATTTTAATTTTATCAATCAGTCCTTCGAAATCCTCCTTTTGCATAGCACCCATCTGCACAGATGGTTTGCCTTTCACGGGGATGAATAGGAAGGTAGGGATGCTGCTGATACCGAAAACAGAAGCAAGTTCAGACTCCTGGTCGATATCCACCTTATAGAAATCTATCTTGCCAGCATATTTCTCGGCGAGAGATTCCACTACGGGAGCCATCATCTTGCAAGGACCACACCAGGTGGTATAGAAATCGATGACGGCAGGACGGGAACCGGCAAAGACCCACTCTTCCGGATGAGCCTCGTAATCCATAATCTTTTTTCTGAAATCAGATGTGGTAAGATATTGCACCTTGGCAGTTTCATTCTTTTCAGTTTTCCCTACAGTCGTTTGAGGAGAAACATCAGGTGCTTTCCTGTTCTGTGTACAAGAAACAAGAAATGGTAGAAATAAAATAGCTGCTAATATGATTTTCTTCATCGTTTTTTCGTTGCTTTAATTTGATAGAGTGTGCCATTAGTCTATAACACACCCTCTTATTACAATTAATCACTATTCACTAATCACTACTCCTAATCCTTCAAAGAATAAGTAACGGTAGTAACAACCCTTACCTTTTTAATATATGGGGTATTGGAATCGCGGTCTTCAATAGAGAACTGGCCCTGGTCGGCATTCATAATCTTGTCTATCTTACTCTTGCTGTTCTCAGCAAACTGGGTAGCAGTCTGCTCAGCATTCTCTATCGCCTCCTGCATCATCTGAGGTTTCATCTGCCGGAAGGCAACATACTCATACTTCACCGGATTCTCGTAACCACCATCCACAATAGCAACACCTTTCTGAAGCAGATCACCCTGACGGGCAATGATACTGCGGACCAGTTTCACATTCTTGGATGTAACCGTGATGATGGAAGTAATGTTATAACGATACCCCTGGCGGTTTTCGCCATACCGTTCAGCATTGAGATCTATGACCACAGGCGCATTCACATTGATTTCATTAGCCTTAACACCATTCTCCACCAGGAAGTTTCTGATGGTTCTCGTGGTGGCATTGATTTTTTGATAGAGTTCAGGCAGGTCATTGCCTATTTCCTTGGAAACGATAGGCCACGTCACCTTATCAGCCTCCACCTCCTTTTCGGCAAGGCCTTTCACTACAACCTTTCGGTCTTTACTAATCACACTTTCAAGTCCCGACTTGATACAAAATCCAAGCATGATGATGCCGATGGTTAAAATCACGGCTTGCTTAATACCAGAATTGATGTTCATAATTAGTCCTCCATTATTAAGTTGTTAAAATTGAGTTTCCATTCTATCTCAGATTGAGTTGCAATTTGAGTTTTCAAAGATACAATAAAAATATAGAAAAACGACACTTTATAATGATAAAATATGCTAAAACAGCCCATATCAACCCATAAGCACCATTTTTTCTGCCCAAAAGCTTGCATATATTACCAAAAAAAACTACCTTTGCCCAAAAACAATAAAATGGATTACAACATGATTGGGACCGCATGGTCGTTACTGCCTCCTATCGTCGCCATCGCTCTGGCGCTGAAGACGAAGGAGGTCTATTCTTCTCTTTTTATCGGTATCATACTGGGTGCCGTTCAATATTGCATTTCGATGGGAACAGGTTTCGACGGATTCCTCGTTCACCTGACAAACCACACTGTAGGTGAAGGCGATGATGCCAAGGCATACGGTTTGATACATTGCCTCTCCGACCCATGGAACGTGGGCATTCTGGTATTCCTGGTGGTATTAGGCAGCATCGTTTCATTGATGAACAAGGCGGGAGGTTCGGCAGCTTTCGGCCGTTGGGCTTCCAAACACGTACACTCAAAGATTGGGGTGCAGATTGCCACCATTCTGCTCGGCATTCTGATATTCATCGATGATTACTTCAACTGCCTTACGGTGGGTTCGGTGATGCGTCCTATCGCAGTGCGCAACGGTGTTACCAAGGAGAAGCTGGCTTATCTCATCGATTCTACAGCCGCTCCGGTCTGCATCATCTCCCCTATCTCGAGTTGGGCAGCTGCGGTATCGGGCTTCGTATCAGGAGGTGAGAACGGACTGGCACTTTTCTGCAAGGCGATACCTTTTAATTTCTACGCATTCTTTACCATCCTCTTTATGTTTGGCATCGTGATACTGGGCTTCGACTTCAAGGCGATGAGCAAGTATGATGCGAGACTGAAGGAATGGTACGAGCGAACCAATGGCGGGAAACTTGATGAGGTGAGCGATACCAAACTGCAGATTGTCGAGCATGGTGTGGGAGCCAAACAGGAAGAGGATTCCAAGAACAAGGGAACCGTGAGCGACCTGGTGATTCCAATCATCATGCTGATTATCTTCTGCATGGCGGGCATGGTATATTCGGGCGGATTCTTCGATGCCGATAATGCCAACTATCTCAACTTTGTGGATTCCTTTGCTGCGAGCAATGCCTCTGTAGGCTTGGTAATCGGTTCATTGGCGGCCCTGATTCTTACCATCATGATGTTTACCATTCGCAAGACCTTGCCTTTCGATGAGGCGATGAGTAGTCTCATCAAGGGTTTTGAGGCGATGGTACCAGCCATTCTGATTCTTACTTTGGCATGGACGCTGAAGAGTATGACCGACTCGCTGGGTGCGGCAGAATATGTATCATCGGTTGTAGCGAGCAGTGCCTCAGAACTTCAGATGCTTCTTCCGGGCATCATCTTCCTGGTAGCAGGCTTCCTGGCATTTGCTACGGGTACCTCCTGGGGAACCTTCGGTATTCTGATACCTATCTGCATCGCCGTATTCCCTGGTGCTGATCCTTTGCGCATCATCTCTATCTCGGCATGTATGGCTGGAGCGGTATGTGGCGACCATATCTCTCCTATCAGCGATACCACCATCATGGCGAGTGCGGGAGCGGAATGCAAGCATGTACATCATGTATCATCACAGTTGCCTTACGCCCTGACTGTGGCCTGTGTGAGTTTCTTCACCTTCATTGTGGCGGGATTCACTCATACGCTGGGTATGGTAACGAGTGCCATTATCTCGTGGATCTTCGGTGTTGCCATGCTCGGTTTTGCTTTATTTTATTTAAATAAGCGCCAAAAAGTTAAATAGTTCTTAATTTATTTGTATATTTGAAATATTTTCAATATCTTTGCATAAGAAAAGCTGCACTCGGCAATTTGAAAGCAAACTTTCATTGCGCTCGTTTGCATTTTCTTTGCAAAAGAATTTAATAAAGAACATATAAACATTATAAAAAGTAGACATTATGAAGGAATTAAAAGGAACAAAGACAGAGAAGAACCTCCAGGAGGCTTTCGCTGGTGAGTCACAGGCTCGTAACAAATATACCTATTTTGCAAGCAAGGCAAAGAAGGACGGTTTTGTACAGATAGCTAATATCTTTGAGGAGACAGCTGCTAACGAGAAGGAGCACGCTAAGTTGTGGTTCAAGTATCTGGAGGGCGGTGCTATCCAGGATACAGAGAAGAACCTGGAGGCTGCTGCGAATGGTGAGCACGATGAATGGACAGACATGTATCCTCGTATGGCGAAAGAGGCTCGCGAAGAAGGTTTCGAGGAGATTGCAGCTAAGTTTGAAATGGTTGCTGAAATCGAGAAGCACCACGAGGAGCGTTATCGTAAGCTCTTGAAGAACGTACAGGACAAGCTCGTCTTCTCTCGTGACGGCGACTGCATCTGGCAGTGCTCTAACTGCGGACATATTGTAGTAGGCAAGAAGGCTCCTGAGGTTTGCCCAGTCTGCAACCACCCACAGAGCTACTTCCAGATTGAAGCACAGAATTACTAATTCTTGCTTAGGACGGATTTGCCAAATTCGCCGGAACGACTAGCGAAAGAAACGCATAGCGAGATATATACTAAAAGAAAGCCAGCAGGGGAAATTCCTGCTGGCTTTTATTTTATTCATGATTGAATAGCCACCCTAAAAAGCTAGAGTCATGATTATTGTTTAATTATCCCAGACACTTAATCCTGGTCTTTTATTTGACTGGAATTCATAATCATTTTCTATCACATCACTGTTATTCAAATTTTCAGATGGACTAGCAGCGAGGATTAACTCATTAGAGATGTTCATAACATCCATATTTGGCTTGATATAATTTTTCTTGTTCATAATGATAATTGTTTTAAAAGGTTGATTTACTTATTTACATATTTCTTTCCGTACTTGATTACTACGCCCTTGTAGCTTTAACTTTTAAATTGTTTATATTTAGGGTTTTAATTACTTTCTGGTGCAAAATTGAGCAATTATTCAATACGATGCAAATTTATTTGATGGAAATACCTTTTTGAAACATTTTTATAATCGTTTCGAACACTTTTTTTCTGTAAAAACTTGGTTTTGTGGTTTTTAAGTCTTAATTTTGCAGCGCTAATCAAAACATTATAATTATGAGAAGAAAATTACTACAATGGACACTTGCTATGATTGCAGCAGCCCTGCCAGCTATACCATCTCTGGCACAAATACCTGATGGCTATTACGACTCTCTGAAAGGCAAGAAGGGAGCCGAACTGAAAAACGCAATACACGATATCATCAAAACAGCTAAAGTGTATGGCTATGGAAGCGGTAAAGGAAAAACATGGTGGGGATTCTGGGATACAGACCGGGATGAAAACGGATACTATATCGACCGATACTCTGCCCAGAACGAATGGGAGAAAGCAACCTCTCAAGGTACACCTGGAGCAGCCATGAACATAGAACACTCTTTCCCTAAAAGCTGGTGGGGAGGAGCAAGCAACCAGGCATATAAAGATCTCTACAACCTGATGCCATGCAAAGCCAGAATCAATTCTACCAAAAGCAACTTTCCTATGGGAAAGGTGGAAAGTGGCGATAAAGGCAATGGTTGGACCAAAGTGGGCAGAGGCAGCGACGGAAAAATGTATTGGGAGCCTGCTGATATGTGGAAGGGCGACTTTGCCCGTGGCTACATGTATATGGCTACCACCTACCAGCACTTCAACTGGACCGGAACCCAAGCCCTGCAGATTCTGCAGAAGGGCAACTACCCAACACTGCAGAAATGGGCTTACACCTTATATATACAATGGGCTAAAGGTGACATGCCTGATAAATTGGAAATCCAACGTAATGAAGAGGTATTCAAGATTCAAGGCAACCGCAACCCATACATCGACTTCCCTAACCTGATGGAATATGTATGGGGCGACAGCATTGACTATGCTTTCGATCCTGCCAAGACCCTGAAGGCAACAGAGTACAAGGGCGGAACTGGTGGAGAAGGTGGTGGCGGAACCATCGACCCAACCCCTAATCCGGAAAAGCCTTCGGTAGAAACACTGATGAACGAAGACTTTACCAAGGGTAAAGGTGGCTGCACGGAAACTATCAACAGAAACGAAAGTGGCTACAAGAATATATGGATGCAGACTTCACAATATGGTTGGAAGGCTTCAGCCTATACAGCAAGCAACAAGAAGAACCATGCCGCAGATGCCCTCCTCTCAACACCGGAGATAGACCTTACGGAATATAACAATGCAACACTGACTATCAATCAGGCTGTCAACTTCGTCAAAGGTAAGGGACACGAATACCTGTCAATAGAAGCATTGGTTACCAACCCGGAAACCGGCGAAACTGAGACATCATTGCTCGATGATTTCGTGGTACCACAAAAAGATTCGTGGGAGTTTAACGATTATAATCTCGATTTGTCACAGTATTGTGGAAGCAAGTTACAACTCCGTTTCCGCTACACCAGCGATGAAAACATCTGCTGCACTTGGGAAATCAAGAAAATGTCGGTCAAGGGAACCAAACCTGTGGGAACAGGCATCAACCAGACACAGATATCAACTTCTACCGATATCGACTTCAGTCAGTCATATCAGGTATACACCATTGATGGAAAGAAGACCAGCCTCAGCAACGGCTATAAGGGAATCTTAATCATCAAACAAGGTAAGAATGCTAAGAAAATCGTGAAATAACAGAAATCATTAAGCCCATCTTGCATCGTCTGATACAAGATGGGCTTTTTCTTTATGATTTAGCTTGAACCATTTCCAACAAGATTTCTATCAATCTAGGAACACCATACTGTTCTATCTCGTCCTCTTTCACCCAGATATAATCATCAGGGAGCAGGGGGCGGGTTTCTGTTTCCTGCAGATAGAAGTCGGCAAGGAGGACGCGATGGGTAAGTACATGCTTCACATCCTTAGCCAGGAGAAGAGGATTATGGACAAAGGCAGGCAGTTGCGGAGCATCTGATGCGTTATATGGTTCCCACAATCCTTGCCAGATATCACCCTCGCCGCGACGGTGGATAGCCACTTCGCCTTTACACCTTATATATATATAGGAGAGATGGCGCGTTTTCACCTTCAGTGTCTTGTTCTTCACCGGCAACTCCTCTACCCTTCCTGTTCTCAAAGCCTCACAGGTTTCAGCAAGCGGACAGACAAGACATTTTGGAGATTGGGGAGTGCACTGGATAGCTCCGAAATCCATCATGCCCTGATTATAAGATGCAGCATCAGAAGCAGGCAAAAGTGATTGCGCCAACGCAGCAAACTCCTTTTTCCCCTGCGTTGAGTTGATAGGAGTATCTATTCCGAAGTAGCGTGAAAGAACCCGATACACATTGCCATCTACTACTGCCGCCGGAATATCGAAAGCGAAAGAACCGATGGCTGCTGCAGTATAATCGCCCACCCCTTTCAGGGCTTTGATACCTTCAAGCGTATCAGGGAAATGACCGAGCTCCACAATCTGTTTGGCAGCAGTATGAAGGTTGCGGGCTCGCGAGTAATACCCCAATCCCTGCCAGAGTTTCAAGACATCATCCTCGCTGGCAGCAGCCAAGTCTTCAACCTTGGGATAGGTCTTCATGAACCGCTCCCAATATTCCCATCCCTGTGCGATGCGGGTTTGCTGAAGGATGATTTCGCTCAGCCAGATGGCATAAGGATCCTTGGTTTCGCGCCAAGGCAAATCCCTACCATACTCACGAAACCAACGGATAATGACAGCCGAAAAACTATTCATAAAATTCAATGTTCAAATCTCAATGTTCAAAGTAATTACTGTTCCGGATATTGCTCGTAAATCTTCAGGCCGAACTCATTCGCCAAGGCATAGGCATGCTCCATGATATCGGCAAGGATATGCTCGTAATTTACCCATACCTTATCCTTGATGAAGAAATAGAACTCGATAGGAAGACCGCATTGTGTGGCTTCCATGTGACGCACCATCAATGTGAGATCGGTATTGACCTCCGGACGCTGGCGCAGATACTTCTCCATGAATTTACGGTAAAGCTGAAGATTGGTAGGAGCAAGGGCTGCAGGATTCTTTAAATCCTCAATATCCTTCCCTTCTTGTATATCTTTATCTATCGCCTTCTGCAACGACTCCTTCAGCTTAAACGAATCTTCGGTGGCGAAATGCTTGGCAAGCAGATTACGTTTTAATGTCTCATCCACCAGACGGACACTACGGAAATCGAAGTAAACCACGCGCTTCACTCTTCGTCCACCACTCTTCTGCATACCAATCCAGTTCTGGAACGAACCGTTCACCAGGGTAGTAGGCGAAATAGTAACAATGGTGTTATCAAAGTTGCGCACCTTCACGGTCGTGAGTGACATATCCTCAACGATACCATTGGCATCCACCGACTTCACCGTAATCCAGTCGCCCTTATGCAACATATCATTGCTGGTAAGACGCACACCAGCCGCCAATCCCGTGATGGTATCCTTGAAGACTAGCATCAGGACAGCCGAGGTAGCACCCAAACCGGCAAAGAGGGTCATCGGGTTTTTGCCTAGCAGGATGGCAATCACCACCACAGCAGCCACGAAGAGCATCAATACCCTGAGAACACCGCAGAAAGTATGGAAATACTGCTGAGCCGACGAGCGTCGCTCCTGAGAATCCTCCAGTCCTTTGAAAGACCCGATGAAGACCAGAACCGTACGCACCGACATCACCACGATATAGATGCCCGTAGCCCGCTCCAATATTTCCTTGAATATCGGATATTCCAGATAAATCAGTGGCATGAGCGACCATATCACCACAGCCGGCACAATATGGCAAGCCGAGGTGAGCACCTTCTTGTTCAGCAGCACATCATCCCAAGTGATGTCCGTCTTATCAGTAATCTTACTGATGAGCGGAACCAGTATCTTGCGACAAAGAAAATCGCTCAACATCGCCAAGAGGATGGCAGTAATGGTGAGCAAGATATGGCGCAGCATGGGCACAAAATCACCGGTGACTCCTGCCCATGTAATCATTTCATCTACAAACTTACGAATTTCCTCCATAAAACTATTAACTATCAACTATAAACTATCAACTAACGCTCACGGTTGGCAGAGCAAAGTACATACTTTATCTGCAAAGTGTCTGGCATTATTGCCATGCATGATACCATTGTTGATGATGGCGAAACAGAGCTCATGACCATTGGCTGCGGTACAGTAACCCGCCAATGAGATGATGCCCGTCAGCGTACCCGTCTTTGCTTTCACATTGCCATGCACAAAACTGTTCTTCATACGCTTCTTCAACGTACCGTCAACTCCACCGATAGGCAGCGAATGCTTCAGATGGTCCATGATGTTGCCGTTGAGATAAGCATAACGCAGCAGTCTCACCTCCAGTTCGGCACTGAGATAATTATAGAGCGAAAGTCCCGAGCCGTCAGCCAGTTTATATCTTGCCGGATCGAGTCCTATCTTACGGATAAGCTGTCTTTCCACATTTCGGGCACTCTTGGCACTCGCCCATTTATTGCCCGTAGAAGCCGCAATCTGATAATACATGCTCTCGGCATAGAGATTATCACTCTCCTTCATCATCTTGTGCAGAATCTGATCCATCGTATGGAATCGGGTACAGACCGTAAAGGCACTCGCAGGGCAAGTCTTCTCTGAAGCCCCAAAGCAGGAATATTCGATGCCTTCCTCACGGAGCTTGGCAAGAAACTTATCCATAAAGATGTCCTTGCGCTGGAATACCAGTGGCGAAAGCACCGGATTGTCATCATCCCAGCACCAGCCTTCACCCAACAGGTCGGCATCCTTCAAAGAGCGGTCGGCATAGATGCTGCCACGGATGGTGTCAACACCCATATCCTTCAGACTATTGACAAATGCCGACATATCATCGCTGTTGAAACGGGGATCCATACCGCCTATACAATAGATATTCCCCGTCAATACTCCATTCTCAATGGTACCGGTATATTTCAGAGTGGTTTTAAACTGGTAAGAACCACCCAACTTATCGAGCGCCGTAATGGCAGTCAGGAGCTTCATCGTACTTGCCGGACGCATCAGCTGTCGTTCATTTCTCTGATAGATACAAGAGTCAGCAGACAGGTCCCAGACCATCAGTCCTACCTGTGATGTTTCGAACATCTTGCTTTCAAGGAGTTTATCAATACCCACCTTCACCGATTCTGGCCAAGGCAATTTCTGAGTCAGCGTATCCGCTGCCAGGGAGTCAACGAGTGTAGAGTCGGAAACATCCTCCTCATCAACCGTTTCTATTCCCTCATCTTCAATCACATTCTGGGCCTGCACCGGTACGGATATCCATACCATCATCAGACCCAACATCATATATATTATCTTTTTCATCACAATCAGTTCACCTGAACTTAAAAGAAATTATTTATTCTTGATTCTCTCCATAAATGCCTCTTCATTATCCGGCTGAACGGTCACAATATTCTTATGCCCGTATTCGATGACCACACAATGGTCTAATCCGAAGAAAGTCTTGGCGATGTGTACATCAATGACATCACATAGCGGCACATTTCTGTTGGAAGAGAACCTGCCCTCATTGATGATGAGATATTCCATTTTCTCATCCAGGTCTATCGGTTTTACCATCTTGAAGGTATAGGTTGTATTCAGTATGCGCTCTATCATGCCCACGATGATGATAGCCACAAAGATGCCGATGATAGCCAGTTTGACCCAGAAGAAGTAGAGAGCCAGGATTGCAAACACCGCCACACCGATACGTGCCGTCAGCGTAAAGCGCTTATGAAAAGTTCTATCTGCCATAACTTTGATTTATTACCTTATATTATTGTCGTTTTTACGACCTTTTGATAGTCTAAAAGACTATATAACCTTAAATTTCGCTGCAAAATTACAAAAAATCCCTCTCTTATTACTCATTTTAAAGATTAATTATTACTTTTGCAACGAATTAAGAATTAATTCTGAGAGAATGGGGCTGTTTTATAGATAAAAACACCCGTTCTTAAAATTGAAATTAGATAAGAATAAACTCAATGGTTTATAAGTATGATTTTCTGATTATCGGCTCAGGAGTTGCCGGTATGAGTTACGCCCTGAAAGTAGCCAGAGCGCATAAAGGTAAGGTGTGTATGATTTGCAAAACCTCTCTCGACGAGGCTAACACGTCATTCGCACAAGGTGGTGTGGCGTCAGTTACCAACTTGGAAGTGGATAACTTCGACAAGCACATACAGGATACAATGATTGCTGGTGATTATATCAGCGATTATAAAGCAGTGAAGCAGGTTGTCACCATGGCACCGGAGCAGATCAAGGAGCTCGTGCAGTGGGGCGTCAACTTCGATAAGCAGCAGGACGGCAAGTTCGACCTACACCGTGAGGGCGGTCACAGCGAGTTCCGCATCCTTCATCATGCCGATGATACGGGTGCAGAAATCCAGCGCGGTCTGATGGAGGCTGTGCGCAACTGTCCGGATATCGATATCAAGGAAAATCATTTCGCCGTGGAGATTATCACTCAGCACCACTTGGGTGCCCGTGTTACCCGCCGCACTCCTTATATCAACTGTTATGGTGCATACGTATTGAATCCTGATACCCAGAAGGTGGATACCTATCTGAGTAAGGTTACCGTGATGTGTACCGGTGGATGTGGTGCTGTTTATCAGACTACCACCAACCCTGTCATCGCTACGGGTGATGGCGAGGCGATGGTATACCGTGCCAAGGGAACTGTAGCCGACATGGAGTTTGTCCAGTTCCACCCAACCGCTCTTTATCATCCGGGCGAAACCCATCCTGCCTTCCTCATCACCGAGGCGATGCGTGGATACGGTGGCATCTTGCGTCTGCCTAACGGCGAAAGTTTCATGGAGAAATATGACAAGCGATTGAGTCTGGCTCCTCGTGACATCGTGGCTCGTGCCATCGATAAGGAGATGAAGATTCACGGATTGGATCATGTCTGTCTCGATGTAACCCATAAGAATCCAGAGGAGACCAAGCGTCACTTCCCTAATATCTACGCCAAGTGTCTGAGCATCGGCATCGACATCACCAAGGAGTATATCCCTGTTCGTCCTGCCGCTCACTATATGTGTGGTGGCATCAAGGTAGATTTGAACGGCTGTTCAAGCATCAACCGTCTCTATGCCCTGGGCGAGTGTTCATGCACCGGTCTGCATGGCGGTAACCGTCTTGCCAGCAACTCGCTCATCGAGGCTGTGGTTTATGCCGAGACTGCTGCCAAGCACAGTATTGAACATGTAGATGAGTACGACTTCAATGAGAAGGTACCAGCATGGAATGATGAAGGTACTTTGACCAACGAAGAGAAGGTGCTGATTACACAGAGCGTGAAAGAGGTGGGCGAATGCATGAGCAACTATGTAGGCATCGTGCGCAGCGACCTCCGTCTGAAGCGAGCATGGGACCGCCTCGATCTTCTCTACGAAGAGACAGAAAACCTCTTCAAGCGTGTAAAGGTAAGCAAGGAACTCTGCGAGCTCCGCAACATGATCAACGTGGGTTATCTCATCACCCGCATGGCGATAGAACGCAAGGAGAGCCGTGGTCTCCACTATACCATCGACTACCCTGTTCATGCTTACGACAAGAAATAAAGTTTTTTCAAGCTACCATATAAAGCCGCCAGGATATTCTCACACGATATCCTAGCGGCTTTTTCTTTGCCTACAGGAAAGTTCAAATTCTTAATGACATAGATGACCACACTTTGCTGCCCCTCAAAAAGTAGACACAGAAAGGTGGAAAACTGATGGAAAATGATTACCTTTGCAAGCAGATAGAGTTGTGTGCCCTGTAGAGAGGGCGTAGCCCGAACGTAAGGGCACACAACTTGCCGAAGCACGGTTATCTTATCGTCAAGTATTCACCAGAAAGGAAACTTTTTATGGCAAAGCATTTAAATCCATTGGAAAAGGAGTTCTTGATTCGTAAGTTCAAGGGAAACTCCAAAGTTAAGCTCGGTGATTTCTGCAGGGCAAACAATGTCTCGGAAACTTCTTTTAAGAAGTGGCTGAAGCAATATGAAGAAGCAGGCATAGAGGGGTTGGCTCGTGCTGATGCTGAGATTGGGAACATACTTCCTGAGGGCATTGACAAAACCAAGGAGGGGTATAAGCGAGAAATCCTACGCTTGCGTATTGAGAATGAACGGCTCAAAAAAAAATATCTGGTGAGGCAGAACGAGGATGGGCAAACGGAGTATGTTCGTTTAAAAATGAAGAGTTCAAAATAGTGGACATGCTATCGCACGAGTATCCTGTCAAGGATATCTGCAAGATGATGGGAGTAAGTCGGTCGGGGTATTACAAGTGGCTTAGAAGAGAGCCTTCATCCCGTGAGATCAATCGTGAGTTCATGGTGGGTGTGGTTGAGGACATACACTCGGAACACCCTACACATGGCTACAGGTGGGTGGCGGCGTACATAAGAATCAATTTACAGTTGAGTATCAGCGACAATTTCTCTTATAAATGCTTCCAATATCTTGGTATTCAGTCACAAACGAGACACAAGATACATTACAAACCACGTAAGGTAAAGGATAAGTACCCCAACCTCATTTATTCCACGTGGGACACGGTAGACAGACCTCGACAAGTTATCGTCTCTGACATGACAGTCATCAAATACTCTTGGTTCTTCTTTGAGTTGACCATGTATTTCGATGTCTTTACGAAAGAAATCCTAACGTGGCATGTGGCTGAGAGACGTGGACATAGAGACCAGTACATTGATGGGCTAAATGATGTCATCAACCTGTTGAAGGGCACAGATGAGCCAACTGTTCTTCATACGGACCAAGGTAGCGTGTATGCTTCGCTCGCCTATAATGAGCTGATAAAGGACACCTTGATTGTGAGGTCTATGTCCAGGGCAGGAAAGCCTACAGACAACCCTGTGAACGAATCCCTCAACGGATGGATAAAAGAGGAATTGTTCATAGACTTCAAGATTGAGACATGTAATTCAAGAGAGGAGTTCGAGGAGGCCTTGGACGCATACGTGGATTATTACAATGAGAAAAGACCATGTTATGCTATCGGCTATGATACGCCAAATAATTACAGGAAGAGGTTTTATAAAGGGGAGCTTCCAAGAAAGGACACTTTTGGGAAGCGAGAGGCTAATGCAACACCGAAGTTCATCACAGAACGGAAGAAAATGGCTGGAAATGAGAAAAATAAAGAATAATGTTCACTTTTATAAAGAAAAACTTGCAAATATGGATGAGATTGTCTACTTTTGCAAATGAAAAGGAACGAAATTTGATAGATATGTGTACTTTTAAAAATATAAATAATTAATAATCATTTTTTGTGTCCACTTTGGGGAACTGCTACACTTTTGCAGCAAAGATTTTGGTAAAACGACATAAATCGCAAAAATAAATTTTGGTAAAACGACATATTTTTGCTAAAAAGATTTTGGTAAAACATATTTTTTATATAACTTTGCACCCATAAAACATTGAAAATATGGAGAATAGGGTATTCAAGAGAAAAATATATAGCCAAATGGCTGAATGGAAGGAAATTTCCAAGGGAAGTACAGCCCTCCTTGTAGAGGGTGCTCGCCGTATTGGAAAGTCAACTATCGTAGAAGAATTTGCCAAGAATGAATACGAATCATACATTATGATAGATTTCAATGAGGCTTCCAAGGAAGTGAAAGCACTCTTTGATGATCTTATGAATATGGATTTCATTTTTCTTTTCCTGCAGAATGCTTACAATAAAACATTGCATGAGCGAAAGTCGGTTATCATCTTCGATGAGGTACAACAATGTCCGAAAGCCCGACAAGCCATCAAGTATTTGGTAAAAGACGGTAGATATGACTATATAGAGACTGGCTCACTTATCAGCATACATAAGAGCACTAAGGACATTAGCATCCCTAGCGAAGAACATCGTATCGAGATGTTTCCGATGGATTACGAAGAGTTCAGATGGGCCATGGGGGACACGGCTAGCGTGCCTCTGCTGCGTCAAGTTTTCGATAAGAAAATATCTCTAGGCGAGGGAGTCAACAGATTGAAGATGAGAGAGCTACGCCTATATATGTTGGTAGGAGGAATGCCACAAGCTGTCAATGCTTATCTTAACACTAACAATCTACAGCAAGTAGATACCGTAAAGCGACAGATTCTCCAACTATATGCTGATGATTTCAGAAAGATAGACCCATCGGGCAAAATATCCAAACTATTCATGTCTATCCCAGCCCAATTGAGCAGGAACCAGCTCCGCTATCAGCCTACTTCTGCTGTAGGAAGAATGGCTGCTGAGAAAATAGATGAGTTGATACTCAACTTAGAAGACAGCAAGACTGTTAACATTGCGTACCACACGGATGATCCGAATGTAGGAATGCCACTGACAGCCAACATCAACAAGTACAAACTGTACATAGGCGATACGGGACTATTCGTAACTTTGGCTTTCTGGGACAAGGATTATACGGAGAACATCATCTACCAGAAACTGTTGAGCGACAAGCTATCCACCAACATGGGATACGTATTTGAGAATCTGGTTGCCCAAATGCTGAGAGCCTCAGGCAACAGACTCTTTTACTATACTTTTCCAAAGGATGCCACGCATTCTTACGAAATCGACTTTTTGTTGTCACGCGGCAGTAAGTTGTGCCCTATAGAGGTCAAGTCGTCTGGATACAAAACGCATGCCTCGCTTGATGCTTTCTGTCAAAAATTCTCCAACAGGATAGTAAATCCGTACTTGGTTTACACCAAAGATCTGCAGAATGATGGGCAAACACTCCTGATTCCGATTTACATGACCCCATTCTTATAAAGCAATGTTTTTTTATTGTACCTTTGCACCTCAGTTGGGCGATAAAAGCATCATCTCGTCAGCGAGAACTTGATGCTCAGGCCGAAATCCTGCGTTGTGGTAGGATAACTGCTGCTCGACAGGAGCGGTGTGTTAGTCTGACGGTCATAATAGAAACTCATGGTAAGGAGTTTGCTGAAGGTATAATCGGCAGAGAAACTCAGTTTCAGAGCATTGTTGCCGCTGCTGGCACTGCTTACCATTGAGGCTATATCACGAACGATGGCTGCCTGCTTGCGGAAACTGAAGTCAAGACGTAGATTCAGGTCATGGTTGGTACCATTCTGAACCGTCTTGGTGGTCGACGCATTCTTGTTGGCTGCATTCTTGTTGCCGCCCTTCGACTTGGAACGGGAGGCCTTGGCGCCCCAGCCGAAAACATCGAAGTTGTTGATGCGGTAACCCATACCGATTACCCAGTCCTTACTCAATGCCTCGTTCAGCTGCACACTCGTCATACTGAGGTTCAACACACGGGTCTGGCGATATTCTGCCTTCACCGTCATATTATTGTTGAATGTGACATCCATACCCAATAATGGCGAGAACGACTCGTTGATACTTACCTGCGAAATGTTGAACATGCTGCTTGGAGATGGATTGCCCGTAGTGGCATCACTCACGAAGCCGAGACCGTTCATATACTCCTGGAAGGTGCTGTAACTGTTGTAGCTGCCAACTGCAAAGACGCTTTTGTAAGAGTGGTTGATGTTGACACTCTTGAAGTGCTCATTGAACCAAGGCAGACGTCCCAGTCCGCTGTAACGGATGGTCCAGTTTGGCAACATCCGGCTCAATGCCGGGAATACCGAAAGCGAATTGCCACCCATCGAGGTATAAGCCTTGAGGAAGGCAGGAATCATGACATCGCTGCTATACTGGTTGACCGGTGTGCGGGAAGCATCAAACTTGCCGCCAGCCAGAGCCGAACCAGCCGGATAAACAGTTCCGGCATACTGAGCCTCTACCCTATCTCTGAAACCAGCCAGCGAGTTGACAAACTTCTCGAAGGTCTTGCTGCGATACCCCGAATTGGCATTGCCCATTCCCTCGAAAGCCGAACCCAGCGAAATGGTAGTCATCTGGAAGGCTCCACTCTGGGTGGTTGGCGTTCCTTCATACATATACTGTATGCTCTTCTGCGTGGTCTTGGTACGTGTAGCTGAGAGATCAATCTTGAAATCCTTGACAGGCTCCAGGGTGGCACGCAACGTAAGATTATCCGTTCTGCTGGTAGTGGCTGGTGTTGCGATACTGTCGTTGCAGAGCAGCCAGTCGTTGTTTCTAGCCTTCTCGATATAATCGTCGCCAACCATACCGAAGGCGAAGTCAAGACCCGGTGCCATCTGTCCCACCTTCTTCTGTCCGAAGGCATCCCCCACACTAGGCAAGAAGCCCGGCAGGGTGAGCTGATAGCTGCTGCGATAGTTGATGCTCACATTGCGCACCATCATTGCCAGGCGACTAGCCAACTGCAATCCCTTATACCATTTCTTATCATCAAGCGGTTCCTTAGCCAGCACGGAGAGTTTCACCTTCATGGCAGTATCTACCTTTGAGATGATTCTGATCTGGTTATTATCCACCTTTTTATATTTAAGCGGGAACACTTTGCCGTCTTCCGTCTTGGCATTCACAATCAGTCGCTTGGTATTCTTGCCGTGGCGTATCTTGAATGTGGTATCAGGCAGGAGGGTGATTTCCCGTTCGAAGGCACGCTTGTTCTTAGGCAACGCCTTCTTAGGATCTGCCGCCTGTTCCTTTGCTTCCTGCTTCTTTTTCTTTTTTTCCAGCTTCTTGCGCTGCATCTGTGCCCTACTCTGGGTACGGTCAAACTTATCGTTTACCTTCTTCAGGAAAGGCACATGGTTGTAGAGTTTCAGCAGGTTGAAGTTACCGTTCAATGTCAGTTCGCGCTGGGTATTGATGGTGTTTCCATACGAGTTGCCCTCCTCATCCTCTGTACCGCGCTCCCAAGAATAGTTGGCATTGTAAGAGGCATCGCTGTTCACCCAGTCGAAGACAGGCAGCAGATTGAGAGGCACCTTGTAGGATGCCTGGAAATTCTGACTGTAGTCGAGCGGTGCACCCCAGTGGCGGATGCTGGTCCATACGGAGTCCTTCCAGGCATGATACTGGTCGGCATAAAGATCCTTGTTGACCGGTGTATATGGTTCCTCTATCTGTGCATGGGTAGCACTCTGGAAGTTCATGTGCAGGTTCTTGGTCAGATCCCAGTTGATGGAGAACTCACGGTTCCAGAGGAACTGTTCACTGAAGGTGAGCGGCAACTTGGAGTCTACTCCGGCAGCTCCACTCATCAGGGTTTCCATATCGCGCTCCTGCAACTCGTAGTAGTCGCGCGTCATCTCGGTATTGAAGGCTATGTTCTGCGGCAGCCAGTTCAGTCCGAAACGTTTCAGAATGTCGAGCCACTTACTCTTGTTCTTCAGTCCCTTGAATGGTTCCCATGCCTTATAAACCGGGCTCCACGAATAATCCAAGGCTCCGCGCCAGTTGTCCTTGCGCTCATACATCGTCGTTTCACCCGTAGTATACTGATGCTGATGACTGTAGGTGAATGAGAAGTTGGCTGGATCGTATGGCATCGGATGACGCTTGGTAGCGATACCCACCCGGGCATTCGAGATGGAGAAGTTGGTCTGCGTAATCTTGGTGGCAGCGATATTCTCGATAGAATCGCGCTCATGCTTGGATCCGGCAGCATCGAGGGCATCCTTCAACTCCATATCGGTATCCAGCGGATTATACTTAGGAGTGGTCTTCTCCTTGGTAACACTATAATATAAAGGTATGCTCACCTTCGCCTTGTCAGGGAAGAACTTACCCATTTCGAGCGATGTGGTCACACTGTAGGTACCGTAATTATCGGTAGTGCGACTTGCCACGCCATCTTCCAGACCGCCGAATCCCTCGCTGATGTATCTGCCGGTGGCATTCACGCTACCCAAATCGGAGAGTTGTACGTTCAGGTTGGCATTGGCTGCCCAACCACCCGAATTATTATGTTCCTTGAGTCGGAGTTCGTTTATCCATACCTCACCACTCTTGATGTCGGCAGAATTGTTTCTCACACCCAGCATCATGGTCTTCACCTCGCCGAGACTCGGATTACCCACGATGGTAATCTTGTTCTGCGGATGTTCTGCATCCATCATGGAATAAGGAGCGAGATAAGAAGCCACACCCTGTGCCTTCGCCTTGTTACGGTTTTTCTTCAATGCCGTAAAGACGTTCAGCGGCACATCGAGCATATTCTCCTCAGGCCATACCGCCTTACAGTCGGCAAGCACATAGCGGTTGTAGTTGGAGCGTGGCTCGGTGAGTTTCAGCGGGATTTCATACTCGTAGTAATTGTTCTTGTAATCGCTACCCAGACGGATGAAGACTGAGAGATCACCATCCTGCAGACGGGTGGTATTCTGCTCCAATGCATTGGCATGGGCAAACATCTGGATGCGCTTGTACTGGCGCAGATCAAGGGTAGAATTCTTGTAAACCGCCTTCGCCTCACCTGGGCTCATATTCTTGACCACCAGACTCAACGCCTGCTCGTTAGCCTCAACCAACTGAGGCTGACTAGGATCCTGTTCGCGCTTGATACCCGGAGGCAATACATAGTTGACCGGTGTCTTCTCGCCGTTCTCTTCCAGACTCACGCTGTTTGCGTCGAGGGTTCCGCCACTGGCTGCACTAAGCGGCTGGTCATAAGTACGCCACTTGCCCATCACGAGGTCGAAGGTACCGAAACGCAGCACGATAGGTTTCTTGAAACCGGTGAGGAACATACGCATGAAGCGGATGCTGGAGAAATCGTTGATGTTACCCTGACGGCTCTCAAACTCATCGATAGGTATGCGGAACTGATACCAGATAACGGTAGACTTGGTATTATCACGCCAGGTCTGGCTGTATTCACGCTTATCTACAATATGATTGTTACCTACCACGAGATCTTCCGGACGGATGCTGACACGATACTGGAAGTATTTCTCATATTCGTTGAGCGTATAATCCTGGTTGATATCCTCGACATCCGGCGTTGACTTATAAGAAGTATCATAGCTCTCAGAACGGCTGTCGCTGTCAGGCGAGTTGCCCTGAGGATTGTTGATATACTTATATCGCTGCAAGATAGGAGCACGCATCTCATCCCAGTCGGAACCGCGGAAATAGTGGTAGTCATCACGTGCCGGATCGGCAAAGATGCTGTCGAACACCGCCTGGTTCACCTTACCCTGAATCTGGTCGAGATAAGCACTCTTGTAGAATTCCTGCTCCTCGGCATCGGTCAGTCCGTTGAAACCCACATCCTGCAAGGCTCTGCTGCCACTGGTGGTAGCAAAGGCATAGGTCACGGTGCTCTGGGTAGGAATCTTACCCCACTGGGTATAGGTGTAGCTCTTGCTGCCATCTACCGGCATGCCACTCTCATAGAATTTCTTGCCATCACGCAGGATATCCTCGCTCACCTCGCCCAGGTTGATGTAGAAATCGCCACCATAATCGGCAGCATCAGCCTCTTCGCGGGAATAGATGAACGGATCGAGCATCCAGAACTCGATGTATTCGATGTTTGCCTGCTCGAAATCGTTGGTATCCAGCTTACGCATCATTCCGCCCCAGTTGCGCTGCGGATTCTGCAGGGTTCCGTCAGCCTGCAAATCTGTTACATTGAAGTTGTATGGTCCCGGCTCGCTTGGATAGTAAGCCAGATTGAGTACATTCAGGGTATTGGTAGCGCCCTGATAACTGCTCTGGTCGCGCAATGGGAAGAGCTCCTTGGTATAGACCTCGCGAACATAATGGTTACTCAACTGCTTGAGGTCGCCCTTGATATGTCCCGGAGTGAGCGAACTTCCACGGCGGGTGAACAGCGGATCGATGGTATACCAGGCTAGGCGCGAACGGTGGAAACCGCTGCTCAGACCGGTCTTATCGCTGTAATCGTCCTTGAAATTGAGCGAAGGCACACTGGATATAAACCAGGAGGTAGGAGTAGTTACATCGATGGTAGTCTTCGTACCCTCGAAGTCATCGATATAAGATGCATTGTCCTGTGTGCCACCAGCCTCACCGGCAATGAGCTGGGCAAATTCTCCTGTAAAGGATATCTGCGATGGCTGGGTAAGGTGCAGGAATGGTATCTTGTCAAGCACATTGGTGAGCCACTGACTCTCCTTGCGCCAGTTGAGATTGATGCCCCAAAGGGTGTTCTTCAGCGGTTCGGAGCCCATGGATACCTTGGTAGTAAGCGCCTGTTCGGAGAGGTGCTGGATAGTACCGCTCAACTGGAAGTTCTTGGTAAAATCATACTCCCAGTTCAGTCCGAACATCGTTTTTCGGGTTTGTCCGAAATCGGTATTACTCTCCAGAGAAACGTTGACAGCCGTACCGGCATCGATGATGCTCTGGTTCAGGATGGTCACCTCACCGGCACTGTAATCTACCGAATAGTCGGTGCCCTCTTTCAGGGTGATACCGCCTGCCGTAACGACCACCGAGCCCTGTGGCACATTGTAGGCATCGAGCGAGATGACATTGGCTGCAGAGCCCTTGAACTGTCCCACAATCTGATACTTGTTCTTTTCGGCTATCTGCTTGGCTACGGTCTTCGTACTGTCATAAAGTTCGGTAAAGGCATACTTTTCAGCCTTGTCGGCAGCCACGCCCCGCTTGACCAGATAATCACGCATATAACTGCCGAAAGGCTCTACCTTCGGAATGAACACGCGTCCATTAGAGATGGTATAGCCTTCTACATAATCGAAATATCCATTGCTGTGTGCCTTGTTATTGTTATCCAGACGGTCGGCGCCCAGCACACGGATGATAGGCTGCTCCTTCACCTGCTGCTCAGGGATATAACTGAGATATACGCCGGTGGTATCGCTCTGGTATTTCACATCCAGGCGGAACTTCTCCTTCTCTACGGTAGAAGCCAGATAATAAACGTTCTTCATCATCAACCCCCAGTTGCCCTGTCGCGGATTGTTGCTGGTATTCTTGAGCGATTTCACGAAGAGTGCCTGCTTGGTATCGCTGAGATCGGATGCAAACTCGCCCACCTGATAGGTAACGCCTCCCGATGTATACTCATAGGCTACAGCAAGCACCTGGTCGGTCTGCAGACTGGTTTTCAATGAGATATAACCCAATGCAGTATTGACCGTATACTCAGAAGAATTGAGCAGACGGGCACTCTCCAGTTTCTCATAATCGGCTCCGCCAACCAGTCCGCCTCCATCGAGAGTGGTTGCTGCCTGGTCGATGTCACGGGCAGCAGCATACTGCCCTGTCATCGCCGCATACTCTGTATTCGCCTGGTTAGAAGGCACCTGTCCGCTCGCCGCCCACATCGGGTTGCTCAGTTTCTGGTTCTCGCCCAGGTCGGTCAGGGCTACGATGTTTCGGGTATTGGTGGTATTGCCGGTTTTGTTGGTAACCCACACTTCCACGCGGTTGATGGTGATGCCCGTGGTGAGATTAGGAAGTTTCTGCATCCAGGCATCATAATGGTTTCTGAAATACTGGGAGAGGAAGAAGTGGCGGTTCTCCTCATAATCGGCTACATTCAACTCAAAAGGGGTGAGCTGCACACCGCCCCTGGTAGATACGCTCTTCGATGCACTCTTCTTCTGCGAAGCTACCATCTGCAGCTTGAGTTTGCCAAACTGCATATCGGTTCTAACACCAAACAGACTGCTGGCGCCTTTGATGAGCGAAGAGTTGGAAGGGAAAGAGACGTTGCCCGCCTCAACGAGTTTGATGATTTCATCTTCCTTGCCGTCGTACTTCAGTTTCATGTTCTGTGCATCGAAATCGAAGGTGGCATCGGTGTTGTAATTCAGGTTCATGTTCACCTTATCGCCCACCTTTCCGTTGACGTTGAGATTGATTTTCTCATCAAAATCCATCATCGTCGTCTTTCGGTTGCGGATAGGCAACGAAGGATTGTCGATGTTTTTCTTGTTGATACCGAACTTGAGTTCGGCAGAACCCTGTGTCTTCACTCTGATGCCACCAGGACCGAAGATTTTCTCGGCAGGTCCCAAGTCGAAGTGCATATCCGAGAAATCGAACTTCTCCTTGCCTTTTGCCTGGAAGATTTCATCGTTCTGCTTGCGGAAGTAGCTGTTGCGCTGCTGCTGTTCGGTCCATGCAAGATACTCTTTCGGAGTGAGCATGATAGGAGCCGAAAGCCAGGTTGAGCCCATGCGGTTGCCGATGATATAGCGGTCGATGGTATCGTTGTAGACTACCTGATATTGCAGATTATCAGGACGTTTCAGGTCGAGTGGACTCTGATAGAGGTCGCTCAGGGAGTAAGGTTGGGTGCGCTGAATCTGCCAGCGGGTATGCAACAGCGAATCGGGAATGGTATCTTCATCGAGCTGTACGGGCTGGGCTGTGCTGGTATGGGTTTTCTTTTTATCGTCCTGAAGTTGAGGCAAAGCTATCGCATAGCCGAAGGTTGCCACCATCAGCCAAGCCAATAGAAAAGATATGAATCTTTGCTTCTGTTTCATCGACAAAAAACTCCTAACTTATTTGATTTGCTTCAATGCCAGTTTCACAACCTGTTCTACCGGGAGATCAGGCTGTGCCTTGAGGATATCTACTACTACCTTGGCAGATGGTGCCGGCGAGAAGCCGAGCATGGTGAGGGCGCTTACCGCCTCATCCTTTACGTCATTGTTTACCATCACCACATTGCCTCCGCTGGCTGGCAGTTCGTCAGCGATGCCGAGGCTCACGATTTTATCTTTCAGGTCGATGATGATTCGCTGTGCTGTCTTCAGTCCGATACCCTTCACGGTTTTCAGCACTTTGTCGTTACCTGTAGAGATGATTTCACAGAGTTCGCGTGGCGAGAGTGAAGAGAGAATCATACGGGCTGTATTTCCACCTACTCCTGAAACGGTGATGAGGAGGCGGTAGAGTTCACGTTCCTGTTTGGTAGCAAAGCCGAAAAGGGTAAAAGAGTCATCTCTTCCACCAGCCACCAGCACTTCGTGAACATAGAGCTTCACTTCCTGTTTGCCCTGAATGGCAGTATATGTATTGAGCGATATATTGAGTCCGTAGCCCACCCCCGCAGTCTCAACAACAGCCAGCGCAGGTGTCAGCTCTGTCAGATCGCCATGAATATATTCTATCATTTTCTTTTTCTCCTAAATTAAATTAATATATTAATAACGGGCAAAGGGCGGGATTATTGTAATAGAGTTCCATAAAATTACGTCCCGACGTGCAAAGCGCATCGGGAGGTATGGTAGTGGAAAGAGGATGAATGATGTTTCGCAACAAAATAGCGAAACTGTAAGGTTCTTGCTACGGATACTTTACAAATCTCTGCTTATTCATATCTAAAAAACTATGATTTTACTACTTTAATAAAAAGTGAAGAATTCACTGTAACTCTAACATCGATAAATGCTCGCAAATTCAAGTCTACGATTTTTTCTTTTAAAATTACGCTAAAATCAGCCGAATAGCTAAAAATGAACTATTTATGAGTTTTTCACCTCAACAGAGGTAATGATTTAGCAACAGTTCTAAATTCTGCAATCTGCATACGTTTGCTGCCTAACAACTCTTTTCGGCTGCAAAAATACAAAAAAATAATGAATCTAAGAATTTTATTAAACAAAAAATATCAAACAGAGAAATATGTTGCAAAAAGCACTGTCTTACTAGTGGTCTGTAAAGTCTAAAAGTTGAGTAAAACGTCGTTCGTCACATACTGATGATTGATGAAATATCACACGTGCCTTACTAAACTTTTAGACTTTACAATCTACTAGTTGTTTATTTTGCGAAATACGTATTTACAACATTTGTTGTTGTATTTTGCAATTTTAGCAACTTGTCGGTAAATTCTAAAACTTTAAACTTAACAGAGAAAGTTTTTGTACCCTTTCCTTCTGATGGAAAAATAACATAAAATGTTTCTACGTTTTCCTGCTGTATTAAGTATGGCTTCTCTATAGTATGAGTCTGTCCATTAAAGGAGAAACTAGTTGTGTATGTCGTATCTTTGAATATAAGACTCGAAGTATAAGACTTTCCTTTTGGCAATTGCAACTCCCATTTTTTACCTTTTAAGCTGTCGATTTTAAATGATTGTGCATGAACTAATTGCCCATTTAGGAACAATAGAGAAATAAAAAAATATTTAAAAATCAACTTCATATTTATTTAATTACTTTATACCTGTTAATACTATATTATAATCTTGTAAAAAATACCCAGCATTAACTGAGTACATACAAGCAAGCTCAGGGTCCATATAAATAGCAGCACCCGTATTGGAGTTATATCCTACACATAACACATTATGGGCAGAGCTTTCTATTTGGCTATTTACATCAGTCATGACGGGATGCTTGGCATCTATTGCAGACTTATAATTTGTAAATGTTTGAGTTTTAAAGAAATGTGTTACAAAAGGCTCGATATAATCCAAAGAAACACCATCAATCAAAGGATTTGAATTATATGTTTGTGTATAATATAGAATATACGCTCCCTCATTTACTGTTCCACCAAAAACTTTATTGTTTGCATACTCCATAATTGATGTTACGCAGGCATTAGGTATTTGCTTTGCCATTGTTGTTGGCAAACTACTTTTGACAAAGACATCACCTTTTTGTTTTGAATATTTTGTCGGGTTATAAATTATTTGAGTGGAAATCTGTTCTTTCGACACATTGTCTGGCTCGATTAAATCAGTCCCTTCACATGCGACCAAAAAAGTCACAGGAATAAAAAATAACAAATGTTTTATCTTCATATACATTTTCCTTTCCAAATGGTTTCGTCATTCAATTCTTGCACTTGTAGCAACCATTTTTAAACCTACAAGATTCTATATTTTTTTGCAAATTTACAAAAAAATATTTTAAGTGTTGAAAAATTAAAATTATTTATCCTTTTTAACAATATATCTTTGTTTGCCTAGAAATATCTTTTTAAATTTTGACGCTACAAAGATAGCGTGATTTTTCTGACATATCCAAATCCTGAGCAACTTTTTGTTGCTCAGGTCTTTAGATTTTTTCTTCTTTATTTATCTTCGGATTTAAGGTTCTTCTATCTTTTGAGATATTCCATTGCTCCTTGAACCATTCAACAATAGGCTGTCTATTGATACACAGAAACAATTGGTTCGGTTTGGTAGAATCAGAGAACACCTTAATTTCTGCATTCACTACATTGAACTTTCTTCTGTGCTCCTCGGAATAGAGTGAACCGCTAAAGTTGAGTGCCTTTCCTGTAAGAAGCACCCCAATTTGTTCAACGGTAAAGCCAACCCTCCTGCACAGGTCTTCCATTTGCAAGCGTGCCTCCAACATCGGGAACCAACGCTTGGCTTTGCGGATAATGTTGTTGAGCATCGTTATCTCCGTGGTGTGCTTGCTCTCCAAATTCGCGACCTCCGATTGGTGCTTCCGCTGTATCTCGTCAAGCTGTTTGCTGTGGCTGTCCTCCATACGCTGCACCTTCTCATGGAGTTCGTCAATGTATTGCTCTCGGTTTGTCACAAGCTCGCACAACTTTCGGTTGTGTTGCTCCACCTCCTTCAATTTTCCACTACCTAAAAGAGAACCAATCTTCGACACAAAGGCTGTCTTGGCTTCCATCTTAGCAGCCTGTAGTTTCTCCGTGCTGATTTCACTCTTGGTTTGTTGTAGAAGTCGCTGTGCTTCCTCAATATCAGATTGCAGCAGCTTCATACAGTTTTGAAGTCTCTCGGTCTCTCGCTTGATGTTGCGATAATACTGTGCCGTGGTGGTATGCCTCGCATCTGATCCACGGACCCCTCTCTTCAAGCCATACTTGCTCATGGCTTCAGCATAGCTGTCGTGATAGCCAATCATTTTGTCTCGGTTGAGCACATCATCGGCACACAGTCTCACGGCATTGGCTTTCTTGCGGTATGTCCGCTTGCCCTCTTCCGTAGGTTTGCTTCTTGCCTTTCTCCGCTCGCCTATCACTATTGGAACGATGGAGGCATGGAGGTGTGGCGTGTGCTCGTCCATGTGGAGAACCACCGAAACGACATTCTCCTTGCCGAATGTGTCCTGCAACCACTTCAAGCTGTCGTTGCACCAATCGTCAAGCTGCCCATTGGCTGCGATGTTCATCATGTCCTCGTGCGTTCCAGACAGCACGGTTCTAATCACCCTCACCTGGTCGTTGGTTATCTTGCGCTTGATGCCTGCCGTCTTGATGCGGTGGGCGATGGCTTCGTCACGACCATACACACCGCTCGGCATCTTAACAAGCTCACGGTTGAGGTGAGTTCTTGTTGGGTCGGCATTGTCTGGTATCACCTTGCGCTCTATGTGGTCTGACTCCCTTGCGTCAGAGCTGCCCTTTGCCTTCTTGAAATCCAAACTGAAATGTCCCATAATAAACTTGTTTTTGAGTTGTACAAATCCGCTTGCCGCATTGCGCCCTGCGCATGGCTCACGGGGTTTCAAAAGGGGATGCCCCTTTGCTCAAATGGGTGTTTTTAGCGGTGGCGTGCCACTGCGTCAAGAAAACGCCCTATTGAGCTATGGCTTTTCCGTTCAGAATAGCCATTGGAGCAGGAACCGCCTACATGCCCAAGGCTGCGCCTCTCTTTCGAGGTGGAATAGTCCGCTTAACAGGCTGTACTTGGTGTACCGACTGTTTGGATTTCACTCCGCCCAGATAGTCGTTCAAGTCGTTGTACTCGCTATACAAGTGGGATGCGTCCCTCACACGGTAGCCGAGGGCGTTCTCGATGGCAAGCGTTGCCTTCCGCCCTGCCTCGTCGTTGTCGAGCAGACAACTGATGCGCTCGTAGCCGTGGAGTGCGTCAACAGCCTTGTCCACATTGCTTGTGGAGTTGAGTATCACGTAGTCCTGCGCTTCCAATGACGGACAAGACGGAAACTTCTCCATGCGCAACGAGAGAAAGGAAAGATAGTCCATCATGCCCTCGAAAACATAGCAAGAGTATCTTGGCTCGCCTTGCTGTCGGATATGTGTGATGTCCTTGGGGGACATGCAACCCTTGAAGAATCGGTTACGAACCTCGTAACCGCCCGACTTGTTCTTGAAGCCGATGGCGAAGTAGTTCTTGCCATTATGCGAGAAGTGGAGTTCCACACATTCCTTTCGGGCTATGCACAGGTCAATATTCCGCTCGCTCAGATAGCGCAGGAGTGCAGGGTGGTTGAGCTCCCTAACCTCCAATCTCTCAAAACTCGGCTCGGAAGCTTGCTGAGGGAAAGAAAAGTCGGTCGGGCGTACATGGGGCGCTTGCTTCTCCATCTTGTCCAAGAGATATGGCAAGTTGTCTGATGCGTAAAGGTATGACGCAAGGGTGATGATGTTGCCGCCCTTGCCCATTCCGAAATCGAACCAACTGTTCATCGTGGTGTTCACCTTGAAAGATGGCTCGCTCTCGTTTCTCAGCGGTGACTTGTACCAAAGGTTTGCACCCTGCTGTTTGACAGGGTGGTGTCCCAAACTTAGCAGATAATCTGCAATCTTGATTTGCTTTGCTTCTTGAATATTCATGTCTTACTGTGGATTAAGTGGTGTATGTATTTCTGATGAATTGTTGAAAATAGTATGTATTGGTATGATAACCAAAGGCTTATCTTCTCAACAAACTCTCAACAAATGGTTCTTTTCAACAAAATCACTGGGCAAAAGAGAAAGACAGGCATTAGCGGTCATGTTTTCTCTTTTCAACAGTCTCTTTCTTTTGTTGAGAGATTTGTTGAGAAAATGTTGAGCCTTAAATACTTGATATCCAACACTTCTTTCGTCATATTCAACAATTCAACAAAATTATATGCTATTTAGCTTGTCCGTAAGCGGCTCCGCATTTATACCTTGCCCTTTATCGTAAAAGTTCTTACCTTTGCACCATAATTTTAAAAGCAACGAAATTATGAGAGCAACAGAACGTTATGAGAGGGCATGGAATGCCTTCCAGATTCATTTGAATCATAATCCAAAAGCCAGTTTGATTCCTTTTTTAAAGGAACGGCATGTAAACCATCGCTCGATGCATAGATGGATGTCTGAGAAAGGTTATTCTGTTAGGTTAGCCAAACAGCAGATTCGTCTGCTTCAGGCCGAAGCCCGTAAGGAATGTTCCGAGGCAATAGCCAAGGACACTGGGATGATGTTCCTTCCCATGGAAATACCATCCGAACTCGTCTGTCCAGAGAACTATCTTTTTGGCATAACCCTAACCTTCCCAAATGGAACGATAGTCACCATCAAGAAAGGTAGCGCCAAATCTGTCATGCATCTGATGAAACTTTACGAAAAGGAGGATATGCTATGTTTGGACTAAACGAAAATACCCAGTATTACGTCTGCCAGCGATATGTCCGAATGAACATGGGCATAAATGGCCTGTACCAGATTGTGAGGACGGAGATGGAGCTGCCGCCACTCGGTGGTGCCGTCTTCATCTTCTTCTCAAAGAACCGCCAGCAGGTAAAAATGCTCAAATGGGATGGCGACGGTTTCCTGCTGTATCAGAAGCGACTGGAGCGAGGAACCTTTGAATTACCATTCTTTGATCCCCAAAGCAAACAATGCAAAATGCCTTACAAGACGCTATCTGCCATCATGAGCGGAATTTGCCTAAAAAGCATGAAATATAGAAAGAGGGTTAACTTATAGCTTTGCTATGCTGTATTTAACGTATTGTATATCAGCAAGATAATAAAAATAAATATCTAAAAACACTTGCATATCTCGATATTTTTTCGTACCTTTGCACTATGAAAAAGGACGAAATTATAGTACTTTTAAAGGAACAGCTTCAGCTTGCAAACGAACAGCTTCAGCAAGCTAATGCTACGGTGAGCTCGTTGACTACACAGGTCAACGAACTCATTGAACGTATAAAGTCATTAGAAGAACTGCTCGTCCAGAAAGGAATCGCCATTGACAAAGCGAATCGTCAGAACAAGGCACTCGGCAAGCTCGTTTCAGGCAAGAAGTCCGAACGTCAGGAAAAGAATCCACAAGACTCGATGACCCAGGAGGAATTTGACAAGAAGAAAACAGAGCAGGCCGAAAAGAGAAAGGCACGCAAAAACAACGGTGCCAAGCGTGACATGCATTACGAGATGAAAGAGGTGCATGTTACGATAGATCCAGTCATGGATGCAGGGCTTTTGAAGACGTTGCGTCTCTTCGGAACTCGTACCTGTATACGTTACAGCATGGAACCCATCAAATTCATCAAGACCGTGTATCACATCAACACTTATACTGATGGAAGTATCATGTATCCGGGGAAAACTCCGCCGGCTCTGTTGTTGAATTCTTCCTATTCACCTTCCTTTGCAGCAGGACTCCTGCAGATGCGATACATCTATTCCATGCCGGTAGAGCGAATCATCAAATACTTTGCCGACAATGGGTTTACGTTAAGGAAAGCTACGGCAAACAAGTTGATTGCCAGAAGTGCTGATGTACTGGAAAACTTCTATAAGGCTATCTGCCAAGTAGTGTTGCAGCAGGATTATGTCTCGGCAGACGAGACATACCATAAAGTGCTGTTAGCCAAGACAAAACCTACAGACAAGGGGTCGAAGAAAGGCTACCTCTGGGCTGTAAGTGCGTCTAAATTGGGACTTGTCTTCTTCGTATATGAGGATGGTTCACGCTCTGAGCAGGTCATACTTAACGTATTCTCAGATTATAAAGGTACCATACAGAGTGATGCATATGCTCCTTACCGGAAACTGGAGTCGGATGCTTATCCTGACATTATGAGAATCGCCTGTCTACAGCATGTCAAGAGAGACTTCATCGACTGCGGCAAGGAAGACAAGGATGCTCAGGAAGTCGTAGATATCCTCAACAGATTTTATCGAGAAGACAAAAAACATAAGGTTGGGGTAAATGGATGGACCGTTGAAGGCCATCTAGTCTATCGGCAGTCATATGCACCGGACATTTTACAGGATTTATTGGAGAAACTGGAGGAAATATCTTCCAGGAAGGATTTGCTGCCCAAGTCTACCTTGGCGCAGGCGGTCGGTTATGCCCTTAATGAATATAATGCCATTTGTGACATCTTCAAAAGAGGTGATACGGCTCTCGATAACAACTATATTGAGAGAATCCAGAGGTACATATCACTATCAAGAAGAAACTCAATGTTCTTTGGTTCGCACGAAGGAGCAAGCCGGGCGGCTATCCTATATTCCATCGCCATCTCATGCAGGCTGAATGGCATTAATCTGTTTGAATACATATGCGACGTAATAGAAAAGACTGCAGAATGGCAACCCAATACCCCATTGAAAAAATATAGAGACTTACTTCCTGACCGATGGAAAAAGCAGTAACAGCATTAGTTTAATCAGCTGTTACTGCTTTTTTTTGAATTATGCAAGGTATAAACGCGGAGACGCTTACGCTTGTCCCTCGTTACAGTGTAGAACCTGCCCACACGTTTTGTTGGCGAGTAGTGACCGCTGCTGTTGTAGTTGTACTCGTATGAGGTGTAGGTGAGGGCGTTCTCTGAAGGTTGCAGCTTCCAACAGTCCTGCACTATCTTTCGCACAAGGTGCTTCTCCGCTTTCACGTGGTTGCATTGCAACAAGGCGATTGCATCATTGAGGCAGAATTGCAAACTGTCGGTTTGGGTGTTCTCCATGACCTCAAGGAACAGCTCCGACATTTCCACTTCAAGCCTGTTGCGGTTGCAGCGTATGATTCTTCTCAGTACATCGGTAGCTATCTGTTCGGGGGCGAACCACATACGGCTCTTGTGCTCGGTGGACAGCGTTCTGCCTTGCAAATGGAACAGAAAAGCAGGTATCTCAGCCTTTAGTTTCTCCAAGAAGTTGGTATCATCCGCTTGCAGCGATGAAATCTTCCTCACCCAATATCGGGTCTCTCCCTCGTCAATGATGACAGGCAAGGACTCGTTGTTGGAACATAACACGAACTTGGCAAAGAAAGAAATTTCATTTCTGTCCTTGCCCTTGGCTTCCACCTTGTACGAGAGGGTGGTGCTGAGGTTCTTCAACCGCTCGGAATCCTCCCTGCGACTGAGCAACACCTCGTCCACGACAATTAGCAGCTTGCCAGCCCAATCGGAATTGAACTGACTGCGGAAGTCCTCGTTGGTGTTGAATGTCACGTTATCTTGGAACAACGCTTTCAGAAAGTTCAAGAACGTGGTCTTGCCTGTGTTCCTCTCCTCTGATACGAGCAGCAGAATGGGCAACTTCTGCACAGGTCTGAGATAGAGCAGTTGCAGGTAGTCCATGCCAAGCTCATATTGCTCACCGAAGATGTGACTAACCAACTTCTTGATATTTGGGAAGTCCCCTTGCATCGGCTTATGTCCTATCGGCTCGTATAGGTTGAGGAAACCGTCTATCACCGTGCGGTGGTTCACATGCTCGGGAACGGTGCAGAAGCCGTCATACTTGTGAACGTACTTGATGAACTCCTTGCCGTAGTCCTGACGCAAGGTCTCCATGTTCCATGGGATGCGCTTTCTTACCTTTCCTCCATTGATGGTAGGTTGGTCAACCACCTTGTACAAGGTTGTGCCAACACGGATGAACACCTCGTTTGTCGGAGGTGCAGCCTGTGGCTTTGCATTTGCCACGCCTACAAGCTGATTGTTGTCGTTTGTCTTGCTCATAATCTAACCTTTGTGAGTTGATAAATTAAAGTTGCAAAGGTAAGGGTGGAAAATCAAAACGCAAAACACAAACTTGCGCAGAATGGAGAAGTTTGCACCGGCAATGTTAAAAGATTGGAAATCAAGGTGCTTGATGTAGGCTTTCGGGATAAAATAAAACGAAAAAATCCCAAAGAAAGGCTTCCTTGTAAACCTTTCCTCGGGATGAACAAAAAGTAATTTTACATTATACTTTTACTTGTCTGGTTCTAATTCTTCTACTGCATAAATGGCATGTAGTTCAACTTTCTTAATCTTAGGATATGCCGTTTTATAATAATCTGTCACATCTTTGACTATACTTTCTTGGTCATAGTAAAATGTAGCCAAAACGACTTCCGTATAATTACCAATAGGTAATAAATGCCAAACTTCGGAGTTATCGGCATTTGGCTGAATCTTAAGAATTCCATCCATGCGGACATTTCCTTTATCATCTGTAATGGTTAGTCTCTTGGTTACATAAGAGCCGAAAGGAATATAATCACGAGTACGTATTGTATAATATTTATTGTATGAGTCTTTCTCTATGGCATCAGCTGCAATAGTTGCAGAATCCTCAGAAGAAACACCTTCAACAAAACATTTTCTATCTACCACATACATTGTTCTACTAAGTTCCCAAAGAGCCGTCCAATCTTTTACTTCAACCTTTAATACAGCAGTATTTCCATCGGAATCGGTTATGGTGATAGTGGTATTTCCTACAGAAACACCACTTACATAGATTTCTTTCTCTGCTTCATTTGTTGAGCACGAGACTTTGGCTATACTTTCATCGGAAGATGTTGCTGATATTTTGCCTTTAGCTCCATTTACATTAACTTTGCTGCTACTTTCCGTATAGGTGGTAAGAGAGGTAATCACAATCTTTTTACCAGTATTTATGTCACCAATGATTTCGTCTTGTGTGAGTTGAAGACCAGAGTCATCATCACCGCAGCTTGCCAAAGATCAATACTCTGTTAATTCTTATGTAATCGATTGAAAATGAGAGAGTTAATTAACGTAATATAACTAATAAAATTTGGTTAAGTGGCTGATTATCAGTAACTTTATAGTTCTCTAAGCTCAAAGTTATATGACATCAGAACCACTCAACCAATATACGGAAATATGCAGAGATGCTATCAAAAGTTCATCTGCAAAGTTAAGCAAAACTTTCGAGAGTCTACTCTTGGAAATACTTTTATTGTACATGACGATACAAAGAAAGATAAATTTCACTCAAATGGAGCGTTACGGCACCCATTGTGAGCAGACCTACAGAACGAACTTCAACCGTGGTCGTGCTAAATGCATAGACTGGGTGAAGTTCAACCTTGCCCTATGCCGACGTTACTTGAATATGGATGGTCTATTGGCTATAGCCATCGATCCGAGCTACATCAGCAAGTCGGGTAAGAAGACTCCGCATATCGGTACTTTCTGGTCCGGTTGTGCAAGTTCCATGAAGCATGGGCTTGAAATCATGGGGCTTGCACTTGTCGATGTCCATGCCAACAGTTGCATGATGCTGCGCGCCCATCAGACTCCATCTACTGGAGAATTGAAAATGCGTAACATGACTCTCGTGCAACATTACATAGCGGTCATCAAGCGTTATAAGAAGGATTTGTTGAAGGTCACCGATATTGTTGTCGCTGACGCTTTCTTCTCTATCCGTCCGTTTGTGGACGGAATCAAAGAGTGCGGTTTCCATCTTGTCAGCCGCTTCAGGGATACTGCGAGCCTATATTATGTGTATACGGGACCTCGTTCCAATAAGCCTGGACGTCCCAAGACACTTGACGGAAAAATCAACTACAAGAAACTTGACCTCACACGTATGGCAGAGTTGCATATTGAAGGACTTGAAGGCACAGCCTACACACTCATAGCCTATTCAAAGGCATTGAAGCAGAAAGTGCGCCTTGTCATTTGGGTTATGCCGAACGGAAAACACAAGCTTTTCTTCTCAACAAAGACATCCATGTCGGGTGAGGAAGTGTTGCGCACATACCGCTCAAGATTCCAAATAGAGTTTTGTTTTCGCGATGCAAAGCAATATACTGGTCTTACGCATTGCCAAGCAAGACACAAGAACCAGTTGGACTTTTCCTATAATGCATCATTCGCATCACAGAATGTTGCGAAAGTGATGATGAAGGAAAATGAATTGCCGTATTCCATGGCTTCTTTCAAGGAGATTATGGCAAGCACATACATCGCTAAATTAATTTTCAACAAGTGTCGGAGAATACCGAACCGAAAGTTAATTAGTCATACTATCAAAGAACTCTTTGGCTGGCAACGTAAAGCTGCTTAGCCATTATCTCAAATTTTAACGAACTATTGAAAGATAGCAAAGCGGTTAATGCAATAAGAATCATTTTAATTTTCATACATTTCTTCAATATTAAAGGGTTACACTTATATCTAATAAACGCAGACCGTATCAAAAACTTGCATGAGATTTCATATTTTTCTTCATGCGCAATATAAATCACCCTATCAAGAATTTTGTGAATCAATAAATCTATACGACAGTAAATCAGTAAATCAATAAGTCAATACGACAGTGAATATCCAAGCGTCAAAGATGCGACCATTCTCAACTAAAAGCATTTGTCCCTCCGTAGATTTGCAGGACAATGGCTATTTTCTCTTTTGCTCCGTACAGCCTCTTGGTGATGTCATCACGAAGTTGCGCTGCACCATTGGAGTTTAGACGGAAGCAAATGGCAACAACCATAGGGAATCCATACAATGTTTGCCAAACATCTTTGGAAAGTTTTTGCCTCTTTTGGACTTCCGACATCAACAACATACCTTCTTTATATATGGCTCTTATCACGGCTTTGAGCTTCGGGGTTGTGACATAAAGCATATCTACCAACTCATTTTCACTCATCCACAAGTCCTCCACATTGGACGGAATGGAAAGCTTTCCATTTCCGTCCACGGTGATTACAGTCCTTTTCATGCCATCCCTCCCATTGCAGGCAAATGCCCCTTGATTCGACTTTCAAAGACTGATATGTCATGGTCAAGTTTGGTGCTTGTCACCTTGGCATATATCTGTGTTGTTGTGATGTTCGTGTGACCAAGAATCTTGCTCACGCTCTCTATTGGCATACCATACTCCAATGCTAAAACTGCCCAACTATGACGTGAGACATGAAATGATACATGCTTCTTTATACCACACATTGCAGCAACTTTCTTGATGCGCTTGTTGATGCTGTCAAGGTTGCCAATGTTGAACAAGTGATTACCCTTTCTGAAAGATTTGTATCTCTCAACTATCTGCATGGGAATATCCATCAGCTTGATTTGGAACGGCACACCTGTCTTCTGACGCTTGGACACAATCCAAGGAGAACCGTTTACCATGCTGATGTTGTCCTCTGTAAGATTCTTGATGTCGATAAAAGATATACCTGTCCAACAGCCAAAGACGAAGAGGTCTCTTGCAAATGCCATGTTGGGGTCTTCCAACTTTATTTCAGTCATGGCGGTAAGCTCGTCCAAGGTCAAGAACTCACGTTCCTTGTGGTCTGGGTCAACATGGTACATGGCAAAAGGGTTTCTCGGTATCTTGCCATTGTAGTGTGCTGCTGTGACAATATGTTTCAGAGGTATGGAGTAAATCCAGATGGAGGACTGCGCAAGTCCGACAATATTCTTTAAGTACAAGCAATAGTCACGGATGAACTCTTCGGTAAGCTCATTCATGGACATATCGCTTCGCTTGTACTGATACTTGATGAACTCGGCAACGTACTTTCTCACCACAAGATACTTGTTGTACGTGTTCTTGGCTCTGTCCTTGCCTACACGCTTGGCAAACGCAGCGTTCTCCTTGTCAAAAGCTCTAAGCAAAGTCTCGTACTCCGTACCTATGCCTTGGTATGCGTTTCTCACCATTTCTGCGGTAACGAACGCCTCACGGTCGGAAAGTCGTTGGTAATGCTTGGCGATTTGAGCTTTGATGTTGTCAAGCGCAAAATTCACTTCCTTGGCTTCCTTGCTTTTGCCGATGGCTCTGTTGCCTTTGGCATCCCAGATAGCCTTGGTCACGCTCTGCTTGCAACTGAACTGTGCGATAGTTCCGTTGATTGTCACTCGTCCCATAATAGGGACAATTCCGTTTCTCTCCTTGCTTCCATTTACATAGAAGACTGTCTTGAAAGTGCATCTCATAATTCTTACTTTTTTGTTCGGTGCAAAATTAAACTATGAGAGCTGCATGGCAAAATCAAAACTTACGCAGAATGGGGAAATATGAACCGTCACCGTTAAAAATGCTTATTAGGGCGTTTCTGCGAGGTAATGATTTGAAAGCGTTTCTATTTCCTCAATCTGCGTTTTCCGCATTTCCTTGTCTGTGCCACTTAAAGCCAACGGCTGCCACAACCACTTGAAACTCAAAATAAAAGCATCATTCTGCTATTTTTTGCTTTTTTAGGCGTTATTTTCATTAAAAAAGTTTGTCGATTACAAAAAAAATCCTTATATTTGCAGCCAAATTGCAATTTAACTTCTAATATTAAAGCGTATGATGTGGAGCACATATAAAAGATTTTTTTTAAGAGGAGCTCAAACTTCATTATGGATACGTCATTAAAAATTTTAAATATGAAAATAAATAGCATAATACTGGGAGCATACTATAGCTGCCAGGCAAATAATTATGCAGATATGAAAGTTTGCATAAACACCTATTTCGTGAATACGAACAGAAATATTTCATTAAAATAAAAAAAATACTCGATATGTATAACAAAATTATCTTCATTATGATGTTATTACTTATGATTTCGTGCAATTCGAAGCAGAAACGAAATCATAAAAACTCAATAGAGATTAAAGAACAATTAGGACAATCATCTTATCCTTTTATAAAAAGTATGGAGTATCATGCCTATATACAAGATAATGAGGCTATCCCTGTTATAGAAATCCAAATCACTGAAAAAGGAAACTTCTCTATCTTTGTAAAATATCAAACTAATAAAAAATATTCGAAACTTAGTTATAAAGAGACTTTGGATTTTTTGTCCACCGTCATAGAAAAACAAAATAAAGAAAATATTCCCCTCTCTAGGCTTCAACAAATATTTATAAGAACAGAAATGTGGAATGAAAATTCCATCTATACTTCTATGGAGGAATACAGGAACATAAACATTCCACATGGCGAATATTTTAACAAAAAAGCGAAGGAAAGCCGTATAGTTTCAGACATCACAAAAATACTATCCAGATATAACTTAAAGATTGGAAGTCTCTCATACGAAGGTCTGCTACCGCTAGACGGAAAAGTCATTAAAGAAATAAATAAAAATATAGAATTAAATACGTCAGAAGCTTACCTTACAGGGAATTTAGTTTTAGATATTGCAAACCAATAGTTATGAAAATCAAGAATTTAGAAGAAGCATTAATCTGTTTTAAAGAAAATGCAATCATTCATGGGGAATGTACGCAAAATGGAGACTACAAACGTGGTAACAAAAGCCACAAAAATATAATAAATGCCATCAAGTACATTTCTGCAGAACATAAATATGAAATTTTAGAACCTCTTTTGGAAGATAACAATCTTTCTGTAAGAATATGGGCAGCTTATGCACTATTGCACGTTAATACTCCAAAAGCAGTAAAAGCATTGAAAGAAATTGTTAAGAATGACAGTGGAATTATGGGGTTCAATGCAGAAATGACATTAGATGAATTCAAGAAAGGCAACATTTAACCTGCATATTTCATTCTCACCTAATTATACAAGTGCAAAGATTTGCCAGAAATTACGTCCCGACGTAGCATGTAATACGTCACGACGCAGAGCCAGAGATGTCGGGACGCAGCAAAAGCTACGTCAGGACGTAATTCAAAGCACATCGGGAAGTATCGGAAAGGGGATGTATGATGTTTCGCAACAAAATAACGAAACTGTAAGGCTCTTGCTACAGATACCTTACAAATCTCCGCTTATTCATACCTAAAAACTATGATTTTACTACTTTTTGCAACTTTTATGAGTTAAAATTCTATTAAAACGTCACGTATTTCAAGAAAAAGCTATACTTTTGCAACCGGAAATAGAATAAAAAGCGGAAAACATATCCGTTGGATGACTAAACCGCAACAAATAAAAGAAATAAAAACAACAAAATAAAAGAAATAAGACAATGAAGAAATTTAGAGCAGCCGTAGTAGGATACGGCAACATCGGTAAGTTTACTGTTGAGGCACTCGAAGCAGCTCCTGACTTTGAGATTGCAGGTATTGTACGTCGCCAGGGTGCCAAGGACAAACCAGCTGAGTTGGCAAACTATGAAGTAGTAGATGACATCACCAAGTTGAAGGATGTAGATGTTGCTATCCTCGCAACCCCTACCCGCTCTTGCCCTGAGTATGCAGAGAAGATCGTTGCCCTCGGTATCAACACCGTAGACAGCTTCGATATCCACACCAGCATCCTCGACTATCGTACCAAGCAGATGGAGAACTGCAAGAAGGCTGGCAAGGTAAGCGTTATCTCTGCTGGTTGGGATCCAGGTTCTGATTCTATCGTACGCGTTCTGATGGAAAGCCTTGCTCCTAAGGGCTTGACATATACCAACTTCGGTCCTGGTATGAGTATGGGTCACTCAGTTTGTGTTCGTGGCAAGAAGGGCGTAAAGGAAGCGCTCTCTGTAACCATCCCATTGGGTGAGGGTATCCACCGCCGTATGGTATACGTAGAGTTGGAAGAAGGTGCCAAGCTTGAGGATGTAACAGCCGAAATCAAGGCAGATCCATACTTCGCTCACGATGAGACCCACGTATTTGCCGTAGCATCTGTAGATGATGTAAAGGATATGGGTCATGGTGTGAACCTCGTTCGCAAGGGTGTATCTGGCAAGACCCAGAACCAGCGTTTCGAATTCAACATGAGCATCAACAACCCAGCCGTCACCGCTCAGGTATTGGTTAACGTGGCTCGTGCTTCATTCCGTCTGCAGCCAGGTTGCTACACCATGCCAGAGATTCCAGTTATCGATATGTTGCCAGGAACCCGTGAGGAAATCGTTGCAACACTCGTATAATTGGGAGTGAAGAACGAAGAGTGAAGAGTGAAGAATTCACTTGCATCACTATAATAAAACGGCTCGCAAGAAGTTTCGAATCCTTGCGAGCCTTTTTTCCATTCAACTAAAACCACTTATAATAACCCTGTCATATACAATGGCAAATAAGTAATCCCCTCCTCTACTTTCAAATCAGCAGCATGCAAAACATACGGGGTTGCCAGATAGCTACCATATTTAGCGATGCACTTTTTGAGAGAAGTGAGCGTGTATCTGTTAGTTGACTTCACTTCTATCGGTGAAATATTATGCTTTGACGTTATGGTATCTTTGGCTATCAGGAAATCCAGTTCCATCCTTTCCTGGGCATCATCCTTACTATATTTGGAAAAGAAATACAGCTTATGCCCTGCCGAACGTAACATCTGAGCAACAATATTCTCAACTATCATTCCGCTATTGAACTCCAGCTTATCTACCAAAAGCTTGTTATATAAGTTTTCAGATACTATCGTATTTTCATTGAAAGCATGACTAATGAGCAAACCCGTATCAGCCATATAGCATTTCAATGTCGTATCATCGGTATTCATTCCAAGACCGATGCTTGGCTCTGTCGTATTATAGGCCATATTGACTATCATGGCATCTGACAGCCAAAAGAATGCCGTTTCATAATCTCGCATTCTCGCCCCTTCTGTGAGTGCCTTCAACATAAATTTCTTCTCATGTTTTTGAAGCTGAGAAGGAATTGTATCAAAAATCTGAGTAACTTTAAATACATAAGTTGACGCATACTTCTGGATATCGTTACGATATAAAGTAAGAATTTGGCGTTTCACACGATCCACCTTATTGAAATCTCTGGTTTCTACAAATTTAGCTACAGCCTGCGGCATTCCTCCAACAATGAGATACTGTCTGAAATAGTCCATTGCCATTCGATGCATCATTTGTCCCATCTCATGCCTTTTCTGAAAGTTCATTCGTATAAGCGGCATCAGGGTTTCATTGTTCAGTGCCCACAAGAATTCCTCGAAATCCATAGGATACATCAATATTTCTTCCTCCTCAGAAGGAATCATGATATTCTCTACGTTCTTTTTGATAGAAACGAGCGAACCAGTCTCGATATAATCGTAACGACCATCTTCAACCAGATACTTGATAGCTGTACGAGCCCGGGGATACAATTGCACCTCATCAAAGATTATAACCGAATTTCTTGGATATAGAGGTGTATTGGTGAAACTGCTTAAATACATAAAGAACGTATCCAAGTCATCCAGATAGGTTTCGAACAAGGATTTTATGTCCTTTCCTATTTTATTGAAATCAAGTAAAATATAACTCTTGTATTCTTTTTGAGCGAATTCCTTTACGATATAGCTCTTTCCTACACGACGGGCACCATTGATGAGAACAGCACTTTCTCCGTTCTGTTCTTCTTTCCATTTCTTTAGCTGCTCATATACTTTTCTTCTCATAATTTACACCTATCCTAGATTAATTTTATCGGAAAAATACACCTATCCGCGATTAACATTTCTCAGTTTTTACACCTATCCGCGATTATCAGATGATGCAAATATACACATATCCGCGATTATCTCCAAGAAAAAGCCAGTTTTTTAATATCTTTTAATTTTAAGAATAAGATGATAACGATACGCAAGATCATAATATTGGTAATAGTATAAACATCATGCTTTAAGTCCATTGTAGCTTTGTGTTATAATCCATTGCAAGCATGTGAATTAGCTACAGAAGCCGTATCTATCGGCATGAAGAAGTAGATCTATCCAATAGTCGGCAGCCGCCAGCAAGGTTGCTGGCATATGGCAGCAACATTGTCGGCATATGGCTGCAAGATTGTCGGCATATGGCTGCAAGATTGCCGGCAGCTGCCGGCAACCATACGGAACTATATTTAAAAGGTAAACAATATAGGTTTCTAAGACTATTTAAATAACTTATCAAAAGCTATTTATTTATGCGTCATGATATCGAGCACCATATCATCGGTAGCTCTCATCGCATCGGCACCGATGCTCGTGAGGTTGTGGATGCACTTATCCACATCATCATCTACGATACCCTCGGCAGAGGTGACACACTTGCCTTCCATAGAAAGGAGGGCGGAAAGAAGAGCGGTGCTGACACCTGATGAAATCTTCAGGGCACAACTTGGTTTCGCTCCGTCACAAATCATACCGGTGAGATTGGCTATCATATTCTTGACAGAATTGCAGATGCGGGTATAATCGCCACCCATCAGATAGGTGATGCCGCAACTGCTGCCCGTACTGGCTACCACACAACCGCAAAGAGCTGAAAGCTTGCCTAAGCTCTGCTTGATATAGATGGCAGTCAGATGACTGAGCATCAGGGCACGGATCATTTCCTCCTCGGTATTCTCGTTCTCCAGCGCATAAACCACCACAGGATTCGTTGCACAGATGCCCTGGTTGCCGCTGCCGCTGTTGCTCATCACCGGAATCATGGCGCCACCCATACGGGCATCGCAGGCTGAAGCGGTGCGGGAGATGATGTGCGAGAAAATATTATCACCGAAGATACCATGACTCAACGGACGGTCCATTGTCTTGCCCAGACAGTGGCCATAGTTGCCTTTGATACTCAACTCGGCAGCCTTCATATTATAGTCCCTGGTCTTGAGAATGAAAGAAATCTCATCGAGCGGAGCTGTTGTAGCAAACTCGTAAACCATCGGGAAATTGAGCTGGATGTCGTCATCAGCCTCATCGCCCACAGTACCGCCACGCTTATCGAGCACCACCTCACCATTACGCTCAACATACACAAAATGGGTATGAGAACCGGAGATAATTGCCGTAGCCTGGTCTTCACCGGCATGACAGATGATTTCAATATAGAGTTTATCCACATCACCCTGTTTCAGTTTGATGTTGATATCCGCATCCTTGATATATTGTTTGCCCTGCTCCAGACTGCCGGGAGTAAGATCTTTCAACACTTCCAGCTGATATTCAGGCTTTCCGATGAGCGCCCCCAGCGATACGGCGATAGGCAAACCGATCATACCCGTGCCAGGAATGCCGACACCCATCGCATTCTTGAGCATATTAGGACTCAGAAGAACTTCAATACGTTCAGGGCGCTTGCCCAATGTAGTAGCAGCCTTGGCTGTACATAGTGCCACAGCCATCGGTTCGGTACAGCCGATGGCAGGAACCACCTCTTTATTAACGAGCGCAATGATGCGCTCACGCTTACTTTTCTCTAACATAATCTATATAGCTTTTATATAAATAACGTTCTTACCATTATTTCGGGTACAAAAATACAAAAAATAAACCGTATTCTTCTCTTTTCTCGAGAAAAATACGGTTAAAATCTATATTTCTTGATGAATTAGTCTTCCAACTGGAACAGAGGATCATCTGGAGTCAGCATGGTAGGCTTCTGGTCGAATTCCTTCAAAAGCTGCTCAGAAGCATACTTCTTGTTTACTACCAGGCGGAACATGTACTCGTTGAACCAATCGTTGGTCATGATGAAGCAACCGGCAAAACCATTGTCGGCACCCCAACTGTTCTCCACCTTCCATTTTACAGGCTTGCCATTGGCATCGAGATCTACAGCTGTCAGCGTCATGGCATGAGTAGAACCGCTATCGAAAGTAGCGATGCGGTCAGCCTTGTTCATTGGGAATGAGGTATTGAAGAGGCTAGCGTAATCGAAGTTGTCGAGTGCTAGATAGCCGCGCTTTCTATCAAGCTGCTTGCCCACATCATAGCTTGAATACATCTTATGACCATCCTTCAGAGAGGCGATGGCGAGCTGGGCTATCTCCTCCATAGGCAAGTTCAGATACTTCCAGTTATGACCATCGTAAGTGTGGCGGTCGTACTCTACCTCGTATGTCTTGTGGTAAGGACGGCGTGGATCGTTCATCACCATCAGGAAGGTACCGTTGAGATCCTTGCCTACGGTTTCCTCATAGAAACTCTTAGGAGTATACTTCTTTGCCTCGCCAACCTGCTTGCCATCCTTATCGCGGAAAGCATAGGTAAATTCCTTTACTGGTTCACCGAGAGTAAGACTCAGCATGTGATAAACCTGACCGAGCATCTTGTTCTTGCGAGCCTGGATAGCTGCCGACTTCTTACCCTGAGCCACCATCTTGCGGAGTTCCAGACCATACTCGCGGAGCTTGCTGCTTACGAGACGGCTCATCTTGGAAGTATTGTTGCTTGAGTAAGTCTCAGGCTGGGCACTCATAGGTACGAGACCATACTTGCTTGCCAAATCGGCAACACCACAGAAAGTACCACCATCATTGAGCGGATTCTTGAAGAAGAACTGCACCTGAGGATCCTCGATGCTCTTCTTGCCAAGGTCGATAACACCCTGAAGCATCAGGTTAGCCTTCTCCAGCTGATCATAGAAGAAGAGATAATCCTGAGAATACTCCACCACTCTACCCTGCTTGTCATTGACAGCAAAGTTAGAACGGAGCACGTTAAAACCGCTGAACATCCAGCAACGGCCCGAACTCTTCTGGTTGTGAATGCTCTGCGAAGGAGTCTCGATGCTGAAATGAGTATCAACAGGGGCCTCGTTGGCATGATTCTTCACAAGGTCATCAATGCTGTTGTTGGCAATCGCATTGAAGAGTGCCTTGTTGGCTACACCTGCCTGCTGGCTTTTCTCCATCTGCTGGAGAGCAGACTGACTGATGCCGCCACCCTTGGTCTGCGCCATCAGAGACATGGAAGCCATCATCATGGCTCCCAAAAGTAATACATTTTTTCTCATCACGATAAAGGTATTTATTTGCTTATTGTTATATAACTAATTCCGGATTTCATTCCTTTTTCAGAAATTTCCTTTGCAAAAATACAAAGAATAATCGGAAAAAGCGAAAATATTGCCTCAAAAGTGCTTTATATAGGAAAAAAGCATTATCTTTGCACAAGATTTTCACGAAGAAAACATGGACAAGAACAAGTTTAGTCTATTAAATAGTATAAAATACCCAGAAGATTTGAGACGACTGAGCATTGACCAGCTGCCACAAGTCTGCAAAGAGTTAAGAGAAGACATTATCGACGAGGTTGCCGTCAACCCCGGTCATTTTGCCTCCTCTCTTGGCGTGGTGGAAATAACCGTAGCCCTACATTATATTTACAACACCCCATACGACCGTATTGTATGGGATGTGGGACACCAGGCCTACGGACATAAGATATTAACAGGACGCCGCGACAACTTCTGTACCAACCGCAAGTTGCACGGCATCCGTCCATTCCCTACACCTTTAGAAAGTGAATATGATACCTTCGCCTGCGGACATGCGAGCAATTCCATCTCCGCAGCACTCGGTATGGCCGTTGCCGCACGCGAAAACGGAGATACCGACAGGCATGTGGTAGCCGTCATTGGCGATGGAGCCATGAGCGGCGGACTGGCTTTCGAGGGACTGAACAACGTATCAAGTACACCTAACGACATGCTCATCATCCTAAACGACAACGATATGAGCATCGACCGGGCTGTGGGCGGTATGGAGAAATATCTTCTGAACCTCGATACCAACGAGACCTACAACCGCCTCCGTTTCAAGGCATCGCAGTGGCTGCACTCCAAAGGCTATCTCAACGAAGACCGCAAGAAGGGCATCCTGCGCCTGAACAATGCACTGAAGTCGGCACTGAGTCATCAGCAGAACATCTTCGAGGGTATGAATATCCGCTACTTCGGACCTTTCGACGGTCATGACGTGAAGGAAGTGGCGAGAGTACTCAAACAGCTTAAGAACATGAAGGGTCCTAAGCTGCTGCACCTGCATACCACCAAGGGAAAGGGTTACGAACCAGCCGAGAAGAGTGCTACCATCTGGCACGCACCAGGCAAATTCGATCCGGAAACGGGTGAGAGAATCATTGCCGATACCAGCAACCAGCCTCCTAAATATCAGGATGTTTTCGGAGAGACGCTGCTGGAACTGGCTCAGAAGAACCCGAAGATTGTAGGTGTGACGCCAGCCATGCCTACAGGATGTTCCATGAACATCATGATGAAGGCGATGCCAAGCCGTACCTTCGATGTAGGTATTGCCGAGGGACATGCCGTCACCTTCTCTGGAGGTATGGCGAAAGACGGCCTGATTCCTTTCTGCAACATCTACAGTTCGTTTGCACAGCGTGCCTACGATAACATCATCCACGACATGGCACTGCTCAACTTGCCGGTTATCATGTGTCTTGACCGTGCCGGACTGGTAGGTGAAGACGGACCAACCCATCATGGTGCCTTCGATATGGCGGCTCTCCGTCCGATTCCGCATCTCACCATCGCATCTCCGATGAACGAGCATGAGTTGCGCAACCTGATGTATTCAGCCCAGTTGCCAGGTCATGGCAGCTATGTTATCCGTTATCCGAGAGGCAAGGGTGTGCTCGTAGACTGGCGCAACCCGATGGAGGAAATCAAGACCGGTACCGGCAGAAAGCTGAAAGACGGCACCGATGTAGCCGTTCTTACCATCGGTCCTATCGGAAACGATGCCGCTCAGGCTATCGCTGAGGTAGAAGCCGAAACCGGAATGAGCATCGCCCACTACGATATGCGATTCCTCAAGCCACTCGATGAAGACATTCTGAAAGAGGTGGGCGAAAAGTTCAGCCGCATCATCACCATCGAAGACGGCGTTCGTATGGGCGGTATGGGCTCTGCCGTACTGGAATGGATGAACGACCATGACTATCAGCCAAAGATGACCCGAATGGGATTGCCAGATGAGTTTGTGGAACACGGAACCGTGGCACAGCTCAGGGAAATCGTGCATCTCGATAAAGAATCAATCAAAGAAGCAATTAAGAAATGAAAATAATCATAGCTGGCGCATATGCCATAGGTACTCATCTGGCGAGACTCCTGTCACGCAGCAATGAAGAGATTACGCTCATCGATGAAAGCGAAGAGCGCCTGGCAAGCATTGGCTCCGACTGCGACCTGCTCACCATGCTGGGCAAGCCTACCAGTCTTCACATCTTACGCGATGCGGGGGTAGCAGATGCCGACCTCTTCATCGCCGTTACTCCGGTAGAAAGTACCAACATTACAGCTAGCATCCTTGCCAAGAACCTGGGTGCCAAAAGAACGGTGGCCCGTGTGGATAACCCGGAGTATATGGATCAGCAGGCTCAGGAATTCTTCAAAGAATTAGGTATCAGCAAACTGATTTATCCGGAGATGCTCGCAGCCGTAGATATCAATAACGGACTGAAAATGAGTTGGGTACGTCAGCGCTGGGATGTGCACGACGGCGCACTCGTCATGCTCGGCATCAAACTGCGCGAAGGATGCGAGATACTGAACGAACCGCTCAAGAACATCAGCGGTCCTAACGACCCATACCACGTGGTAGCCATCAAGCGAGGCAGCGATACCATCATCCCTGGCGGTAACGACGAGCTGAAACTCTACGACCTCGCCTACTTCATGACCACCCGCAACTATATCCCATATATCCGCAAGATTGTAGGCAAGGAGCACTATGTAGATGTGAAGAACGTGATGATTATGGGTGGCGGACGCACAGCCGTAAGAGCCGTGAAGAAGATGCCGGAATATATGGAATGCAAGATTATCGAGATGAGCGAGGAGCGCTGCGAATATCTCAACGATATTCTCGATGAGAACAAGACGCTCATCATTCATGGTGACGGACGCGACATTCCGCTACTCGTAGAAGAAGGTATCCGCAGTACCCAGGCCTTCGTGGCACTGACCGGTAACGCCGAAACCAATATTCTGGCCTGTCTTACCGCCAAGAGAATGGGTGTGCGCAAGACGGTGGCTGCCGTAGAAAACGTAGACTACGTGAGCATGGCAGAGAGTCTGGATATCGGTACCATCATCAACAAGAAGATGATTGCCGCCAGCTACATCTATCAGATGATGCTCGATGCCGACGTGATGAACGTGAGATTCCTGATGAGCGCTAACGCCGATGTAGCTGAGTTTATAGCCAAAGAAGGTTCGAAGGTAACCCAGAAACCGGTGAAAGAACTCGGCATGCCTATCGGTGTAACCATCGGTGGACTGGTTCGCGGTGAAGAAGGAATGCTCGTTTCGGGTAACACCCAGATAGAACCGGGCGACTCGGTGATGGTTTTCTGCCACAACATCAACATGAAGAAAATTGAGAAATACTTCATCTAAGCGTGAAGGAGATAGAGACATACTTCATATATGATAAACAGCAAATTAATATATAAGATTTTAGGGCAACTGCTTTTCATAGAAGCATTCCTGCTCTTCGTCAGTCTGCTGGTAGCTTTCTATTACCAGCAGGACGACATCTTTGCCTTCATTGTGGCAACACTTACCACCATCGGAGGCGGACTGGTGCTGAAATGGCGAGGACACGGAGCAGATAACTCAATGTCGCGCCGTGATGCCTATCTCGTGGTAACGCTCTCATGGATTGTATTCAGTTTCTTCGGAACCCTCCCCTTCATGATAAGTGGATACATCAACAACTTTACCGATGCCTACTTTGAAACCATGTCGGGATTTACGACAACGGGAGCCACGATATTAGACGATGTAGAATGTTTCCCCCACGGACTGCTCTTCTGGCGTTCGCTCACCCAATGGATAGGCGGTCTGGGAATCGTGTTCTTCACCATCGCCCTGCTGCCATCGCTTGTAGGAGGACAGACCAAGGTGTTTGCTGCCGAGGCAACAGGACCTATCAAAACGAAATTGCATCCCCGGCTTTCCACTTCGGCTAAATGGATATGGAGTATCTATCTGATGCTCACCATTGCCTGCATCGCATCCTACTATGTGGCAGGAATGAATCTCTTCGACAGTTTCAACTATGCGATGACCACTACGGCTACAGGAGGTTTCTCTACTCATAACAGCAGTACCTCGTTTTTCCATTCGCCGGCGCTGGAATACATCTGTGCCTTCTTCTGCTTCCTGTCGGGTGTTAACTTCACCCTGCTCTATGCAGCCGTCATCAAGTTCAAGATCAAGGATCTGTTCAAGAATTCAGAGTTTAAGTTCTATATGCTCCTCGTTACAGTCTTCACGGCTTTCATCATGGTAGAGCTGATAGCGATGCGCAACTACGATGTGGAACATGCCTTCCGCAGCTCCATCTTCCAGGTGGTATCATTCATCACCACCACGGGATTATTTAACGACGATGCTGCTGTGTGGCCTCACGTTACCTGGGTGGTATTGGCAGCCTGCATGTTCTTCGGAGCCTGCTCAGGCAGTACGAGTGGAGGTTTGAAATGTATCCGTGGCGTGATGCTGGTAAGAATGGTGAAGAATGAATTCCGCCAGATTCTGCATCCTAACGCCGTGCTACCATTGAAGATTGATGGTGTGAACGTACCGATGCAGAAGCGTGTTACGCTGCTTGCCTTCCTCACCACTTATCTCATCATCTGTCTGGTGATATCGTTCACGATGATAGCCATGGGCATCGATAATACCAATGCCATCACCATCACCCTGAGTTGCGTGGGTAATGTGGGACCTACGCTGGGTACGGAAATCGGACCAACCATGTCGTGGAGCGAACTGCCGGATGTGGCAAAATGGTTCTGCTCGCTGATGATGCTCATCGGTCGTCTGGAGATATTCAGTGTGCTGGTTATCTTAACGCCAGCATTCTGGAGAGAGAACTAACATACCCAGAGGGGGAGTTAGAAAATAAAAGAGAAGTTGATATTTGAAGTAAGAAATACGCTTACTAGACTAAGTATATTTCGCACAAAAGGCGTTATATATAATAAGGTATAGGTTCAGCAAGAGCCTTACCGGAGAGTAAGAAACCGTACTGAAGAGTACATTTATAAACTAAATATAGGTAATAATGAAACCATTAAAATTTCAACCGCTATTAAAATCCACCATCTGGGGTGGCAGTAAGATTATCACTTTCAAGCATCTCGACGTAAAGCAAGAGAATGTGGGAGAAAGCTGGGAAATCTCTGGAGTACCAGGAAATGAAAGCATCGTAGCCGATGGCGAGATGCAGGGCAAGAGCCTCAACGAGGTTGTTGCAGAACGGAAGGGAAGCTTCCTCGGAGAAGAGAACTACAAGCGTTTCGGCAATGAGTTTCCACTGCTCATCAAGTTTATCGATGCCAACCGCGACCTCTCTATCCAGGTGCATCCTAATGATGAAATTGCCAAGAAGCAAGGTAAGGAACGCGGCAAGACCGAGATGTGGTATGCGCTGCCATGCGAGCCGGATGCCAAGCTCTACAACGGCTTGAAGATGCAGATTACTCCTGAGCAGTACAAGGAGATGGTAGAGAACGATACCATCACCGATGCCCTGGCTCAGTATAACGTGAAGGAGGACGACTGCTTCTTTATCCCAGCCGGCAGAATCCACACCATCGGAACAGGCTGTTTCGTTGTCGAGATTCAGCAGACCAGCGATGTTACCTATCGCATCTACGACTTCAAGCGCAAGGACAAGGATGGCAACTATCGCCAGCTCCACACCAAGGAAGCTGCTGAGTGCATCGACTACACCGTATTGCCAGACTATCGCCAGCACTACACTCCTGCCAAGAATCAGGGTGTAAGCATGGTGCAGTGCCCTTACTTCACCACAGCCGTTTATGATCTCGATGAGCCAATGACGCTGGATTATTCAGAATTGGACAGCTTCGTGATTCTGATTGGCTTGAAGGGTGAGGCTAAGATTATCGACAACGAGGGTAACGAGATTACGCTCCAGGGCGGCGAAAGCATCGTTGTTCCTGCCAGCACCAAGACATTGAAGGTAGAAGGAACCCTGAAGTTCCTGGAGACATACGTATAATTTTAAAGGTAAAAAGGTAAAAAAGTAAAAAGGTAAAAAGAGCCTGGCGGGATGTCATCTGCCTGCTTTCTTTTTACCCTTTTACTTTTTTACCTTTTTACTTTTTTACCTTTTTACCTTTAAATATCCTTTTTACCTTTCCAAATACTTTTCCACATCCGCCTGTATCTTCTGGAATTCGGGAGAGAACTGGTAGAAGGTGTTCTTCTTCATCATCATCTTCACCTTGCCCAGACTATTCTCATAACATGCCATTTCGGTGCGGGCCTGCTCGGAATGGAGGGCACGGTCGCGGATTTCGTTCTCCCTATCATTGCGCAAAGCATCGCAGACGCTCTGGACGATGGGACTTACTACCAGGTCGAAGAGATGATGACCCTGAATATATAAATAGGTATTGCTCTCGTTTACACCCAGACTGTTGAGGTAAAGAGCCATTTCATCCAACTCATCCTTAAACTTCTTAAAGCGGCGCTCCAGCTGGAACAGCTTTGCCCGCACCTTCTTTCCCAAATAATCTATCGCCCATTTAGGATCCTGGATTCGGACAGAAGGCAGCATGATGACCTTATCAAACTCCGCCATATCAAAATGCATCGACATCTTGCGATGACGCACATAGAACAGCATGTGCCATAAGAAGAGGGGCCAGATGGTACGGGAATAAGACTCAAGAAAACGCTCGAAATCGAAGATGCGACGGTCGTTGAGCGTCACCATCACACAGGTTTCGTGCAATCCTCTGGCATAACATTGGAAGTTTTCAATGGCATAGGCATAGGTATGGAAGATGTAAGGATTCTCCAACATCTGCTGGGAAGACTCGGTTGAGCCCTGACGCAGATAATCGTAATCGGCATCTACACAGGCTATCATATCCCTACCTACTCCCTTCAGCATACTGGAGATAGCAGCCTTCTTGCCTCGGTCTAAATGCTGGTTACGGGTAGGCAGCATGATATCAAAATAGCGTTTTTCATTCTCAAACTTTCCCAATACAGAACGCCAGAAGAAGACATCATCATAGCTCTCGACGTAAGCCACAATCTTGCGCCGAGCCTTCTTCGAGGTCATCCTGTTGGCTGCCTCGAAGAACTGGGAATTGATATTATCGGTTAAACGTTTAGCCATAAGCTGAAAAAATCAACATTCAACACTTAACATTCAACATTACGAAATCGTAATATCATTCACATCCGTCACCCTATCGGTCCATCCATCCATGACCACAGCAGGACTGTGGGTGGTCATGATGATCTGGATATTCGGATTAAGCTGCAGCACCAGACCGATGAGCTGCTTCTGCCATTCGAAATGAAGGCTGATTTCCGGCTCATCCATAAAGAGGACGTATGACTGGTTGTCCTCCACCAGCACGGTGAGGAGGATGGCAAGAATCTGCTTCTCACCAGCCGAGAGCTGATAAGGCGAGAGCTGCTCGCCTATCTGGTTGAAGCGGATTTCGTTGGCAGTACGGATGATGGTCTTGCCGGTATCCTTGAAAAGATTATCTACCATATCCTGGAACATCTTCTTCGGTTCACTCAGTTTCTGAGCCTTGAAGGCTGCATCCGGTTCGCCACTCTGCAAGACGGCGATGATGCGATTGCCGATGTTCACCTGGTAATCCAGATACTTGCGCTGCAGCTGGAAGAGCTGCCAGTCGAGTTCGGTAACCAGGGTAAGGTCTATCTTGTTGATCATCTCGGCATTCATCAATGGTCTATCTACCGAGCGGATTACATCATATCTAATCCACTTTGCCTCCTCCGGCTCCACCTTCAGATGCACACCCTTGATCATGTGACTAGGGAATTCACCGCCAGCCGCCAGACCCTTTACCACCTTATTTAATATAGTACTCTTGCCCACGCCGTTTACACCACTCAGGATATTGACACGGCGGTCGAGGTTCCAAAGAATATGTTTGGTACCGCTCCAGAGAGATTCAATCTCTATCTGTTTGATATAATCAGCATATTTCTGCATAAGAATAATCTCCTATCTTTAATAGTCAAGAACGGAAAAAGACTATGGTCTTAACTTCTTAACTCCTTTAAGTTTCAAAAAATATACCGCAAATATAGCAAAATTCCTCGAATTTTTGTACCTTTGCACTCGATTTTATTCAAAAATAGGAAGATTTAAATAGAAATAAGGAAAAAATGGATAACAAACGACCTTTTATCGCCCACCTGTGCCTCTTCTGTTCCGGCGCATTCTGGGGACTGATGGCTCCCGTAGGCAAGGATGCCATGCTTCACGGCATCGACGGCATCGACCTGGTGAGCTTCCGAGTATTGGGTGGTGCCATTCTCTTCTGGCTCACCTCGCTCTTCACCAAGAAAGAGCATGTTCCAGTAAAAGACATCTTCAAGTTTGCTGCTGCCGGACTCTTCGCCCTCGTGTTCAACCAGTGTTCTTACACCATCGGTCTGAACATGACTTCGCCTAGCAATTCCAGTATCATGACCACTTCGATGCCTATCTTCGCCATGGTTCTCTCCTTCCTGATATTGAAGGAGCCTATCACCTGGAAGAAGGCGCTCGGTGTATTGATGGGATGCGCAGGTGCCGTCATCATCATCATGACGAGTGCTACGGCTGGCAATGCCAAGGTGGGAAACATCTGGGGTGACCTGCTCTGTATGTCGGCGCAGCTTTCTTTCGCCCTCTACCTGTCGCTCTTCAAGAACCTGCTGTCTAAGTATTCGCTCTTCACCATCAACAAGTGGATGTTCCTCTGGGCAACGGTCCTGATATGGCCTTTCACCATCAGTCACGTGATGAGCATCGACTTTGCCCAGGTTCCGATGAGCACTTGGTGGGAAACGGGCTACGTGGTTCTCTTCGGCACTTATCTGGGCTACATCTGCATGATGATTGGCCAAAAGACCCTGCGCCCTACCGTAGTTTCGGTATATAACTATGTGCAGCCGCTGGTATCGGTCACCGTGAGTGTCATCGTGGGGCTCGCCGTATTCAAGGGTATGCAGGCAATAGCCGCCATCCTCGTGTTCTCAGGTGTATGGCTCGTGGTAAAGAGCAAGTCAAAGAGAGATATCGACCAGCACGACCACAGCCTGGCCTACGAGAAAAGACATGCTTAAAAGATATAATATCGATTTATAAAACTGAAACTGTCCCCATCTGAGATAACAGATGAGGACAGTTTTTTATATAAAAAAAGAAGATCAGCAACCGAAGTAAACCATCAGTCCGCCCAATACGATATACAGCAGGGCGTATGGGATGGCCGAACGGAGAATCTCTCCATCCTTTCCCTCCATATCGCAGGCTGCAGTAGCGATGGCGATACTCTGCGGACTGATCATCTTGCCACCCGTGGCTCCCGTGGTATTGGCAGCAACCAGCCAGTTCTCCTGACCACCCTCCATACCGAAGAATGTGCTCTGTCCCGTCATGCCCAACTGATTGGCAACATGAGCCTGGAGCTTGGCAAAGAGGATATTCGAAGAGGTATCAGAACCCGTTACGAAGGTTCCGATGGCACCAATCATAGGTGCTACCAGAGGATAGAAATCTCCCGTTACTGCCACCAGACCTGAGGCGATGGCAGTAATCATTCCCGAATAGTTCATCACACTTGCCAGGGCTATCAGCGAACAGATGGTCACCACCGTCTTACGCAGATTCACCGTGGTACGGGCAAGAATCACCATCAATCTATTAAGGCTCAATCCCTGAATCAGTCCACCAATCGTAGCACCCAGGAAGAGCATCAAGCCCGCATTGGAAATCCAGCCAAACTTAAAGGTGCTGTCGAGTACAGGCAGATGAACCGCACTCACCAGATGACTTTTGAGGAAAGCATTGACCGGAGGACAGAGGGCTCCGGAAACCAGGATGAATATCAATATAAAAAGGTAAACGCTCCATGCCTTTAGGCTCTCGGCAAGCGTAAAGGTTTCCTTATCCTGCACCTTGCTCTTTCTGGCAAACACCTTGGCGTATGCGATGATGGCGATAATGGCTGCCAGCGAACCGATGATGGCTGGAGTCTCCGAACCGAGATAATAGCCGCAGACAAACTGCACTACCACGGAAATCACTCCCACCCAGAGGGCGATGATGAGATTCTTGATAAGATTGTGCTTATCGGTAAGCGTCAGGATGATGAAAGGCAGAATGATAAAAAGAGGTGCCAGCTGGATAATGGCGAAGGCCGAAGTCTCGCAAATCTGTGCCGCCGAAGCCGATCCGCTTTCAGCCACCTCGTTACAGAGCGTAGTAACCGGTACACCCACGGCACCAAATCCCGTAGCCACGGTATTACCGATTAAGGAAACCAGAGCCGAGAACATCGGTTTGAAGCCGAGTCCGATGAGGATGGCAGCAGGTATCGCCACCGCCGTTCCGAAACCCGCCATACCTTCGAGCAGTCCGCCGAATCCCCATACGAGGAGCAGCACGAGCAGTCCCTTATCATCGGTAATCGATGTAAACTGCCTCTTGATCACCTCTATCTGCTTGCTTTCCACGAGGATATTATAGCTATAGATAGCCATCAGGATGATGATGAGAATCGGGAATACCGCCTTCAGGATGCCTTCCACCACCGCCCATCCCGTCAGGGCGATCACGCTGTCCTCCGCATGTTCCGGGGCAATCATGCCTAGCGGCGAAGCAGCGAAGAGAGCGAGCAACACGGTAATTACGAGCGTCAGCAAGGCGCTTTTATGACCTGCCATCTTGAAGCCGAGCATCAGGATGAACAGCAACACGATGGGAATAATAGAAACTACAGATGCCATAAGCCATTCAGTTTTTTAATGTTTTCGATTGCTAAATTTTATGTTTATGACTGCAAAAATAACATTTTTCTTTGAAAAAAGAAAGCATTTTTTGAAAAAAATCTCTTCTTAGATGTCCGATTTTTCAATTTCATACGTCTATAGAGTGTTAAGGTTATGAGAACAGAAGAATTCAACCATATCATCCTACCGATGCGCAGCGACCTGAAAGCGTATGCGCTAAGGTTGACTGAGAGTGACGACAATGCCGAAGACCTCGTGCAGGAAGTCATGCTCAGGCTGTGGGACATGCGCCAGAATATCAAGGCAGAAGATAACCTCAAGGCGCTCGCCATCACCATCATGCGCAACAAGTTTTATGACCAGTGCAGGCATGAGGAGCGGAACTTCACCACCGACAGGGTGATGGAAGTATCCATAGAAGACCGGCGGGCAGAGCAACGGGACGAGGTAAATCTCATCAAGCAGATAGTGGCACAGCTCCCGCCCTTGCAGCAGCAGATATTCCGCATGAAGGAGATAGAAGGCTATACTGCCGATGAAATCATGCAGATAACGGGATGTACTGCCGATAATCTCCGAAAGAATCTCTCCAGAGCCCGACTCAAAATCAGAGAGACCTATATGAATATCGTGAAACAAAACAGAACAAAATAAAAAAGGAGGAAAGAAGATGAACGATAAAATAAAAAGAATCGATGAATTCAAGGGTATCAATGAATTCAAGACGATACAGGACTTGCTCGACAAGTATATGGATGGTGCCACATCCAATGAGGAAGAGGCAACGCTCAGAAAATATTTCGAAGAGCATGCCAATGATATTCCGGAAGAATGGGAATCCTATCGCGCCCTCTTCAGCTATATCGGATTCGAACAGATGAATCTTTCTCAAATTCTAAAAGAAGAAGAGAAGGAGGAGGATTTCGAAAAAAAAGATATCGAGAAGGAAGAAATCCCAAAGAAGGAAGCTTCTCGCAGCAGATGGCTCAAATATTTCGGCACTTCTGTGGCAGCCGCCGCTATCATCGCATTCCTGATTGTGGGCATCCAGAAGATTGCCCAGCCTCAGCCTGAATGTTATGCGGTTATCGATGGAAAGGTTTATACCGACCAGGAGTTCGTTCATAACGAAGCCCTGGATGCCCTGGAAGATGTTTCGGCAGATTCCGAAGATCCATTCAGTGCCCTGGATATGATGAAACAATAAATTCATCTTTTAGATGAAACAATCAATCAAACTATAAAGTATAATATATATAATAAGGTATAGAATATGAAACGATGCAACTTGATAAAACGCTTCTTCATCGGACTGCTTCTTATCGTGGTAGCCTCGATTTCGGCTAATGCCCAGGAGGGACTATACGTAAAAAGTATATTCCAACGCTTCGGACACGCCAAGGGATGCAAGATGGTTACGATGCAGAATGCGCAACTCAAAGGTTACAGGCTCAAGATATACAAGAGCCTGGTATATAAGAACCATGCCACGGAAATAGCCCACTATCTGAAGTCCGACCGCAAAGCTGCGAAAAAGATCAGAGAGGTGGTGGAAAATGGCAAGATGGTGAGCGGCTATTACATGATGACACCCTTGAGCAATGGCGACAACCGCTTCATCCTCTTCAGTAACCCGAGTAAAAGCAAGGGAACCGTGATTTATATAGAAGGCGACCTGTCGCCCGAAGATATCATGAAACTCTGCTATTCCAGAAGATAGAAACAGCATTTTCCTTCTGGAATCTTCTCAATAAGAATAAGAAACAACATAAAATATAGTATTATGAATATCAAAAACGTAATGATGATGGCTGCCATGATGCCAGCCTTCGCCCTTGCTGAAACCAACAGCAACAGTACACCAGCCTCGGTAGAGGCTAACGACACCACAATCAGAGTGAACGACCAGAACATCGTCATCAAGCAGGATGGTGAACAGACTTCTGTGAAGATATATAAGATGAACGGCAACGAGATGACCAAGATTTCCGAAACCCAATTCGTAGATGGTCAGGAAGTAGAAAAGGTATTTGTCACCTCACCATTCATCCCTCAGACTTTGAGCAAGCGCAAGCGCAGTCTGGAGAGTCATTATCCAACCTTCTTCTTCGGCTGCAGCCAGTTGCCAGGCAGCAGGGGAAGCATGGGAGGCAACAACGAGATGCACAGTCGCAACTCCAAGTCGTGGGAATGGGGCATCACCCTCACCAGTCTCTGCTTCCGCCTTTCCAACGAAATGGCGCTCACCTCCTCTCTCTCCATCGGACAGGTACACCACCATTTCAAGGACAATTATGTATTAAGTACCGAAAACGGGGTATCGGCAATGACTCCGATAGAAGGCGAAACGCTGAAGAAAAGCTATATCAGCTACAATGTGCTCCGCCTGCCTATCATGCTGGAGTGGCAGAAGCGCATAGGATCCCATGATGCATTCCTGGCTTTAGGTCCATCAGTAGAATACCGCTGGCACGAGCATTCCCGCTACTTCATCGGAAAGCACAAGCATACCGAAACGGGCGATATCAACCTCAACCCTATCGGCCTGAACCTGGAAGCCCGTGCCGGCTACTCAGGAGTGATGCTCTACGCCCGTGCTGGAGTAACCCCACTGCTCAACAAGACCAAGGCTCCCGAGTGCTACCCGATGACCATCGGCTTAGGATTTAGACTGTAATTTCTCTCAAAAAATCGAAAAAAATGCCCGAATACCACAAACGTGGTAGCAGGAATACTACTCATATGCTATTTCAGAATCCAAAAAATCGCCGTACCTTTGCAGCGTCAATCAGAACAAACAGTCTGATGACTTTCAGAAGGACATCAGAATGTCTTTCAGAGAAAGAACATCAATCTGATTTCTGGGCGACAATTTATATAAATGAATAAGATTGAATATTAACGTAAAATTAAAGAAAGGACATAGATTATGAGTACAGAAAAGAAACTTCGCTTTGAGACACTTCAGTTGCATGTAGGTCAGGAAAATCCAGATCCAGCTACCGACGCTCGTGCGGTGCCTATCTACCAGACCACAAGTTATGTGTTCCGCAACTCTCAGCACGCTGCCGATAGATTCGGACTCCGTGACGCAGGTAATATCTATGGTCGCTTGACCAACTCTACTCAGGGTGTATTCGAAGACCGTGTAGCTGCCCTCGAGGGTGGTGTAGCAGGTTTGGCTGTCGCTTCTGGTGCTGCCGCCGTTACCTACGCTCTGCAGAACATCCTTCAGAACGGCGACCACATCGTAGCTGCCGACAACATCTATGGTGGTACTTATAACCTCATCACTCATACATTATCTACACAGGGTGTTAGCTACACCATCGTAGATCCTCGCAACTTCGAGCAGGTAGAGGCTGCCATTCAGGACAATACCAAGGCTCTCTATGCAGAGACCTTCGGAAATCCTAACTCAGATGTAACCGATATCGATAAGTTGGCAGAGATTGCTCATCGCCACAACATCCCATTGATTATCGATAACACCTTCGGCACTCCATACCTCATCCGCCCTATCGAGCACGGAGCAGACATCGTGGTTCACTCTGCTACCAAGTTCATCGGCGGTCACGGTTCATCTCTCGGTGGTGTCATCGTAGATGGCGGTAAGTTCGACTGGAAGGCAAATGCCGACAAGTTCCCTACTCTCGCTAAGCCAGACCCATCTTATCATGGTGCCGTATTCGCAGATGTAGCCGGAGCAGCAGCCTTCGTAACCCGAATCCGTGCGGTCATCCTTCGTGATACCGGTGCAACCATCTCTCCATTCAACGCCTGGATTCTTCTTCAGGGCTTGGAGACATTGAGCCTCCGTGTAGAGCGCCACGTTCAGAATGCATTGAAGGTGGTAGAATATCTGGAGAACAATCCTAAGGTGGCTAAGGTTAATCACCCAGCCGTTCCTTCTCATCCAGACCATGAACTTTACAAGAAGCTCTTCCCTAACGGCGGTGGTTCTATCTTCACCTTCGATATCAAGGGCGGCGAGAAAGAGGCATGGGAGTTCATCGACCACCTGCGCATCTTCTCTTTGCTGGCTAACGTAGCCGACGTGAAGTCACTGGTTATCCACCCAGCAACAACCACTCACTCTCAGTTGAGCCCAGAGGAGTTGGAGGAGCAGCACATCTATCCTTCTACCGTTCGATTGAGCATCGGTATCGAGAACATCGACGACCTGATTGAGGCACTCGATGAAGCATTTACCTACGTAAAGTAAAAATATTAATGATTTAAATTAGAGTACAGTTATGGCAAAGATATATAAGCAGATTACTGATTTAATCGGTAAGACCCCATTGGTAGAATTGGGTAAGTATTCAGCATCCAAGGGTTTGGAGACTCCTGTAATTGCTAAGGTAGAATTCTTCAATCCTGGCGGAAGCGTAAAGGATCGTATCGCCCTCGCGATGATCGAAGACGCTGAGCAGAAGGGCATCCTGAAACCAGGTGCCACCATCATCGAACCAACCAGCGGTAATACGGGTGTAGGTCTGGCTCTGGTATCAGCCGTAAAGGGCTATCACCTCATCCTCACCATGCCTGAAACCATGAGTGTGGAGCGCAGAAACCTGGTGAAGGCTTACGGCGCAGAAGTAAGATTGACCAGCGGTAAGGACGGAATGCCTGGTGCCATCAAGGCTGCCGAGGAACTCCGCGATTCCATCCCTGGTTCCGTGATTCTGGGACAGTTTACCAACCCATCCAATCCTGCCAAACACTATGCCACAACAGGACCAGAAATCTGGGCTGATACCGATGGCGAGATTGATGTCTTCGTAGCCGGTGTAGGAACCGGTGGAACCATTTCGGGTATCGCCAAGTACCTGAAAGAACAGAATCCAAACGTGAAGGTGATTGCCGTAGAGCCTGCCACATCGCCTGTATTGAACGGCGGACAGAGCGGTCCTCACAAGATTCAGGGCATCGGTGCCGGTTTCATTCCAGAGACTTACTCTTCAGAATATATCGATGAGGTATTGGACATTCAGAACGATGATGCCATCAAGGCAGGTCGTGACCTGGCTCAGACCGAGGGCCTCTTGGTAGGAATCTCATCAGGTGCCGCTGCCTTTGCAGCCACCGAGATTGCGAAGCGTCCTGAGAACAAGGGCAAGAAGATTGTAGCCCTCTTGCCAGATACCGGCGAGCGTTATTTAAGCACTGTACTCTACGCTTTCGAGGAGTATCCATTGTAATTCACAATCGGATATTTTCTGATGAAAGCAAAATCTATCATAATTTCCCCAACCCGCTTTCCCATAGCAGGTTGGGGATTTTCATTTTCGGAACTTCATATATATTTGCAAATGCGATACCACCGCCCTAACTATATAAAAATAGGTAGTTAGGGCGGTGCAATCGCTAAAATTCGAGACCATTTACCACAAAAACACAAAGTAAACTACCGTTAAAATACAAAGTAAAACGGCGCAAAAATATAAAGAAACTGTAGAAGACACGATTTACGATAAAGCCATATCAATGGAAGACGGAGTAAAGATTATACCTTTGGCTAAATAAAAAGACCAAGAAAAAGCTAAATTTTCGATAGAAAACTAAGAAAAAGTTTGTTTTCTATCGAAAATTTGACTATCTTTGCGCCCAAATGAGAAATATTCTAATTACATTAGGCAATATTCCAGTAACATCTTCGGTCATTGCTTCACTATATCCAGATGTAAAGACCAAGTTTGCAAAAGTTGCACAGCTGGAAAAGGCGGGTGAAATCATCCGCCTCAGGCGAAATCTGTTCGTTGTAAATCCACAAGAAACGGGACAACCACTCTCTTCCGGACTTATCGCCAACCATCTGTTGTCTCCATCTTATGTGTCTATGCAGACAGCATTAAGATATTATGGTTTAATACCCGAAGCTGTATATACAGTTCAATCCATGACCTTTAAGACAGCAAAGGAATACAATACACCCATAGGCAACTTTTACTATCATCATATTCCAAGGGCCACCTATCCTATAGGAATTACGCAGATAAAGGAAGGAAACAATGTCTATATAATGGCTACTCCAGAAAAGGCATTATGTGATTTGATAGCCAACCTGCCAGGTATCAAACTGAGATACAAGAAGGAAGCATTAGAGTTTCTGGAAGAAAATCTAAGATTTGATATGGACAGATTCTACCAGCTCAATCCCAAGATATTCGAAGATTATGCAAATATAGGAAAAAAGGCAACATCCATACGCACAATATTAAAACTCTTACATCATGAATGAGATATACCAAAATATGTTATCAGCTTATGATCTTTCTACAGATCAGTCTAAAAGAAATGCTACTTTTGAGGTAAACCAGCAAATAATTCTTGCCGGTTTGTACCAAGGCGGTTTCTTCGAAAAAGCAGCTTTTTATGGTGGAACCTGCCTACGCATTTTCCATGGTTTAAATCGCTTCAGTGAAGATATGGATTTCTCTTTATTGAACAAAGATGAAAGTTTTGACTTCTCCCAATACTTCCAACCAATTATCGACGAATTTGATGCCATCGGGAGAAGAGTGGACATACAGAAGAAGGACAAGAAGAATTTTGGAAAAGTAGAATCAGCTTTTTTAAAAGATACCACCGACGTTTATGACATTTCATTTCAAACAGAAAAGTCCATCAAAATCAAAATTGAAGTAGATACCAATCCTCCTCTCCATTTTTCTACGGAGCAAAAACTTCTGATAGAGCCTCGTTCTTTCATGACAAGATGCTTTACCCTTCCCGACTTATTTGCCGGCAAAATGCACGCATTAGTTTATCGAGCATGGAAAAACCGGGTAAAAGGACGCGATTGGTATGATTTCGAATGGTACATCCGGAATAGAATTCCTTTAGATTTCAAACATCTACAGGAAAGAATCAAAGAATTTAACGGATGCGAGAAATCAAAAGAAGAATTCATTGCCGACTTGGAGCAAAGATTGAGATCAGCAGACATCAAACAGGTAAAAGTAGATGTGATGCCGTTTATAAAGAATCCAAAAGATATGACTATCTGGTCCAACGAATACTTTCTGCAATTGGCGAAAATGATAAACATAGAATAGCTAAGGTAGCTTCCATTCCTATCTCATGGGGACAATTTCACTTTTGAAAACGGACATTAAAAGGGGTGGGCTTCCACATTTCACAAGAGAAAAGAGAGTGGATTTGCGACAACCAGTTCCTATATAAAATAAGTTATAAGCTCGGGGAGGAATGAGTTTGAACCAATCGTCAAAGTTTAAAGAATACTAAAAGTTTCGTTTCCGCTTGAAAATTTCTTTTAAAATGCCTATATTTGCAATGCCGTTAGTAATGGCGGCAGACATAAAGAGGTAGCAACTACGCTAAGTTCGGACTGAGAATCTGGACAGTTCGCAGTACACAAGAATGACAGTTCCAGTTGTTTGCCCCAATATGTATACTCATATCCATCCCGCTTCTGTGGGATGGGTATCTCTATTTAGTTAATTTTGCAACCGAATTATCAACCCAGTCTGAGTAACATGGATTCATATTCTGGAATCATCATAGAAGAAAGTAGAAGGTCTGAACAATTTTCAGACTTTACTCCCATACCTTGCAAAGGATTCAACCTTCTTTGCAAGGCAAAGCGCTATGGCAGATGGTGGGTGCTCAAGGGATTGAAGGAGCCATATCGCCAAGACGAAAACTACAAGAACCTGCTGCACAAAGAGTTCGATATCCTCATATCCCTGCAGCATCCCAACATCGTATCAGCCTACAGCATGGAAGAAATACCAGAAATGGGTACCTGTATCGTGATGGAATGGATAGATGGTATCACGCTGGAACACTGGAGTGGCAAGAAGACTGAGGGAGAAGACATCTTCCTCCAGTTGCTTGATGCTGTGCATTACATCCACGCCAAGCAGATAGTACACAGAGACTTAAAACCTTCCAATATCATGATTACCCATAACGGCAATCATGTAAAGCTCATCGATTTCGGACTTTCAGATACCGACGACTTTGCCATCCTCAAACAGCCTGCCGGCACACTGGGCTACATCTCACCTGAACAGATTGCATCCCAACAGGCAGACATCCGCAACGACATCTTCAGCATCGGTTGTATCCTGGAAAAGATACTTCCAAGCAAACCGTATACTGCCATCATCAAACGATGTAAGGCTCCCATAGCCCAGCGATATGCCAATGTGGATGAACTCAAAGCCGATTTCATGGCTCGCAGAAACAGGCATCTATTCGGTATCAAGCGTATCGCAATCGCAGCTTTGGTCTGTATCATCTTATTAGGTTTCATCAGTTGTCCTTTACTGAATCAGCAGGAAAAGAGCATTAGCACCACCCCTGAACATACCGAAGCCAAGAAGGATACATCCATCCGCCAGCAAGCCAAGAAGCCTGCCCCACTTTCCAATGGCCAGAAATCCCTGCAGCCAACAGCTACCGAGCCATCTTCTGCATCACAGGCACAAGCCGCCGAACTCCTATCCGAAGGCAAGAAGACAATCGACAAGATGTGGAAGGAATCCGGCATAGACACCATCCGGTCTGTTGAGAAAAAGAGCGAGGCATTCTATCAGTTTGTAGATAAGAGTAATGAATTCATCACAACGACTTATCCGCAGACATTCTCTAAAGACATCGCCGGCAGCAAGAAGGCAGATATCATCTACGAGCTGTCCTCTTATACCTCTGAAAGATATGTGAAGCCCACCTTGTCGAGATTTCAATCTTCCAGATAATGCTCCACGATAATGCCGTTCTTCTTACCAATTGCGTAAGTAACCGGTTCATCAACTCCATGCTTCCAGGCATGAAGATAAGCAGGCTCATGATTGATAAAATGACGGCACTCGAATGTATCATCTTTCGCCAATCTGGTATTTTCTGATGATACCACCTTGAAACTTCCGTTTCCCTGATACCAGATGATGCAGGTTCTGTCGGGCAGCCAGGAAAGTTTGAGCATCTGTCCCTCATAAAGATCATCGCATGAGATTTCCTTGCCTATAACCATCTGGCTCTGCCGTTCTCCCGTTCCTTGCGACAATCCAAACTCCTCAAAGTCCGCATAACCGAGAAAATTAGCCAGCACATTCTTGGTAAACTTACTGGCAGAAACCCCTTCGCTCACGTATCCCCAGAATCGTCGCAGCGTAGAGGCACTCACCCTTTGCTGGGTACGTTCCTCCACCTTTTCGCTCAACCAAGCGAAGTCGCGGGGCACAACCATCTTGCGCCCCACCATTTTTTCTATCATTTCACGTAATATCTGTTCCATGCTGCAAAGATACTGAAACAAATCCAGCCAACACACAAAAAGCCAATATTTCCACTAAAAACACCTCATATTTTGAACTTGGAACGGAATGGAACGCTGAAAAAGCAGAAAAAACACCTATTTTTGCAAAAAAATCAGCTCACAATGAACAACTTTAGAAAAAAAATGGTATATTTGCAGTGCTGTTCTAAACAAGCAGCAGACATGTTAAGGAAACAACCATGCTTGGTTCGTACTGAGAATCTGGACAATTCATTGTACACAAGAACGAAGACAGAAGTTGTTCACCCAACCGTGTATTATTGTATCCATTCCGCTTCGGCGGGATGGACATTGATATATACCCTTTGGTGTGAGCTGATTTTCATTCTTTGTGTACAGGTAGTCCAGAACCTTCAGAACAGAATGAAATTGGTTCGCACCTTTTTTGTGCCTAAGAATGAAATAACCAAAAAGTAAATGATTAGCTTATGGAAAAATTAGAAAATAAAAAGCCAGAAAAGCTACTGATAGCCATCAGCGCATTAGGCAATCATGGCAAGACACTAAGTGCTACCAGATTGATAGAACTTTTAATTTCACATCGTGAAGGATGGCTTTATGATAGCCGTTCCATCATTCTCAAGAAAGAGCAACTGGCTATTCTACAACGCAATGGAACGGCAGAAATTGCAGTTATTACCATTGGTGATGGAGTAGGTCGCAGATTTGAAGATTGGTATAATATTGTAGCAAGTATTCCAACTATCAAAATCATTGTTGGATGTTGTCGTACAAAACATGGGACATTCGCCTATCTCAAAAAATTTGCAATGACTCATCAATATACAATGGTTGTAACGCATCCATATTTTCAAGAGATGCCTGTTTTGACTAAGGGTTCACCTATTGCAAACTATTGGAACGCAATTTTTGCAAACCAGCTATTAGACATGATACATTTACACTTGTAAACAATATTGGGAATAATAACAAATAAACTATAGAATATGAAAAAGATTTATCTAATCATGATACTCTTCTTTGCGACAGCATCGGGAGTATTTGCACAAACTGCCAACATTGTCACCCTCACGCTAAAAGCCAAGTCTGGTGAAGCAGAAGCACAGAATGCTCTGGGCGAAGCATATTATGATGGGAAAGGGGTTACGGAAAATTTACCTGAAGCAGTAAAATGGTTCACAAGAGCTGCAGAACAAGAAAATGTTAAAGCAGAAAACAACTTAGGCAACTGCTATTACAATGGCTATGGAGTATACGAGAACTATGGAGAAGCCGTAAAATGGTACACAAAAGCAGCTGAACAAGGATGTGCAGAAGCACAAAACAGCTTAGGATACTGTTATGAATTTGGCGAAGGAGTAGACAAGAATCTTAAAGAAGCCGTAAAATGGTATACAAAAGCTGCAGAACAAGGACTACCGGTGGCACAATGCAACTTGGGAGTCTGCTATAAATATGGCAACGGGGTAGAAAAGAACCTTGAAGAAACCATAAAATGGTATACAAAAGCAGCCAACCAAGGATATGCGAAGGCTCAATATTATCTGGCACTTTCCTATGATAAAGGCGAAGGTGTAGCTAAGAATGATTCGGAAGCTATGAAATGGTATCTCAAAGCGGTAAAAAACAATTCGCCAGAAGCAGCCTATTATTATGGTGGAATGCTCTTAGCGGGTGACAAGCAAAAGGGTGTAACAAAAAACATACCAGAAGGAGTCAAATATTTGCGCAAGGCAGCTGATCTAAAAAACCTTGATGCAATTCAGGCTTTGGTTGGTGCCTATTGTTTGAAAATGGAAGGTGAGAATGATTTTGGCATTAGCAAATATCTTTCTTACGCTGACTTTGTTAAGTATCTGAAAATTGGTGCAGAACAAGGAAATCAAGACATGAAAACTATTCTGGCCAATTTACCAAATTATAAATCAAGGATAGCACAAGAAAAAAGTCTTGTAGCGAAATATGGACAGAGAGCATACGACAACATCAAAAAGGGAAAGGTTTATATAGGTATGCCAGAAGGTATCCTTACTGAATTCAAGACTTTTGAGACTGATGGTAGCAGATATCAAATGTACAAATACAATGGTCCTTACAGAGACTTAGTTGGTACTTACAAACAATATATCCCTTCCTATGGTCTCCGACTGGCTAATCTTCTTGGGAAGGTATTCCCTAGAATCGTAAAGGTTAGAAACGGAAAGGTTACAAATGTCATATATTAATAACATTATTAAGTGGACTCATAAAAGCATTACATTTATTATGAAGCATTCATTTTTACAAACATTAAGCATCACTTTTTCCTCTAAAATCGGAAAAAGTATCATTTTAGCAATATTCGTTATGCTAACAGGAAGCCCAACCTTCGGACAAGCAAGACGAGGCACTACACAAAAAGCCAATACAACAACTGTCACTAAGCCAAGCCCAAATTTGGTGAACGACTTTAACAAAAAAATCAAAAACCATTATTTCTTCAACAATAAGTCGAACAATAATGAGTGGGACATAGTATTCAAACCTGCTAATACTGAAGGAAAAGGCGGTGGAAATATCGTGATACCTATATCTAAACTTGGTCTCTCATTCTCATACAACATCACTGCAAACGGAAGTATCTATATCAAGATTGACAACGTCAAGATGAAGGAGGAGAAGATAACATGGCAAACTAATCCCGATGGGGTCATTTTAGAAGATCTGTTTTTCCAATTGCAGAGCGACTCACTTAAATACGATGAACTTGTAAATTGGAATCCAAACGAAGAGTCAGTTTACAACGAAGTCAATGAAATTGATAAAGTTGATGAAAAGCCATCTTTTCCTGGTGGTGAAAGTGCAATGAAGTCTTATCTGAACAGCAATGTAAAATATCCTGATGTAGCACAGGAAAATGGCGTACAAGGACGTGTAATCGTAGAGAGTATCATAGAGAAAGACGGCTCCATGTCTGACGTTAAGGTTATTAGAAGTGTTGACCCGTCACTTGACAGGGAAGCCCTGCGTGTTGTTAAGGCTATGCCGAAATGGACACCAGCAAAACTAAAAGGAATACCTGTACGAACCAAATGTACAACACCTGTCGTTTTTAGATTACAATAAGGATCTATACCCAAAACGGGAAAGTAGCTTCTATAAAGTGTAAATTTCAAATTACAAGACAATGAAAAAGAAACATTTTTTAATCATGATGTTTGTATGTTTCACAACAAGCATCACAAGTTGCTCAAACAACAAGAATAACAAGGAGGAGAATGGAATAGATTCAGTTGCCATAGCGCAAGCTAAAGCAGACAGTATTGCCAGATGCGATAGCATAGCTCGTGCTGATAGTATTGCAAAAGCAGACAGTATTGCTAAATCAAACAATTTGGCAGTAGGTATGTCTGTAAAGGAGGCATTACAGAAGCCTGGTGTCAAGAAAGATTATGCAGATGCATTTGATGGTCAACACGAAGGAGATGCCTTGGTGTTGATACAAAACGGCAAGAAGTTTCTCACAAATGTTAGTTATCACATGAAGAACGGCTTTGCTGAATGTGATCATCTCAACTTTACCCTTTTGCCAGACAGTTATGAAGGTGACATCACTCTGGTTAGAGCCAAGGACTGTGCAGCATCCGCAAAAATTGTAAAGGAAATCAAATAACAAGCCTCATGAGACATTCTATTATCACAGCATTAGGCGTTTGCCTAGTCGCATCATTTACCGCCTGTGGCAACAAACAGACTAAAGATGCAGAAACCGTAGACAGTACGGTGATAAAAGACACCATCGTTTCCGAAAAAGTAGAGCCACAAGTAGACTCTACAAAAATCTTTAGCGACACAGTTGCACAAAGAGGGAAAATGGTATATAAGGTAACTCGCCAAGTTGAAGACGACATCGTATATGATGACGAAAGAGACTTGGATAAGAGTACAGCCACAGAATCTTTGCGTCTCACCTTCAAGAACAATGGCAAAGTCAGCATCAAGGAAACATTGCAAGACGATGCTACTTGGAGTGGAGAATGGGAAGCGAATGGCTATGACATAACCGTTTACGCCAACGATCTAGTCCTACGAGGTACCGTTTCCAAAGATTACAAGACACTTGAACTTACCTCAGAATCTATCAGCAAAGTAAGTTGGACAGGTTCTAGAAAATTAAGACTTCAATAAACCAATTACACTCATGGCTTTCCTATTGATATAATAGCGAATGCCATGAGTGTTTTTTATTTTCCTCCTAAGAATAGTATCTGTTATGAAAACGGACATTAAAATACCGTTTACCGCAAAAACACAAAGTAAAGTACCGCAAAAATACAAAGTAAAATACCGTTAAAACACAAAATAAAATACCACAAAAATACAAAATTATTTGTAGATTCCACTATTTATTACTATCTTTGCAAACAAAAATATATTGAATATGAAGTATTTAGATAGAATAGCAGACAGAATGCTCCGACTTCGTCTGGAAGCCTTTGGAGCAGTACAGATTGTTGGACCAAAATGGTGCGGAAAAACCACTACGGCCATGCAGCAGTCAAAGAGCGTAATCAAGATGCAAGATCCAGATAAGCGTGAAGGATATCTGGCGACGGCACGCACCAAACCATCCTTGCTGCTCAAAGGCGAAACACCACGACTGATAGACGAGTGGCAGGTAGCACCAGTTTTATGGGATGCTGTTCGGAATACCGTAGATGAGCGAAACCAGAAAGGTCAGTTTATCTTAACCGGTTCTACAGTCGTCGAAGACAAAAACGGAGAAATCATGCATACGGGTACTGGCCGCATCTCCAAGATGCCCATGTATCCTATGAGCCTTTATGAGTCAAAGGAATCAACAGGCACCATATCTTTACGTTTATTGTTTGATGACCCAGCTTACGATATTGATGGATTTCTGTCAGACATGACCGTGGAGAAACTGATTTTTGCTGCTTGCCGAGGCGGTTGGCCAGCATCATTGGACGTCACTTCGCAGGAGGCACAATTACTGATAGCACAGGATTACGTAAATGTGATTTGCGATGAAGATATATCGAGGGTAGATGGCGTAAGAAGACAGCCAGCTTTGGCTCGACTCATCATGCGTTCTTATGCCCGGAACATCTGCACCCTCGTCAAGAAATCCAAGATGTTGGCAGACATCACGGTAGAAATGGAGAAAACGTCGATGCCAACATTTGATGATTATGTTTCTGCCCTGCAACGATTGTTTGTCATAGAAGATGTGGAGGCATGGTGTCCGGCAATCCGCTCAGCCGCTGCAATCCGTTCGGGAGCCAAGCGTTGCTTTGTAGATCCTTCCATAGCTGTTGCTGCTTTGGGTATGTCACCAAGAAGTCTGGAATTAGACCTTCGAACCTTTGGTTTCATATTCGAGTGTATGTGCATTCGCGACCTGAAGGTATATTCGCAAGCCTTGGGAGGTAGAGTCTCTTACTATCACGACCGCTATGACCTGGAGGCAGACATCGTGCTTCATCTTGCAGATGGCCGCTATGCCTTGATAGAATGCAAGTTGGGTAGTCGGGAGATAGAAGATGGTGCCAAGCATCTCCTGCAACTACGGGATCTGATTCGTGAGAAGAACAAGACAGAGCATCAGATGCCACTCAGAGAACCAGACCTGCTGATTGTCATGACAGGAGGCGAAATGGCTTATACCAGGGAAGATGGAGTAAAGGTTATACCTTTGGCTACATTAAAAGACTAAGAAAAGGGCACTCATCCTTACCTCACTTAGGATACCACCGCCCTAACTACCTTTTTTAACATAGTTAGGGCGGACTTATAAGCCAGCGAATTCAATAATAAAGCGCCAATACTTTTTTTCAAAATATTGGCGCTTTTTTTTGAAATTTTCCCCTCATATTACTATATTATAAAGGTATAACCAAAAAGAAAGAATAAAATGGCAAATAAAATGTCTTTATGTATCATCAAATACACCTATACTCGATATGTAGGGGTGGATATCGAAAAATATACTCGGGGACTATTCGAGTATGTGAAGGAAGAGTTTGGGGAGTTTCAACCACAAATGTCAGAGCCTGGAACTATACCTGATATGCCAGACTATCTGGACATCGTGCTCTGCAAAAAGGACGGAAGTATCTTCTACGAAATGGATATCCAAAGACGTGCCATCAACATCCCGCATGATTGTCAAATGGATGGATTAGTATTGGAAATCTTTATCCAGAACTGCGATGGCACGAGATACAAAAAAAGACATGCATATCCCAAGCCTTGGTGGAACCATAAAGCTAACGGCAAGTCGGACATGAGAAAACTGAAAATTCATAAAACTATCAGCAAAAGGAATCTTAACAATCAAGAAGGCAAAGACTCTGAAGGCATCAGAATACCTGAACTTAGATCTCAGATTCTCAAGTTTCATAAATTCTTAAAATAACCATCCCATGACATACGAAGAATTCAAGCAATTGGCTGAACATCCACAGCATCGGGATGTTCCTGCCATCTTCAAGCTCGAAGTATTAGAAACAGAAGAGCTGGAGGAGAAAAAGCGTTCACATTATCCGAAATATAAGGTGAACACCTATTGTCCGCAAGCCTTCACTACAACTTTGGAGGAGGCAGAGAGACTGATGCACCAGGATGTCCTTTACCGCAAGAAGATGAAGGAGGAAGACGACTATCCGCTGGATACCTTCTGCTATTATATCTCGGAGATTCCGCTGGGACTGTTGCACTACGACCGTGAATGTCTTTCTGAAAGAGTGTATGACGGTGAGGGAAAACTGATCGACCGGTCTTACTGCTGTTCGAGGTTCAGCATCTACTATCCGGGAGTCTGCGATTCGCCTGCATACGACCGTCATCCTGACGAGACCTTCCGAGGCAGAAACACAGAACAGATCAGATTCAAGAAGGGTGACATCGTGGAAGTATATCGTGGCGATGAGGTGAAACTTGCCATCGTTGTAGGTACTCCGCTTACCACGGAATGGATCTGGGAGAGAAACCAGGCTGCCAAGGATAAAAGGGGATTGGATAAACTGCCATATGATGAGACAGATGACAGCTATACCGTGATAGATGGTCCCGGCTACGAATACCACGACCACGTTCCGTCGCTGTATGTCTTCGCCCCTCACTATCATGTGCCGCTCTATCTTCAGAGACGATTCAAGGGGTATTTGGAAAAGGCTGAGAAAAAGCAGAAAGAAGAGGAGGAGAAAGACAGGATCTTTCGCCAGGCTCACGATTGCAGCTACAGCAACAAGGAACAGATTGAGAAGTCAGAAAAGTGCGGCTGTTTCTTCTGCGGCGAAATCTTCTCGCCATCCGAAATCACAGATTACCTCCCTGATGAGCCGCCTACAGCTGAATGTCCCTTCTGTTATACCGACTCCGTAATAGGTGATGCCTCCGGCTTCCCTATCACCAAGGAATTCTTGAAGAAAATGAAGAAGAGATGGTTCTAGGCAAAATAAGGAAAATCGCCCTAAGATGAGACTTCCATCCATCATACCGTCAGGAGACTGTAAATCCTTGAAGTTAGCACATAAAAACGGGTACACTATACCAAAATTAAAAAAATCTTTTAATTTGCTTGGTTGTTTAGAGAAAAAAACGTAATTTTGCTGCTGTAAATTGATATTTCTGTCATGAAACCAAAGAAAACAAATCTAGAACTTGCCGAAGAAGACAAGGAGAAAGGCAGAGTTACCCATTGGAATTCTGTTGATGAAATGTTTGATACTATCTTAGGGGAATAATGTATAAACTTGACACTACTAAGAGATTTGACAAAGCTTTAAAACTTTGCAAAAAGCGCGGCTATCTATACAGTTAGAGGGGTGCTATTAATAAAAAAGAAGCAGGATGGAAGACTGGTCCACCCTGCTATTTTTATTAGAATACCTTTACGAAACGGTCGATGTCAACCGAAAGCCCTACTGAGAAGGTGCGGCCGGTGGTCATCGCAGAACTCCAATAATAGTTCTTTGGCGTATAACCGAAAAGATTATCTACCGTAAGATTCAGATTGACGGCATCCAGAAATCGCTGCTGAAGCGTGAACTTCCACAACTGATAACTGCTGTCATGCTTCTTGATGTTCGTATCAGGAGCAGACAGGTATCTGCCTGACAGAGCGGCATTGATGCGATAGAACGAACAGAGCTGGCGATCGTAGTCGAGACGCCAGGTAGCTGAATGCGGACGAGGCTGGGAGAACTGGGAATCTACACTTCTGCCACCCACATGGAGATAACTGTAGTCGAGTTTCACACCGAGTCCCATATCCGAACGGTACTGGGCACTGAAGTCGATGCCGCTCACCTCTACTCCATCCTCGTTGCAATAACGCGAAGCCACATCCGGCTGACCGGTTCCCGGGATATAATCGGCATAATCCTCGGTAGTGATGCGCTTATCATACTTATTATAATAGCCCATCAGGGTAAGACTATACTGACCAGTAAAGAAGCCAGCATTCTTCACCCTTCCGGTATGCTCCAGCGCCAGGTTGTAGTTGTTGCTCTTCTCCGGCTTCAGATCCGGATTACCGTAAATCATCTGCATACCTGCCATATCAAAGTTCATATACATCTCCTTGAGCGTTGGGGCACGGAATCCGCCGGCATAGTTGGCACGGATGGAGAAACCCTTCCACTTGGTCATCAGAGCCAGACGACCAGTAGTGGCATGCTGGCTGGATGCAGAGAAGTAATCATGACGAAGACTTGCCACGATGTTCAACCACTGCAAAGGATTGTAATCGAACTGGGCGAAGGCATCACATGAATTCTGATTCTTTGATTCATTATCCTCAAACTGATAGGTGGTAAGATAATCGTTCAGGAAATCTGCACCTACCGTCAATGTATTCTTGCCGAAGATATGGGAATACAGGGCACGGACGGTGTTCTGACGGTTGGTATAATCATGGTCGTGAGTACGCTCATCATTCACATATCGAGCCTTGTCATACTGGTCGAAGCCGTAAGAAATCTCCAGATTATCATTCTCCGAAAGATTCATCACGGTCTTCAGTCCGGCAGAATAATCCATGTAATGATCATCATAGTTGCTGCGCTTACTGATACGATTGAAATAACCGCCACGACCTATCAGTTTTACCTTATCAGAGAGCTTGTAGGTAAGTCGCTCTTTCACATTGAAAGTCTCGCCACCATAAATATGGAGGATGTTGGATTCTGTATCGAAGGGACTGGTGAGCTGAACCTCATCCGATGTGGTGCGCTGGATGCTGGTCTGCGAATTCCACTTTCTGGCATTGAAGCTGAAGCTTCCACCGTGGCGCCACTCCTTGTTGAAGTCGTTGTAGCGGGTGTTGACATTAGCAGTCCAAGGCTCGCTGTTTTCACGGGAGATGATGTTGATGACTCCGGCTACGGCATTGGCGCCATAGAGCGCCGAAGCAGCACCCTTTACTATCTCGATACGTCCTACATTATCCAAGTTCAGACGACTATAATCTACATTATCCATGGTTTCGCCAGCCAATCGCTCGCCATCTACGAGGAAGAGCACGGCATTTCCACCGAAACCATTCATATTGAGAGAAGTCTCCTGATTCATGGCATAGCCGAATTCCAGACCCGGCATCTGCTCGGTGAGGAGGTCCTGGATATTGGTAGCATCAGCTATCTTGATATCATTGGCGGTAATCAGACGGGTTACCACAGGAGCATCCTTCAAAGCCTTCGGAGTTCGGGTTGCGGTAACTACCACCTGATCGAGGGCAGTAGCATCCGGTTGAAGGCGAAGCACATGCTGCTCACCTTTTCTCTCATCCGCTTTCAGTACGAAAGTCTGAGTCTGATAGCCCACAAAGCTCACCTTCACTCTCACCGCTCCATCCTTGCTGTAAGGAATGCGGAAATATCCGTCTTCATCAGTTGTTACCCCACCCTTTGCATGCAAAATCTGGACGGTAGCACCCGCCAGAGGTGCGCCCGAATCATCGAGCACCCTACCCACGACATCGCCCTGGGTTTCGGCTTTCAGATTCAGGCACAATCCGCAAAGGATTAGGAATAGTGCGAATATCTTTTGTTTCATCGAATTATATCAAAGCTTATCCTGAAACAATCCTTTTATTTTGTACAAACAAACTTACCAATCATTGGCATAGGCATTTTGCCATACTGCACAGAATAGTTGACGGTCAGGGTTTTGTCCTTCAATGTACCATGCAAAGTAACTGTGTACTTCTTCTCTGCACCATTCACGGTAATAGTACCTGCATAGTTCTCCTGAGAGAAAGCATAAGCACCGTTAGAACCGGAAGCCTTCACAGCAGGTACCTCCAGAGCAGGAAGAGCCATCATACCCTCGCCGCAAGCAGGTAAGGTAACCTTGACTGTAGCATCATCTACAGCCTCAATCTTCATGGTAAGATTATCGTATGTAGAAGCCTCGCCCATTACGGTCATATTCAAACTACCGGTATAGGTACCCGCAATTTCCTTTGCCGCAGCTACTGCTACAGGATCATCATCGCTGCTGCAAGAGCTGAATGCTACACACATAGAAACCAAAGCCAACATCATGGCCATCATTGTCTTAAACTTTTTCATTTTTCTTTATTTTTCTTTTAGTTACAATAATATTTTCTGTTTGAGGGGATTTGCAATCCCCGATTATTTATCTTCCGGAACATAGATGATTTCGCCATTCTCCAGCTGGTAAGCAATGCCAACCTTCTTTCCCTTGTTGCCCGACTTCTTACTTTGGTCTTCCGAAGGAGTATAGCGATTGATCTTCTGTCCATCCTTGGTAATGATTTCCATATTCTCCTTGCCAGGGTTCTTCACCATCGTGAAGTTATCCTTGCTGAACATTTCCGTCATATTATAGCGCGAAACGAGTGCCACCATCAGGGCAAGGGCAAACACCATCGCCACATCGAAGAGGTTGCTCACTACGCTCATCGGATCATCATCCTCGCCATCATGCGCAAGCCTATTTCTGCGTCTCTGTCTCATAAATTATATATCTTAACTTTTTTACCTTTTTACTTTTTTACCTTTAAAAGCCTTTTTACTTTTCCTCCAAAAGGTCTGCCATAAACTCGAGGTTGCTCATATCCTCGGTGTACCAGCGGTTCTTGGTCTGCTTGGTTACAAAACCGATGGCTGCAGAGAACAATCCCACTACGGTGGTAGCGAAAGCCACCTGCATGTTGTAAGCCATCGAAGCAATATCGCCGGTAGAAAGGCCTACCAGGGCAGGACCCATCGGAATCAAGGTACCCATCAAACCGAGCATCGGACCCATCTTCAGGAGTGTAGAAGGAAGAGAAAGATCCTTCTCTACAAACTGGGCATACTGGTCGAGGATGCGGTTTACCTGCGCCTTGCTCTGACGGTTGTCCACGAGTTTCTTCATATAGGAAACGATGACTGCCTGCTTGTTCTTTGGCAAGCGATCGCCCAGGGTATCGATGTTATCGAGTGTCAGGGTGTTCATCTGTTCACGAATCTCCGCACCCGACTTGCGCTTTACAAGATACTGTCCGAAGAAACCTCCAAGGAGCAGCAAGGCTCTGAGGAAGAAGAAAATCAACAAAATAATCACAGGAACCAGCATGCCTGTGGAAATCCAAAACAAAACGTCTGATATGTAATTCATTATACTCTATATTTTTTAATTTGATAATTGTAAATTGCCCATCCTATCGCCATTCCTACGATGACGATGGCGATGATGCCGAGAAGCGAGAGGGCATCGAAACTGTTGAAGCCTGCCACCGCTGTCCTGCCATTCACCGTACCGATGATGCCCATCAATCCGAGCAGCACCTCTACCAGGAAGAGCAGTTCCAAGCGGATTGGTCGCTCCGGCAAGAGCCATCTCAAACCGTAGGTGAATACCGGAGTCAAAACCAGCAATACTACGGCAAGCACCCATGCCACAACCTGGAACGATACGCCGGGAAGCAGGAAGATGGTCATCACCAGAACACTGAACAGCACTGGGAAAACCAGCAAACCCGGGAAGTACTTCAGGAAGATGAAGAACACCCATTTGCGGCGGCCCACATGTTCCGAAGTCTTCAAATCTACGTGGTGCACACAGAAAAGCATCGTAAGTGCCACGTCGATACTCAGCAGCACCGCCATATCGAGCATCAGCTTCTGGTCGGCTATCCAAGCCGCGATCTGCGTCTTCGACTGCTCGATGGCAAATGGCCAGGTCATTCCCACGAAGAAGGCTACGAGCACCGAGATGATCATAATCTCCTTCACTCCGTGGAAGGTCTGCTTCAGCACAAAACTGAAGCAAACCAATATCATCATTACTAAAACTAATGTCTCCACTTTTTTTAAAAATGTTGAATGTTAAATGTTGAATGTTGAATTATTCTTCACTGTTAAGTGTTGAATTATTCTTCACTCATCATTTTGCGACGACGTCGCAAATATACTGCGAGCACAACGAACGCTACGATGACGATGACACCTACTACGATGCCGCTCACCACAGTGGTGGTCTTCTGAGCATCCTCACTCAGCGTCTCCTTCTTCATCACCATACCCTTGTCGCTGCTGTTCTTCGCAGCCTCAGCATCGCGGATCTGCTCTACATTCTGCTGATATTCCTTGGCAGAAGCAGCATCGGTCTTGCTGGCGATATAGTTGCGCAGCTTGGCATTGTCGCAGACAAAACCGGAGCATGAAGGCTTATACTTGTTCACGGTCTCGGTATGAAGCTTGGCAATGTCCTTGAGCTGCTGAGGAGTAGCCTTCCACATTCCCTTGCGGGCACTCTCCATCATCACGGCGGTCATCTCCATCAGCGCTGCCGGATTCTGCTTGTCGAAGAACTCCTTGGTTCCGAGATTGTACTTGTCCTTGACATATACATTATATATCTCGTCCCACATTTCCTTATCAATAGCCTTTGGCTTCATCACATTCCAACCGTAGGTATTGGTTACGATTTCAGCGAATGTGCTGGCACTGCTGGCTCCACCCTTCATCTTCTCCTTGATATAGGCTGGGTTGAAGATAGTGGTTCTGCCCTCGATGCCGATAGCCTCCTTCACCTCCTGCATTCTCATATTGCTATGGTTGCGATAGTCGGCGAGATAAGCATCCGGATCCTTACCGGTTACGTTGCGCACTGCGAGGTTCATACCTCCCATGAATTCATATACGTGGTCCAGACTCAAAGCACCCCAAGTGTTGCTCTGTCGTGGCTGAACTACCACATCGGTACGGGTCAGCGCTGCCTCGAAAGCAGCCTTACGCACGGTCTCCCAGTTCTTCTCATCACCGTAGAAGGCACCCATATTGTTCAGATAGACCTCGGCAAGTTGACTTTCCTTATCCCAGCGGTCGCCTGCGGTTACCATCTCCTGGATACCGGTGCCATAGTTGCCGTTTACGCCACCAAACACTCGATACATACTAACCTCGCGTGCCTCCTTTGGCGACATACCCTTCTCTACGAGCACTCGTTCCGATTCGGTAACACCGGCTTTCACCAGGTTGTCATACTTATCACCCTTGGCATTTGCCGCCATCTCTATCGCCTTGTTGATGAGGAAGAGACGGGATGCTGCCAGGTCGCGGAGCTGACCGGAAGTCTGAACTACGACATCGATGCGAGGACGGCCCAACTGCTTGGATGGGATGAGACGCAGATCGGTAACACGACCGAAGGCATCTCTTACCGGTTCTACACCGAGCATATAGAGAATCTGAGCGATGGTAGCACCCTCTGTTTCGATAAACTCGCTACTCCAGAGCGTGTAGCTCACCTTACGAGGATATTCACCCTTATGTCGCTCGCAATACATCTTGATGGTATTGTCGCAAAGTTCCTTCGCCTTCTCCCAGGCATCCTCCGATGGTGTATTCTCTACATTGATGGAGAAGAGATTTCTACCGGTAGGCAGGGTGTTCGGATTCACAATCAGATCACCACCAGGAGATGGAGCGGTAAAGCCGCCATTCAGGGCATTCATCAGAGAAGACATCTCGTTGAGCGGACTCTGACGGAGCGCCTCCGAATACTTGCCCACATTCTGCAAGGCATGCTCTACGGTAGTAATCGCCTGAGCCAGATGAATCTGCTGACGGGTATATTTAGGTGCCTTCGACATCATCATACCCTTTTCTTTAGAAGATTTTCCGGTCTGAGAAGCCTTGCCCTTGCCGGCTTTCGCCATCTTCGCCTTCTTCAAATCCTGCTGATACCATTTCTGTCCCTTTTTGATAGCTTCCATCATCTTGTCAGGGAAGCGACCGGTCTGCTCCATCTTCTCAAAAGCCTCACGACTCATCTGCGGAATCTTCTTCTTATGAGAAACCTTGGCAGCACGGAGCTCGCTTACCGTACGGTGGTCTACCTTCTTCGGCTTCGCCTCCTTCGCTCCACCCATCTGGTCTGCCATCTGCATCATCATCTGGATAGGATCCGGAGCTGCCTGCATCGCCTCTACCTTACGTGCCATCTGGAGTTCTGCAGGAGTGATTCCTACATAACGGCAGATGTATTCATCAGAAACAGAGGCAGAACCCAGAAGCTGGGTCACGGTATTGCGTGCCTTACTCAGATAGAGACGGTCGAAAAGCTGCTTGTGCTTCTCCACACCCTCCTGAGCACGACCTTTCAACTTATCTACTGCCAGCATTCCGTAGGCAATAGGATCTGTAGCCATCGCATAGACACTGGTGCGGACATCATCGTTATCGTATGGCACACCCAAAGTATAGAGTTTGCCGGTAATCTTCTCGTTAGCCAACTCTTCTGCATAGTTCTCTACTCTCGCAATTTCATCTGCAGAATAAGGCTTGTTCATCTGCTTGGCATCGAGCCCCAATTCGCGTGCTATTCCCATCTTCACGGTCAGCGCCTTCACCTTGAGCGACTGTTCGTCAGATGCCTTCTTCTCGTATGACTGGATGGCATCGCTCAACTGCTTATAGGTCTGTCGCAACTCGCTCTCCTTGAAAGGAGGAGTGAGATAGCTCTGGGTCTGGGCATAGGTGCGGCGCTTGGCAATCATCGCCTCGCCCACATTGCCGATGGTATATATATAAAGATGTGGAACCACACCAATCAATCGGTCACTCCAGTCGTTGCTGCCGAGTGCCACCTGCTTTCTAGGGGTATATTCCAGAGATCCGTGGGTTCCGAAATGGATGAGTGCATCGGCACTGAAACCATAACGAGCCCAGAGATAAGAGGCAACATAGGTGTAAGGAGGTGCCTGGTCGGTGCCATGCACAATCTTGAAGGAGTCGCCTCCCACGCCTGCCATCACCTGTGGAAGCAGGGCCACATTGCCAAACTGCAATCTTGCCACCGCCAACTTACCGTCATCGGTAGCCATATATTTGCCAGGGAAGGAACCATAGAGCTGATTCATCTCCTTGATCATCTTCTTAGACAAAGCCTTCTGGGTCCATCCGGCAAACTGCTGGGCGGTAACCAGGGCAGGATGTCCAGACTTCAGGAACTGGGTATAAGCACCCTCGGCATAGGTTCCGAAGACAGCACCCTGAGCCTGGATCATCTTTGCCAGTTCCTGAGGATTGGCTGGCAACTTGCCTACATTGTATCCCTCATTCTTCAAGCGAACCAGGAGATTGTAGAGCGATGGAACCACTTCCATTCCCGAAGCGGTAAGTGCATTCTGACCGGGACCCTTGAAGTAGAAGATGGCGATGCGCTTGCTGCTGTTCTTCTTGTTCTTCAGATTCACATAACCCTGCACGCTCTCCACGAAACTCTCCATTCTGTCTGGGATGCCGTAAACCTCCTGCAAGCCGTCCTTGTTGATACGCTGTCCGAAAACCACGTATGGACGGATGGCACCATCAATCTCCGGAGTCACGATGCTCTGCGACATGAAGCCGCCATTCATTCCCTGCTTGTCGTTCTCCCACTCGGTGGTCAAGCGGTTGATATTAAGAGGTGAGAACAGAGGAATATTCTTCTGCTTCAGGAACTCAACGAAGTAATCGCCCAGTCTGCCATGCGCCATATTCACTACGGCATTCGCCTGGATACTGTCGGCATGATGACCGGCGATAAAGCTCTGCAGCTGGTTGATGCGATACACCATGAATCCCTTCTTCTCAAAAGCCTTCTCCATATCAGGAGCCGCACCCATAAAACCGGTGAGCAAGATGGTAGGAGCACCTTTCTTATATAATCCGTTCTTCGCCAGGAAGGCATTGTACTCACGGATGCTGTTGAAACCCAGTTCATCACCCTTCTCATCTTTCAGGTCAAAATGAGTCAGGAGATAGTCTGGTCGCTCATCCACACGTTCCGGTTCTGGAGCCATGAACTTCTTTCCGTCAATAAACTTACGGATGTAAGCGAGCATACTGTGATAATTCTTCTTGCTGCCGTTCTCGATGTACTGCATCAGATAATCTGCATCGAAATTATCTACCGATACGATATTGTTGGCTGGGTTGGTAGCAGCATGAGTCAGGGTTGGCACCTTGTAGGAAGCCTCTTCCAACTGCTTGCGCTGGTTCTCGTCGATTCGGAGTCCCATACCATTCACGATAATCATATCGTAATCATCCAGATGATCGAAATCATCGGTTGTGATCTCACTCAGTTTAATCATCGCATTGTCGTTGGCATGCGAAATCTGTCCCAGCGCAATAGCCTGATAGTTGAGGAAAGCGATGCGGGTAGTACCCACCCAGGCAGAGTAAGCCTTCGCCAAACCTCCCAGAACAATCACAGCCAATAAGGCCAGGAAGATGTGTTTCTTTTTAATCTTTCTAATTTTTCCTAATCCTTTTTTCATATCTATTCCTTTTTTCGGGCTGCAAAGGTAAGACTTATTTAGAAATTGTACAATACCGAGAAATTGTGATTTTCACATTTTTTATACTTAGAAGTTGGTATCAGGTTAAACGCATTGATATAGTCAGTACTAATAAATAAGTAGCGTTTTCAGACCTTTTCTTTCATTTCAGCCCTCAAAAAGAGGAATTATTCCGTCAGAACAGCCCTCAAAAAGAGGAATTATTCCGAAATATGCAGAAAGAGCGTAATCACCATTACGGCAATCACGCTCTTTCTACTTATAAACATAAAACATTACGAAGATGAAAGAAAAGCTTAGCAAACCTTCTTCTTCCGCTCACAATAGCGTTCGCATTGGGCACAGATGTCATATCCCAGCATGGCACCCAAGATGAAATCCTCCTCCGGTGTAAGCTGGCATAATGGTTTGGTGATTATCATGCGGATAGCATCCAGACATTCTTTCTTACCAAAAAAGAGATTCAGACGGTCGTTGCCAACCGGCTGGATGATATAATCAATGTTCTGACGCTCTAATCTAGTTATGGCAAAAGACTCATATTTCTTGTTGAAGGTGTAGAGCACCAGGCGGCGCACGCCCTTCTTATATTCATATATATGATTCATCAGAACCTTCAAATCTACTGGTGTTGCGATTTCCTGCTGCATACTATCCGAATTTATCTGTTTTTAAACCAAGAATCAGAGAATTCCATCATTCTCCAATTCTTGAAAAATATTTTTGTAAAATTATAACGCTGGCTTGATGTCCTCGAGCCAGGCATCGATACGCTCCTCTGTCTTGTCGTCCTCGTTCACCTCGTCGAGTGCGAGTCCCAGGAACTTGTCGCCATCAATTGCCTCACTGTCATCATAGGTGTATCCGTCTGTAGAAACACCAGGCAATACGGTAGCACCAGCCTCAACGGCAGCATCATAGAGTTCCTTCATGCCGCCACAGAATGTATCAGGGTAAGACTCGCTGTCGCCACAACCAAACAGGGCCACAGTCTTGCCAGCCAAGCCGGCACTCTTCAATGTCTTCACGCCATCATACCAGTCATCCTGCATCTCGCCGGCACCCCAGGTAGAAGTACCGAGAAGAAGATTCTCATGACTTGTGATAGTAGCGTCATCGATGTTAGCTACATCTACAGCTTCCACGCCCAACTTAGAGGCGATGGTTTCGGCAATCGACTGGCATGAGCCAGTAGAAGAGCCATAAATTACGATTGTTGTTTTCATTTGTCTATCTTACTTTTAGTTACATTTATTTTCGGGTGCAAAGATACATCCTTTTTCCATCATCTGCAATACCTAAAAATGATGGTTTCGCAGAAATACCTAAATATGGGGATAGATTTCAAATGAGGTGAGAGCAAACATCAAGAACATTGATAAACAACCAATTCCCTCGGGAGGTTGATAATTTTCAACCTCTCGAACCATATCTTCATTGAAGAGCCTTGGTGGCGCTTCACGTGGCTATTAATGATATAATAGTCTGCCTGGTATTCGTCCATCAAGTCGGAGAAAGCAGCCTTGATACGCGAACATTTCTCATTGATGGCATTATCAAGAGGGTTCGTCAGGCGACGCACTGTTTCTGTGATTTTTTCAAGGTCGATTCTGTTGCCGGTTTTTCGGTAGAGAGAGAGCAGTTCCTCACGATGATCCACCAGATTCTTGAACTCTATTCCTTCCGGATGATTCAGAAAAAGGAGATAGAGAGCCTTGTGGATTGGACTGAGCTGCACCTCCTTGTTGCCATAGTCAGGGAGCAAGAAGCGGTAATCTTCCGTAATGACCAAAGGGCTGAGAGTTGCCCTTGCCGCCTCAATACGGAGTTGTTCCAATACGGGCACACTGATGGCTTTCAGCAAAAGGTCTGTCCTTCCTTCTGTCAAAAGCTGGGTGGAAAGCTGCTTTACCAGAGCGGCCTTCTCCTCTACTGTCATATTTCTTGTCTCTTCTTGCATATTGGTTGCAAAAATACAAAAAGAATGGGAAATTTCGTTTCACTCCTTGGAAAAATTATCTTTTGCAAGGCTTGCATTTGTTTTTTCATAGGTAATCTGACTCTTTATATGTATCTTTGTGGTCAAAATTGAAAATTAAAATGATGAAAGAAGATTGGACACCTATAGATTTCGGACAGACAGAAGACACCACCAAGAACATCATCAAGGTGATTGGTGTGGGTGGTGGCGGATGCAATGCCGTTAAGAATATGTACTCAGAAGGTATTGTAAATGTAAGCTTTGCCGTCTGCAATACGGATAGCCAGTCGCTATCCAAATCACCTGTGCCTGTAAAAATCATGCTCGGAAAGAGCGGTTTGGGAGCAGGTGCTAATCCTGAAGTAGGAAGAAGCGAAGCACAGAATACACAGGAAGACATCAAGCGACTCTTGGATGACGGAACCAAGATGGCATTCGTTACAGCCGGCATGGGTGGCGGTACCGGCACAGGAGCTGCACCCGTCATTGCAGGCATCGCCAAAAGCATGGGTATCTTGACGGTGGGTATCATCACCATTCCATTTTATTTTGAAAAGCGAAAGAAAATCGTCAAGGCTCTACAAGGTGTAGAAGAAATGCGCAAGAACGTGGACGCCTTGCTCATCGTCAACAACGAACGTCTTTGCGATGTTTATGCCGACTCTGAGATAACCGTAAAAGATGCATTCAAACTAGCAGACAAGGTGCTGAGCGATGCCACCAAGAGCATCTCAGAACTCATCACTGTAGAGGGTACCATCAATCTTGACTTCCGTGACATTGAGACTACCATCAAGAGCGGCGGCGGTGCCATCATGGCGATGGGCAGGGCCAGCGGAGAAGGCAGAGTTCAGAATGCCATTCTCAATGCCTTGGATTCCCCATTGCTCTACGGCAGCGACATCAGCAATGCACAGCGCATCCTCTTCAACATCTATACCTCCAGCAAGCACCCTATCTTCGTTAGGGAAATGCGAGAGATAGATGCCTTCTTCGATGAACTGAATCCAGACATCAAGGTTATCTGGGGTCTCTCTGATGATGACAGTTTGGACGAGGATGCCAAAGTCACCATCCTGGCAACAGGTCTCAACAACGAGCTGACAGATGAAATTCAGGACAATCCAGTCACAACCACCAAGGATGAAGATGATTACCAGAGAATTATCGACAAGCTTTATCATCCGATACGTGACGACTTCCAATCTCAAAAGAAGGCAGATCCCCCAGAAGAGGATATTCCTATAGAGCCATCAAACATAGAATCTACAGACATCCCTGATGATGAGCAGCCCCCACTCATCCCCGATGCTCCGACAGAAGAATCTCCAGTCGTAGAAGAAGAGCCCCCAAAGCCTGTCATTCAGCAAAAGCAACCAACCTTGGCGAAGAGGATAAGAGACAGACTGAAGAAAATAGCTGAAGATTTAGAAATCATTACGGAAGATGAATAGCCTTTGTGATGCAAAAAAATCCTGCTGGCAATGATGCCGGCAGGATTTTTTGCGTTTTATCAACCTCAAGATGTCATTTATTTTATCACCCAATCCTCTATGCTTCGCTGGTCTTCCGAGAAGTTAACACCCACTTTCACTACCTTCCGTCCATCATCAGCAAAAGCCTTAGCATAGTCCTTATCGCTGATTTGCGTCATGGCGGTATCAGCAGACTTCTTATATTTCAACTCAAAGATAAAGATACTCTTATCCGTCTTGAGCACAAGGTCTATTCTTCCATCAGAAGTAGTATGCTCCACCTTCACATCTTCGCCAAGCATAGTGAAGATGGTGAACATCACGGCTTGATAGTGACGCTCATTATTGTTGATAATCGTATATGGGAACTTATCGTAGAATGCCTTCAAGTGAGGCATAAAGGCTCCCATATCGTCATTGATGAGCACATTCTTTTTATAAGCATATACGATTGCATCAAGTTCGCCTACCTCTGAAGGGGTATAATATTGGCAAAGGCTTTCCGAAAAGCCTTGTCTAACTTCTTGATTAGGGAAACTGAGGTAATACATACCCAACAGCTTGTCATATCCTTTAATCGTAAGATAGCCACTTTGGAAAAGGACTGGCACAGGGTCAGTAATAGTCTCAGTAGGAACATCGAAGCGTTTTGCTCTAGCCCAGATATCATTTAAGTCCATCATGTCCAAATTCTTCTGCTGCATCAGTTCTATCAAGAAAGTAGGCGTACCAGATGTAAACCAATAGCTATTAAACTCCTTATCGTCCAAAGCATTGATAATGCTGTAAGGATTGAAGATATCCTCGCTATTGATACTGAAGTGGTAGCCATCATAATGCTGCTTGAGTTGCCCTAAGGTCTCCTCATAAGTGAGTCCATTATGTTCAGCCATCTCCTCGATACCCTCACGGAAATACTGAGTCAATTCACTCTTGGTTATACCACAACAGCTACTGTATTCATCCTTCAACGTGAGAATCTTGAGATTATTCAACTCGCTAAAGATGCTGAGCTGGCTAAACTTGGAGATGCCTGTGATGAATACAAAACGAATATTTCCCTCTTGCTGCTTCAATGGACTGAAGAAATCTCGCATGATGTTGCGGATGGTCTTCTGCAACTCTTCGTCACTGACAGAATCATGCATCGGGGCATCATATTCGTCGATGAGAACTACAACTTGTTTACCTGTTTGAGCAGCTGCTGCAAGCAAGATGTTCTTAAGACGACCTCCAAAAGACTTCTCATCTATTGGATTAACTTTTAAACCATATTTTTTCTCTTCTATTTCTAGTATTCCGTTTAGAATTGAATATGTATTCTCCAAACTATAATACTTACCACAGCTCAGATCCAGGTGGATGACAGGATATGCCGTCCACTCCTTCTCCATCTGTTCGATGGCAAGTCCCTTGAATAGATCTTTCTTGCCCTCGAAGTAAGCCTGGAGGGTAGATACAAACAAGGATTTTCCGAATCGACGTGGGCGACTCAGAAAATGAAATTTGGCATAATGAGCCAACTGATAGACAATAGCCGTCTTGTCAGCATAGAAGTAATTCCCCTTCACGATTTCGGAGAACGTTTGTATTCCCAAAGGATATCTCTTTGAAGCCATAATCTTACTCTTAATAATTCAGGTACAAAGATACAGATAATATTTCAGAAAGCAAGCGTTTTTCTTATTATTAACAATAGTTACGAGCTATCTTACTAATAAAAACAATGCTTGCATTCCCCAACTTTGTGGGGAATGTTTCCACATTCCTTCCCCATTTCCCACACCATCCGCTCTTGGCATAGAAGACATAAACACCTGATAATCAACGGACATTAATTTCATTCATCTTTTTGGCACGCAGATTGTGACTATGAATAGCGGGTTCGGCAAAGAATCCACAAAGCAGCAGACAACTGCCGAGTAAAAGATAAAGAACAGTTCATTTTGCAGCGTTATTCATATAATAGGATTTAGTTTTTAAAGGTAATTAGACTTATTCAGGTTACAATAGATATTGCATAGATAGAATTTACAAGGTAGACTTTTAGGTTCGGTTTTTGAAAGTGAATCCTGCTGGCAGTGATGCCGGCAGGATTCTGCGTTTAATAGCCCCTGTTAAACTCATCAAGTATCTGACGAAGATTATCATCAAGCACATTATTATATACACAACGAGCCAGTTCTTCCGGCAATTCCATCCCTTTGGTTGCAACAGCTATTCCTCCAGCCATGCACGCCATCGTGTCTGCATCCCCCCCAAGCGAGATTGCATTACGGATAGTCGAAGTATAACTATCTGCTTCTAGATATGAGATGATAGATTCAGGAACACTTGTCAGCCATTTCGCAACAGCCAAGGTCATAACCGTGTCATCCATAAAACGAGGCTCTTTGTATATATCGAAGTCCCCATGCTTCACTGGATGAAATTCATACGCAGCCCCGAAGCAATCGCCAGCGATTGCTCCAATGATACCAGTTGTAGGAAAAGCCAAGCCAGTCCTCCCATTTGTATCCAGCATCTCCTCTTGTTTCCTCATTTTACGAAGAAGTGTATTCCATAAATACGTTATTTTCTTTAGTAACGTCATAATTGTAAATTCTTGATTATTAAAGTTGTTAATAAATATTTGCAGGTAAATACTATATCTGAGACAAGACATCCTCAATTCCATCCAGTAGTTGCTCTACCCTACCAATGATCGTCTGAGCAGAAAAAGGATTGTCTTTGAATCCTGCATGGTTGTAATCATTGCGTAATTCAACCACCTGCTGCAAGATAGTCACAAATTCCTTGTTCCCCCAAACACTATCATCTGCTAGGATTTTCGTAACGAACTCATTAGTAGTCTCCAGACCATCAGTATTCTTATTCTGTGTCTTGATAGCAATGCAACTGAACACAGCATCGCGACAAACCTTGTTACGATAGTCAAGCTGATAATGACAGCACAGGAAAGTACCTAGACCTTCTTCCAACATGGTCGTAGCCTGCTGATAAAGCTTGTTGGCACAGCACCACTTGGCAGCCTTGATACAGTTCAAAACATTCTCCTTGGCATCAAAATCATTCAACGACTGCTTGATCTTTTCAAAGATAGGCTTGAGCTGAACAATCGTCACTTTCTGTATTCCACCTGCAGTGCGCTTCAGATTCCACACGTTCTTGCTATCCACAATGGCATACCCCCGACAGGTGGTTCGTTCCTCCACCATTTCCTTCAACTTCCGGACAAAGGCACGCAACATCTCAGTGTCCTTAGTGCGGGTTTCTGTATTCTTCAAGATTGGGAGAAGTGATGATTCCGACAATTCATAGAGCTTCTGCACCTGACCATATCGCAGATAATCCGAAGCAGCCAACGTCCAGTCCTGCAAAACAGAAAGAGGAAGCAGATCCATGATAGGTGCAATGTTGCTCTCCTTGTCACGAGCCTCGTAATTACCATAAAAGATGGCCTTCACCTTCACATTCTTGAGCAACTTGGCATAGTTGACAAGCACAACCAGTAGCATAGGAAGATAACGGAAACTGTTAGTGATGTCAAGATACAGTTCATCACCCTCCTGAAGCTCATCAAAGATAACCTCAAATATCTCCCACATCTGGTCACTGTCCTTACCATCCGGAATCGCAATATCCTGATAGGAGAGATTCATATCCTGCAATATCTTCTCTAATCCCTGATACGCAACCTCTTTCTGGAGCTTGCTACAGAAACGTGTCTCCAGATTCTTGTCCCAGTTATTCTTTCTTGCCAAATCTGTCAGGAGCATAAGAACCAGGTCGTTTTCTCCTCCCCAGTTCTCCTGCTGCTGTAAATATTCGAGTAAACTCTTCTGCACAAAAAGAGACTCACTTCCTGTGAAATCGTCCTTTCTGTATCGGCAGGTCTCATAGAAAGCCACTCCCAATACAGATAAAAAAACTCTTCTACTCATAAAGCTTAATCCTGATAATTTTCAAGAGACTTCTTCAAATCATGAACAAGCTTATCTCTTAAACTCTTTGGCTCCATGACTGTAACCTTGCTTCCATATGACAAGATTTTGCTCCTCAACTCAAAGTTGTCATACACATATAAAGATACGTAAACATAATCCTTGTCTCCATCACTTTCAAAAAGCTCTTCCTGGGAGGTATGAATAGGCTTGCTCTCTATATATGGATACTCACCACGATCTATACGTAACTTCACTAAAATCGGTTCCGCACCATCCGGCTTGGTTACACCCACCACATTTTCAAAGTAAACAGAAAAATCAACATCACATTCCTTATAATGAATATGCTGGTTGGCCTCCATCTTGAGAATTCGGTCCAGAGCCAGGTTGTAGATTTTTCCCTCTACCTCGTCTCTGTGCCTGGTGGCAATGAGATACCATCGCTGGTTATACTGCTTGAGGAACTGAGGAAATACGGTCCACTCACGCTTACCTCTTCCAGGAACCTCATATCTAATGTCCATGGTCTGATGCTGTATGATAGCCTTGAGTAAAGGCTCCAGCAGATCATGAGGCTTCACTCTACCATGAGACTCCAGCAATACTTTCTCAAAAGAAATGACTGGGCGATTATCTTTATCATACCCCAGGAACTTGTTGATTTCATCAGTCAGGGTGGTCAAGGAAGACTCCAAGCCTAATCCCAGAAAATCACCCAATGTCTTCTTGATCTTATTTAAATTGCATAAAACCACTTGGTTGGCTGCAGAATTACCCTTAATAATAGAGGAGCCGATATTTTGATATACAAAACATTGACAACCGTCTCTTTTCTGATCTCTGTTAATTTTAAGACCATAATCAGAATCTATTTTTTCCAAGTAATAACGATACATACGCTCAGTGGTATCTGTATTTAACCGCTGATTACAATATTTACTGATTTCCTTTATTGTCATTGGACGATCATACTTGCGCAAACATTCATCAATGAGTTCCAAACGCTTCTGACATATTATATTACCCTTACCCATAATTTTAATTGTTAGTTAATATCAATAGTTCGTTAAAATTTGAGATAATGGCTAAGCAGCTTTACGTTGCCAGCCAAAGAGTTCTTTGATAGTATGACTAATTAACTTTCGGTTCGGTATTCTCCGACACTTGTTGAAAATTAATTTAGCGATGTATGTGCTTGCCATAATCTCCTTGAAAGAAGCCATGGAATACGGCAATTCATTTTCCTTCATCATCACTTTCGCAACATTCTGTGATGCGAATGATGCATTATAGGAAAAGTCCAACTGGTTCTTGTGTCTTGCTTGGCAATGCGTAAGACCAGTATATTGCTTTGCATCGCGAAAACAAAACTCTATTTGGAATCTTGAGCGGTATGTGCGCAACACTTCCTCACCCGACATGGATGTCTTTGTTGAGAAGAAAAGCTTGTGTTTTCCGTTCGGCATAACCCAAATGACAAGGCGCACTTTCTGCTTCAATGCCTTTGAATAGGCTATGAGTGTGTAGGCTGTGCCTTCAAGTCCTTCAATATGCAACTCTGCCATACGTGTGAGGTCAAGTTTCTTGTAGTTGATTTTTCCGTCAAGTGTCTTGGGACGTCCAGGCTTATTGGAACGAGGTCCCGTATACACATAATATAGGCTCGCAGTATCCCTGAAGCGGCTGACAAGATGGAAACCGCACTCTTTGATTCCGTCCACAAACGGACGGATAGAGAAGAAAGCGTCAGCGACAACAATATCGGTGACCTTCAACAAATCCTTCTTATAACGCTTGATGACCGCTATGTAATGTTGCACGAGAGTCATGTTACGCATTTTCAATTCTCCAGTAGATGGAGTCTGATGGGCGCGCAGCATCATGCAACTGTTGGCATGGACATCGACAAGTGCAAGCCCCATGATTTCAAGCCCATGCTTCATGGAACTTGCACAACCGGACCAGAAAGTACCGATATGCGGAGTCTTCTTACCCGACTTGCTGATGTAGCTCGGATCGATGGCTATAGCCAATAGACCATCCATATTCAAGTAACGTCGGCATAGGGCAAGGTTGAACTTCACCCAGTCTATGCATTTAGCACGACCACGGTTGAAGTTCGTTCTGTAGGTCTGCTCACAATGGGTGCCGTAACGCTCCATTTGAGTGAAATTTATCTTTCTTTGTATCGTCATGTACAATAAAAGTATTTCCAAGAGTAGACTCTCGAAAGTTTTGCTTAACTTTGCAGATGAACTTTTGATAGCATCTCTGCATATTTCCGTATATTGGTTGAGTGGTTCTGATGTCATATAACTTTGAGCTTAGAGAACTATAAAGTTACTGATAATCAGCCACTTAACCAAATTTTATTAGTTATATTACGTTAATTAACTCTCTCATTTTCAATCGATTACATAAGAATTAACAGAGTATTGTAATATATTTTCCCGCCGTAATAAGCGATGTTCTTAAACTTTCAATAATCTTGCCCGAAGAGAAATTACTCTCCAGGGCATGAGCCACGACATTTCGGTTTTTAGTAATCTCGAAATATACTCCTCTCAACTCAAATGGTATGAACTCCTTGTCATTGCAAATGACATCCTTAATTTCCTGACGCTCATCCTTGTCAAAAGGGTCGTGATTTGCAAGCTGACAGGCATAGGAAAGAATGCTCTCCTGCAAGGAAATCAAGGCAGCCGTATAGTTCATGTGCTTAAACTGCCACTGGGCCAGCTGATATTGGAACCGTGCAGGATCCTGCTCGGTTCCCTTGAAATTATTGAGAAAATTCTTCACCACCGGCTTCACAATCATTTCAGGAAGCATCGAATCAAAATCCTTTTTCATCAAAGCTCTCAAAGACTGGGTCTCCTGAGAGATGGCATACAGATGGTTGAGATTCATCACATCCGAGAAATGCTTCAAACGATTGGTCACATCCGTATCCTCCTGCTGAATGAGCCCTGCAATCTGATAGGCATTTCCATACTGCTTGAAAGCCATGGCTCCCACAATCCAGTCATTGAGTTTGAGGATTTTCTTCAAATCCACAATCGGAGCATAACCATACTCCTTGCTCATCTCTATCATACCATAATATATATGAGAAATCTTGATATTCTTGCTGCTGACATTCCTCAGATAAAGAAGCAGATTCATGATGGTAATAGGCAATGAGCGGAAAGAATGGGTAACATCCACGATGAGTTCATCTCCCGTAGAGAGCAACTGGTTCAGCTGCAGGATGATGTTGATATTCTCATTGATTTCCTCCTCATTCACGCCATATCTTATGAGAGCAAGATGGGCATCCTTTCCAATAGCCGCCTCTATCTCCTTGGCATGAGGGATATACAATTCACTCATGCTGGTAGCCGCTTCACAATGCTCTGCGATTTCACAATAGACATCCTCGTCAACCACACCGCCGTTCTTCTCCTGAAAATAGCGATATACCTCTTCCCACATACAATGGGCAGTACCAATTAATATAACCTTGCCTATATTCTGAGTTTCATATAATGCAGCTGCCATAAATGAGTATTCACCCAGATTCTCTTCACCCAGATGATAAGAAGCCCTGCGATATTCACGGGCAGACTTCTCCTCCCCCAATGTCCCCTTGTTCACCAGAGGACCTGTACCGATAAATGAAATGAGTACCTTTGCCATAATATTACTGATTAAAGTTTTTAAATCTATCAGGAAGCTCCCGTCTGGAAAGCGTACCAAAGCCCACGCTACCACTCTTTCCCAAAGCAATGCCGTCAGGAAGTTCCATGTTGCTGACAAACATCAGATCAAAGGTATCAAACTTCACATGCTTGTAGCTCTGTTCCACAGGCTCTTTCAATTGAGTGATGGCACATTCTATCTTTTCAGCTGCATGATAGCCAATCCCCTTCAAAAAGGAAAGGATGTTGCCTGTGATGACCTTCTCCAGAAAAATCAACTTGTCCGTAAGAGCCAGCATGGAATGGTATTTCTTGAAGTTTTCATCAGTAAGACCGATATAACTGCTCAGATGATAAAGCTTCGGGGCATCATCTATTTTGGGAAAATAAGGAGTGAGCGTACAATCCTGTACATGAAACTCCATCTCCTTCTTTCCAATCATGAGACTTATAGGAAACTTTCCCACCAGAGCCATCACTGCCATGGCAGCATCCGCTATTCCAATCAGACAAACATGATTATCAATTACCTTGTACTGAACCAAAGAGTATCCATATCTCAGCCCATTTGCCTCATGATTGTGAAAATAGGGATTTTCCCTACCAGCCAATTCAACTATGGCACCACGAAAGCACCTGAGTTCAGTAGAGCTCAAGGTTTCCTTAAATCTCAACACGGCTATGTTAGTTGCTTCCATTTCTTATTTTTTTGGCGAAAATACAAAAAAATATCCCCTCAAATCCGCAACCTATAGGGTTTAGTGGGATTTTGCTTGCAAAGCGACAAAATTCATTTTATTGTACATATTTCTTGCACAACAGAAATGTCGCAGACACAAAATCCCCTTACCCCATAAAGCGACTTGAGGTAATACGCTGGTTTAACCAGAAAAGCATGGTCTTTAACCAAAGTCTGTCTTGAACAGGTTGGCATAAGCATTGTTGTCTGAGTAAATATTCAATACATGCCTACGTGATGTCTTAATCCATTTCGCAGGAACAGAGATGAACTTGAAAACAAAGGTCTTGATTCTGCTGGTGGCACGCAATCCAAATTCATGGGTTTTCAATCTCTGCATAATAGCTTTGTAGAAGTTTCTGATGAGAGCTGTCATAAGCAGGAATACAGTATTCTGTGCCATGAACGATTTTGGCAATCGATTCCAGCCAAAGCCATTGTTCATGTCATCGAAGATGCGTTCCTTGCCACCACGAAGATTGTAGAATTCCACGATGTCTCTTGCACTCGACTTGTAATCGTTAGTCAGTATACATCTGTAGGTATATTCGCCTTCCCAAATGTCAAGGTCTCCATCTATTCGCCTTTGTCTCTGTATGACAAGACGATACGGTTTTCCTTTCCATTTCTCAACAAGGATGGAATTCAGCTCAAATTCAATACCGTTGATTTCAACAGTTTTCCATCCAGTCAAGGCAAACATGGAATCGTAGAAGGAAGAGCATCTGTTGGCACGAATATAAAAATGCCTGCAATGAGCCTCTACCATATCTACGATTTCCTCCGAGCATGAGCCGCAATCCATGCGGGCACGGGATATATATACTTCTGATGCCTCCAGTCGCTTGAAGATTCTTTCCAAAGTCTCTCTTTGGTTGAAGCGCACGTTTGTGTTGCCGTCTCTATTTTCAATACCGACAATCATGTCGTTAATGACTGCCACACCTGGACTATAGCCCAGGAACTTCTTGTAGGTTGGTTTTGCATCATGCTTCTCTGTTTCAATGAACTGATGGTCAAAGTCAAAATCATACTCTTGACCGGATTTCAATTGACCAGTAGCAAGCAGGGCTTTGATCAATAAGCAGTTCATCTTGTCTGCAGTATTGAAATCATAGGAGTTGCCAGAAGCAGATTTATAGGTGATGTTCTTACAAGTCAGTTCTTCGATAGCACGCAATATGGTGTCTGCGCTGCAAGTGCGAAGAGTTGGATGAAGAGACAAATGTTTCATCAAGTGAGTTGTAACATCCTCAATACATGAGCCGCCACAAAGATATACGCACATCAGAGAGCGTAGAATTTCGCTATATTGATAACCAAACATAGTGCATCTCAATCCCAAGGTGGAATCTATGGTTTGAGCTAAAAGAGCATCAAATTGCTCCATAATAGAAAAAATTCCTCCAAAAGGAGTGAGTTTCTCAGATTTTATTTGTATCTTTGCCATGTCATATTAGAGTTTTGCTTGTCTTCTTTTCGCAACACTAAGGTAAGTGAAAATTCTGACATGGCAAAATCCTGGGCAACTTTTTGTTGCTCAGGCACTTATAAATAATGTTAAACTATAGTGTTGCGGAATTAAGGTATCCGATAAATAACATTTTCTTGAAGAAAAAATAGTTTTTACCATCTTTTTTTTATACTTTTACACCCACAACCGTAAAAACAAAATAACATGGAGAAAAACAAATATATATATGGAGCCTCCATACAGGGCATCCAGGGTTTTATCTTCTCGACCAACTCACTCAAAGACATCGTCGGCGGCAGCGAGCTGGTAGAAAAGATATGCACCACCCTCTTTGAATCCAACTACCTGCAAGGAGCTACCCGTATCATCAATGCAGCCGGTAACATCAAATGTGTCTATGATGATCTCCAAGAATGCGAGAAAACCGTCCTGGAGTTTCCTAAGACCGTGATGCTGGCAGCTCCTGGCATCACCATCAGCCAGGCTGTGGTAAAGGTAACGGAGGAAGAACTCAAGACTCACTTCGCTTCCTGCATGGACCTGCTGGAGAAAAAGCTGAAGATCCAACGCAACAAACCAGCCAGAAGCATGACCGTAGGTTTCATGGGCGTAGAACGTTCAAGAACCACAGGACTTCCTGCCATCACCCAGGAAAGTCAGGAATATCTGGATGAAGGAACACTAAAGAAACGCAACCTCTCCGTCGGAGGCAAGGCAACCATCAGCCTGGCAGAAAAGAGTTTCCATATCAAGAATCTCTCTCCTAAGAACATCGCCTTGAACATCAAGAATCTCACAGGCAAGAATGACTGGGTAGCCATCATTCATGCTGACGGTAATGGTCTGGGACAGATTCTGTCCAAATTCAGCAGCTCCATGGAAAAGCTGAAAGACTTCTCAGAAAAGCTGAACCAGGCTACCTGCCAGGCAGCCCGAGCCGCCTTCAAAAAAGTATACATCGCAGAAGATTATACACAAGAGTCAAGCATTTTCCCATTCCGTCCTGTAGTACTGGGTGGAGATGACATGACCATGATATGCAAGGCAAGCCTAGCCCTCGACTATGTAAAGGTCTATCTTGAAGAGTTTGAGAATGCCACCAGGCAGAAGCTGGGTGCAGATAACGGACTCACCGCATGTGCAGGCATAGCCTTCATCAAGTCTTCCTATCCGTTCCACTATGGATATGACCTGGCAGAGACGCTATGTACCCAGGCCAAGATAGTTTCAAAGGATTCTCTTATCCAAAAGGATGCCCCAGTAGCACCATCAAGTGTGATGTTCTATAAGGTACAGGGAAGCTTCATTGAAAGCTATCCTAATATGATCCTGAAGGAAAAGACCCCACAAAAGGGACTTTCCTTCAACTTCGGACCTTATTTCCTGCACCAGACGGAAGAATACTGGACGATAGAAGAGCTGGAGGATACATGCAGTATTCTCAACGGCAAGGAGGGCAACACCGCCAAGACCAGCATCAGAAAATGGATGACCGCCATGCACCAGAATAAGGAAATGGCCAAGCAGGCAGCCGCTCGCAGCTATGCCATGCTCTCTGCTTCTACCAAGCAAACTTTCCAAAAGGCCACAACCCCACAGAAGAGAACGCTTTCTGAAGATGTTTTCTATCCTGCTGCGGATCTGCTGGACTTAAACACAATTCTCAACCAAAGAACAAAGGAAGGATAAAGCAATGAAAGACTTAACCATAAAAATAGAGTTCTTTTCACCATGGCACTGTGGATCTGGCCTCTCTGCCGGTGCAGATGCCGATTCACTCGTCATCAAGGACATCAATGGTCTGCCATTTATTCCCGGCAAGACAATCAAAGGCCTCATTCGAGAAGCTGTAGAGGACTATTCTGCCCTCAGAGGTCTGGACATGAACCTGGAGAAAGCCTTCGGCAAAGCAGCTACCGCTGAAGAAGCGCTGCCATCCGGCGCCCTGTTCTTCACCAATGCTACCCTCAAAGAGGACGAGGCTAAAAGCATCCTTTCCAACCATGTGGAAGACCTGCTATATATAAATAAGGTGGCAACAGCCATCGATGAGAAAAACGGAATCACCCAGGAACATAGCCTTCGCACCATCGAAACCACCATTCCATGCACACTCTATGTAACAATTCTCTATGTAGATGATGATATGGAAAGCGTTCTGGAATCAGCACTTGGCTTCATCAAGCATATGGGAACAGGCAGAAACAGAGGACTAGGCAGATGTAAATTCAGTATTGAGAAAGGAGGTAAGGCATGAAAACTCTTCAATTCAAATGTAAACTGCTCTCAGATGTCATCCTGAACCAGCGAGCAGCCACAGAAGGAAACCAGGAATCCCTGACCTTCATTCCAGGCAACTGCTTCCTGGGCATCGTAGCTAAAGACTACATGAGCTTCCAACCCCAAGAGCAGGCAGAAATCTTCCATAGCGGACATGTAAGATTCGGTGACGCACATCCGGCATCCAAGGATGCCAAGACAAGAAGCCTCCATATTCCGGCATCCCTCTTCTACCCAAAGCTCAAATCCTTGGGTGAGGAAAGCTACATCCACCACTTCTATAGCCGCTCAGATGACAAGCATGGTGCTGGTGGCCAGCCACAGCAGCTCAAGCAATGCCGCGAAGGCTACTATGAGTTTGCAGAAAACGAGGCTAACGCAGTAGAGAGTCTGAAAAGCTTTGCCATCAAGAGTGCCTATGACAGAACCCTTCGCAAGAGTAAGGACAGCCAGATGTTCGGATATGAAGGACTGGAGAAGGGAAGCGAATTCTATTTCTCTGTAGAGATAGACGATGAAGCCCTTGCCCCTATCATCGAGGAAAAGCTGACAGGAAGAAAACATGTGGGCAGATCCAAGACGGCACAGTATGGCCTCATTGAAATCACGAAAGCTTCCTTCCAGGAAATTCCATCTGCAGCATCCCAGTTCTCTATCAATGGAAGTAACTATATTACAGTCTTTGCCGATGGCAGACTCATCTTCCTGGATGAAACAGGAACAGCAACCTTCCAGCCAACAGCCCAGATGCTGGGACTCAACGGAGAAATCGACTGGGAGAAGTCACAGATCAGAACCTTCCAATATGCTCCCTGGAATAGCAAGCGCCAAACCAGAGATGCAGACCGTGTGGGTATCGAAAAAGGCAGTGTCTTCGTTGTCAAGCTTGATGAGCTGCCAACACTCTCACAGCTTCCTTCCTATGTAGGCAACTATAAGAATGAGGGATTCGGTAAGGTCATCTATGGATGGAAGCTGCTGCAAAAGGCAGGGGAAAATGGTCAGACAGCCCTTCAACTCACCCATAAGACAAAAGCTCAGGCTACAGAGACAAGAGCCCTGGAGGGAACACCGCTGCTGTCATTCCTGGCAAGAAAGAAGCACAAGAACAGTTCTTCTGTCTATATCTATGAGCAGGTGAACCACTTTGTCAAGATGTACAAGCCATTGTTCTCACAAGGCAAATTCTCTTCTCAATGGGGTGCCATCCGCAGCATCGCCCTCCAGCATCCTACCATGAACGAGATTCTCCTTGAACTCTTCGACAAGAAGGAAATGAAAAAACGAGAGCCGTCTCCAACAGATCCAAGAGCCGAAGTCATAGAGTCAATCGGCTATATTACCCATGGAATCAAGGCCAAGGACTGGAAAGCCAAGCAGAGAGACAGAATCCTCAGAGAGTTTATAGAGCAGATGGGTAACAACGAGGAGTATGGAGACCTGTCTCAAAGAGCATTAGTGAACCTTGCCTCTGAAATGGCAAAAAAACAATAGAGCAATGCAGATGACAAAATATAAATATCGCATGATTGCGCGCATCACCCTGGAGGCGACATCACCTCTGGCAGTGGGTAGCGGCGAGAAGGACATCATTACAGATGCACCTGTGGCAAGAGACGTGAATGACCTGCCATATATCCCGGGCACATCACTCATGGGCATCATCCGTCACAGCCTGAAAGACCTGAAGGAGAGAGACTCTATCTTCGGATATCAGAAAGGAGACAAGGGAGAAGGCTCCAAGGTCCTCATTTCCGACGCACTGCTTCTAGGCAGCAACCAGAAGGCCATGGACGGACTTAAGAATATAGAGCAGGATGAGTATCTCAAGGCCTTTGAGGTATTGCCTATCCGCCAGCATGTAAGAATCACGGAAAAGGGTACAGGCGCAGACCATGGCAAGTTCGACGAACAGGTAGTATATAAAGGCACCCGATTCATCTTCGAGATGGAACTCCTCTCTGAAACGAAGGATGACGAGAATATGCAGAACATTCTGAACACCATCTCCTCTCCTACCTTCAGAGTCGGCAGCGGAACGAGAAATGGTTTCGGAAGCATGAAGGTCGTGAGCTTGAAGTACGCAAGCTATGACCTGACTCAGGAAAAGGACCTCGATGCCTACCTGAAAAAGTCATCATCGCTGGAAGAGGACTGGAATGAGGCCATCGAGAAGAAGCCAAGCGAACAGCAGGGAGCTGACTGGATCAAATATACCCTCACTCTCAAGCCTTTGAACTTCTTCCTGTTCTCATCAGGATTTGGAGACGAAGATGCCGATATGATACCCGTCAAGGAAAACTATGTGGACTGGTCAACCGGCAAGCCAGAAATCAAGGAGGCCAAGAGCCTGATACCGGCAACATCCGTCAAAGGAGCCATTTCACACCGTACAGCCTACCACTGGAACCGCCTTACAAAACACTTTGTGGACAACGCAGAGGCTATCGCAAGCGACAGAAACAAGGCATGCCTGGATATCTTCGGCACCACACTGGACGAAGGAGACGTCAAACCATCCAGAGGAAAGGCCATCTTCTCAGATGTCTTCATTGAGAACACGGACTCAAAGGTTCTTCCTCACATCAGGGTAGATAAGTTTACCGGTGGAGTGATGGACGGTGCCCTGTTCCAGGAAAAGGTAAGCACAGCGGAAAACCAGGAACTCGTGGAAGAGATCTGGGTTGAAAAGGAAGCCCTTCAAGACGAAGATGTCAGAAAGGCATTCGAGAAAGCCCTCCAGGACATCTGCGACGGCCTCCTGCCACTGGGCGGTGGTACCAACAGAGGAAATGGTATATTCATCGGAACACTTAACATACAAGAGTAAGCATGGAACATCAGATAAAAAATGCAAAATATGAAGGCTACCTCTGGCAAAGCGACCAGAGCAAGCCAAGAATCATAGGAGAAGGAGAACCTCTTTCTCTTACCCTTACAGACGGCGAGAATCCTTTCGTCGTAGAGGGACTGCTGTGGAACCCGGAAGAAAAAACTTCTATCCAGATCCGTTATGTGGACGGAAATTACTTCGTAACAACATACGAGGTAAAGCAGGAAGAACTGGATGGCTCTGCCACCACAACTCCAATTACCTACCTGCCACACCGTCTTCCAGGCGTGAAGGCACTAAAGTTCCTGCGCCAGTGGGAAGAGGTGAAGGATGAGCTTTGTGAAAACATGCCTACCCTTCAGCTCAAGGCAAACATATTCGTTGGATTTGAAAAATAATGGAGGAACTGCAAAATGAAAATTACAGCACCCTATAATTTCGTGCCACTCAATGAAAAGGTGTTCTACCCTTCCTGGAGTGAGCAGGTAACTCAAGACTTGCCATTCTCAGACTCAGAGGATGGAGTGATCGAGGTGAAAATCAAGAACGTATCTCCTCTCTTCACACGCGACGGTGCACTGAATGAGCACTCTGCTCATATCATGGGTAAGGACGGAAAACGCCACTACTTCATCCCAGGCACCACCATCAAGGGAACATTGCGTGAAATCATTGAAATCATGTCCTTTGGCAAGATGCAGGAGGACAAGGACTTCCAGAACAGATGGTTTGGTTATCGTGATGTGGCCAACAGAATGAATAAGGCTAAAAGCGCCGAATACCTCAATAAGGTAAATAATGCCATACCAGGCTGGCTCTCAAAGGAAGGTGAAAGGTATTTCTTCACCCCATGCGATGGACAACTGGAAAAGATCAATAGCATAGAAGTAGGCTTGAATTTCCCAGGATATAAACCAAATGGCTCTGTCTGGGAAACCAATGTTTCAGTAGGCTCGGATTCCAACCATTATCCTACCTATCCTGAGAGAGAAAAAGATGGAATAAGCTACCGAATCGTCTGCACAGGACTCATGCAAGGCAAGAAACATGAACTGCTGTTCCCTTCAGACAGAGGTGAGAGCATCCCTTTAAGCGAGGAAACCATCAGAGCCTTCAAGAGTATCTATGAAGGAACTCCAGATTTCGCCAAGGAAAAAGAAGGAAAAGGCTGTTTCCTGATGGCTCTTGAAAAGGGTTATGAAATACCGGTATTCTATCTCAAGATGCAAAATGGTCAGGAGATTCTCGGTATGTCCAGAATGTTCAAACTCCCATTCAGAAACAATGTACGCCAACAGGTAGAAATCCTGCAAAAGACCGACAAGACCAGACACGACCTGGGAGAAACCCTGTTTGGTTACACTGGTGACGACAACCTGAAGGGAAGAGTGCAAATCAGCCATGCCTTCATGGATGGAACAGTAGAGGACTCTGAGCTTATAGAGACAAAGGGTATTCTGGGAACTCCTAAGGCCTCCTACTATCCTCTGTATCTGAAACAACAGCATTCACCATACAAGACCTATGATGAAAACGAGGGTATCGCAGGAAGAAAGCTATATAGAATCCATTCTGAGGGAACCACCACCCAGCTTCCACAAGGAGAAAACAAGAATGTGGGAACAACATTCAAGGCCCTTCCAGCCGGACAAACTTTTACACTCAGAATTTCCTTGCATAATACAAGAGAAGCTGAGATTGGAGCTATATTGGCAGCCCTGACGTTCAATATGACTCCAGATGTGTTCTTCAACCTGGGTATGGCCAAGGCTTTTGGCTTCGGCAAATGCCACATCGATAAGGAAGACATCACCCTTCGCGGCTTTAGCCAAGACATGAACTACTATATGCAGCGCTTTGAGGAAATGATGTCGGTGTTCACTTATGAGAACTACCAGCAGTTGTGGGCCCAAACCGAAAGCATCACCCAACTCGTCAATATCCTCAGTGAACATACAGACGAAGAAGTCAGAATGATGGAGATGAAAGAGTATGGAGACAGCAAGTTCGAGAAGAAGAATCCTTTCAACAAGATCCAGGAAAAAGGTACACCAATCCACTCATGGCTCACGGATGAAGACAAGGATAAGATTAGAGACCTTGCACTCAAGGCTAAAGGTGAAAGAGCAGAAAAAGAAGCCCGCAGATCACTCTCCGAGCAATATACCCTTGCCAAGAGCTATGTAGAAACCAAGGATTTCCAAAAGGCAAAGGAACTCTATAACGCAATCATGGACGAACTCCTCAAAAAAGGAATCAACATCCAGGAAGAAAGACAAATCGTTGCCGATATCGAAGAACAGATTGCCAAGCAGGAAGAAGAGAAAAAGCAACAAGCAGCACAGGCTGCTCAGGAAGCTAAAGAAAAGGAACATGCTGCTGGTCTTGGCACCACCCTTGATAAACTCGCTGGAGATGGCGTAAACTATAGTATCAAGGACTTCAAGGTATGCTTCCAGAAGGTGGAAAAATGGCTGAAAGACTTCAAGACATCACAGCTCAACGAATCCGACAGCAACGCCCTCTTCAATACCTCAACCCGCTTGCTACAGGATCCATCCAAGAAGGAAGTGAAGGAACTTGCCAAACCATTTGACAAGAGTGGAATCTGGAAAAAACTGTCCGGTTTCCTAGGCAAAGACAAGGCCAAGGAACTCTATGATTCCTACCAGAAGTAAAAAAGGATAGGTCCAAACAGACCTGAACAGAACAGCAAATCACTATATTAAAATCAATCCCATACCAAGGCAACCAACCTTGATATGGGATTTTTTCATGTAACAGTAAACCCTAACAATGAACCAAAATAACCTATGAATAACTCACAAACAAATGATTCTAATCCTTGTTATAGTGGACAATGGTCTCGTACGTGCATGCTTCAGGAGCAACAATGTGCTTCTTTGCCTGGTCTTAATCCTTGTTGTAGTGGACAATGGTCTCGTACTCAGCTTGCAATGGTGCAAGCATTAATGTCTATCCGTCTTAATCCTTGTTGTAGTGGACAATGGTCTCGTACTATAACATTATAACAATTATACAAATGATTAACTTGTCTTAATCCTTGTTGTAGTGGACAATGGTCTCGTACAATGATAAAAAAAATATCGGATCGAAAGGAACAAAGTCTTAATCCTTGTTGTAGTGGACAATGGTCTCGTACTTGTGGTCAGGTAAGAGGAATGGTAGCAGAGAAGTTGTCTTAATCCTTGTTGTAGTGGACAATGGTCTCGTACATACTCGTGGTTATCTTGGAGGAATGGATGCTAATGTCTTAATCCTTGTTGTAGTGGACAATGGTCTCGTACATAGATTTGATACTCAGATACTGAGTATTGAGCCTGTCTTAATCCTTGTTGTAGTGGACAATGGTCTCGTACGTGTCAAAGATGATGCAGGAGACCGACAATCCTACAGTCTTAATCCTTGTTGTAGTGGACAATGGTCTCGTACTTACTGGTCATTGGTCAACTATGGGCGGTGTACTTAGTCTTAATCCTTGTTGTAGTGGACAATGGTCTCGTACTTACTGGTCATTGGTCAACTATGGGCGGTGTACTTAGTCTTAATCCTTGTTGTAGTGGACAATGGTCTCGTACTCTACTGCTAATAAACGTATTAATAAAAATAGGAGAACTAGTCTTAATCCTTGTTGTAGTGGACAATGGTCTCGTACTACTTACTATTCACATAAGAATAAAGCTAAAAAGTCTTAATCCTTGTTGTAGTGGACAATGGTCTCGTACAACGAGTTAACAGATGAGTCTTGGAAGCAAATGGTCTTAATCCTTGTTGTAGTGGACAATGGTCTCGTACATTAATTTTTAAAATAAGGAGAACTTATTATGAATAGTCTTAATCCTTGTTGTAGTGGACAATGGTCTCGTACATCATGTAGAGTTTACTGATGACTATGATGATAAAATGTCTTAATCCTTGTTGTAGTGGACAATGGTCTCGTACTTGTGCGTCTTATCTTGAGGAGAAGGGCGTATCCAGTCTTAATCCTTGTTGTAGTGGACAATGGTCTCGTACTCAACCTTATAAGACATTATTGATTATCAATAAGTTAAAGAACTTCACTAAACAAATATTTACCTTTCTTAACCGAAAATTAACTATTTCTTAGCGAGTGCAAAGGTACGACTTTTTTTCGAGATATGCAAGCCAATTATTCTTAAATATTTAGCCATTTTATCCCAAAAATTTAACTCTGTTAACCAAATAGGGAGACAGAAACCTAAAGACAAACGACAAGACCACCCACCACCCCACCATTCAGCACTAACAAACTTCAGAAAAAGAAGGCTATCTCCTACCATTAACCATGAATCCTACATATCCATTACTCCCCTCCATTAAAGATTCTAACGACAACAAGAAAAGTGATGAACGAATAATCCATACCCCATAAAAGGTGTAAAAATCAACCACTAACCAACAAAATCCTAGAAAATCGAGTCAGTGAAATACCACTTCAAAATCCCGCTTTACCTTTGCACCCAGAAATCAAAACCATAAACATATGGAGATCGTATTAAATTCATATGGTGCTAAACTTAGCATCAACAATGGAGCTTTCATGCTCAACAATTCAACAGGAAGCCATCGCATACCTGTTAAAGACGTGGATTCCATCTTAGTAGCCAAGAGTGCCGTACTCACATCCGACGCCTTGATACTTGCCATTGAAAATGATATCAGGGTCACGCTGGCCGACAAAGGTGGCAACGTTATGGGATGCGTATGGAGCCACAAATATGGTTCCATCTCCACCATCAGAAAAGGGCAGCTGATATTCACGGCATCACAGGATGCAGTGGAATGGATCAAAAAGGTCATCATCCAAAAGATGCAAAACCAACTGACCCTGCTCCTCATGCTGCAGGTAGATACAGGGCAGAAGGAACTCATCGTTGAGGAAGCTGGCAACAAAATCAGCAAACTCATCGCAAAGGTAGATGCCCTGGAAGGATTCACGGTAAAAGAAATCGCCAATAACCTCAGAGCCTATGAAGGCAATGCCTCCAAGGAATACTTCCGGGCATTGAATCAATTCATTCCTGAGAAATACCGGTTCAAGGAGCGCTCACAACATCCGGCTACAGATGTTGCCAACGCCATGCTCAACTACGGATACGGTATCCTGTATGGAAAGATTGAGAATGCACTCATTCGCTGCGGCATAGATCCCTATATAGGCATTCTCCACAGAGACGAGTATGGAAGACCCGTCCTTTCCTATGATGTGATAGAACTCTACAGGGTATGGATAGACTATATTGTCTATTCCCTGCTGGCACAAAATATCATAACAGAGGACTACTACTCCCGAGACGAAAGAGGAGCAGTATGGCTGGAAGCCCTGGGAAGAAGAGTCATCATCCAGTCAGTCAATGACTACCTCTCAGAGAATGAATCCATCAAGGGAATGACCAGAAGCAGAGAAACCCATATATTTCTCTATATGCAAAAATTCGCACAACAATTAAAACACTACTAATATGAAAGAGCAGACTGTATCATTGGGAACCAAGATCGTGGCTGCCAATGAAAAATTGACATCTATCAATATGATAGACCTATTCGAGATGATTGCTCACCCAGAGCCATCACTCAGAAATCAGACAGAAGTCCTGCGCAGTATCCAGCGCATGGACAGTGCCAAATACAACCTGATGAAAAAATCACTCCCCTACTTTGTCTGCGCCCACTTTGCCCCAGACTACAGAAGAAAGGAAAACTTCTCATCAGTATCATCACTTGTCCTAGACATAGACCATGTGGACGAGAAGAGCATCCAGCTGGATGAGCTGAAAGCAGAACTGGCAAAAGACGAGCGCATCGCCATGATGTTCACCTCTCCTAGCGGTTGTGGCTTGAAACTCATCTTCCTGCTCGACAAACCATGCCTGGATAAAAACATCTATTCATCATTCTACAAGCAGTTCGCCTGGGACTTCGCCAAGGAACATCACTTGGAAACATTCATTGACCTCAAAACCAATGACGTGACCAGAGCCTGCTTCATTCCTGCGGACGACCATGCCATCCTTAACATGACAGCCACACCTGTCAACTTGGAGAACTATGTGGACCTGGATTGCGTGGACCAGTTCATCAAGGAAGACAAAATGCCAAGCATCAGCCAAGAGAAACAAGTACAGGACCTGGAACCAGTAGAAAAGAAGCTGGATCCTGACCAGGAAACCATGAACAGAATCAAAGAAAGACTCGAACTGAGCCAAAAGAAGAAACTGCCCCAGGAAGTTCGCCCAATCTATGTTCCCGAGGAAATCACCAACATAGTCACTGACCTGAAGCAATCCATAGAAAAAACAGGAGTAGAACTGTATGATACCAGAAACATCCAGTACGGCATCAAACTCATGTTCCGTACCCATCAACTAAAAGCAGAAATCAACCTGTTCTTCGGGCACAAGGGATACTCGGTGGTAGAATCTCCCAAGAGAGGAACCTCCATGCAACTCAATGGCATGATGGCGCAACTGGTAAATGATTACATACAAACGCTAAGATATACCTCATGAAAGGAAACCATCTCATCGAAACCAGACTGATTGGTCAGGCCGGCTTATCCGGCACAGGAACCATCGGTAGAGTAACGGGTAATTTAGACGAGCTCCCCACCCTACCGGAAAGAATCAGACAGATACTGAACATCATCTCTTCAGCAGAAAGGAAACCAGGATATATGATATGCTTCATCATGTACGACATCACCAGCAACAAGGTCAGAACATTGATTGCAAAGTTCCTACTGAAAAAAGGATGTACTAGGGTCCAGAAGTCCATCTTCATGGCAGACATGCCATCTGATGAAGTTCAAGACATAGCCCAGAAACTTACAGAGATTCAAAAGATGTATGATAACAACGACAGCATACTGATTGTCCCACTATCAGAGGACTATGCCAGAGCCATGAAGATCATTGGTCAGGAAGTAGATATCGATCTTATCCTGCATTCCAAAAACACCCTGTTTTTCTAGGCTTAAACACAAAATCAAGGAAAAATGAGCCAGTGAAATATCATTTCACTATGTTCAAGTACCTTTGCACCCGAAATAAAACGAAAGCTATTTCTCCCCACTTCTGTAGGAGGATAGCAATGTATAAATATAAAGTAATAAAAACAAGAGAACAATGAAATTCATCAACTTAACACCCCACACCATCACCCTGAATGATGGCACAAGCTTCCCTACGGAAGGAAATGCAAGAGTAGCAGATATCTATACCAAGTTCAATGCAAACGGTATTTGCAAGGTTAAACACGGAGAGATCGAAAATCTCCCGGAACCAGAAGCCAACACCACCTTCATCGTATCGGCCATGGTACTCGCAGCAGCAAAGGAAAAAGGCAGAGAAGATGTGGTAGCCCCTGCTACCGGACACCCTGAGTGCAAAAGAGAAAACGGCTTCATCGTTTCTGTCCCTGGATTCGTCCACTAGACAATGCCACAGGCGCATATAATAAGGTAAGGGAGACCCTCTCAACTGACAAAATCAAGGAAAATTGAGTCAGTGAAATATCATTTCACCGAGTTTCCCTACCTTTGCACACAGAAAACCAAAGCCGCTATGGTTAAGTAAGTTAGCGACACTATTGACATATGTAAATTTCAAATATCATGACAATTTTAAGTATTATCATCGGGATCATCATCCTACTGGATGTATTGACATTCCTGGTAAAAGCTACCGGCAATGCAAGTAACTTCATGTGGTACCTCTGCCGCCCACTCTGGGGTATCCTCGGCAATGGAGTGTATCAGAACATCTCCATGTTCATCGGTCTCCTCATCCGCTTGGCAGAAGCCGTCGTACTCACACACATCGTAGAAAACCTCTTCAGACAGTTAGTAGCATGAGCAAAGTCACCATTCCAAGCAGGGCTTCCTACCAGGTTAGGAACCCTGCATCAGAAGAAAGTCCCTTCCTAGAAGCAGACTGGGCCCCAATCAATGCCCATCAGGTATATCAAGCCTTGAAAAGAATGCAATGCAGAAATCACCAGGCAACATCAGCCTATAAATGCAAAGGTTTGGGAGCCCCATACAAGACAAGCCAGCAACAGGAAAACTGGCTAGGAGCAATCATCAATCATTTCAATCAAAATACAAATATTCAGTTAAAACATATCAAGACTATGTGCAAATTCAACAAATTCAATGGTAAAGTTACCAACTACTACAGCAACATGTATGTCATCGAAGTAGATGACAAGACTATCTACATCCCATTCAGCGTGATGCATAAATTCCCGGCATTTCCACAATCCATGATGGAAGATGGTCACCTCAAGATCGGCGTAACAGTCATCATGGTGAAAAAAGACGAGAAGACATACTACCCTGACCATGAAACCTACGGAGTCAACAACAATCAGGAACATAAGCTGAACATCGATGGTACTTACCTGCTCAAGGATACAAAAGCGTATAAGCAGTCCAACAGCCTTCCAGAACTGATGGCTCAACTCAGCACACAGCTGCCTTCACTTCAAGAGGACCTGAGATTGGAAACGCTGAAAGTAATCTCAGCTATCAACATGACAGAGGAGCAAAAGGTAGAGAAACTTACATCCATGGTAGACTTCCCATTGGACTTCGTAGAGTCACAGATCCTGGAAAAGAAGGCAAGCCTGTTCTATGCACCAGGCAATACCAAGGATGACAGAGCACAACTCAAGGAGATCGTAGAATCAATCGTTGCCATGTGCAATAGCGAGGAACAGAAACAATGCCAACTCATCATAGGAGTGAACGACAAGACCAATAAGACTTGCAAACTCCAGGATGAAATCGCCTCCAACTATCCACAGATGGCCAACCTCGACCAGTTTCAGAATACCCTGCTGGTTCCGTTCATCAAGTCATACACCTACGACAATGCCCTGCTCATGTCATCCCTCAAATACAACTGGTACAACTACAATGGTGACCTGATCCTCATTATAGACATCAACTACCACGGAGATCCTATCATCTGCAAAGGTGGCAGACTCCCCTACCGGTGCGACTCCGCCAAAATGATTGCTGAAGGAGTGGACCTGGTAAACATGGTCAAGAAACTGACAAGAAATGCCGCATAACATATAAGGAGGACTGCCCAAGCAAAGGCAGTCCTCTGATAATCAGAGGGGAAAAAATCCAGAAAAGATCAATTGGAAAAAAAGATAGCAGAACAGATGGTAAAAACTTTGAAACAAAAGAAACATCAGAAAAAGATTGTACCATCAGTTCATACACAGAAGCAGGCATTTGGTACAATCAACAGATAGGATGTAGCATTGTTTGCTCATTTTTATCTACTTTTGCACTAGAAATGTTTACCTTTAGCCAGCTAAAGGTATATATGGATGTGCAAAGGTACTCTAAAACATTTAGTAATAAATAAAATCATTGCACCCATGATTTTCTAACATTAGAAACAACGTAAAAATAACAATATACAATGAAAATGTTATATGATATAATCGCAGGCATCATTTCTATGATTGCCAAAAGTCTTGGAGTTTCATATGCCACAGCCAATGTGGCATGGAGCTTATACCTACAGGGACTGGTGTGTATCCTATCCTGCCTCTTGCTTCTCATCCCCATGAGGAAGAGATACAAGCAATTCGGCCTGGATGTGTTCACCATATCAGGAACAATTTCCATTCTTGGCTATACATATCTGATCTTCTCCAACTGGTTCAATTTCATCAGCCCATTCATTGGACTTAGCTTTCAGACACAGCATAAAGCACTCATCAACTATACAAAGATGACGGGGATGCAATGGCACATGAGTTACCAGAGTGTTTATATCATCCTCTTTGTCTTCCTGGGAATGGCACTAATAGGATCGAACATCATTCTGCTAGTATGGTTCAACAAACTTGCCAAGAAGACCAGCAATGAACTGATAAGTTTTCCTGTATCGAAATAACCCAACATACAAAAGAAGAATATATGACTAAGAAATGTATTATATCTGTATTACTCGTGGTGGCTTGGGCATTGTTTGCCTCTCTGTTTTACAAGACCATCATGTTGATGTTGCTCTTCCTGGTATGGAAGAAACACATCTTCGAGATGCTTCCAGTATGGATGCAGAAATGGGGGATGAAGCCTTATTGGATGCTCTTCTTCGTATGCCTGTGGATGGCAATGCCCCGTTATCGCATCGAATCTAATGACAGGGTGAGACTCGTTTATCTGGATAAGAATGGTGAAACCAAACACCCTCCGCTTACCCAATATCTCATCAATACCCTGATTCCTGAAGAAGAGATAGTAAACTTTGGCATAAAAAACCTGATGATTACCCGACCTGTAATCAGCATGATGGGCGTTGGCGGAACTCTTATTGCACAAGCCAATCAGGATATTGCCAATGGAAAGATTCATAACTTCTTTACTCCGTATGACAACCTGGGAAAGGATAACCCGATGTCTGGTGTCTATGTGCAGGCTTTCAACGAGGCTTTCGGAACCAGCGACAGGGCTGTGTATATCTGCGACCCTAAAGGAGATGAGAATGTAAGATGGAGCAAGGAGAACGGATTCAAATATCCGCTGGTGGTATTCTGTCATGGCTACCTGGGCAACTGGCAACTCTATCAGGGTATCTGGAAGGACCTGGACAACTGCATCGTGCTGAGCATCGGTACTCGCAGCATGAGTGGCATCTTCACAAATCGTGATATCAATGAGATTTTCAGCTATTACATACCTTCCTTGGAGCAAATGGGCTATCACATCGACCATCGTCAGATTCACCTGATGGGGCTTTCAAATGGAGGTAGTGCGATAGTGGCTGCCATGCACTCATCCCATGCAAAGGATTTCAAGAGTTTGACATCTATCTCCTGTAATCTTGGAGGACTGAGGAAGATACCATGTAACGTGAACCTGATTGGAGGTGGTGAGGACAACTCTTCATTTCTCATGCCAAGCCAGGCCAGCAGGCTCAGCAAGATGGGAGTCCATACAGGGCTGTTCTTTGTTCCTGAAGAAAACCATTATGTCTTGGTAAACAGGCGCAATGAGATTATCGAGTTTCTCAAGCAGCAGATGAATCTGACTTGCGTCAGGGAATAGTAAAGTCAAAGTTTAGATTATGCACAAGTTAATTATGAAAAAGTTTTTAATCATATTGGGTATCCTACTCCTGCTTGTCATCGGTGTCCTTTTCGTTCCACCTATTTATAATAGGTTCACAAAACCGCTTTTTAAGAATACGGTGGATGCTAAAGAGTGGTATCATCAGGTGGATTGTGAGAACCTGACACAAGTAAGAGACTATTGTGATAGACGGGGATACAGTACGGATTACTATATTCTGGTGGATTTCTCCATTCCATCTGGCAAAAAGAGATTCTTTATCTATGATTTGCAGCGTGGCAAAAGACTGATGAGCAGCTATTGCATGCATGGAAGTGGTAAGGGAAATACAGCAGCCCAACCAAAGTTCAGCAATAACCCTGGAAGTGGATGCACGAGTCTTGGCAGATATGTCATGATAGGAAAAGGTGGAAAGAAGTTCAAGAACTGCGTTCGCCTTCAAGGTCTCGACAAGAGCAATTATCTGGCAAAAGCCCGCGGTATCCTAATCCATTCTGCTGGCAAGGTGACAAGATTCTCCGGTGAGAAGGAGTATATTCCGCTGGGAACAGAGAGTCGTGGCTGCTTTACTGTATCAAGGAGCTGCGTGGAGAAAGTGATGCAGATATACAAGGAATCTTCTAGGAGAAGACCGGTATTGATTTATGCAAAATACAAATAAAAAAGAATATTCTATGAAGAAGTTATTATTGTTTATAGCTGGAATCTCAATCCTGTTTTTAGCAGGTTGTTCCAATGGAAATCAGAGTCATGGCAATGAGGGAATGGGAGATAGTCTCCCTGCAGATCCTCCATTGGGTTATGTCATAGAGTTAAAGCCTTTGGGAAATTTCTCACATCAGGAGGCAGAACAGTTGAGAGAAGAACTCGTGAAGCAATTGGGTATCATTCTCTATACGAAACCAAGGGCTTGGTTAGAAGCTTCTGTGTTTGTTGGAGACAAGAAAGAAATACCTGCTTCATGTCTCTACAAACCAAGAAACAGGTATTGGGCTGGGGGGATCCTGAAAATGTTGCATGAAGAGCATGGAGGTAATGATGAAATCGTAACGATAGGTTTGACGCATCGAGACATCTCTACTTCTATTCATGGACAATACAACTATGGAATCATGGGATTGAGTTTCCGGCCAGGTGACGCCTGTGTGGTTTCAACCTTCCGATTGAAACGAAAGGATGACTTATGGAAAGTAACAATCCATGAATTCCTGCATTCTCGCGGTTTGCCGCATTGCAAGAAGGATGATTTGAAGTGCCTGATGCAGGATGCCCATGGCAAGAATACTTTCTACATGAAAAACGGACTGTGCCAAGATTGCCAAAAGTCATTGAAAAACATCATTGACAATCAATGAGAGTCCAAACCAACCAAGATTTTGCTTATAATTTTGTCGCAGGAGTTCCGTAATAACCATACAGAACCCAAAATACAAAGTAAACTATCATAACTATACATTCAATTATCTAAGAACTGATAAGGTCTATTCTTAGGGTATGCCCCATTTTGGTGTACCCTAAAGAATGGACTGCTCAAAAGCAAGCATATCAAAAACAAAAAATCCCCACTAAATCAACCCACTCCAGATTCATTCAAAACCACAACCAAGTGGAAAAATAAAGAACCTTTGGCCAGATGTAAGAGTATGAACACTACACCTACTTAGTTGAGAAGTGACACAGCTCTTTCCCAAACCAAAGGTAGAAAGGCTGATGAAAGCAACAAGGTTAGTGCTCATTTGCCACTATGCAAGTATATCCTACATTTAGTCGTACATACTTGGGAGCAACCTTTCTTTAATGCAGTTGGCACTTCTCAGTCAGCCCAATTCCGGCCAATATCCAACTGCTATGCAAAACATTGGTGGTAAAAATGAGAAAGTCTATGCACCCTCTCCCTCTATCCAACGTTTTTGGTTTATAACAATTGATCAATGCATTTAACAGAAATACACCATCAATAATAAAATACATAGGTACTATCAAACAGAGATTATCCCTTATTGTAGTGGAAGATGGTCTCGTACTTTGACCGCAAAGCATATACTATTACTCCTGATGGAGTTTGGTAGTCTTAATCCTTGTTGTAGTGGACAATGGTCTCGTACATTATGAAAATTTCAGTAGGCAAAAACGGTGCTGTGTCTTAATCCTTGTTGTAGTGGACGAAGGTCTCGTACAGCATTGACCCTGATTATGCCGATGATTATCAGTGAAGTCTTAATCTTTGTTGTAGTGGAAGATGGTCTCGTACTGCTGAGAAAGACTGTTATCAGCCAGGCGAACGAGTCTTAATCCTTGTTGTAGTGGACGATGGTCTCGTACGAGTTATTTAACAACAGGTAACGATTCATGGTTGTCTTAATCCTTGTTGTAGTGGACAATGGTCTCGTACACACTGGTAAAATTACATTCTATAAACAACTTAAGTCTTAATCCTTGTTGTAGTGGACAATGGTCTCGTACAGGAAGACGAATGGGATGCATGCTATTAGGAATGAGTGAGTCTTAATCCTTGTTGTAGTGGACAATGGTCTCGTACTTAACATTTAAAAAAATTAAGAGTATGAAAATTTCAGTCGTCTTAATCCTTGTTGTAGTGGACAATGGTCTCGTACCTCACTGATGATATTGCAACATTCAATGCAAAGGGGTCTTAATCCTTGTTGTAGTGGACAATGGTCTCGTACTTGAAAGAGTTGAACAAGATTCGCAAGGATGCGGGCGGTCTTAATCCTTGTTGTAGTGGACAATGGTCTCGTACTCGATCTTATAAGACTATACTGATTATCAGTAAGTTAAAGAACTTTACTAAACAAATATTGACTTTACTTAACCGAAAATTAACTATTTCTTAGCGGGTGCAAAGGTACGACCTTTTTCTGAGATATGCAAGCCAATTATTATTAAATATTTAGCCATTTTCTGCCCAAAAATTAAGCTCCATTAACCATTGTACGTTCTTCGCTATAGACTACAAATTCAACAATCAACAAAAAGAAACGCCAAACAATAAGCAAGTCGCCAAGAAGAGCATGAGAAACTTACTCAAAAATTCACTTTTCAGAAACTTCTCTCACGCCCCTAGCCCTCCTATCTGTCAAACAACAAACAGTATAAAAGTCCAATAAATAAAGGAAAAAGCATGAGTCCTGCATATAACTGAAAGTATACAAAAACAACAAAAAACAAGAAAAATGAGCAAGTGAAATATCTTTTCACTATATACCCTTACCTTTGCACCCAGAAAACCAAAGCACCTATGGTTAAAGTTAGGAGCACAACAAAAAGAATAAAGACTATGAATACAATGATCAAGAACATTTTAACTAGTTGGGAATCATCCCTCATCCGCTTCCAAAAGATTGACTGCTGGAATTACTCTGAGAATCTGGCAACATTGGGATGGTACCTACATAACAATGACTGTACAATAGAAGAGTACTACCTGATCAAGTACATCAGAGACAGCATCATCGGAGTGAACTTCAACGTCAAGAGCGTACTCAATGCCATCCAGAAACTCATGAACATGGAAGCAGCAAAAGAGAAAGACCTCACAACCATGCTAGTGAAAATGGATGGAAACAGAGTTGTCCTGAATGGCCAGGATGTACGCTTCAAGAAGGAGACAGAGAAAATCTTCAAGGAGAAGCTCAAGTTCAAGAAAGGAATGCTGCTCCGTAACTTCGACATTGAGACGGAAGCTCCACATGACTCCAAAAAGGTAAGACGCATCGTGGAGAAGAGAATGTGCCAGGCCTATCACCGGATGCACAAGAAGGATGAAGGCTATAAGACCAGCAACAGAGAGAAGTACTGGATGGACAGAGCCACAGCCTTCCAACTGTACAACATCGGACAGAAGGAAAAGACTAGAAACACAAGAAGAGGCGAGTCCACCCACTGGAAATGGAAGAAAGATCCTATCACCAACGAATTAGTCCTCAAAAAAAAGATGGGGTACAAAAACGAAGAATCTGCACAAAAGGCTATAGCCCAATGGAAGATTAATCACCCATATGATTCCAAAGAGATGACAGCTTACAAATGCAACTACTGCAACAAGTGGCATATCGGGCACAAATCCAACTTTCAGAATCATCCAGCGATAGATTCCATGATTCCCCAAATGCAGACTTGTTGCTAAGCCATTTAAAAAGAACAAAGAGAAATATATGGAGTATTCTTGCCAGCGTTGCCAATGTAACAGGAATCAGTGACTATAGCCATCTTCCATGTTCACCAAAGTAGCACGTGGCAAATGAGACATTTAGCTGGAGCCAACCAATGCGTTTGATTCAAGCCGAATGCATTGCAATAAGTCCGCTCGACATACGAGCAATACCTCTTATTGGGGTGATATTTACCTTTTTGGAATACCAAGAATAAAATTATCACCTCAAATAGTATTTTCTCGAAACATTTTGTTACCTTTGCAACAGCAAAAACAACTACATCATTAAAGATGTCCATATATAGATCAAGCACTGTATTCATAAATACAGTAGTTCTGTAATTTAAAAGTTACAGAATCTATGTGACTTGACCAACTCTTCATATAGATGATTAACAATTAAACATAAACAAAGAATAAGAAAATGAATTATTTTAAATTGTTTGCAACTTTAGTAAAGGCTATGGTGAAGTCTTTGAGAACTCGTCAGTATGTTCTTACTTTCGAAAAAGAGAGTGATAACCTATGGTATATTAAAATGCCTTGGGCTGGACATCATCATAACTTGCAGATGGTTGCTGGAGCTAACCATCTGTTGGAGACTTTCAAGTCTAGATTGGTCACTGTCCGTGTATCTTACGAACAGAAAGAATCTACAGATATCTGTCTTACCAGACAATACTACAGAATCTTTGGTGGTGCTACCTACAAGGTTTCCAATTTAGAGGGATTCACAAAGGAGGTTTGGATTTGCCCGGTTACATTGTTCGTACTTGGTAAATACCCAAAACGAATTTATGTCTCTAACTCTCAGAAGTTACATCGTACATAAACAGGAGAGAATAGTCTACCATGTTTACCTTTCAAGGGATAATGGTATTAATAGATAACTAAAAGATAATAAAAATGAGTAAGGAAGTAAAGATTTCAGTTATCAAGTTTGAAATGGTCAACGGTAAGAAGACCTATAAGTCGTTTACCTTTAAGTTGAATCCAAAGGAAATGGCAAAGTTCAAGACCGAGGCAACGGTGAAGAAAAAGGTGGCAGAATACGTAGCGAAAAGTGGCGTATATAAGCCTTCTGAACTTCAGAACTTAAAATACGACATGAAAGAGTTCCTGGAGGAATGGAAGAAGATGGTTCCTGTGGTGGAAGCTGAAGAGCTTGCGAAACTGGATAAGTCACCGAATAATCTAGAGACTCGCGTTACCCCTCATCTCATCAGCCGTCTTGCCGCTGGTGAAATCTTTGTATTCGGCTCTAACGCCATGGGACATCATGATGGTGGTGCGGCAAAAACAGCCCTGGAGAAGTTCGGTGCTATCAGAGGACAGGGACATGGTTTGCAGGGAATGAGTTACGCCATCGATTCAATGAGTGGTATGGAAGCTATGAAAAAGGATGTGGATGAATTCATCGAGTTTGCCAAGAATCACCCTGACAAAACATTCTTTGTGACATTGATTGGTTGCGGTATCGCCGGATATTCTCCAGAAGAAATGGCTCCTCTGTTTGAAAGATGTTACGATCTTGAGAATGTGTGCCTTCCTTCTGAGTTCTGGGACATCATCGGATGGCCTAAGGTTCAGCAGCCACACTATGATCTCTTACGTTTCCTGGATGCTCAGGAGTTTGCCTATAACCAGGCTTTGAGAGAACTGAAGGAAGGACGAAAGCAAAGCCATTGGATATGGTATATCTTTCCACAGCAGAAAGGACTCGGTCATAGCTACAACGCAAACTACTATGGTTTGGATGGCGAGGGTGAAGCCAGAGCCTATATTGAACATGAAATTCTGGGTGAAAGACTCCGTGAATGCTGCAAGGCGCTCCTGCTTCACAAGGGTAAGGACATCGAATACATCATGGGAAGCGGAGTTGACGTGATGAAGCTCAACACCTCTATGAATCTCTTCAATAGAGTAAGTCCGAATGATGTGTTTGAGGAAGTATTGGATGTTTTCTTTTAAAAATAAAATAATGACAAAGGTGACGATTGGACGTTTTAGCGTATGAAGTATTTGGAAATGATGTAATCAAATTTCGCTCTTGTATGCTATTATTTAATGCACAATGTGAGAATAAAGATAATCCTTTTAGAAAAGTTCTTATTAGAGAACATTGGTTATTTTAAACAATAAGACCAGGATATGTAAAGTTGTAACAAAAAAAGAAAATGGTAGTAACAATCATAAAAATGTGACATAATGAAAAAAATATTTTTTGCTGCATTCATAATGCTTATCGTAACAGTATTCTCTGCTTGCACTGCTAAACAACTTCCAGAAAGCACCATCAATCTTCAGTTGCAGAACTCTGTTGACAGCATTGTAAAGCAGGATATGAAGGAGTTTGCTGCTCAAGAAGGTATGGTAATCGTCATGGAGACCTCCACAGGTAATCTCCGGGCAGTAGTAGGATGGAAGGAAGATAAAGGAAAAGTAGTAGAGGACACCACCCTACTCTCCAAGGCCCGTGAAACTTTCCTTTTCAGAGGGGCATCCCTTCTTGCTGTCCTGGAAACAGGAAATGTATCGCTGGATGATACTTTCAATACTTATACTGGTATTGATGTTATCGGACAGGATACCATCTATGACCATAACTGGCGAAAAGGTGGATATGGAGAACTGACGCTTCTGCAGGGGCTGGCATACAATTCCAGTATTGCCATTGACAAGGCTGTAGATGTGGCTTACCAAAATAAAGATGTTTTCTTGCAAAAGCTACAGCAAATGGGATTGGAGAAGGATTCTACTTTCAAAGGTTCCTGGCCTGTTTATGCTCTAGGCTTCCATCATAGAAGACCAACCAGCATGGTAAGTTTCTTCAATGCCATTGCCAATGGAGGAAAGATGGTTAGTCCAAAAATGCAGGAGGGTTCTGCCATCGTAGTAGACTCTTTGATAGCCAAGAAGAAGAATATTGAATCTATGCAGAAAGCACTTAGATTCTTCGTCACAAACGGATTGGGCAAGAAGGCAGAATCAAAAATGGTCAATGTGGCTGGCATCTCAGGAAGTATCCATACGGAAGATGGCATCTATGCAGACTTCTGCGGCTACTTCCCTATCGAGAAACCGAAATACACGGTATTCGTCAGCTATAAGAGACCAGGGACACCAGCTCCTGGAGGAAACATGGCAGGAGAAACTTTCAGAAAGATAGCAGAGTTATTGGAAAAAAACATCAAATAAAAACCATACATATGGAAACAATTATTTCAACAATTGTGATTGTAGCTTGTACTTATTTCTTTACTCGAAGAAAAGTAAAGCCAACAGAACAAGGGGCAGCCGGCAGCACACAACCTGAGGCTTCTGCAAACATACAGCAGGAAGAAAAGCAGGAAGAACCTCCACACACCAAGGATTTGTGCATAGAGCTACTGAAGCAGTTAAACTGTGAGGTATCTGTTGAAGAAGAGGACGAAAACCGCTTATATTTTCAGTATCAGGGAGAACATTTCATCATTGATGCCACCAACGAGAGTTTCTTCATTGATATTTGGGATCCAAGGTGGTATATTGTTCCATTGGATGATCTAGAACAAATGTCCAATGTACGTAAGGCAATTAACACTATCAACAGCTGGTGTGGAACAACTATTTTTTATACCATAGAAGAAGAAGGACAGAAATTTGTTCTCCATTCCAAACGCCAGTGCATTCTGACCAAGGAAATCCCTCATGTGAAAGAATACCTAATGGCGCTATTGAATGATTTTTTCACAGTTCATAACAGGCTGCGTGAAGAAATCGTTCCACAAAATACAGAGAACTGAGATATCCTATGGTAAGGCAAATATTTTATTTATAATTTTGTCGCAAATGTTCTGTAATAACCATACAGTACCCAGAATACAAAGCAAACTATCATCACTCTACAGTTCAGTTATCTAAGAACTGGTAAGATCTATTCTTAGGGTATGCCCCTATTAGGTGTACCCTACAGAATGGACTGCTCGTAAGCAAGCATACCTAAAACGAAAGAACTCCCCATAATTGTGCCAAAGCAGAACCCTTCAAGAACCTCAAGCAAGTAAAAAAGAAAGAATCTTTGGCCAGATGTAAGAGTATGAACACTACACCTACTTAATTGAGAAGTGACAAAGCTCTTTCACAAACCAAAGGTAGAAAGGCGCAGCTACCATCGTACCCCCTAGGCTGCCTTTCGTTGGAGCAGGTGCTGTCGCTCCAAACCTTTCTTTTATGCAGTTGGCATTTCTGCGCAATCTCATTCATTGCGAATATCCAACTGCCATGCAAAACATTGGCGGTAAAAATGAGAACGTAGCTATGACCCTCTCCCTCAATCCAACACTTTCGCAATTGCAAAGTTATATTTTTCCATTGAAATCCCAACACATTGAAGCGTTAATCTTTTGTAATATTTGAATATTCCTTTTGGATTATATCAATTTATCTCTACATTTAAAAGAAAAACACCATCGACATTAAGCTATAGTGGAATTATCGAACAGGAATCATCCCTTGTTGTAATGGCCGATGGTATCGTACTTTACAGTAATGAGAAGTTAAGTAGAATGATCTACCAAAAAATATACGTGTCCCTCTACGTCATATTTAAACCGATGCCTTGCATCCAGTCTCATGCTAGCTTCAATGGACGATTTCGTTGAATTTGGGAAAAACACCTTCACTTGCTGATAAATTTCGCTAAGAAGCAATGGCTTACCGGCCAGAGACAACACCTCATAAATTTTGTCTACCATCGTCCCCCAATAGATATGCTCCCAAGACGCCAACCCATAGTAGCCTGACAATCCAATGGATTTCACTTCCTTCATTTTAAGCAAATAAACGCGGATGGTATTAACCGTAAGATGACGATAAGTAGGACACCTTCTTAGAAAAATGTCTCTAATTTCCTCCGCTCTCATAGGTTTACCTCTTTCTTTCAGTATATCCAGTAGCTCATAAGTAACGGAGATTTTGTTTCTTTCAGCCACAAAACCACCTTCACGATCCACTTTCAATCCAAAGATATCCAACATCAGATAAGTAAAGAAAGAAATGAAATGCTCCTTACCACCTAATTTCTGAATATCCAACTCCTTTAAAAACATACTAGCCTGATAATGCTCATCCTTGAAACGAGTGGTAGCCAACAGTTCTTTCATCTTCTCAACCAGCTTGGCTATTTCTTTTGTATCAAACAGACATGCATTAACCAATATAAATCTATCTTGATAATTGTACTTTCGAAACTGCTTATTTAAAGGATAGCAAGAATTTCTCAAAAATACCAGTTCCATCAGCCCAATGACATCCTGCAAATGCTCTTTTTCCAAGATATTCTTACAAATAGGCGAATAGAATCCAATAAACGGCATTTCATACAAAAAGTCGTAATATTTCCAATGTTCATCCTGTGTAATTGGTTCAGTATTCTCCCCTATAGGGAAAAAAAGATACTTCTTAAGTTTATATGATTTTATATTGTAGGCTTTCATTAACTCCTGAAGAGTTCTTCTTTCTGTCCCGATTCCTCTATATTCTAAGAAAAAACACCTTCTTTCATTCCACATTCCACTATTCAGATAATCCGTAAAAAGAGTGAACATCGGATAATAACCATTTGCCCGATGAAAATCAATCACAAAGGATACCTTTTTATCCGTCATGAATGGAAACAATCCTATTGTGCATAAACAGGTATGTTCAAAGTCTATGGATGTATATGCCTCTACAAGAAAATCAAGCAAAGAAAACGGATAATGATCGTTCAAGGAATGTTCAAGTTTATATTCAATGTCAAAACGATATAATTTATTAAAGCTATGATATGTCCATGATTGGAACATTTCAACTTCATATGTCAATCTATCCTCTACGAAAGGAAATATTTGGACAAAATCTAGCCCTTTAAAGTTCTTTTTAAAGACAGCATAATGCAATTCCAACAAGAACCTGTTCTTATTAGAAAGACGAGAATAAAGTAACGTTCCCAATGCATCTTTACCCACCTTATGCATATATTGCTTAGCATTATCTTGAACATAAAAACTAAACTCGTTATGAAGATCATGCATCAAATATTCCAGACAAAGTAAGAAAACATATAGGCATGAAGCTGCCCTAGGATAATTATCCACCATCGACATTAAGTGAGATCCCTTCATACAAATGAACTTCAGTATATCTAACGAAGAAGGGAATATTGCCTGAAATTCCTTGCTATCTTCAGCATTCTCACATAAATGAGCATAACAGATGACCATCTTTTGCATGATTTCATCACCACAAAATTGCTTTACCTCCAAAAGAGGATCTTGAGAATTAATCGTAGCAAAAACATGCTCTACATCATTGATAACCTTCAATCCTATCCCTGGTATTGCCCACAACTTTTTTATCCCCATAGCCTGAATGTCTCCAACAGTGAACAGTGAAAGAGCCCACAGTTTGTTGTAAGTAAACGTTGTTATCAGCTTATCGCCTAATAATCTGTATATCGATGTATCAATAGTATACATAATTCTTTTTTATATTTCATTGTTCTTGAATTTCTTGACATAGAAACCATCAAAGAAACTCACATAGTTAACAGTAAAAGTCCATATAAAACAGTTTAATCTTTCTTGTCAAACATAGAATACATAGCTACCAGAAACACGTTCCTCACTTCAGAATTATCTGACTTAAGCCAAATACCATCCTTGCTAGCCACATAAACAGCCAACACCATAAGAAGAAAAGAGTACAAGCAGTTAAGCCCAACCTGAGCAGATGTCAAAGCAGCACCAACCCAGAGCAAAGGGATTACCAGAACATTTCGCCTGTTTAACCATTCATTGAAAATATATCTATTCATTATTATAAGTTTAAGCACTTTTATACAAAGGTACAAAAGTATTAAAAATATAATAGAATACCAACTTTTCGTTAGGAATTTTACTGATAATTCCTCAAAATACTTGAAAATGAGGCCATTTCTTTAAAAGAAATCTATTTCAGTACCCCCTTAAAAAGTATCTCTAAGAAAAAAGCACGTTGAACTGTCCACAAGTCTTTAGCACGTAGGCAGTTCAAATTAATCCTTGTTGTAGTGGACAATGGTCTCGTACTAACTTCATTGGAAGAAATGAAGTTTGCATGTAACAATGCGTCTTAATCCTTGTTGTAGTGGAAGATGGTCTCGTACGTCAGGTAAACCATTCAGCAATGTCTGCCTCACAGATGTCTTAATCCTTGTTGTAGTGGACAATGGTCTCGTACAGTGTGATGAAGAATGTTGTCATTGATTGGTATAATCTGTCTTAATCCTTATTGTAGTGGACAATGGTCTAGTACCAATTCCTGCCAACATGATGACAGGGCAGGCAGCACAGTCTTAATCTTTATTGTAGTGGACAATGGTCTCGTACAGATAATAAACATGTTTTACAATTTAATTAATTAAAGTCTTAATCCTTGTTGTAGTGGACAATGGTCTAGTACTCAAGCTGGTTTTCCATAACGATTTGCGCTATATGAAGTCTTAATCCTTGTTGTAGTGGACAATGGTCTCGTACATAGATAATCCTAATTTTAGAGATATTCTTGATACAATGTCTTAATCCTTATTGTAGTGGACAATGGTCTCGTACTTTGGTGATGCCTTTGCACGCTTTCTATTTCTCTGGGTCTTAATCCTTATTGTAGTGGACAATGGTCTCGTACAGTTCACTAAGCTGGACTATATGTGCAAATACGAGTCTTAATCCTTATTGTAGTGGACAATGGTCTCGTACTCCACTTGGATTTCCCTCTTTCTTTATTATTAATTTTGTCTTAATCCTTATTGTAGTGGACAATGGTCTCGTACTTCTGTCACTATTGAACGTTATGAAGATGGCGACACTTGTCTTAATCCTTATTGTAGTGGACAATGGTCTCGTACCAACCTTATAAGACTATACTGATTATCAGTAAGTTAAAGAACTTTACTAAAGAAATATTAACTTTTCTTAACCGAAAATTAACTATTCCTTAGCGGGTGCAAAGGTACGACTTTTTTCTGAGATATGCAAGCCAATTATTCTTAAATATTTAGGCCTTCTAGACCTCACAATTTAGTGTTGTTAACAACAAATCAAAGAGTTAACCCAAAAAGCACTCTTCAGCATAAAAGTAAACTACACCATCACAATATCATAAACCAACAAATCAAACTACAAAAAACTATTCCTCACATATATATAATAAGGTATTATATGCACCCTAAACAACAAAAAACAGGAAAAATGAGCCAGTGAAATATCATTTCACGATGTTCTCCTACCTTTGCACCCAGAAAAACCAAAGCCGCTATGGTTAAGTTGTTAGCGACACAGTTGTATCCATTCATAAAAATGGCATAAAACAAAAGAAAGTAGCAAAAAAAGGGAAAATTGAGTGAGTGAAATACCATTTCAAACTCCCACAGTACTTTTGCAAACGAAAACAGGAACAAGAAGTTAAACCCATTAAAATTAAAGAATATGAATTACGAATATCGCTACCTCATGGAATACCTCCCAAAGAGATACTCCGCAACAATGAAACAAGAGAATGACAGAGAAGTTATCTACGACTTCAAAAACGGCTACTGCAGCCTTAGCTTGATGAACACAATCGTAGAATGCATCAAGGAAATGAAAAACGAAATAGGTGGCTACAACTGGAGAGTATGCTTCATACCAGCATCCACACACCACAAGACAGCTTGCCGCTACCAAAAGCTCGCAGCCTTCATCGAGAAGGAAACAGGAATTGCCTGCGACTACCATACCATCCTGCCAATCCTGGACCAGGAATCAGGCCACATCACAGGCAAGAAGACAAACCCGGCAGAGAACTTCAACATCAAGACAAGCGACGTTGCCGGCAAAAACATCATCCTCATAGATGACATCATCACAAGAGGCATGACATTCATGCAGACAACCGATAAGCTCATCAGAAATGGTGCGAACATGGTAAGAGGACTCTTCCTCGCCAAAACAATCAATCCAGACTGGGTAAGACATTCAGCATAGCCCATCAGAAAACAACATAGATTAAAACATATAAAAATCATAAAAAATAATCAGTATGTACAATTATCATTATATCAAAAATTATCTCCCAGTGAGATACCAGGCAAATGCCCAGCAGTTGGCAGACCGTCAGACTTGCTATAACTTCAAAGACGGCTACCTCAACGACGAAGTTAAGAGTGGATTCCTGAACAAGATACAGGAAATAACAAATGGCGAGAAAACAGGTTGGAGCATCTGCTTCATCCCTGCATCAACCAAGAGCAAGACAGTGACCCGCTACCAAAAGCTTGCAGAAGCAATCCTGGCTGCAGGCTACAAGGTAGTCATCGATGCCATCTACAATGAGCACGACCATGAAGCAGGTCACCTCACAGGAAAGTCCGGTAACCCAATCGAAGGCTTCGGCTTCAACACCAGTAGAATTACAGGCGAGAAAATCATCGTCATTGATGACATCATCACCAGAGGAAAAACCTTCGAAATGGTGGCAGAAAAGCTGAAATCCATGGGAGCAGCAAGCATTACAGGATTGTTCCTGGCAAAAACCATCAACCCAGACTACCATCCCCATTACAATCCGATGATCGATTACGATCCAGAAGACGACTACGATCCAGCAGATTACTACGAGGAAGAAGACGACTACGATCCAGCAGACTACTACGAGGAAGAAAAAACATACGACAACTACAATGGTTCATATGCTCAAGACGTAGAAGGTTGGAGCGACCAAGACATAGACGATGTCTTCGACGGCGATCCTGACGCCTACTGGAACATCGACTAACACAAAGAAGACAAACAGCTGTAAAAGCAAGTATTTTTCCAAGATGTTTGGATATAAAAAAAACTACTTTTTCAGTCGAGTAACAACAAAAATAATAACAAATAAATATGGCACTCAATACAGAACTCATACTGACATTGAAAAACCTCAAGGGCTGTGGAAACAAAACCGTTCTCTCCATAGCCGAAGTAGCACCGTCCCAAGTACAAACCATCAAGGATCTGTGTGACTTCTGGACAACTCTCAAAGGTAAGAAGTTCGAAAAGTTCACTACTACAGATCTCCACGAAGCCAACAGAAAGGCAATGACCATCATCAACGATGCAGAGAGATGCGGTGTAGGCATTATCTCCTATTACGAAGATGCTTTCCCTCAAATCCTACGTGAGACCATCAATGAGGATGGCAATGCAGATGCACCGTTACTTCTGTTCTACAGAGGAAACATCAAAGCCCTGCAAATGCCGGGTATTGCCATCATCGGCACAAGAGAACCAACAGAAGCAGGAACGCAAGCAGGAATCTACTTCGCAGAAAAGTTCGCTGCAGAAGGGTTCAACATCGTATCAGGCCTTGCTATAGGATGCGACACCACTGGTCACCAAGGAGCATTGAACGTGAAGGGAACCACCACGGCATTCCTTGCCAACGGCTTGGACTGGGAATCCATCTATCCAAAGGAAAACCTAGAACTGGCCAAGAACATCGTTGAGAACGGCGGATTGCTGCTCTCAGAGTATCCGGTAGGACAAAGAGGAAATCGCTATACCCTAGTGGAACGTGACAGACTGCAGGCAGGACTCTCATACGCAACCCTCGTCATCCAGACAAGTCTCAGAGGAGGAACCATGCATGCAGTAAACGCCACCATCAAAGCCCAAAAGCCTCTCTTCATGATCCGGTACAAGAACATGAATGGACAAACTGGCGGAAAAGCAGAGGGCAACAGAGTGTTCCTTGAAGAAGGAAAAGCCCATGCCCTGACCTCAGGTTCATTCGATGAAGCCCTTGCCATCATCAGAGAATCAGTAGAAAGAATCAACAAACCAAAAATCAAAAAATCATTATTCTAGGCTATGATTAAAGGAGTAATTTTTGACCTGGACTTAACTCTTGTTGATACCACTACACTGGAAAATGCCAGAAAGACGAGAAACTGGCACGAGGCATATAGACTTATCCCATATACCTCCATGTATGCAGGAATCCAAGAAGTCCTTGACCAAATAAAAGCCCAAGGTATCAAGATGGCGATAGTCAGCAGTTCACCACGTCCCTATGTGGAAAGAATCGTTGACTATTACCAGATTCCAGCAAGTTTCATCGTTGGCTACCATGATGCCCATCCCGTCAAGCCCCATCCTGCACCTATGCTAAAGGCATTGGAGCTGATGAATGAGAAAGCTGAAGATATTCTGAGCTTTGGAGATAGGGCTATAGACATGATTGCATCTAAAAGAGCTGGCATAAAAGCCATCGCATGCCTCTGGGGAACCAAGGAAAGGAGTATGCTACTTGGTACAGCATACGATAAAGCAATTGGCTCACCACTGAAGATACTTCCATACATACAATGAATATAGCAAATTCATTGAATATGGTATCCTCTCATCAGGTTCCACTAGGCATACCCTTTCCTAATGGAACCTTTTACAACAAAAAAATACCACTAACTGAAAAAAAACAACTAGCAAAGAAGCTCCCCAGCATAGCAATTCCAACATGCTATGCCAGGGAGCTTTTCATGGTTAAAGTAGATAACCTCAACACGACTTTAATCTGGTAGATTCCACAGCACCCGGCGGTACCATGAAAATGATGCACCCACATAAATGCTTCATCCTTAAAAAAATCAAACAACCATCGTACGCAAAAAAGTTTTTCCTCGAAAAAAGTATCAAAGTATCATTCCACCTTGAAAATTGATGGTTATAACATTAATACACAGCGCATTAACAAAATTAGACTTCTCTAAAAACGGAGGAAGAAGTATCATCGAAGTATCATAAATTAGCGAGAAGTATCATGATTTCTTGCCTGCATCGAAAAAAAATGCTTTATGAAGTGATAATAATAGCATTTATAAGGCAATAAACAGGATGTTTTTGCGTCTAGTAAAACAGAATGTTTTATTCTTAATACTTAAGAAACATGGATGAAAAGGAATTACTGAAAAAGGCTTTTGAGTACGGAAACGTACCTAGCAACATCACCTACTGTTTCACCGAACCATGTCCGATGAAAAACAAATGTATCCACTATCTATCCGGTCTCTACAAAAATGAGAAGACAGATAGAGGGGATGCCATTTTCCCAAATGCCCTGAAAAACGGGAATTGCAAGTACTTCACTCCGCTGCGTGTCGTGAAAATGGCATGGGGATTCGACAAACTCTTTGCCGAAATGAAAGTGAAAGACGCTCCTGCACTGCGCGCCGAAATGAGAGACTACCTCGGCAGCAAAGGACAATACTATCGTTACAAACTGGGACAACTGAAACTCCTGCCGGAACAACAGGCATATATCAAACAGCTCTTCGCCAGATACGGATATAAAGATGTTGAATTCGATCATTTCTCGGAAGAGATTGATTTCACTAAAAGCTAATCTTTTTCTCTGTCCTCCAGATGTTCCAGCCATGCCATTTAAGCGGTCCCACAGAGAACACGTGATGGGCTACCGGTGAACAAGTGATGGGCTACTGGAGAACAAGTGACGGGCAGCCATTGCCCGTACAACGGGAAACGAGTGCCCAATTTACCAACCAAACTTTGGGCAACGCCAACAAGAGTTTATAGTTTATAATTTACAGTTTATAATTTACAGTTTATAGTTGACACTTAACCATTAATCAGATATACAATGAAGGTAACTATCGTTCATACAAACAATAAGAAGCAGCTCCTCGTCAGCACAAAGACGATGGAGAAGTTGCTGCAACGTATCGCAAAAGATGACAGCAGACTTACTGTTACCCATTTCCGCGAATACGTGACCTATATGGAAAGCGGCTACGAATATTACAAGGATATGCCAACATGGATGCACATCTATCCAGCTGCAGAATTCGCCAAAGACGAAAACAACAACCTGAAGATGAAGACTTGCAACGGTATCCTGCTGCTGAAATTCGGAAACATCACGGATGCGGACGGCGTGGAGGGCGTGAAGCGCTCGGTTGCCATGCTGCCTTCTACCTTTGCTGCGCTGGAAGGTGCTGATGGAAAGTCGGTTATCGTATTGGTGAAATTCAGCAATGAAGATGATTTGCTGCCTGCTGAGGAGGCGGATGCCGAACGACTGTACCGCATCGCTTACCAGCAGATTCTGCCTGTATATCAGGCGATTGCCAAGACTTCGGTGCTCACAGACGGACCGAAACCTTCTATAGAAGCGGGCTCAAATCTGTCTTTTGAGCCTTCGATGCACAACAGTTTTATGATGACGCTCGATGCGAAACCTTATTTCAACAGTAAGGCGGTGGCGATGAAAATTGACAGCAACATGCACCCTCAGAACCAGGCTTTCAACACGGAAGATAATCAGCAGATGATTCCTGGTTCCGATACTTCGGAAGAAGAAAAGAAAGTTGACAAGAACAGCGTTCGCGAGAATATCGCGAGCATGATACAGCTGCTGAAAAGTAAATATAACTTCAGATACAACACGGTGATGAAATTCGTGGAATACATGCCAAAGGAGAAGGGTTGGTATGGTTTCCAGCCCGTAGATTCGAGAGTGCAGAAGCGCATGACGCTGGAGGTGCAGCTCGCTGATATCCGAGTGAGCATCAAGGATGTCAGGAATTTTCTAGAGTCTGATTATATCAAGAATTATAATCCGATAGATGAATATCTCTTCCAATGCTACGACAAATGGGACGGGAAGGACCATATACGTGCCTTGGCTCGTACGGTTCCTACCAACAATCCTTACTGGGCAGACTGGTTCTACACCTGGTTTCTGGGCATGGTTGACCAGTGGCGCGGCTTTACCCATCGCCAGTATGGCAACTCGGTGGCTCCGCTTCTGATTTCCAAGCAGGGTTACAACAAGAGTACTTTCTGTCGCCGGCTGTTGCCACCGGAGCTGCAGTGGGGATATAACGATAATCTGATTCTGTCAGAAAAACGTCAGGTTTATCAGGCGATGGCACAGTTTATGGTCATCAATCTCGATGAGTTCAACCAGATTTCGCCACAGGTGCAGCAGGGATTTCTGAAGAATCTCATCCAGTTGCCTACGCTGAAATACAAGCCTCCGTATGGCAGTCATGTCATGGAATTTCCTCGTCTCGCCTCGTTCATCGCCACGAGCAACATGACGGATATTCTCACCGACCCATCCGGCAACAGAAGGTTTATAGGCGTGGAACTGACGGGACCGATCGATGTGAGTGTGCGTCCGAACTATCAGCAACTTTTCGCCCAGGCGCTGACCGCCCTGCACAATGGCGAAAAGAGTTATTTTGATGCGGAACAGGTGAAGTTGATCATGAAGAACAACTGCCAGTTTGAGGTGGCTGAGCCGATAGACCAGTATTTCCGGCTCTATTTTGATTTGGTTGAGAATGAGAAAGAGGGTGAATATCTGACTGCCGCCGAGATTTTCGACTATCTGAAAAAGCAGATAGGTTCATCGCTCAAGGTGAACAGTTTGATGGGATTCGGCAGAAAACTGGCGAATATGAGTGAGTTAAAACATAAGAGATTTGCAGATGGAATGAAGTATCTTGTAAAGAAAAAGTGAAATAATGATACTTCTATGATACTTTAATGAGACTTCTCGGCACAAAAACCGAGAAGTCTCATTCTCTTTATCTTATTATCTATCAAGCCTTTAAGTCGATATTTTCAATAAAAAAAATGAGACTTTGAGACTTTTTTCTCAAAAAAACTTTTTCACGTAAGCGAAAACTATTATCCTTTAGATAGCATAAAGGAAGGTGCGGATGAACCAGTAGCTGATGATACCTGCGAGATAACCTACGAAAGCTATCCAGGAGATATGCTTCATATACCAGCCGAAGGTAATCTTCTCCAAGCCCATTACTACCACACCTGCGGCACTACCGATAATCAGCATTGAACCACCGACACCGGCACAGTAGGCCAGCAACTGCCAGAAGACACCATCCACAGCCATATCACCAGCGGCTGCCACAGGATACATTCCCATACATCCGGCTACCAGAGGCACATTATCAACAATACTTGAAAGCACACCGATGATACCAGTTACGAGGTAGTGGTTGCCATCGAATACGACGTTCAAGCCCTGACCCAAAGCAGTCAACACGCCAATCTCAGCCAGGCAGGATACTGCCATCAGGATACCGAGGAAGAAGAGAATGGTACTCATATCAACACGAGAAAGCAACTTGGTTACTCGCTTCTGAGTGCCCTCAGCATCAGCTCCACGATGCAAACCGCGATAGAAAATTTCGGTGGCAGTCCAGAGAACGCCCAATACTAGAAGGATTCCTACGAATGGAGGCAAGTGGGTGATACTCTTGAAGATAGGAACGAAGACCAAACCGCCTACTCCCAACCAGAACACAGCCTTGCGCTGACCTTCGGTGAAATCGCTGACCGCTGCATTCTGCTGGGCAGAAACCTCAGGCATCACGAGTTCGCCCTTCAACATGGTCTGAAGGATGAGGGCAGGAATCACCATGGAAACCACAGACGGGATGAAGATTTCGGCGATAACGCCGGCTGCAGTAATCAGTCCCTTGTTCCAGAGCATGATGGTGGTAACGTCGCCGATTGGTGAGAAGGCACCACCCGAATTGGCTGCGATGATGACGAGAGATGCATAAACCATGCGATCCTTATGGTCGGTGACGAGCTTTCGGAGAATCATGATCATCACGATACTGGTGGTCAGATTGTCGAGGATTGCAGAGAGGAAGAAGGTAAGGATAGCGATACGCCAGAGAAGCGCACGCTTCGACTTTGTCTTCATCACCTTGCGAACCCAGTTGAATCCGCCGTTCTGGTCAACGATTTCCACGATGGTCATTGCACCCATCAGGAAGAAGAGTGTTGTGGCAGTATCACCCAGATGTTCCTGGATGATTCCGGTCACCTTCTCCACCATTCCTGCTGCACCGCCTGTATAATCAGGGTGCATCAACTGGAGATACTGCATTGGATCCACCATGTAGAGGGTCCAACAACCTACCAACATCAACAGGGCTATCGCAGCCTTGTTTACCTTTGTCAAGCTTTCGGTGGCTATGAGTGCATAGCCGAGCACGAAAACGACAATAATAGAAATTGTAAGTGTAGTCATTACTTTTTATTTATTATTAGATATTCTTTTTTTCCTTTATGTATGATTTGGTACCCACAATTGCCAAACGGCTGCAAAGGTACAAAAAGAAAAGCAATAACCACACGATTCCTTATTATAATTGTATGAAATCGTTTACTTAACAACGGTTTTCTTCCAAAACCCGTTCTATTTTGCGTATCCAGTGCTCATCGATTTCCACTTTCTCTGCATAAGACTTGAAGTTCATCACCACGTCTTCCACTTCTTCTATGATACTAGAAGCATTTCTGATATCCTGTCTTTGTGCGAAAAGCATCAAATCCTGCTTCGTTATATTCTTTCGCTTGCCAAGAATCGTAAGTTCATGGTTACGATAGAAATGCGAATCAGGATCGGCGGAAAACACGATGTCGTAAGCTGGCGATATATGCCATTCTCCATTGGGGTACATCACAAATGAGAAGTTCTTGGTATGGTCATCTACATTCTCTGCAAGAACATTAAACACCATTCTCCTATATTGCTGACTCTGCTCTTCAGCAGACAAATTCAGTTTTCTACCCACCACAAACAAATCTTCGTAAGTATCAGCCAAGGAACTCATGGCAGCTAAAGTCTGAGTATATATTTTTCTACCCTCCACTCTATCAAAGCGTTGGGTCAGAAAATTCTGGGTTCCTTCAATCTCTACCAAACGAGAAGGCATCATATTGATACCGGCATCCTTGGCCATCAGATAATAAGCCATCTCTACCCTGGTAAAAGGAAGTTCATTTTTTCTGCTTGTATCAAACTTCAATATATAGTGCTTAAAGTTGGTTGGCAAATCGGCTTGACCTGAACGAATAATACCTGTAGTTTCATCCATGCCGATAATCGCCTTAGGACGCTGACCACCAGCGGAAGTTCCCACCTTGTACAAATCTTCCAGAATAAGACTGTTGCTCATATCAATGTTCACATCCTGCCTATCCAGGAATAATTTATTAGCAAGTTCATAAAGTGAAGCCAATTCGATATTTACAGATGCATCCTCCTGGATATGAGCAGGTTGAAACTCCAAGGCTCCCATTGCTCTCTTACCGATAAAAGACAGTCTATCCACTGCATTTACCATTTTGGATTGCAGATGATTGGCTTCCATCCATTTCTGGAAGACCACATTTCCCCAATTGTCAGGCAGAGAATCTGCTATGAACTCAGGCAAACCTGCATAAAGTTTTTCTCTGTTTCCAGACATAGGGAAAGTTCTTTGAACATAAACAGAATCCAACGGCGCTACCAATGGTGCAATATTCCATCCATATTGCATAAAATCCTTGTCGAATTGGAAGACAGAGCAGCCCCGCTTGTCGTCCCAAGACAACAAGCCCACATTCTTATCCCATAAATTCACCTGCACAACATTATCTTTCATGTCTTACCCTTTCCTTCTTTTCATTCATTTTCTTCACATGGCTAGGCAGCATTGGCAGTGGCGGCAAGAGTTTCTCTGCTTCCTGCAGGAATCCAATGCTCCTCAACAGAGAAAGAATAGTGCCAAAGCCTATGTTCTTAGCTTCGCCTTTTTCAAACTGGCTAATGGTGAAAATGCTCACACCAGCCTTTACAGCCACCTCTTTCTGAGTGAGATTGCTGAACAGACGATATTGCTTGAATCGTCCTCCTAATTCAGATATAATCTCAGAATTAGACTTTGCCTCTATACCATATTCCGTAATCATGCTGCAAATATAGTTATTTCTTTATTTATCACCAAATATAGGGTTAAATATTTAAATATCTTTAGTTATTAAAAAGAAAAATCGGTATAAAAAATCCGCACAGCCCAGAGAGCCATGCGGATTCTGATATTTAATAAAGCTAGCAATAATCATGTTTGCAGGTTACTTAGCCACCTTGAATACGGCGGCACTAATGCCTGAAGCCTTGATGACATCGGTCTTCTTGCCTGGTTTATATACAACCTTTCCTGTAGAAAGAACAGAAACTGCCTTGCCACCTACAGAGTTGATGTTGAGAGAGGCTGCCTTGGCACCAGGATTCACGACAACAACATACTTCTCATCACCCAAAGTGCGCTCATATACCATCGGATATTCCTGACCCTTCTGGTTCAGGAGCTTCCAATCTCCCTCATTGTCAAGAGCCTTGGCTGAATGACGCAAAGCGGTCAGCTTACGGGTATATGACAACAGAGAATTCTGATCTCCCTGCTGAGCCTCTACGGTCAACTTTCCGTTTTCCGTATCTACAGGGAAGTAGAGTTTATCAGGCGCACTCGTTGAGAAGCCGGCATTCTTGCCCTTGGTCCATTGCATCGGAGTGCGGGTACCAGAGCGCTCATTGCTACCCTCCTTGTTAGGGAGATTCATCTGATACTTCATACCAATCTCATCACCATAATAGATAAATGGAACACCTGGCATGGTGAGGAAGAAGGTCATCGCCACCTTCAGCTGGTCTGGCGTGTTGCGGGTACCGATGTTAGGACGCTGGTAATCGTGGTTAGCAGATGGAACAGCGATGTAGCCGAGATTCTTGGTGGCATTGAAAGCCTTGGTAAAGTTCTCGCTAAATTCCTTAAGCGAACCCTTGCCCTGCTTGTCGAAATAGCAGTTCTGATAGCTCTGCTCCCACTTGCCCCATGGAGTCTTGCGGTCGAAGAACAGAGAGGCATAGCCCTTAAGACCGAAATGGATGTAGAAATCGATGTTGAAGCCGGCAGGAATGGCTTGCTGCGGATTAGCCCACTCAGAAATCAGGACGGTCTCTGGATAATACTTATCCTTCCAGGCACGCATCTCCTTCCAGAGCTTGGAAACCTCCTTCTTGTCGGGGTCGTTCTTGATAAGCGATGACGCCATATCTACACGGAAGCCATCCACACCCTTATCAAACCAGAAAGCCATGATGTTACGTATCTCCCTGCGGACAGCCTGTGGTCCTGGCGCATCTACGCTCTGCTCCCAAGGATGATTTGGGTCTGGATGAGCAAAGCCATAGTTCAAGGCTGGCTGGCACTCGAAGAAATTCTTCTCATAATACTTGGCACGAGGAGCATTCGCCTCCACATATCTGCCTCGGGTACTAGACTCCGGACTTGCCTCCTGATGACGGGCTTCTATTTCTTTCTTCTCACTCTCAGGGATATCATTCATCCAGATATAATAGTCGCTGTAACGCTGGTTAGGATCTTTCTCGGAAGACTCCTTAAACCAGGCACACTTGGTGCTGGAATGTCCTGCCACCAGGTCGAGACAAACCTTCATGCCACGTTTATGGGCCTCATTGACCAATGTAACCAAATCGGTATTGGTACCGAATCGGGGATCCACCTTATAGAAGTCGATGACATCATATCCACCGTCAAACCATCCCGACTCAAAGATCGGATTGAGCCAGAGGGCGTTCACACCCAGCGACTTGATGTAATCCAACTTGGAAGTGATACCCGGCAGGTCGCCAATACCATTGCCATCAGTATCCATATAGGAAGATGGATAAATCTGATAGAACAGTGCATCACTCAACCAAGCCGGTCCCTTCTTCTGTTCTGCCTGAGCAGAAAGTGTGGTTGCTGCCAAAGCAGCAACCAACAGCATTTTATTCATTCTTTTCATGAGCATCATTATTAATCCAAGAAAAATTTCTCTCATAACAACTTAAAATCCTGCATTTTATTGCGCAAGAATGCTTATAGCGAATCCACCACCTGCAACGGAGTGCAACTTCAAGACAGACTTACTGGTCACAGTTTTCTTCGTGATGACATAAGCCTGCGGATTGGTCTTGTAGTTGGCATTCTTTGCATCCTGATAGATGGTAGCCACATACTTCTTGCCCTTCTCGAGGAAATCGAGCTTTACGGTAGACTGATGAGCCTTCATGCCCGTAACGCCACCGACAAACCAGTTATCAGAACCCTTTGCCTTGCGGGCAGCGGTGATATACTCCATTGGTTCAGCCTCCAGATAGATAGACTTGTCCCAATCTACAGCCACATCCTTGATAAACTGGAAGGCATCCATGTGCTTCTCGTAATTCTCAGGGAAATCGGCAGCCATCTGCAATGGACTGTACATCGTTACATAAAGTGCCAACTGACCGCAGATGGTAGAGTTGCAATGTGAACCATTGGCGCAATCCATTTCAAAGATACCCGGTGTATAATCCATCGGACCACCCTGCAGACGGGTGAAAGGCAAGATGGCGGTATGTCCCGGTTTGGTACCTCCGAAAGCCTGATATTCAGTACCGCGAGCACTCTCGTTGCCAATCAGGTTAGGATAAGTGCGGCAGAGACCGGTAGGACGCACAGCCTCATGGGCATTTACCATGATTTGATAATCGGCAGCACGGGTTACGGCATGCAGATAGTGATTGATTTCCAACTGACTGTAGTGATGCTCGCCACGAGGAATGATGTTGCCCACATAACCGCTCTTCACTGCATCGTAGCCATAATCCTTCATCAACTGATAAGCTCTGTCCATATACTTCTCGTAGTTCATTACAGAAGAGGAGGTCTCATGATGCATGATAAGCTTCACTCCCTTTGAATGTGCATACTCATTGAGTGCCTTGATGTCGAAATCTGGATATGGAGTCAGGAAATCGAATACCTTTTCCTTCATATAGCCACTCCAGTCTTCCCAACCGATGTTCCATCCTTCTACCAGGACTGCATCGAAACCATGGGCTGCAGCAAAGTCGATGTAACGGCGTACATTGGCATTGTTGGCAGAATGTTTGCCCGATGGCTTGGCATGTACATAGTCGGTTCCATCCAACTTCACGGTAGGATAATCATGGGTATAAGCCCACTCTCCCTTACCTGAAATCATCTCCCACCATACACCTACATACTTTACAGGATGAATCCAGGAGGTATCCTTGATCTTGCAAGGCTCATTGAGATTGAGAATCAGGTTGGAAGACAATACCTTGCGAGCATCATTTGTAATGACCATCGTACGCCAAGGGCTCTTGAACGGAGTCTGCACATATCCCTTCATTCCCTGTGCATCTGGAGTAAGCCAAGAGGTAAAGGTCATGCTCTTGTCATCCAGATTCAGGTGCATGGCTGGATAATCCACCAGAGCAGCCTCATGCAGATTGATGTAGATACCGTCATCTGTCTTCAACTGGAGTGAGGTCTGTACACCGGTATCCGAAAAGACGGTTTGTGAGAGATTGCCACTAACAGCAGCATGCAAGGCTGGACGAATGCCAGACAGACGGGTCTTGGTGTATTCATATTCCTGGGTATCATAATCACCAGGAATCCACCAGGCGGTATGATCGCCCGTCATGGCAAACTCAGTACGCTCTTCCTTGATGGTAAAGTAGTTGAGACTGCCTTTCTGTGGGAACTCATAGCGCAATCCTACTCCATCGTCATAAACACGGAAGCGAACGTTCATATAACTGTCTGTAGAATTCTGCTTCAACTCTACCAGCATATCATTATAATGATTGCGGATAGACTTGTTCTCTCCCCAAACAGGAGTCCAGGTCTCGTCGAAAGTGGAAGTCTTCTCATTGATGACACTAAAATCAGAAAGCAGATCCTTGCCATCCTTGCCGCCCTTAGCGAGCTGATAACCCAGACGGCTAGGCTTGATGATGGTCTTACCCTGATAGGTCACACTATAGGTAGGTACAGTGCCATCCAAAGTGAAGTTCACCTTGATTTGTCCGTTAGGAGAAGTGATATCTCCAGCATCTGCCGAGATGCCAAAAGCCATCAGAAGGCTTGCGAGCAAAAAGAGTTTTTTCATATTTTTTATTTTTTGTTTATAATATTCAATACCGAATTCATATAAAATTACAATTTTCCTTGGAACGCTCCAATGAGAAATATTTCCTCATTGGAGCTAACCATTACTTGGTATAACCAGGATTCTGGTGGAGTTTCTTGTTCAAGTTGAGCACGGCATAAGGGATAGGATAAACCATGGTATAGCCCTGCGTATCATCATTGTAATCACCTGCAGAAGCATTGTGGGTCACACCATTGAAGCGGTCTGCAGTAGGCTCTGTAAAGGTACAGAATCTGATCTGGTCTTGGCGGCGTACTCCCTCCCAAGCCAGTTCCAGCATACGTTCATCCAGAATGTCATTGAGCGTAAGTTCTGTACGAAGTGTAGCAGCAACACGGCCACGAACCTCATTGACAATTGTGAGAGCCTCAGCCTTGTTACCCATACGATACTCAGCCTCAGCCTTCAAAAGCAAGGCATCGGCATAACGCCAGATCACCAAGTCGTTGTTGAAGCTATACTGCTGGGTAGTGGACTTGTCAAACTCATACTTCTTCATTCTGGCACCGGAACACTTCATGGCATGAGGGTCATCGGTAGCAGTGAAATCCACCTTTACAGCCAATGGCATATACTCCAGTGGCTTATCTGTAGCACCGTCCTCTACAGCCTTTCCTGTCTCCTCCATATAATCCTTATCGGTATAGAAGTTGAGTTTCAGACGAGGGTCAGGGTTAGCCGTTCCATAGCCATATACCAGCATCTGCTGCTTGGAAGAGCAGGCTCCATTCCAGCCCTGGTAACCGATGGCACCACCATGGTTGTAATGCAGGGTGCGGACGATGTTGTAATCCTCTATCTTATAGTTGACGCAATCATTTGGGCGGGTCCAGATATTCTCCACGGAATTCTGGTTGGCTACGATGAAGTTATCTGCATAGCTAGGCTGCAGGCGGTAACCCAAGCTGGCAATCTGATCAGCACAATAGGCTGCCGTTTCCCACGCATTGCGAGTTTCACCATCCAAAGTGATTTTAATCTTTTTGCCCATTTCCGAAATAGTATTTCCCTGCTCCTCGCTGGCAGTAGCCTTGCCGCTCTTGTCTGTACCAACAAAGGCACTATAGCTGGTTGGAGTGGTATCATCGATGGTATAGACCGGTGCATTGATGGCACACTTAGCCATACACATATATGCCACAGCCTTAGTGATACGGCCATAATATTCACCCTCGTTCTGGCTCTTACTGTCTGAAAGATGAGGAATACATTCAGCCAATTCTGAAGTGACAAACTTGAAGACATCAGAGCGGTTGGACTGCTCCACCTCGTTAGCACTCACCTCAGAAGAAACAACCAATGGCACCTGTCCGAAGAGATCCATCACATAGTAATAATAGACAGCACGAAGGGCTCTCAATTCATATACATATCCAGCATACTCCGGATGTTCACCCAGGTACTTGTTGAGTCGGTCGATAGAAGAATTGGCAAGACCGATGACACGATACAGGTTGTTCCACACATCGTTATACTTGCTTACAGACGACTCGAAGTTGTGAAGGAAAATGTTCTGCCAGGCTCCACCATCTACCCAGTCACCCTGGCGACCAGGAATCATACTGGCATCAGAAGAGAACTCCTGGAAGGTATGCACAGAACCACCATCACTTCCATACAATCCATTGCCGATGGAAGAATATACGTTAGCCACTGTGTTTACATATACCAGCTTAGAGGTACTGAAAGCCTCCTTCTCAGAAAACTTGCTTCGTGGAGTCTCATCCAGTGAGCAACTAGCCAGTAATATCGATGAAAGAAGCATCGAGCCTATAATATATTGTTTCATAACTGTAATCCTTTATATATTAATAATGTAATTCTTAATTCAATAGTTCGTTAAAATTTGAGATAATGGCTAAGCAGCTTTACGTTGCCAGCCAAAGAGTTCTTTGATAGTATGACTAATTAACTTTCGGTTCGGTATTCTCCGACACTTGTTGAAAATTAATTTAGCGATGTATGTGCTTGCCATAATCTCCTTGAAAGAAGCCATGGAATACGGCAATTCATTTTCCTTCATCATCACTTTCGCAACATTCTGTGATGCGAATGATGCATTATAGGAAAAGTCCAACTGGTTCTTGTGTCTTGCTTGGCAATGCGTAAGACCAGTATATTGCTTTGCATCGCGAAAACAAAACTCTATTTGGAATCTTGAGCGGTATGTGCGCAACACTTCCTCACCCGACATGGATGTCTTTGTTGAGAAGAAAAGCTTGTGTTTTCCGTTCGGCATAACCCAAATGACAAGGCGCACTTTCTGCTTCAATGCCTTTGAATAGGCTATGAGTGTGTAGGCTGTGCCTTCAAGTCCTTCAATATGCAACTCTGCCATACGTGTGAGGTCAAGTTTCTTGTAGTTGATTTTTCCGTCAAGTGTCTTGGGACGTCCAGGCTTATTGGAACGAGGTCCCGTATACACATAATATAGGCTCGCAGTATCCCTGAAGCGGCTGACAAGATGGAAACCGCACTCTTTGATTCCGTCCACAAACGGACGGATAGAGAAGAAAGCGTCAGCGACAACAATATCGGTGACCTTCAACAAATCCTTCTTATAACGCTTGATGACCGCTATGTAATGTTGCACGAGAGTCATGTTACGCATTTTCAATTCTCCAGTAGATGGAGTCTGATGGGCGCGCAGCATCATGCAACTGTTGGCATGGACATCGACAAGTGCAAGCCCCATGATTTCAAGCCCATGCTTCATGGAACTTGCACAACCGGACCAGAAAGTACCGATATGCGGAGTCTTCTTACCCGACTTGCTGATGTAGCTCGGATCGATGGCTATAGCCAATAGACCATCCATATTCAAGTAACGTCGGCATAGGGCAAGGTTGAACTTCACCCAGTCTATGCATTTAGCACGACCACGGTTGAAGTTCGTTCTGTAGGTCTGCTCACAATGGGTGCCGTAACGCTCCATTTGAGTGAAATTTATCTTTCTTTGTATCGTCATGTACAATAAAAGTATTTCCAAGAGTAGACTCTCGAAAGTTTTGCTTAACTTTGCAGATGAACTTTTGATAGCATCTCTGCATATTTCCGTATATTGGTTGAGTGGTTCTGATGTCATATAACTTTGAGCTTAGAGAACTATAAAGTTACTGATAATCAGCCACTTAACCAAATTTTATTAGTTATATTACGTTAATTAACTCTCTCATTTTCAATCGATTACATAAGAATTAACAGAGTATTGTTAATTAGAACTTGTTATCTATTCTATGTGAAAACATTTAGAAATTCACTGAGAGCGACAAAGTATAAGTACGGCTCAGAGGATAGATGTTCTTGTCGTCAACACCCAGATTGTCTCCACTGATGGTTGCAGAGTTGATCATTGGCGTCAAGCCCTTGTAACCCGTGAGAGTACAGATATTGTTGACCGACAACGACAGGTGAATGTTGTTGATGAATTTCCACTTGAGCATATCCTTGGTGAAGGTGTAGCCCAGAGAAGCGTATTCGAAGTTCATATAGTCACCCTTTTCCAACCAGTAGTCAGAAATCTGAACATCATGGATTCCCTTACCATTGTTGAGATGCTGTGCACCGCTCAGGATATTATAGGTTGGGAAATTACTCATATTGTTCAAGGTCATGGAGGTAGCATTGTAAATCTTATGACCGAAAGCACCGTTAAACTGCATAGTCAGATCCCAGTTCTTGTACTTGAAGCCCATATCCCAACCGAGGAAGTACTTAGGGATTGCCTGTCCGCAAACCTTGCGGTCGCCACTATCACCCGTATCAATGGTACCATTATCATCAAGGTCTTCGATGATATACTGTCCCTTCTCATCGATACCTGTGCAGTGAGGCAGATAGAATACACCTACAGGCTGTCCCTCAATGAGATAGGTTACGCCATTGTTATGCACCAGACCAGCCGCACCTACGGTGGCAACAGAGATATGCTCGCTCGTTGTCATAGGCTGTCCCTTGTAGGTACCGCTCAACTTCTTCAGCTTGTTCTTCTGATAAGAGAAATTCAAACCGGAATTGAAGGTGAAGTCCTTTGTCTTGATGATGTCACCTCGAACAGCCAGTTCAAATCCCATATTAGTCATGGTACCCATATTGGCCAACAGACGGTCGTAAGTGAAAGGAGGCACCGGCACCGTATAGGTATAAAGCATATCTGAAGTCTCAGAAGTGTACCAGTCGAAGGTTACGTTGAGACGCTGCTTGAACATCGACAGGTCGAAACCGGCATCAAATGTCTTCTTTACCTCCCACTTCAGATCAGGGTTGCTGTTAGAGGTAACCGCAAAAGTAGTACTTGTTGCGCCGTTGACGGTAGTTACACCATTTGGCTCCATCAGGGCGAGAGAAGTATAAGGATCGATAGCATCCTGATTACCGGTCACACCATATCCTGCACGAATCTTGAAATTGTCTATCTGCTTGATTTTCTTCATCCAAGGCTCATTGCTGATTACCCATGCCAAGGAAGCAGAAGGGAACCAGCCCCACTTCTGACCATTACCCAACTTAGAAGAACCATCGGTACGAACATTGACGGTAGCGATGTATTTGTCAGCCAGCATATAGTTGACACGAGCCATATAAGAGCTCAGGGTATATTCGGTGTAGTTAGACTGCAGATTACCCCAGCTCACATTGGCAGCAGCCTTCATGTTATTGAATTTGAAGTAGTTGGTATCAAATCCATGTGCCTCCTGTGAGTTCCAGTCGTAGGTATACTTCTGTCCCTCCATCAGAGCCAAGGCATCAATGTGATGCTTGCCGAAATCCTTGGAGAAATTCACCATGACGTTGCCCATATAGTCCTTGCGGTTGGTATTGGCGATATAAGCCCATCCGTTACCGTTCAGCTTACCCATCTGGATATTGTTAGGAATATAGAACTTATTGTCACGGTTCCAATAATTATATGAACCAAAGGCACTTACAGTGAGTCCGTCGATGATGTTGACCGTTGCCTTGCCATGAACATTGACAGAGGCATCCTTGTAGAAGTCATCAATATCGAGCAATCCCAGCGGATTCCAGACTTCACTGGCAAGCAAGTCCTCATCCCATTCACCCTTGTCGTTTCTTACATTAGGATAAGTAGGGTTATAGGCTGTAGCAGAATAGAACATCCTGTGCATATCATACTGGATATTGCTATTGCGCTGAGAACCGAATATGCCCAGTTCCAACTTCAGATGTTTGTCGAAGAGATACTGGGTTCCATCCAGCTTTGCTGTAAAATTCTTCATATCAGAATTCTTCAAGGCACCCTGACGGAGAACGAATCCCAGAGAAGCACGAAGACTGGAAGTGTCTGTACCAGAAGAGAAAGAAATATTATGATTCTGGGTGAGACCCACATTGCGCTCAATCTCCTCAAGGAAATTGGTATCGCCACCCATATCGGTATAGGTCAGACCCAAAGACTTGGCAGTCTCACGATATTCTGAAGCCGACATCAGATCCAGATTCTTATAGACTGTATTGACACCAAACTGGCCATTGTAGCTCAGGCTGGAATAGCCCAACTTACCCTTGGCTGTGGTAACAACGATGACACCGGAAGCACCACGTGAACCATACTGGGCAGTCTCAGAAGCATCCTTCAGGATGGTGAGACTCTCAATATCGCCAGGAGCCAGAGAATTGAACATCGTCATATCAGCAAAGACGCCATCGATGATAACCAACGGGTCGTTACCACCTGAAAGAGAAGAGGTTCCACGAACACGGATGCTTGGCGAACTGGTAGGGTCGCCGCCAGCCTGAGAAATGATAACACCCGCAACCTTACCTTTCAAGGCCTCGGCAGGACTGGTTACCACACCCTTGTTCATATCTTCCTTCTTAATGCGATCAACAGCACCCGACACCGTGCGCTTGCTGCCCACAGCATAACCAACGACAACCACCTCATCGAGCACCTCGTCGTTTTCTTTCAGCGAAACATTGATAACATGATTTCCCTTTACAGGAATTTCCTGAGTACGGTAGCCCAGATAAGAGAATACCAGGACGGCACCATCCTTAACATTGTCAAGCTTGTAGTTACCATCCAAGTCGGACACTGCACCATTCTTGGTATCTTTCACCAGAATGCTGGCACCAATGACAGGTTCACCTGTGGCATCTACCACCTGACCCTTAATGGTTGTCTGACCAAGAGCATTAAAAGTAATAAAGCATCCTGCTAACAGCAGACCTACTTTCTTTGAAAGGTTGTTTTTATCCATAATCTATAGGTTTATAACGATTAAAATTGTTTGATGCCGCAAAAGTACGTCAAAATTCAATAGGTTGTTGCGATTAGTAGGTTTTTGGTAGATTACCATTATCTACTATCCGATTTATCAGGCTGAATATCAGTAAATTAAATATTTTCAAAAAAAACACGTTAGTAGATGCGAGATTCTGAAAGTTTTTTATTACTTTTGCAGCAGAATCTTTAAAACATAAGAAACATGAGACATTTTATAACTATCGTACTACTGATACTACTACCACTATGCGCAAAAGCAGACAACAGCCAGCTCTACAAACAGCTGGATGCTGCCATAGAAAAACGTGCGCATTATGTAGAAGTAAAAGAGAAAAGTCTGAACGACATCAAGCAGGGTGCCAAATATGTAACCAGCAACGAGGACAAGCTCAAGCTTTACGAGCAACTCGCCAATGGATACAAAGCCTACGAGTATGATTCGGCGATGACTTACATAAAAAAAGGCCTTGTTCTTGCCCAAAAGAGCAACAACATCTTATATCATAAAAGATTCCAACTTAGCCAAACCAGCCTGCTTATCACACGTGGATTCTATGCTGAAGCAAAAAACATCATGCAGAAGATAGAACCCAAGGAAGAAGATCCGCTTGACTATCAGTTTCAATACTATTATACACTTTACGGACTATACAACAACTGGTCAACCTATTGTGAAAACAATGAATTCAGCAAGAATTACAACCAGCAGAAAGTGAAATACCTGAAGAAAGCAATAGAACTATCTCCAAAGAAAGATGCATTCTATTACTATCTGATGGGAGAATTATACTATTACAGCAATCAGCCCAACAATAACAAGACCATACAATGCTACAAAAAGGCACTGAGCATGGAAAAGACCAACAGCCGTCTGCATGCCATGACCGCCTTTGCGCTTTCTGAGATCTATCAGAAAGCCAACAACCTAGCGCTTATGGAGCATTACCTTCTGGTTGCAGCCATCTCAGACGTCACTTCTGCCACAAAAGAAAACGTAGCCCTACAGGACATCGCACTCTTCATCTACAAACATAAGACAAGAAGTCTGAAAAAAGCCCAGGAATACATCAATCTATCCCTGGAAGATGCTTATGCATACAACAACCGGTTGCGCCGCATTGAGATTTCATCCAAATTGCAGATGATTACCAATGCCTATACAGATGAAATCAGAGCCACCAACAGCATGCTCAACATTGCGCTGTCGGTCATTTTCCTGCTCTTGCTCGGAGTGGGTATAAGCAGTCTGTTCATCCGCAAGAAGAACAGGCTTCTGAAACAAAAGAAAGATGAAATCACAGCTACGTCGGCAAAAATGGAAATTCTAAATGAACAATTGCATCTCATCAACGACGAATTGAAGAATACCAATCAGAAACGCGAGAGATTGGTAAAGGTATATATTGACCTGAGCTATAAGAATATTGAGAGGATCCAAAAGCTACGAACATTGGCTGTAAGAAAGATAAAGGCCAACCAAAGCAAGGAACTGCTGAGTCTCCTCTCTTCCTCATCAAGTACAGAAAGGGAAAACAAGGAGTTTTTGACTGAATTCGACAAGTCTTTCCTAGCTCTGTACCCAACTTTTGTAAACGAACTGAACCAGCAACTCACAGAATCGGCTCACATCCAACTGAAAGAGAATGGGGAAATGCCACCTATTCTTCGTGTGTGCGCCTTGTTGCGATTAGGCATCACTGAAAGTTCAAAGATAGCCGGCATTCTGTCTTATTCGCCACAAACCGTATACAACTACCGTTCCCTGCTCAAGAACAATGCCATCGACAAGGAGCACTTCGAAGAAAATGTGCTCAGACTCTGCATGGTGATAGCCGACTGATCGGAGATTAAGAATACGGCACAAATATCCGAAACAGATAGCTGCCAATGCTTTCTTCCGAAAAAATGGAGCTGATTTGCCAAAGTAACATCTTTGTCGCAGCTTCGTCAATGCTTTTCAACCTCATCGCAACCCCAGTGTAATATAACCACCGTACCTTTGCAACCGAAATCAAACGATATAGGTTATGAATGCTAAAAGGGGAATTATTGTATTAGGATTGCTCTCGGCGGATAGCATGCCAACGTGGGCGCAACAGATTAAAGGAGTGGTTATCGACCAGAAATCGAAGGAAATTGCCAAAGTTTCTCAAATAAGCAACCTTTTTTGACTTAAAGTTGTATAAAAAAGAACTTGAAGAAGATGTTTCATATTTTGCCTACATGTTTCAAAAATATACATATCTATCTTCAAACGTTGATGTCCTGAAACAGGACATCAACCTTCATTTGTCTTAATCCATGAACTTGATCATATCCTGACGCCTTGGCTTTGCCTCCGGCGATTCGTCAGGATACCCCAGGGCGATGCAGTAGAGCAGTTTGTAATTCTTGGAGAATGCCATGCGGTCGAGGTAAGGCTTGGCTGATGGAGAATCCAGTATCCAGCGGGCAGAACTGCCCAGGCAGCAGGAGCCGATGCCCCTTGACCATGCTGCAAGAATGATATTCTCACCAAGTAAGCCGCAATCAATCTGCGCCATATCATAAGTAGTATCGTAGGCGATGCAAACCACGCATGGAGCATTCACGAAGATATTCTTGAAGCCTTTGCGCTCTGCAATCTTAGGATTATCCTTTACCACGGCTTGGGTGATCGAATCGATAAGTGCAGGAGAATCAATCACTCTGATTTCATACGACTGCAGGTTCTGCCCATTTGGCGCATGGATGCCGCATTTCAAAATCTCGTTCAGGGTATCGCGGCTGATGACGGAATCCTTGTAAGCACGGATGCTTCTGCGACTCATCATTAAATCGGTTACCACACTTGCAGAGTCAACGCTGGTCGTTGCCTCCGGCTGTCTGTTCTCATTGCAGGCAGTCAACATCAGTGCTGCTGCCAATCCTAAGAAAATCTTCTTCATATGATTCATGATTAAACTTATATTTCAATTAGTATATACCTTACAAAAATAACAATAAATACTGACATTCAAGAAGATACCTTATATCTTTTAAGAGTTTTTATTAGTCCAGGCATAAAAGATGACATACGCGAATTCAACAAGCAAGTGCAAAATTTGGTGGTATAGAAGATTTTTCGTACCTTTGCCGCAAAATCATCAAACTTAGAAATTATGGCAAGAACAAGAATAAAGAATCCTGTAGTATTGACTAGCATTGCGCAATATGCCATGTATGCATATTGCTTTTTCGCATTGTTTTCGCTGGCATTTTCTGTTTGCGGACAAGCGGGCTTATCCTTCAGAACAAGTCCCATCCTGATTCCAATAAGTCCCATCCTGGTTACCATCAAGCAACTGGTCTTGCAGCTCGCCCCTATAGCTTTATGGGGAATATTCCGCTACACGCTACCGGCAGGCGTAAAATTACTACGACGCTGCAGCGAGGTGATGGTGCTTTACTATGTGCTCTCATTCATTCTGGGTCTATGCTTCAATCTTCATCTCGTAACGATGATGCAGAACGGACAGATTACCCCAATGGCTTCCATACTCACCTGGACAGAAAGCACGATGGGCCTGATTTCCGTCATCGCCTCCCTGGTAGCCGGCTGTCATCTGTGCAGCAAGCACAGGGGCAACATGCGCAAACTGGGCATAGCCCTTATCCTGGTTTTCATGGTATGGCTGATATGCTCAAATATACTCCCTGTTGCAGTGTTTTATCTGGCAGGTAACACCCAGCAGGCAGCCATCACCAGCATGAATCTCATCAGTATGATAACCACAACATCGGTTTATATATACGCATATTATAGGATGTATCGGGCGATAGAAAGAAATTTGCAATGCACTGCAAATTTTACCTAGAAGCACAAGAAATTTGTAATGCACTGCAAATTTCTCCAAAAAGTTTCGTATATTTGCAGCGCATTGCAATTTTAGCAATCAAGATAGAATAAAAGATGAATAAAAGCTATGATGGAAAAGAATCAGATTTTTGAAAATATCATAAGCCGCACATCGGTGAGAAGTTATACAGACATGCCTGTAGAGCAAGAGAAAATTGAAATGATGCTGCGTGCCGGCATGGCCGCTCCATCGGCTTGCAACAAGCAGCCTTGGCATTTTGTGGTCATCAACGACAGAGAGATTCTCGACCAGATACCACAGTTCAGTCCTTATGCCAGCATGGTGAAGCAGGCACCACTTGCCATCGTGGTTTGCGGATGCCTGAACAAGACGCTGGAAGGCATCGAGCAGGAGTTCTGGATTCAAGACTGCTCGGCAGCCACGGAGAACATCCTGCTGATGGCTCACGGCTTGGGTCTTGGCTGTGTGTGGACAGCCCTCTATCCTCTGAAAGAACGATATGAGGGAATGCAGCAACTGCTGCATCTGCCCAAGACGATGATTCCGCTCAATACCCTCATCATCGGATATCCGAAGAATCAGGCGGAAGCAAAGGATAAGTGGAAAGAGGAGAATATTTCCTATAATAAATGGATGGAGAAAAATTCATAATACTAGAAAAAAGACAGAAAAAAGTTATAAAAAACTCCGTTTCTGAGTTTTCTAGACATCAGGAACGGAGTTCAAACATTAATCCTCGAACAGTTTATGAAATTCAACGGCATCCATAAATTGATAATTTGGATTATTTCCTACATTTCTTCTAAGCCTATTTAAATTGGAAGGAGTTGTAGCTTTCTTTGTCAGCAAAACATAGAAACTATTATCAAAAGAATAGTTAGAAGTAACCATTGCCTTTGATTCACTAACCTTTTTTGCTATCTCCTTTGAATCCAAATTCCTGGTATTGCTTAGTCGGAATTTTGCATCGGTCAAAAGTAATCTCTTATCATTCACATGCAATAGCATATCTGCAGAAGATTTCTTATCAGCATGATGTTTTTGAGAAATTCGTCTCTGAACATCATCAAGTTCTATTGCCTTATCTGTGTCAGAGAAAAGATTTTCTGAATTTGGGCATCCCTCCTGCTTCATCAAATGATGCAAGCCGACTAAATCTTTTGCTGTCCAACAATCAATCTTGATTCCCTGATAATTGCCAATCTTAAATTTCGCCATAGTTCTCTACGTATTTCTGAAGAGTATCAAAAGATTTATTGAATGATTCAAATACAGGTTCGATGTCACAACCCAAATTCTTATAGTAGAACGAATCTGTACCTTCACTTTGCTCTGCCAGATAAAAGCGAGTAGTATTCAACAAGCCTTCTTTTTCAGAGATATACCTGATAGCCGATACCATATCGGGATTGTGACTCGTGATGAGTATCTTGGTTCCAAATGTTTTGTTGATGCGAACAAGAAGATGCGCCAACTCAACCACCCATTGTGGATGAAGATTTGTTTCAGGCTCATCAATCTCCAACAAAGTGTTTTCTGTCAGCCACCCGTTTTCTATCAGGCGAAGCATATAAACCAGCGGTTTGAAGCCCGATGCTATATCTTCAATTCTAATATCCTTACCATTGTTGCTGTGATAAACTAAATCAACAGCATCGAAATTTTCCTTTTCTACAATAGAACCATCTATCATTTTATTAATAGAATGAAGTAATTCCTGTTTGCCGGTAATCTCACTTCCTTTTTCATTTACATGAACCACTTTATGTGCCAAGGAAGTCATCAGAACCCTATCTGATTGACGAAGAGAAATAGCTGCTGGTGTTCCTATATATATGGCATTATTTAAACTATATATCTTTCCAAGTCTATCAACAAGCAATTCCACTTCATCTTCCTTAAAGCTTATGCTGGCAGGAAAGCCATCCTTTTCCCGATATACAGCAGCGATTTTCTCTTTCAAGTAACTGATGGGACGATTTTTTTTGTTGTTTTCATATTTCTGAAGACATTCAGAAAACAACTGAATGGAATTTCGTTCTATATCCTCATGAACATGATTTTGTTCAGTAATCCCAAAAAGATTAAGCACTCGACGCACCTGCTGAGGATTCTGCTCTTTCTGAAGAAAGTTAACCAGCATGTCATCAAGTGAACCAATCGCTCTTTTATAATAAAAATCGAGCTTCTCCACACCACCATTACTCAATGTTACCATTGTCATTAATGATAAGGTATGGTCAAAAAATCGTTTTTTATCATCATCCAGATAATTTGAGATATCATCCAGCGCATTAGAATATTTCTCTAATGATTTGATAATCATATCTCTGAAATCAGAGAAAAAGAAACTGTCTAACACTGACAATGTATTGACGATATAATACAACCAACGGGACATAGTGCTTTTTCCACAGCCGTTGCTACCCACGATAACTGTGATACCCTCTATTTCGATATCAGCATGCCCTATAGCATGATAATTGTCTATATTAAAATTATACTTGCTCATTATTCAAACTATTTTAATGCAAAAATACGATGTTTTTGTGTAACCTCCAAATTTTCATAGCACTTTTTACTGCCAAGGGTTCATAAAAGCCAGATTCCTATCACGAATATAAGTATAAAAGACTTAAAATGAGAGAATTTATTTTGGAAATCTAGATTTTATCCCTAATTTTGCACATCAAAAAAATCATAATAAAGAAAAAGTATGAATATCAAGGAGAATTATCAACAATATGTAAGCCGATACGCTGCTGAGGTGGCTGCCCTGAAGCGTAAGAATACGGGATTTATAACGGGCGAGTTGCTGGCTTTTGGCGGCATCCTCGCCTTCCTGATCTGCTATTTCGCATTGGATGGGGATACGCAGAACTATCTGATGGGGGCGGCGCTGTGCCTGATTGCCTATTTGGGAATCAGACGACTTGACGATAAGAACAAGGAGAAGATAGAGCATCTTTCGGCTTTGCTCAAGGTTTATCAGGACGAAATCAAGGCTTTGGAGGGCGATTTCTCGCCTTTCGAGACGGGCGATTTCTATCAGAATCCGCAGCATTCTTATTCCTTCGACCTCGATGTCTTCGGCAAGAGTTCGCTGTTCAACCGCATCTGTCGAACCATCACATCGGGCGGTTCAGAGGCACTCGCCAGGAATCTTACCCGGGAAACGCCTCTGAGCCTGGAAGATATCAAAAGAAGAAGGGATTTGCAGAAGGAATTGGCTGGAGAAGGCGAAAACTGGCGAATGGAATTCCTGGCACTTGGCGAAAAGAACAGAAGCCAAACTGCGGATGGCAAGATGATGAATGGCAAGATGAAGAAGATTGATTCTGCTGCGGTGGTGGATGCGATGCAGAAGGTTTCAATGATGGAGGTGCCGGCATGGTTTGGGGCTCCGATTTCGCTCGTTATCGGATGGCTGCTGATTATCGGAGTCATCGGTTCCGTGATATTGTCGATATGCAATATGGTTTCGGTGAATTTTGCCTTATGGTGGGTGTTGGTTCAATACATGGTAATGTTCTTCGTATGCAAGCAGACACTTGACAAGATTGATAGCAATGGCGGCAAACTGCGCCATCAGCTCATCGCCTATGCCCAGATACTCCGGCTTATCAACAGGCGCAATTTCCATAGCGAGTTAGGAAAAGAGATGCAGGAATCTCTGGCAGATGCCCTGCCTTCCTTTGCCCAACTGGAAAAGATATTGAAGGGGTATGACAGAAGAGGCAACTTCCTGGGTCTTTTCTTCACCGATGCCTTCATGCTGAGCGATTTCTTCCTGGTTCGCAGTTTTCTGAAATGGAAGAATACCTATATGATGAAGATGGAGGAATGGATGCATATCATCAGCGAGATGGATGCGATGGTTTCGATGGCGAATTTCAGATATAATCATCCGGAGGCGGAAGAGGCGGAATTTGTTTCGGGAAAGCAGGAAGCAGATGAAGAAAGCGTTGTTTCAGAAAATACAGAAATCGGAAGTCCGGAAATCGTGTTCGAGGGGAAGAATCTCTATCATCCTTTCCTGGGTGCCAAGGCGGTGAAGAATGATTTCACCATCAGGGATGACAACTATTATATCATCACCGGAGCCAACATGGCAGGAAAGAGTACTTTCCTCCGTTCGCTGGGCGTGAACTATATCCTGGCAATGGCGGGTATGCCGGTGTTTGCGGATCAGCTGAAGATTTCACGTTTCAGATTGTTCTCGAGTATGAGAACCACCGATGATTTGACGCACGGCATCTCTTATTTCAATGCAGAATTGATCAGATTGGAGGAACTTCTAAAGTTCTGTAAAGAAAGTGCAGAGGGAAAGTTCTGCAAGGAAAGTGCAGAAGGAAAGTTCTACAAGAAAAGTATAGCGGGCAATAAGGAATCACTCCGGACGCTGATTATTCTGGATGAGATTCTGAAAGGAACGAATTCATTGGATAAGCTGAATGGTTCGAGAAAGTTCCTAGAAGCCATCTCCAAGCAGCCGGTGAGCGGCATCATTGCTACCCACGATTTGGAACTTTCCAAGATGGAGAATGATGCATCAGGAAAATTCCACAACTATTGTTTCGAGATAGATTTGGGCACAGATGTTACCTATACTTATAAGATACAGAAGGGTGTAGCAAGAAACCAAAATGCCACCTTCTTACTGAATAAGATTCTGGAGAAATATTAGAATAGAATTAATAAAAGCACTACAATAAGATTTATAAAACTCCCTTTTTACAAAAGTGTGTCTGATGCATACTAACTCATAATTATACGAAACACCACACTTTTATTCATTTTCTATTCATTTCCGGCTAATGGGTATTCATTTTTAATCTAAGTTATCATGCAATTTATTAGAATGGAATTTTTGAAAGAGCCAGCACCTTGAATGGGCTGACTCTTTCAATGTCACTTGTAATTGACAAACTGGAATTTTCAAATTAGTCTTTGCAAATAACCTTTGAATCTTCACCATCAATTACAATTCCCTGACGGTTGTTAATTGGGCATAGATTCAAATCCGAAAACTCAGTCATTATTTTCTCGGTAACTTTCTTAAATGGTGCTGTAAGATAATGCGGAAGAACATAGAAATCAATCAAATCAATCCCTGCATCATCTTCTTGTGAGTAGTCCTCCGGCTTTTCATCCATTTGCTCGATATATTGGATGCTTGGAGCGCATATAATTGCGCCTGCCGACTCGCCGATCATCAATTTTCCATTTGCCAATTCCTTTTTCAGCAGTCCATCAGTTCCCGTTTTACGGAGCTGGTCCATAAGAAAGAAAGAATTTCCGCCGGTAAAATATATCACATCTGCTTCTTCAAAAACAGACTGTATCATTGAATAAGCCTCCGTTGAAATATCAATTTCAGTTACGATCGCTCCCAACTTTTTGAATAATTTTCGAGCCGAGCCGACATAACCGGTGTAGCCTTCACGCAGTGAAGCTGTTGGAATAAATGCGACTTTCTTATTTTCAATTTCTTCCTTTATCAGACTTCCTACACTTGAAAAGTGCGAACATAAAAATAATTTCATCAATATTCTCCTTTATAAATTTCGATTTGTATAACAGTAGTCTAACACACGTTGTTTAAAAATACTACAGCCAAGCCAATGTAAATAGGGACTTATAAAAAAAGGAAGAGGGTGTGTCAAAAGTCCAAGAAACACCCTCTTTCCTTTTAAATAACACATTATAACTCAACGCTATCCAGGCGGAATTTGAGCAAGCCGGCTGGTACCTTTACCATTACCTCTTCACCTGCCTTCTTACCCAGAAGGGCCTTGGCGATAGGCGACTTGATAGAAATCTTGCCACTATGAAGATCTGCCTCGTGAGGATTTACTATGGTATAATTCATGCTGCACTTGTTGGCGAGATTGGTAATCTTAATCTTGCTCAACAAGCCAACGGTATCGCTCTTCAGGCGAGACTTGTCGATGACACGGGCATTCTCCAAGACCTTCTGCTTGAAGCTGATGCGGCTCAACAGCTTGCCCTGCTCACGCTTGGCTGCATGATACTCGAAATTCTCACTGAGGTCGCCCTTATCGCGGGCCTCAGCTATCGCATCGCGAACGGCTGGCAACTCTACGTTAACCATGTGTTGAAGTTCGGCCACGAGCTCATCGTAACCTTCCTGAGACATATATTCCATTTTCTCTGATAATCTTAATGAATGATGATTTTAATTTTCGGGGTGCAAAGTTACTAGTAATTCATGAAAACACCAAACATTTTTGATAAAAAGTAAATAAAAAAGAGAAGATGTGCAGCCATGACAGACAACACATCTTCTCCTTGAATATATCATTATCCCCAAACTTCCTCGGAAATCTCTCTCACCAGATCTATCTTTGCCCACTGCTCAGCATCGGTCAGTTTATTACCAATCTCGCAAGAGGCGAAGCCGCATTGAGGACTGAGACTGAGCCGATCGAGGGGGATATATCTGGCAGCTTCTCGGATGCGGGCGATGACCGTAGCCTTATCTTCCAACACCGGAGATTTGGAGGTTACCAGACCCAGAACCACCTTCTTGCCATCTGCCACATACTTCAACGGCTCGAAACCACCCGAACGCTCATCGTCATACTCCAGATAGAAGGTATCTACATCTTCATGAGCGAAGAGATAAGGAGCTACGGCATCGTAGGCACCCTTGGTGGCATAGCAGGAATGATAATTGCCACGGCATACGTGGGTGTTGATGGTCAACCCCTCAGGTTTGCCCTCGATGGCAAGATTGTTCACCTTCAGATATTGCAGGGCTTCCTGCTCAAGGGTGAAACCTGTGCCCACCTTAGCCTTCCAGTAATCGCTATCCACAATCATTCCCCAGGTGCAGTCATCCAGCTGGACGGTACGGCAACCGGCTGCATAAATCTCCTGGAAGAAGGTGCGGTAAGCCTGAGCAATATCCTCAATCAGCTGGGTAGTGTTAGGATAGAACTTGCGGGTGTTCTCGGCATTCTTGCCACGGAACAGTTCGGCAAGAAACTGTGCTGGAGCAGGAACCGTCTGCTTTGCCTCGAAGATATATTCGCCATTGGCATCCAACTCCTCAAACTGCTTTACAAAGAGGAAATCCCTGATAAAAGGATGATTCTCGCCGGTAATCTTGCCGGTCAGTTGGATAGAACCCTTGGTTGTCTCCTCGCCATGAAACTGGTAGCCATGCTCCAGTTCGATATGCTCCACGCCATTGAATCCCCACATAAAGTCGAGATGCCAATAGCTGCGGCGGAACTCGCCATCGGTGATATAAGGCAGGCGATGCGCCTTCTGCTGACTGATGACCTCAGTAATCAGCCGGTCTTCTACGGCGCGAAGGTCGGTGGCAGAAATCTTGCCATCAGCAAACTTAGCTCTCGCTTCCTTCAACTCTGCAGGGCGCAAATAGCTGCCCACTGCCTCAAAATGTATATTTCTTACGTTGCTCATATTTTTATCTCCTTATTATTATTTGATGTGAATGACTCTTTATCCTGTCATTACCGATGAATGACGCTTTGCATCCGGAATTGCGGGTGCAAAGGTAAGAAGAAGAATTTTATTTGCCAAATATTCTCCGTAATTCAGAAAAATATACTATCTTTGCAGCGAATTAAGCAAATCAGCAGAATATTATTCTGCAAGAATCAGTAAAAACAGAAATAAAGGAACAATGACAACAGAAGAAAAACTTGATGAAACAGACATCAGAATACTGAAGTTACTGCAGCAGAACTCCCGACTCACCGTGAAGGAACTTGCTGCAAGAGTACACCTCTCCCCTTCTCCCACCTTCGAGCGACAGAAGCGACTGGAACGCGAGGGATACATCCAGCGATACGGAGCCATCGTAGACCATCACAAGATGGGACACAACGTAATCGTGCTCTGCAATATCCGGCTCAAGCAACACACCCACGATTTGATTCAGCAATTTATGGATACCGTGCAGACCATCGACCAGATAACGGAGTGCTACAACACCACCGGCGATTATGACTTCCTGATCAAGGTATATGCCCGCGATATGAAAGCCTATCAGGACTTCATGCTCAACACCCTGGGAAACATCGACTGCATCGGAAGTCTGCACAGCATTATCGTGATTGGAGAAATCAAGGATTCGCATTATATACCCGTAGCTAAATAAGGAGAAACGTGATGAAAGCAAAAAATATATTGATGATATGCCTGTTTATTTCCGGACTTTTCTGCCTCCCATCCAAGGCACAGCAGCCTGGAGAAAACGTCAGTCCTCAAACCATCAGGAAACTGGGCGAGAAGCATTTCTTCTCCATCTCCACTATTCCCGATGATATCTTCCGTCTGATGCAGGGCAAGACATACAAGAAGAACTGTACCGTGGCAAGAAGCGAACTGAGATACATAAGATGCCTGCACGTAGACAAGGACGGCAGAAACATCGTAGGAGAGATGGTGGTGAACAGGGCGATAGCCACAGATGTGCTCGATATTCTGAAAAAGCTCTACGAGGCAAAATATCCGATAGAGCGGATGAGACTCATTGACTACTGGGATGCCGACGACGAAAGGGCGATGAGAGCCAACAACTCCTCCAGCTTCAACTTCCGCTTCATCTCACATACCCATACGGTATCGAAGCACGGAAGGGGACTGGCCGTAGACATCAACACCCTCTACAATCCTTACCACAAACGACTGAAGAACGGCAAGGAAGTGGTGGAGCCTGCCACCGCCCGCCCCTATCTGGACCGCAGCAAGAACCACGCTTATATGATAAAAAAAGGCGACCTCTGCTACCGGCTTTTCAAGGCAAAAGGATTCAGATGGGGAGGTGACTGGAAACACAGCAAAGATTACCAGCACTTCGAAAAATAGAAATGCAGGAAAGAACAGCCAGCAAGGAAAGGACATAAAAAAAGACTATGCCTATGTTACATCATTTCTTTAGTAACTATGGCATAGTCTTTTATTATCCTAACGATCTTTTTTATATGTAACACTAATTTAATTCACCTGTTACAGCCTTTTTATAATACATTGTAACTAGCTGTACCAGACAGAATTATATTCTCTACGTTCATCGTCCTCATTATAGAGGTTCTCATATTCAAGGTTCATAGCCTCGAATGATTCCAGTGTCTGTTTCATGATAACTCCTCCTCTATTTATTAAGTTCAACTTTTAATATGGCAAAATTACTAAAAAAACAGATTTCTGATGTCAATATTTCAGAAAACTTTTGTATTTTTGCACCATCTCTGCACATCAGGGGCAAAAAGTGCAAAAAACAGCTCTGTTCAAGAGCCATGCAAGATAAAAAACAAGAAACAAGATGAAGATATTACATACTTTACGACTCGACAGAATGAAGTGGCGCCACTGGGTACTGCTGCTGTTGCTCATCCTCGTCACCCTTACCAAGATGATTCCTCTCTGGGGAGTTATCTACACCTACCATGTTTATCCCGTTATCGGCACCCTTCTCTCGCCCATCTCGGGCATCTTTCCCTTTGCCGTGGGTGATATTTTCATAGCTCTCAGCATCGTCTGGGTCGTCCTCTATCCTATCTACGAGATGGGATTACGGAAGAAACTCGCCCGTCGATTTATCTTTCTTGCTGCCAAGAGCGGCGGCTATCCGAAGAAAAAGGTGGTCTTCGGGAGGGTAATTGAATATCTGCTGTGGGTATATGTATGGTTTTATGCTGCTTGGGGACTGAACTATTCGCAGCCCGTTATCTATTATAGAGTAGGCATGCAGCCTGCTGAGGTTTCGAAAGAGAAGTTCAGGAAATTTGCCTACCAGTATGCTGACAGCCTCAACCTTTTGAGTGAAGAACGGAGAGGGAAGAGTGAAAAATTCAATTGTATTGTGGATGATAAACTGAAGAATCGGGTGCGGAATGCGGTTCTGAAGGAATATAACAAGATAGGCTATCGGGAGGGCATCAATCCGCCTTTCAACCAGCATCCACATGCCAAGACGATGGTGTTTACGCCCCTCAGTTCGATGTCGGGTGTAACCGGCAGCATGGGACCGTTCTTCTGCGAATTTACGCTGAACGGCGATATTCTTGCACACGATTATCCGGCTACCTATGCCCATGAGTTTGCTCATTTTCTGGGCATTGCTAACGAAGGAGAGGCGAATTTCTACAGTTATCTCGTCTGTACGGCATCACAGGATAAGGCGGTGAAATTCAGCGGATATTACCACATTCTGCCCCATGTATTATATAATGTATTCGACATCCTCGGCGAAAAGGAAGGTGAGAAATATCTGAAATATATCCGTCCTGAGATAATCAGGCTGCTGAAAAGCGACCGCCAATACTGGCAGGGCAAAAGATGTAAGGCACTGGATGCCGCCCAGGATTTCTTCTTCGAACTCTATCTGAGAGGCAACCATGTAGAAGGCGGCAGAAAGAGCTATGCCGGCGTCATCGGTCTGATTCTGGCTTGGGAGAACAAGCAGGAAAAATCTCTTAAGAAAAGATGATAGAAATAATTACATGAGAAAGAAAAGACGATTGGCGCACGCTCCTGCACCAATCGTCGTTCGCATATATTTGAATATAGAAAGTAATCTTTTTTCCTTGTATAAGAGGACTAATATATTATTACGCTAAACATTTCTGCCGTTTTTTACTTCTGCTGTGCAGGTCCATGCATTCTTCTCGGACCTGGTCTTCCATCCTTACCCATTCCCTTGCGCGGACCTTTCTGGGCAAAGCGCTTCATCATCTGTCGCTCCAGTTCGTAAACACGCTGAATCTGCTGCTGGCTCAGGAACTGTGAATACTTCTTGTAGTATTTCTGACGGATGTTGAGAATCTTCTCGCTCATCTCGAAACGCTGCTTAATTTCCTGTTCGGTCTGGGCATCCGTTTTCATTTCGCCCTTCTTGTGATGAGGGCGAGGACCCAAAGCCCATACCTCTTTCTGACAATCAGTATAGGTCTCGATAAACTTAGCGTTGGTCTTTTCATCAAGCCCCAAATTACGAGAGATGTACTGAGCCTGCTTTTCTGCCAACTGTTCACGACTGAGGCGCTGCTTCTGGTTAGGCGTCTGTGCACATACACTTGTAGTAACCGTCATCATGGCGATGACCATCATTAAAATACCAAAAAATCGTTTCATAACTCTATCATTTTAAATTATTATTGAATCCGTTTAATTGTTGAGGAACACATCCTCCTGATATACAGAGAGAAGATAAGCCTGATCGGCAGAAGACAGCTGTGCGAAAGCCTGATCTACCTCCTGTATTCCGTTATTCACCTGTGAAGGTTGAGAAGAAGAGGCTGAGAAATCGATGTTGAGTACCAGGAGTACTGCCACCGATGCTGCCACAGCCATTGCAGCCGCCCATATCCCCCTTATCAGAGGTCGTTTCTTCGTCTGTATCCTGGCAGGTGCCGGTTTGTCGTTCTTCACCTGCTCCAGGATATTGGCTTCCATCTCCTTGAAGAATCCTTCTGGCGTAGAATAAGGCATCCGCTTACCCACCTTGCCGAAGTCAAACTTCCCGGTTTTGTTGAAATCAAAATTTGTATCCATATTCTTTTCCATTTTGAATAACCATTAAAAACTCACAGAACTCTCACTTAATCGTTCGAATTCATGTACTTAATAATTTTCTCTTTGGCAACATGATAGCTTGCCTTGATACTTGTTGGTGTGGAATCCGCAACCTTGGCTATTTCGTCGAACTCGAGTTCGTCGTAATATCTCATATTGAATGCCAGCTGCTGCTTGGGCGGAAGCGAGAGAATCGCCTTCTGCAGTTTCACCGCCACCTTATCATCAAAGTCGATATAATCATCACCTTGAATCAGGTTGACACCTGTGGTTTCCGATTCTATGGAAACAACTTTCTGTCTCCGTTTGCTGATAATCCTAAGAGCCTCATTTGTGGCTATGCGATAAATCCAGCTTCTCAGAGAGCAATCGCCCCGATAGTTGCCGAACGAGCGATAGATTCTCACGAAGGTTTCCTGCGAGGCATCCTGTGCATCATCATGCGAAACCACCAGTCGGCGAATATGCCAATATACGTTTTCCTGGTATTTCGCCATCAGCATCCGAAATCCGTTCTGTGGATTTTCCTTCAGCGTATCCACTATGCCATTGTCATTTATACTCATATTCGTTTATTTTCATGAACGTTACAATAATATGACCATTCAAAATGAGAAAAGTAAAAAGGCGGGATACTTTTTTTCTAAAAAAATCGTTTATTTCAGAATAACTGATTCTACCACCTGTTATAAATCTACTCTCACTAAAGTTCACTATCATCATTTTTGAGCTCGATTAGATGAACGTCACAACTATATGAACTTAGAATACAGGAAAAGTAAAAAGGCGGGATACTTTTTTTCGATACCAGTTTAATTTTTCCTTCTCTTTTCTCTTTTAATATCATAGAGAAGAGAAAAAAAGGAGCTATTCCTCCGGTTTCTAATCAAGAAAATAACTCATCGGCAAATGTATAAACAATTTCACGAACCACCAAATTTTTAGCTAACTTTTTTCAGTTTTATCTACATTTTTCTGTTTTTCACTGATTTTTCTGAATGATATCGCTGTTTGTTGCATGATAAAGGAGCAAATCAGCCCTATTAGAATATCAGCATAGAAAAAGAGCTGAAATATTGGGCAGTATCAAATAAAAGACTTATCTTTGCATTACACAAAATATGTAACATAAAATATGTAATGCTCTTAAAAACATGCTTTCTGCCACTTTTCCTAGGGACTTTTATTTTTTCCTTATTTCCGCAACACTATAATTTAATATTTTTTATAAGCACCTGAGCAACAAAAAGTTGCTCAGGATTTTGCCATGTCAGAAATTTCACTTATCTTAGTGTTGCAAAATAAAAACAAACAAAATTCTGAATGACATGGCAAAAGTACAAATAAAATCTGAGAAACTCACTCCTTTTGGGGGATTTTTTTCGATTATGGAGCAATTTGATGCTCTTTTAGCTCAAACCATAGATTCCACCTTGGGATTGAGATGCACTATGTTTGGTTATCAATATAGCGAGATTCTACGCTCTCTGATGTGCGTATATCTTTGTGGTGGCTCATGTATTGAGGATGTTACAACTCACCTGATGAAACATTTGTCTCTTCATCCAACTCTTCGCACTTGCAGCGCAGACACCATATTACGTGCTATCGAAGAACTGACTTTTAAGAGCATCACCTATAAGTCAGCTTCTGGCAAATCCTATGATTTCAATACTGCAGACAAGATGAACTGCTTACTGGTCAATGCCCTGCTTGCTACTGGTCAATTGAAATCCGGTCAAGAGTATGATTTTGACTTTGACCATCAGTTCATTGAAACAGAGAAGTATGATGCAAAACCAACCTACAAGAAGTTCTTGGGCTATAGTCCAGGTGTAGCTGTCATTAACGACATGATTGTTGGTATTGAAAATAGAGGCGGCAACACAAACGTGCGCTTCAACCAAAAAGAAACTTTTGAAAGAATCTTCAAGCGATTGGAGGCTTCGGAAATATATATTTCTCGTGCCCGCATGGATTGCGGCTCATGTTCGGAGGAAATCGTAGATATGGTAGAGGCTCATTGCAGGCATTTTTATATTCGTGCCAACAGATGCTCTTCTTTCTACGATTCCATGTTTGCCTTAACTGGATGGAAAACTGTTGAAATCAACGGTATTGAGTTTGAGTTGAATTCTATCCTTGTTGAGAAATGGAAAGGAAAACCGTATCGTCTTGTCATACAGAGACAAAGGCGAATAAAGGGAGACCTTGACATTTGGGAAGGCGAATATACCTACAGATGTATACTGACTAACGATTACAAGTCGAGTGCAAGAGACATCGTGGAATTCTACAATCTTCGTGGTGGCAAGGAACGCATCTTCGATGACATGAACAATGGCTTTGGCTGGAATCGATTGCCAAAATCGTTCATGGCACAGAATACTGTATTCCTGCTTATGACAGCTCTCATCAGAAACTTCTACAAAGCTATTATGCAGAGATTGAAAACCCGTGAATTTGGATTGCGTGCCACCAGCAGGATCAAGACCTTTGTTTTCAAGTTCATCTCTGTTCCTGCAAAATGGATTAAGACATCACGCAGGCATGTATTGAACATTTACTCAGACAACAATACTTATGCCAACCTGTTCAAGACAGATTTTGGTTAAAGACCATGCTTTTCTGGTTAAACCAGCGTATTACCTCAAGTCGCTTTATGGGGTAAGGGGATTTTGTGTCTGCGACGTTTCTGTTATGCAAGGAATATGTACAATAAAATGAATTTTTGTCGTTTTACAAGCAAAATCCCACGAAACCCAATAGGTTGCTGATTTGAGGATGATAATAAACACCCTTACTGGAAGTTTGCCGAAGATATGTAACTATCGGGAGCCTCGCCCTTGAATGTTTACGATACCTATATAACAAAGCGTGTGCCAATGGTAATATTGACACACGCAGGCTGATTAGTTATCATAAGTTGCTATTTCTTTGAAAAGTATTTGCCACCTTTTATAATAATAAGGCCTTGTCGATTGACTTGAGCTGTCCGCCTTCCCAAAGCATCATAAGTCTTGTGCTCAGACACTCTCTTCACTATTGTCTGACAGATATGAGAAGGTTGCATAATTTTCTGAATGGAGAAATCTGCGTATCTGAGTTCTTCGTCACGCAACAGGTCTTCCATCGAGCGATTATCGCCGATATAACGATAAATTCCCCATTTGGGTCGTAGTCCAGCACAGTCAGTACGCCACATATCGCAAGACTCTGCGTCTACGCGAAGCACTTGCTCGCCAGTTTTAACATCGTTAATAACCACCGAATACAGCCCTTTCTCCCCAAAACGAACACTTTCGGTCACCTCTACCCAATGGCCCATCAGTAAGGTTAAGTCTGCCGAAGCCATAGTCTTCAGAGCCCCCGTATGCCTATCATGATGTCTTACCTGTAGCACCTGCTTCTCTTTCTTCCCGCTACCCGTGGTTCGACAAGTAAACGTAATGAGCGGCGTAGACACATCAGCCGTTCCAGCCTTATTGTCGATGCCTTTCAACTGATGGATATGTGTAAAATTCTTGGTTGTCAGCAATCCCTTAGGCAGCAGAAACTTCCATTTGAAAACCATCGTTTCGCCTTCAAAGCCAATCATAGCCTCTGGCGAATTATCGAAAGTCTTGATTTCGTTGCGCTGTCGATCGGTAGTACTCTCAATGCCCCGGTCATCATCTATTTGGGCATGAATGAAAAACTGAAACACATATTTTTTCAGCGTCTCATCCATGACTTGCTGTATGTGCTGAAAAGGCTCAGAAGCATGGTCGCGCGAGAAATCAGGACACTCATACATATATCCCGAAGAAGTAATCAGTTGATAGGTCGTTGAGCTTTTACCATCGGCAATGAGTGTTCCGTCAGGTTCACCTGCCATCACCGACAATGGTAACATCACAACTGCCAAAATTAGATATTTCATATCGTCGGCAAGATCCTGATCCATGTGATGCTGTGAACGCCAGTTGAACGCAATCTTAGCGCCTGCATTATAAAGAGCCTCCGCCATAGCGAAGCAAATGCCATAAGCGGCACCGGTAACGAGAGCTACCTTGCCCTCAAGTGAAAACATTTTGTCCATAGTAGTATTGTTTATTTTAAATCAGTAGTCTTAATCTTCTGCATATCTGTGTAGTCGAGGTTCTCGCCTGCCATACCCCAGATAAAGGTGTAGTTGCTTGTACCAGCAGCGCAGTGGATAGACCATTGCGGAGAGATAACAGCCTGCTCGTTGTCCATCCACTTGATGGGCGTGTTTCCTGTGGCTCGCCCATCAAGTGGCATAAATTGAACAATTATTTTAAGCAAGCACCTATTCCACGGTGCCTTGCTGCTCAATGCGCTTGGCCTCTTCCAAGAGCTTGATGGCATCCACATACTGGGCGATGCCCTGTGCCACCTCCTTGGCTGCCTTCATCGCAAGAACCACAGTCTGAGGACGATGCACCACATCACCTCCGGCAAATACGCCTCGGCGAGTGGTCATACCGTATGGACGTTCCACCACCTTGACATAGCCCTTCTCATCTACCTCGATACCTGCCGTGGTAGACACGATGCGATTGGCTGGACGAGAACCGATGGCCAGATAGATGCGGTCGAACTTCTCCACTCTCTCGCCCTCTGGGGTATTGAGCACACAGCTGCCGAGTCTACCATTCTTGCCCTTGAGGAAAGCCTCTACGGTGGTCTTCCACTCAAACTTCACTCCTTCCTTCACAGCCTCCTCATACTCGCTCTGGATGGCAGGCATCTCTTCCTGGGTCTTGCGATAGAGCACAGTTACGTCGGCTCCCAGTCGGATAGCGGTACGAGCGGCATCCATCGCCACATTGCCACCGCCGATGACGCCTACCTTCTCGCCATCACGCAGAGGCACCATCTCTCTAGTCAAGGCACCCTCATTATAGGCATTCACATTGTGCAGGAAGTAGGTGCTCTGGCTCACACCATGGAGCTTGCTGCCCGGTGTGGAATCCATGTTCTGTGGCACACTGGTACCCGTGCCCATGAAGATAGCATCATAGCCGGCACGGAACAGGCTGTCGATGGTAACATTGTTCTCACCCACCATGCTTTTGGTGATAAACTGTACGCCCAATGCCTCAATCTTGCTCACCTCATCGCGCACCACGCTCTTAGGCAGTCGATACTCAGGAATGCCATACATCAGCACACCGCCCGGCTCTGCCTGTCCCTCGAAGATGGTTACATTGAAGCCCTGGCGAGCCAAATCGCCCGCTACGGTCAGACCTGCAGGTCCTGAACCGATGACGGCTACCCTGCCACGAGTTTTCTGTGGCAAGCGCTCACGAGAGAGATTCATCTTGGTATCGAAGTCGGCGAGAAACTGCTCCAACTTGCCTATCTGCACCGGTTTGCCCTTCTTGCCCAGCACACAGTGACCCTGGCACTGCTTCTCGTGAGGGCACACACGGCCGCAGATGGCAGGCAGGTTGCTCTTGGCATTGATGATGCTCATCGCCGCACCCATATTGCCCATGGACAATTCGTGTACAAAGTCGGGGATATCATTCTCTATAGGACAGCCCTTGCGACACTGCGGAATCTTGCAGTGCAGACAGCGCTTGGCCTCCTCAATAGCCTCTCGGGTAGAGAAGCCCTCGTTTACCACTTGGAAATTTATATCTTTCTTTTCTTCCTGTTCACTCATACTTGTTACTCTCCTATTTTTAAAGTTACTGAGCCTGTGCAACAAAAGCCAAAGACTCACGGCACTTGTCGCTCACTGCCTTCCAATCACCAGCAGCGATAGTGGCCTTCGGGAAAAGCTTAGAGCCCATACCTACACAGTTGGCACCTGCCTTAATCCAAGAAGCTATGTTATCTGCATCTGGAGATACACCACCTGTAACCATGATAAGCGACCAAGGCATTGGGGCCTTCAAGCCCTTAACAAAGTTAGTACCAAGAACGTCACCAGGGAATACCTTGCAAAGATCGCAACCCATCTCCTGAGCCATACCGACCTCTGTTACTGAGCCACATCCTGGTGTATAAGGAATAAGACGACGGTTGCAAACCTTAGCTACGTCTGGGTTGAACAACGGACCTACTACAAAGCAAGCACCAAGCTGAATGTAAAGAGATGCTGTAGGAGCGTCGACGATAGAGCCTACACCCATTGCCATATCTGGACATTCCTTAGCTGCAAACTTAACTACCTCAGCGAATACCTCGTGAGCGAAGTCACCACGGTTGGTAAACTCGAATGCACGAACACCACCATCATAGCAAGCCTTTACGATGTTCTTTGCTATCTCTACGTCGTTATTATAGAATACAGGCACCATACCAGTCTCGGTAATCTTTGCAAGCACCTGCTGTTTGTTGAATTTAGCCATAATGATAAATGAAAAGCCCTCCCCCCATCTCCTTCCCCATAGGGAGAGGAGTGGTATGTTAGGCAAATTATTGTTTAAAATAAAGTTATTATTATATAAAGCTTAAGCTCTCTCCTTCCTTTTATCAGCTATATATTATAGGTATAAAAGCTGTATTAAAACTTTTATAAGCAATATCAGCATACAAATCGTCCACTATTGGGATGGGACGTAGGTGAGGCTTTTAGCCTTTATTTATCGCTGTACACGACCATTAGCATTGCCAGCTGCCAAAGCCTCTACCTCATCAACTGTAACAAGGTTGAAGTCACCGTTAATAGTGTGCTTCAATGCCGAAGCTGCAACGGCAAACTCAAGAGCTTCACCCTGTGTAGGCTTTGTAAGCAAACCATGGATAAGACCACCTGAGAATGAGTCGCCACCACCTACACGGTCGATAATAGGCATAATGTCATAACGACGGCTCTCATAGAACTCCTCGCCGTTATAGATAAGAGCCTTCCAACCATTATGTGTTGCCGAGAAGCTCTCGCGCAGAGTAGAAACAACATACTTGAAGCCAAACTCCTTCTTCATCTGCTCGAAAATCTTGTGATAGCCGCTTGCGTCGGTCTGTCCACCCTCAACGTCAGCGTCTGGCTTAAAGCCAAGGCAGAGCTGTGCGTCTTCCTCGTTGCCTATGCAAACATCAACATACTTCATCAAAGGACGCATTACAGAGATAGCCTTCTCTGATGTCCAGAGCTTCTTACGGAAGTTGAGGTCAACACTCACTGTTACACCGTGACGCTTAGCAGCCTCACAAGCAAGACGTGTAAGCTCGGCAGCATTGTCGCTGATAGCAGTAGTAATGCCACTCCAGTGGAACCACTGAGCACCTTCCATGATAGCATCGAAGTCGAAATCCTCTGGCTTAGCTTCTGCAATAGCAGAGTGAGCACGGTCGTAAACAACCTTTGACGGACGCATAGAAGCACCTGTCTCAGCATAGTATAGACCCACACGATCGCCACCACGAGCAACGAAGCTTGTATCTACACCATAACGACGCAATGCGTTAACTGCCATCTGACCAATCTCATGCTTAGGAAGCTTGCTCACAAAGTAAGCCTCATGACCATAATTAGCTACACTAACAGCTACGTTAGCCTCACCGCCACCAGGGATGACGCGAAGAGTTTCTGACTGGATAAAACGGTCGTTACCGACTGGAGAAAGGCGAAGCATAATCTCGCCTAGGGTTATAATCTTTGCCATAAATATATATTTATTTTGTTCGTTAATATTTTTTGTTCGTTACCTACTATGTTATAATGTGACTATCTTTTAAGATACGCTTGTATAGTTTCTTAATACTACAGTATTCTCGTCGAGAACTGTCTATCACGTCATAGAGAAGCTTCTATCACTTCAAGTTCTTCTGTATGAAATCGGCCGATTTGAAAAAGATTTCCTCCATCTTGTCTGAACCTTTCGACGATAAGTTGTGATCATAGAAAGGATAGACGGAAAGCACAGCCTCACCACCCTTCTGCTTTACAGCATCAGCCAACATCTTGCTCTGTTCGCACTCCACTGTCAAGTCGTAGGTTCCACAGACGAGCAGACAAGCAGGAATATTCTTCTGGGGGATGAGGTTGATGGGCGACACGGCAGCGAGCGTTTTAGGATTGAGCTGATCGAAATAAGCGATGCGCTGAGCATCCTTCGTCTTTGCCGTAATCTTAGCCTTCTGCAGATCATAGATTCCAGAATAGCCCACCAGCAGTTTGGCTTGCGACTTCATGGCACCCACAGCTGCCAGATGAGCTCCCGCTGACGTACCTAAGAATCCAAAACAAGAGGGGTCTACATGAAGTTCTTTGGCATGGTTTTGCACATATTTCAGCGCATCCATCACATCCTGTATCGTGACCTGAATCGTGGCTCCTGGCTGTGGCGCCAAGGTATAAGAAACTCTCACGCCTGTGATTCCAGCCTGTTTGGCAAGATATTGCGACAAGACCTTAGAAGAACCATTGTTACTAGTGCGCCATCCCCCGCCATGCAGATAAATCATAAAAGGTGCGGGCTTGTCCGAAACCGCCTTGTCTACAGAAAGAATCAGTTCATAACCATTCGCTTTCTTGTAGACGATGTCTACTGTTTCTACGCCCTTGTAGAGTTTGCTTGTCAGTCTTTGCGGTTCATACTTATATGGCACCAGCACATCAGTAAGCTTACTCATGTCCATGCGTGCCTTGGCATAACGCGCTTCTTGCAAGAGTTTATACCCACCCTGTCCATCCTCTATCAGCTTCATGGCATAGTGATTGGTGAGTTGAGTGGTCTGTGCCTTCACACCTATAGCAGTGCCTAACATGGCACAAACCAAGCATAATAAAGATAAATATTTTTTCATTTTCTGAATCTTATCAATAAATCATTTATGTTTCGGCAGTTCTACCAAATGGGGTTAGCGACTGATCTGAACGTCGTAATAAGGCATCAACAGAGCACTTTTATCCGTCATTCCCAGCTGATAAGCCAGTTTGGTGTAGTTTTTATTTCCCAAAGCCTTTCCTGCTTCGAGCAAGATAGGAGTAGCACGTTGGGCATCAAACTTTTTGATTTGCTTGTACGTCCACTTCTCTGGCGACTTGTAATAAGGATACAAGAAAGCGACGACATCTGCCAATGACTTTTGCGAAGCAGTCTTCATAGTCCAGAGATTTTCACCGATACCTGCAGCTATAAAAGAAGCCTGCAAAGATGCCTCACAAACAAAGGTGGAATAGTGCAAGGACAAAGTGCGAGCCAACTCCTGTGGCAGTGAACCATTCTCAGCTATCTGATTGTTGAGTTTCTGCATGAAGTCGTCGCGCAGCACTTCTCTGATTCGATTTTCGTAACCCAAGAAAGCTAATAGTTCCATGTGCGTCACGTCAAACCACAAGCCATGATTGTTTTTAGTTCTACGCTCCATTTGTCCCTGAGTACTGTGCTCCATCCAATACAAGAAAGCCTTTCCCCATTCAGTGAGTTGTGTCTGGTCATGCTCTGTCCATCCAGCATAATCCTTGATGAGAGCCGACATACACAGAGCTCTACAAGCATGACGCGCATCCAGTATGCCCGTACCACGAAGTTTGGTGCGTCCAGGGATGAACTGTGAATAAGTCATATTGGGATTCATACCCGTGATGCTGTCGGTAAACCATGCACGCAGATAACGCGCACAATGTTCAGCATACAAACTTTTGCCTGTGACATAATATAACAAAGAAAGACAGTCTACGGCATTAGCCATTTTCACCATAGCCTTCTCGCTCATATAAGAATCGATTTCAGGATTCACCTTACCATCATGTCGCACATAAGGGAGTCCGTCTTTCTTTGTCGTATCCGGCCACCAGTAGCGAGACAAAGAGATGTAATCACGAGCATCATTAGAGGGAGGTAATATCTTCGACTTGACCGTAGGGGCCTTGTCCTTCATCAGTTTAACCGCCATCCCCTCATAGAAGCCAACCATCTTAACAGCCTGCTCATTGTTGTGCAGATAAGCCTCTTTAAGAGCAGACAGTCGCTGCTTGTCAAGAGGCAGAATCTGAGCCTTTGCAGAGACCAAAGCCCCTGCAAAGACCAGTAATACTATGAGTTTTCTCATTTATTATCTACGATTTATTATGAGAAGAATACACCACCATTGATATCGATGTTGGCACCTGTGATGTAAGAAGCCTCATCGCTTGCCAAGTAGCATACCAAGTCAGCCACCTCATCAGCCTGACCCTCACGGCGCAGAGGATAGTTTCCCTTCATACGCTCACGATTCTCAGGAGTGTTGAAGATGTCGTGGAAAGATGTAGCTATCGTACCAGGGCAAACAGCGTTGACACGAATGCCATCAGGACCCAACTCCTTAGCCATAGAACGAGTAAAGGTAGAAACCGCAGCCTTAGATGTGGCATAGAGCGAAGCACCAGCACCACCACCATCACGAGCAGCCAAAGAAGAGAAGTTTACAATAGAAGCACCAGCTGTCATGAAAGGCACAACAGCACGAGTAGCCAACCATACAGAACGCATATTAACATCCATTACGATGTCATACCAGTCGTCTTCCTGCTCGGCAATCTTCTTACGGCCAACCATACCGCCTACTACGTTTACCAAGACATCAATCTTTTCGCCAAAGGCTTTCTGAGTCTCTGCTACAAGATTCTTCACATCAGCCACCTTGGTCATGTCGCCTTTCACGAGAATGCACTCGCCACCTACCTGACTGATTAACTCAGCAGTCTCCTTGGCAGCTGCCTCATTACCGAAATAGTTAACGCAAACCTTGGCACCATCGGCTGCCAACTGCACTGATACTGCTCTACCCAAGTCTCTTGAACCACCAGTAACGATGGCTACTTTATTTTCAAATCTTTTCATATTAATTTAATAATTTAGTTATTTTGTATTAATTGTATTTTTTCTATTTATTTATCTATTTGTTTGATTTCACCCACTGTGAGGAAGATGGCAAGCCAAGACAATGGAACTAGCGCTCCCAACAAGCTGAACAAAACAGCCCAGTTGGTGATATAGCTTGAGAACAAGATTGCCAAGATGGTGCCAAGCACAGCAGATGCACCACCCAGTCCTGCCAACGAACCAACATTCTTACCACGATGCAAGTCGCACGGAATGGTTTGCAGATTGGTCATAAAGAACTGGAATCCACCCAGCACAAACGCCATCCATACTACAGCCAACACAGCTGAGGAAGACATGATGGCCAAGATGATGGAAGGAATGACGATAGCTCCACCCACTAAGATGGCATTTTTGCGTGCGTAGTTAACGGTATGTCCACGATTGATAAGCCAACAAGAATACCAACCACCCACGATACTTCCCAAAGCTGCTCCCGCATAAGGAACCCATGCAGAGAAAGCCACCTCTTTAATATTAAGGTGGAAAACATCAGCCAGATAGAGAGGCAAGAAGGTGACAAACATCCACCAGATAGGGTCGAGGAAGAAACGTCCCAAGATGACCGACCAGTTTTTCTTTTCGCTCAGCAACTCACCCCATGTCTTACAATGAGTATCTGCCTGAGGCTTTTTCTCCGGTTGATTGCTCAAGATGTAATGGCGCTCTTCTTCTGTAATCCAAGGATGCTCCTTAGGACCTTTCTTGTTGATAACGAGCCAAGGAATGAGCCACAACAAACCCAACGAACCAACACAGACAAAGGTTACCTTCCAGCCGAAACTGATAAACAGCATCAGGATGAATACAGGAGCAAAGATGCTACCTATAGATGCTGCCGCACCGAAAAGTCCCTGTGCAAAGGCTCTCTCCTTCTGTGGGAACCATTCCGCATTGCTCTTTGTAGTGCCAGGCCAAGGTCCTGCCTCGCCCAGTCCGAGCATCATTCTGAAAGCCGTCAGCGAGAACTTGCCAGTAGAGAATGCTGCCAGTGCGTCAGCCAATCCCCATATCAGCACACTACCAAAGAATCCCTTACGGCAGCCCACCTTATCATATAATCTGCCCGACACGAGCTGACTGATACCATAAGCTATCATAAAGAAGATGGTGATATCGCCCAAGATATCTTTTGCCTTCTTCGAAGCGTCTGGATCGTTACGGTCAATGAGTCCCAGATCAATGGCTATTCCCTCCTTGTTGGTAACTATCGTTGCAGCATCTTTCTGCTTGATGGTCACACTACCCTCATCTACTATCATGTCATCGCCACGCGTAGAGAAAAGGCGATAGCCCTTATCTGTTTTCACAGCCACATTCGAACTCATATCGATAGGCTGTTTTTCCACCAGCTCATAATCGATATTAGCCACCCACATATAGTTCAGGGTGCCACGATCCAAATAGTTGATGATGGTTATCATCATGATAAGTCCGATGATATACCATCGCAATCCTTTTATTTTCATGCACTTATTACTTTAAAAAGTCTGCCCTCATCGGACTAAATGTATCTATCAAGATGCCAGCTTCCAGGCAAACACATCCATGCAACTCATCAGGAGCTACATAATAACCATCGCCTGCCTCTAAGATACGCTTCTCATCGCCAATGGTGAGTTCAAACTTGCCACTTGCCACATAAGTAGCCTGGCTGTGATAATGCTCGTGCATGGTACCTACGGCTCCCTCTTCGAAAACCACCTTTACCATCATCAGCTGACCATCATAGCCCATAATCTGACGCTTGATACCAGGACCAGGATTCTCCCATCCCATTTCCTTTGCAATCTGAAATACTTCACTCTTTGTTTTCATATCTTTTCGTTTTTATTAATGAATATACTGAATATCTACTCTTCCATTCCATCGGAATGTCTTGTTGCCTACCTGTACGGTATGTTCCTGAGCCTCATCGTCAGCCAACAGCAAGAAGAGGTCGTGACCAGCATACACACCATGCAACACCAACTGAGAGTCGTCCTCAAACAGAATCTCCAGTTTCTCGCAGGAGGTGATGAGATCGCGAGAGGTTTCGCGCAAGACATCATACTCTCCATGAGTCTCTATTGAAACCGCAAAGGTGTGGTTCTTCTTGCCTTTCTCGCGGATGATATAGCCCGAACGATGCTGTAAGTTGAAGTCAGGGTCATTAGCTCCCAGGGCGACAAACTTAAATTCAGAAGTAGGGCTGCTGGCATAATTGACTGAATAGAATCGATTGGCCTTAAAGAACGTAAGGCATGAAGTCGATGAAGCGGTATTCTGTCCTGTAGCCTCAAGCCATAGATGCTGATAACCCGCTTTCTGACCCAGAGGCGCCATCTGATCTAAGTTACGCTGATAAGGATAATTCACCGATACCAGATGACCATTATACCACAACGGATAATCGTAGTCGTGCACCTTGTCAGACTTCAATCTGAACACATCGCATATCAGAGGGCGTTCGAGGAAGGGCACCTTGGCATAGACGATAGTTCGCAGCATGTCTACACCAGGATAGGCATTGGTATCGCGAGCCATCACCATCTGCCAACCATCATGAGAGAAGTCAGCTTCAACAATGTTAGCATGATACTGCTCTGCCACCTTCAGCTTACCGCCATAGTTGCTTTTCTGATCCACCACCACCGTGTTATGGGCAATGGTCTGCTTGGCATAGGTATTGTTCTCCTTGGTGTAATGTCCGCCATGCTTTGCCTCTATGTTGAGGAATCTCGAAGCCCCGTAGTCGGTCAATATTTCGTGTCCATTGTCGTAGTAAGCCATGGCAAGTTTGTCGTAGTGTCCATGTCCCATACCTTGCGATGTAGCCTTCAGTGTGATGGCACTATTGTACTCAGAACTGCGTGGTCGCATGATAGCCAAACCGCCATCCTTACCATCTCTTCCGTCGCTCAACACACAACTGCGCTGTACGAGGGCCTGAGAATCCTCCTTTGCCATATCGCGCTGCGCCATAAACCCTCCTGCTATAGGCAGAACATAAGTCTGATAGTTTTTCATCACAGCCAACAGCGACTTGTTTTCAGGAAACTTACCATAGATGATATTGGCAGCATAAACCATCTCCTGAGCAGAAAGACCTTTCTCCAGAGCATCGTTGATATGAAAGAACTCTCCCTCGTATGACATCTGCACCAAAGCATCTAATGCCTTCACAAGGATTCCGTTACGACGATGGAAGACGTTAAGCTCGGGCATACAATGATCGATGCATTGAGCAAACACCACAAAGGGCCAGATGGCATAACGCTGATAGTAAGCCCCTTCGGTGTAATAGCCGTCAGGAGAGAAGAGATAGTCCATCTGGCGCAAGAATCCACCATTCTTGCCTGTTTCATCCGTGCCGTACAAGGCCTTGCGCACCAGTGATTGGTTACCAGTAGCCATACCCACCATACCCACAGCCGAAGTGGCCCATGTGGCATGGTTGTGCATACGGTTGAACATCTCATGGTTGCGCTTATGCTCCCCATAGCCGTTCATAATGAAGTCTGCCATATTAAAGAGTAAGTTTTTCTCTATGAACTTACGCTGCTTGGCAGACAGGGCATCATACACACAGTCGTACGCCATTGCGGTATGAACGAGCCACACGCTCTCATTGAGCGTCTGCCAGAAGAGACGACCAGGTACTGGCGACAAGCTGACAGGATGGAGCCCCCACTTAGGATATTTCTGCGCATACTCCATAAGCATCTGAGCCACGAAGTCAGCATATTTCTTGTTGCCCGTGTACTGATATGCCAATCCTGCATGAAACATTGCATAGTAGTTGCTTTTATGCTGCTCGTGCACTGCACCTCCACCTCCGTCGATGGGAGTAGGAACTTGTATGGCTGCAGCACAAGCCTCATCAGCTTTTTGCACCAAGTCGTCTACCACTCGTCCGAAAGCAGGAACTTCGTTTATATGTTTTTTCATATATCCCAACTCCTCTTGAGTAAGCAAGAGTTTGGGATGCTGCGCCATGGTAGCAACAAGCCCCAAGGCACAGAAGAAAAAGATTGATAATAGTCGTTTCATATTACAAACCTTGATTTTGTCGATTCAAATATACTTCTTTTCGCATGGCAAGTACCGCACCTGATTTCTCGAACTTGCAACGCTCTATCACCACATCCTCCCAAGAGGTTTCGTCCAAGCGAACACTTACTCCGCCTCTACCACTATTGAAAAATTGGCAATCAGAAACACGCAAGTATTGTGGTCCCATCAATCGCAAGACGCTACCACGCTGCTTGTTGCAACAATCGTAGAAGAAACAGTTGCGCACAGTGACGTAAGGTCCTGCCGTACTCTCGTCGCTACCGCCACGATACACATTGACAGGTGTGCCCAACAAACGACGGAACTCGCAGTTTTCGATCAGCATATTCTCGGCGTTGTAACGTCCCTTGTCATCCTTCTCGGATGCAAAGTCGACACCACCACCAGAACAGTCGGCAATGAGACAACCCGTAACAATCAGACTATCGGCAAAGGTGGATTTCTGTCCACGAATAGCAGCACAGCCATTCTCACCAAAGTTGATAAACTTACAGTTGTTTACCTTCAACTTATAAGGAGTTGTCATGGTGTTGGCTGTAGAGATACCTGTCTCTGGCGAAGACCCGCCAGGCTCTAAGCGACCATCAAAGACAAGGCCTTCTACTTCAAGACTTCCCCCATTATCTATGGTCATGAGATGGGGCACTGAGGTCCCCACCGAGCGAAGCAACGTTTTGCCAGAAGCCGAGCGTATAGTCACATTTTTCTGCACCAAGACGGTCTTCACCAACTTGTACTCATCGCCTTGCAGCACAAAGGCATCGCCATCCTCAGCCTGAGCCAACACCTGAGGAAGGTCGGCATCCTTGGCTACTATGACAGTGCGAGCCTCTGCCTTAGCGGTTTTCGCTGTCTCACTCAGCTTACCTATCGTCCTACTAATCATCTGCTGATAAGTAGGCACCATAGGCAGCTTCACCTTTGCTATTTTTATTCCTGAAGGCAGACCTTCCAGATTCTTATTCATGATATTGTCGGCGAAGCGAACTTCAGATGCCTTATCTACCATCTGGAAAGGATTCTGCGTGCCGCTAACGAACAAACGGTTTCTCTTGAAGTCGATGCTACGAGGAGCCGAAGTGCGTTCGGCATCAGCACCCGTACCAAACTCCAGATTCGTGCAGTCGACGTACACATTGTCGGTTATTGTAATGTCAGAGACTTGCACATATCGATTGGGCAGAGAGTTGGGTACAGCATTCATAACTCCTAAAGCAGAGAAAAAGCGCTGACCTGCCAAACTAACGAAAATGTTGTTGCGAATGACATGATTGGAATCTACCACTCTCACACCGCCCGTATTGCGCTTGCCATTACCTACAAAGGTGTTGTTCTCTACCAAGTTGCGCTTGCCATGACGCAAAGCCACCACGCCTTCACACTCCCAGAGGTAATTGCCGCGCACGATGTTGTCGCAAGACTTGATAGATATCACTTCCACCTCACCAGAGCATCTGTCAAAGAAATTGTCACAAACCGTAGTTGCTGAGGTTTCATAGCTTTGCTGAGAAGTACCGATACGCATGGTCTCTGCACCATTGGAACCATATACCTCACGAGGACCAAAATAGTTATGGTCTATCTGATGATGATTGTTCAGATTGTTGGCACCATTGAGGTTGACAAGGAGCGTTACACCCAAGTTGTACTTGCGCAGCAATTCGCAGTGATCCACTCTGTTGCGCTGGCCAGATAGATAAACATAACTCTTTGACTGCGAACGGTCTTCGGTATTATAGTTGTCTATCACGCAGCGAGTCAAATTGCAATCTTGTGCGAAATCTTTGCCACCAGCAAACTCCACTACTGAGCGGCGAGAAGGATAACCATTGCGAAACTCCAGTCCGCTTACCACCAAATGCTTGCCACCCATGACGAGCGAAGAACGCCCTGTGATAAGCACAGTGCCTGGCTTTGCCTCCACAGTAATAGGAGCCTGCTTCGTACCTACAGCCTTCCACTTGAGGTCTACGTCACGATAAGTACCAGCCTCAATGATGATACGGTCGCCAGCCACAGCCTTCTTCAGACAGTCAGCCACCCCTGGCAGGGAGGTCATATAATCACGTGCCTCGCCAGCCATAGGAGTTGCCAACATAAGAGCCAGCACACCTTTAAATAAATGCTTTCTTACTTCCATTCGTTTTCGTTATATAAACAATACTTAATACTGATAATCGTGCTTCATCCAATACATATCAAAGGTGACACTACTTGAAGAAGGCGCCTTAGTATTATTGTACAATTTAAAATCAACATGCTTGATGTGCAAGAAACCAATGCGCTTGATATTTTCGGCAGCATTAGCCGCTTGTCCCTTCACATTGTAATAAATAACCAAGATGAAGGCATCTACATCGGCTGACTTCTCTGCTCCTACAGCAAAGACTCCAGGAGCAAACACATTATTATTAACCGACTGCTTAACTGCCTCAACGCTGATGTTGCCAATCTTCTTTCCGGCTACATCAATAGGGAATGTATGCTCGTCTATCTTCTCCAAAGCACCATTCTTGACCTGGTCGATGATCGCCTTGTGAGTAGGCTCTGTAGGGTTGAGATAAACAAAGCTGAGACATGGAGTTCCATAGCAGTTGCCATTGGCTCCCGTCACACGATATTCGTCGGCAGAATTGTTGATCATGTAGAAGTTACGCAACTGTGAGTTAGAACCAGCAGGCGTATTGATCTGCAACGTACCAGCACTCACACCAGAGAAGAAGAAATAAGGATTTACCGAATTGTATTCCTCCTCAGTTACCTTAGGTAGATTCTTACCAGCACAGGTATTAGCTTGATACTTATAAGATATAGGGTCGACAGCTGTTCTCCATAAACTATTGGCATAAACCAATCCTGTTTCTGGCGAGAAGAAAGAGGCTAATGACTCTACGTCACGTCCCTGTCCGTAAATCACCTTGTCCTTCCAGAAGTAAACGAAAGGCACATTCACACCAAACTGTTCGGTAAGGGTGCGTGTCTCGATGCCATCGAAATAAGTTATTGACAGCGAAGTCTGGTTATGTCCGTCTACAAACTTATCGGAATAAGGAACCACAAACTTCAACGTATTCTCTGTCTGCAAACTTACCATACACTCTACATCACCCACGAACACCTTATTAATCTTGTTCAGATAAGAACCCGTGAGAGTTATCTCATCGCCCACACTGTTGTCACCAAACTCAGTATTAGTTACCTCAGGCTGATAACGCTTCACATTGAGCATAGGCAAGAGGTCGGCAGCTGTTTCCTGAGTGGTGGTACCATCGTAGTAGGCAAAGGTGACATAAGCATCGCCTTTCTCTACATAAGGTACCGTGAGCACAATCTCGTTGACATTCTTGCTGATGACAGTAGCCTCGTGCTTCACTGTACCGCCATTAGCCGTAAAATACACAGCAGAAATGACATTCATGTTCTTACCGCTGATGAGCATTTTGTTACCCATCTCCACCTCAGTCTGCACCGAAGAAGCCGTAGCCAAAGGAGCAGGATATTCCACTGCAAACTCGCTCTCAGAAACTCCCTCACCCTCGGCATTGACAAGTGTTATCTTGCCAGTACGCGCCTCATTAGGAACCTCTATCGTGAGACTCGTATTAGAGAGTCTTTCTGCGATTTCACATTCTTTCTCTCCCAACAAAGCCGTGGTGACTCCGTTCAGAGCTTTTCCTGTGACAACTATCTTGCTTCCCACACTGCCTTGTTCTGGCATAAAACTCTCTATAACAGGAGCACTGGCTATCGTCTCGTTCATCGACAAATCATCGCACGAAACGAGAAAGCATGCTGCAAGTAGGAATGTGAATATATATTTCATCTTTTTCATAAGATTCTCTTTTTATTCGTTAATATTAATAACCAGCATTCTGAGCTACATCAGGATTGATATTAGTCACAGAAACAGGGATAGGAAGATAGGTCTGCCAGTTGCTGATGGGGTTTACACGATAGGTATATCCAGCATAGAACGACTCGCTACTCAGATATTCGTTGATGGTCTCAGTGACAACATCCCAACGTTTCAGGTCGAACCAGCGCTGATTCTCGAAAGCCAACTCCAGACGGCGCTCATTGCGCACTGCCATACGGAAGTCATACTTGTTGCCTACTTGCTCTAAAGCATAAGGAGCAATACCAGCACGCTCTCTTATCATATTGACATATTTCAATGCCTCGGTAGATGGTCCTGCTGTCTCATTGAGCAATTCAGCATAGAGCAGTGCGATGTCGCCCACACGGATAATAGGCCAATCGCTCTCACCATCAAAATTTGTTGTCACAGGATTGGTGTACTTGCAGCAGTAAGTAGCCTCAACCCATTGACCTGTCGTTGCATTGTAATATTTCTGAGCGATATTGACGTTGCGTCTTGTCTCGTCACCTTCCATAATATAGGCATTGATGAGATTGTCGCTTGGAGAGTTAAACCAGTTGGCTGTTCCTACGATGACGTTAGCACCATTGTTGATAGGTGCAAAGAGATTGCCGAAAGGTGAACCCAGACCTATATTGCCAGAGAGGTATCTCACGGCAAAGATAATCTCCTTATTCATCTCGTTATTGATGTCAAAGACAGAGGCATAAGGTACTAAGTCGGCAGCAGTCTGTGGATTGCCCACCGTCTCGCTTCCCAACACATCCTTACACAAGTTGAGTGCCTGCTGATACTTCTCATCGCCCACTGCATAATGGGTGGCATAAACCTTAGCTAAGAGCGCCTTGGCTGCATTCATATCGGCTCTACCGAGAAGGGCGTCAGGCTGCTTGGCTGGCAGCAGCTGTTGGTCGACGATTGTCTCCAAGTCGCCCTCGATGAGCGCATAGACATCAGACACAGAAGAGCGCTGCATATTGCGAGCCACGTCAGACGGAGTCTTGCTGGTTACGATAAATACAGGTCCCCAAAGTCGCACGAGATTGAAGTACTCCAGCGCACGCAGGAATCGTGCCTCACCTTCATACATCTTCTTATTGGCTTCGGTCTTCACCACCTGCACACTGGCAAGTACATTGTTGGTTCTTGTGATGAGCGCATAGCATGCTTTCCAATAACTCTCCACCCACTCGTGCTCTGTGTTGATGACGCTTTGATCGAGCTGCTCTATCAGCTTGGTCGTGTTGGAGGAAGAGTTGTTATTGTACATTCTGGCATTATCAGAACGCAGTTCTGTCATCGCCCATTCGTAATACATCACGTCATGAAGACCATTATAGCATCCCATCACGAGATCGTTGACAGAGTTGTCATCAGTCACATACTCGTCAGATGCAACCTCTGAATAAGGATATTGGTCAAGGTTACATGAGGAGAAGCTGATGGCTCCCACGATACCTAATATTGCAAATATTCTTGTTTTCATCTTGTTAGTTGTTTTTTAGAAGTTTACGTCAAATCCTACAGATATGGTTGATGTGAGAGGGAAACCTCCACGCTGATAACCATCTATCAGGGTGTTGGTGTAAGGTCCTGTCGTGAATCTTGACTCTGGGTTGATACCACGATAGTCGCCACTCCATATATACAGCAGGTTGTTTCCCGAGAGATAGAATCTCAAGTCGTTGAGATGCATTTTCTTGACAATGTCCTTTGGCATGGTGTAACCAATGGTAAGGTTGCGCAAGCAGGCATACGAAGCGTTCTGCAAAGGATAGTCGGTAAGCAAGAGGTTATGACCATTCTTCTCATAAGGAGTCTTGCCGTCACCTGGGTGCTCTGCACTAATCCAGCGGTTCTTAGCGTAGCCCTTGTTGTAACGTAAAGTTTCGTTATAGTACACGTCGCCATTGAAAACTGTAATACCCTGCACGCCCTGAATCAGGATAGAGAAGTCGAAATTCTTGTAGCGCAAGTTGTTGGTAAGACCCCATGTGAAGTCTGGATAAGGATTTCCGAGAGGCACACGGTCGTTAGCATCGAGTGTTCCACTGTTGTCAGTGTCTACGATGCGGAGTCCACCTGGAACATCGTCAGCAAAGTGTGGGTTAGCGTCTATTTCCTCCTGAGAATTCCATACACCCTGGGTCTTATATCCATAATACTGGATAAGTGGTGAACCCACCTTAGCGATGTAGCACTCATTGCGCTCACCCTGGCTGATGATTTGGCTCTCTCCTCCGATTTCCAACAACTTATTGCGTGAAAGCGAGAAGTTAAAGTTGGTTTCCCAACTGAAGTTTCTATTGCGAATATTGTGTGTATCAATCTGAATCTCCACACCCTTATTGCTCACCCTTCCGATGTTGTTCCAATAGTTGGAATAACCTGTAAACGACTGCGTAGGCTGTGCAAAGAGCAATGCCTTGGTCTCAGAATAGTAAGCATCGAGCGACAAGTTGATGCGATTTCTGAAAAGACCTAAGTCGAAACCAAAGTTAAACTCATTGGTCTTCTCCCAAGTAATGTTAGAGTTTGCCAAAGTAGAAGATGTATTAGCCATACCATTCACCAAACTTCCATTGCCTGCGCCCAAAGCGTAATTGGCAGAGTTGAGCACCTCTAAGGCTGCCTGATAAGAAATCTGATTGTTACCTGTCATACCATAAGAGGCACGCAACTTCAGATTAGAAATAGCTTCAATAGACTTCATGAAGGCTTCTTCGCTGACACGCCAACCCAAAGATATAGAAGGGAACCAAGCGTTGCGATTGCCCTTAGCGAAGAGCGATGAACGGTCAAGGCGCAAAGATGCTGACATCAAATAGCGACTCAAATAACTATAGTTGATACGACCTAAATAAGATTCTAAAACGACGTCTGGATAACGGAAGGTTCCAGTACCAGCCTTATCGCCATTGTCCGATGTAGCCAACTCGAAGATAGTAGCTGCATTCAGGGTCTTGATGTTGTCGGTAGCAAAACCTGAGGCTGTCTCTGCCACGCGCTGTACACGTGTACGCTCTGCTGTATAGCCCAAGAGGGCATCAATGCTATGCTGCTTCTTACTTCCCAAGTTGAGGTGATAAGAAAGGGTATTCTCTGTCAACAAGTCGATGTATAAGTTGCTGAAATAAGTAGCACGGCTGGCTTCACCATCCTTGGTTGCATTCTTATTATCATAAGTATAAGAAGGTGAGAAGCGCACATTAAAACCATTAGAAGTCTTAAAGGTCAATCCCTTAGCCAGTTCTACCGTCAGATACAAGTTGCCCAATCCCTGGAAATCTTCACTCCAACGCATGGTGTTGGCCATCACGCTGCATGGATTGTTGTTGGAAGAAGAGAAAGGTGAGGTTCGCTCTGTCAAAGGATTGCCTTCTTCGTCTACCTCGCCTGTTGGGGTTTCTATATTATTGAAGTGGCTACCACGAGCAAAACCACTATAGCCAGTAAGTGCTGTTGTGATGTCGTTGTGATAAACAGGCAGGAATGATGGTGTGCGATAGAAGTCGATAAAGTTGTTGCGAGGACGCTCTGCACGCTTGTAAGTACCAGAGAAATTGACACCGAAGCCCACACTCTTAGATAAGCGTGTGTCTAACTTGGCGCGGAAGTTCACCTTGTCGAGTGTATTGGAACGCATGATACCCTGATCCTTCATATAAGCAGCCGACACAAAATACTTAGTGTCCTTCTTGCCACCAGATACGCTAAACTGCACATTGGTCATTGAAGCCACATCGTTAAGACCCTCCTTCTGCCAGTCAGTAGCACCATACAACGACTCCAGATAAGCCGCACTACGTGCCTGAGACATAACAGGGCGTCCACCTAACGCTTCTTCTTGCTGCATCAAGTTAAACCAATCGGTAGAGGTCATCATGTCGTGCAACTGGTAAGCATACTTGAAACCCTGATAGAAATTGAACTTATACTTAGGTTGTTCGGGAGTACCTTGCTTCGTGGTGATAAGAATAACACCATTGGCTGCACGTGAACCATAGATGGCTGCAGAAGCAGCATCTTTCAGAATCTCTACAGACTTAATGTCGGAAGCATTTACCTGCGACAAACCACCCTTTACAGGGAATCCATCAATAATCACTAATGGAGAACTCTCGGCTGAGATAGAACCTGTACCGCGCACACGAATAGAAGGTGTAACACCCACCTCGGAAGTCTCATTGCTCACGGTAAGACCTGTCATCATACCCTGTAACGCCTGAGTGACATCGCTAACAGGAGCTTTGGTCAACGAGCCACCATCCAGTTTGGAAATAGAACCCGTAAGGTGAGATTTCTGCTGTACGCCATAACCGATCACCACTGTTTCGTCCAGCTGTGTGTCGTTCACCTCTAATCTTACATCGATTTTCTTTCTGTCACCAACCGTTACCATTTGGTCAGTGTAACCAATATAAGAAAAAACAAGAACAGTCTTCTTGCTTTTCACCTCTATGGAATATTTACCATCCATATCGGTAATAGTGCCAGCAGTGTTACCTGCATCACCTTTCACAGCAACAGTAGCACCCACTAAAGGTCCTTCTGTATCAGTGACGGTACCATGTATCACTATCTGAGCATTGACAGTAACACTAAGACATAGTGCTATCATTGTCATCAATAAGTTTGTTTTTAAAAGTCTCATAGGCTTTCTTTTTAAGAATTATAGATATTTTAGTTTCTATGCGCAAAGATAATGCAAATCGAATGCAGAATCATCAAGCTCGCTTGAATGTTATGCTGAGATGCTGCTTATCTTCTGCAAAGATAATGCAAATCGAATGCAGAATCATCAAGCTCGCTTGAATGTTATGCTGAGATGCTGCTTATCGTCTGCAAAGATAATACTTAAATATGATAAATAAAACTTTTTGGTATACCAATTATATTAGTTTAACGTTTCGTTATTTTTTTCTTGCCTTTATGTGAATTATCGTTAATTCAATTCCGGTTTCATGAAATATACAGAATAATTATGTACCTTTGCGAAAAAATACAAATAAAGAAGAATATGTCTATGAAACAAGAAACCAACCACTCACCAGTCGACAGAGTAGTAGACTACATCAAAACTCAGATTGCAGAGAAACAAGTCAACCCTGGCGACCGCTTGCCTTCTGAAAGAAAGCTATCAGAGCTCCTGAAAGTAGGAAGACCGCACATCAGAGCAGCACTACAAAAGCTTGAAACTTATGGTGTTGTAGAAACAAGACCACAGAGCGGAACCATCGTAACCGAATTTTCTAAAAGTCAAATTGACAATCTATTCAACGAAACACTGAAGGTTGACAAGTACGATTTTTATAGTCTTGTACACGTGCGCGTACTATTAGAAATAGATGCCTGCACCCTTGCAGCCACCAACTGCACAAGCGAAGACATCGACAAAGTGGAAAAGGCACTCAGAGAGTTGGAGGACTGCCAAGATTCTAAGAAAAGGATCGAGAAGGATTTTGCATTCCATCACGCCATAGCTTGCAGTAGCCATAACCCCGTATTGGCTTCTCTACTGCTTATCATCACACCAGACATCATGAAGTTCTATCATAAATATAGATTCTGCTCCGTGCCTGAGCGACAGGTAATCACAGAACACAGAGACTATATTGCTAAGATGAAAGCACGCGACACAGAAGGCATGAGAGAGTTGGTACTAAGCCACTTAGCTAATCAGATAAACTTTGCTAAGTCACAAAGAAGAGACTGAACAAACACCTGACAGCACCCTGACAATCGGGGTGCTGTTTTGGCTTCATAACCTATTATAATAAAAACACAATTGGCTATATTGGTATACTAATTAAATATAATTAAACCGCAATACACTTAAATCTTATTAAATATTAATTGGTTTACCAGTTTTTTATTTATCTTTGCACCGTTTTTAATTACCAAAAAAATATAAACGATTATGAAACATTTATTATCATTAATGACCGTATGCTTGCTCTCGCTCAGTGCGCAAGCACAACAAACATGGGACTTTTTAGACCTGAGCGAATCTATCCCTCTCATCGAGGCAGATAACATTAACTGGAATGTTGATAAGTATCAAACTGATGTCCCTATACAGTGGAGCAACAATATCGCCTTTACTGAATGGAGCACCTTGAAAGCCAATGGCGAAGAGATTCCAGCAACCAAAGGGCTTATGTTTATTGGAGATAAAGGCAAATTGCTTTTCTCTATCAGCAGCAAGAACAAAAACTATTTTAAGCTGAACAATAATAAAGCTAAAATCAAGATTTGCAACCTCAAGAAGGGACAGAAGATCACTATCGTGGGAGTGAGCGGAAGCAAAGAAGAACCTCGTACCTTTACAGCAGTAGAAAACCTCGAGGTGACAAGCGGTATGGAGCCCACATTAGAAGAACAAACCAGCGAAGCTAAAGTGATGAACGACGGCGACATCGTCATTGGCTGCACCAACGCCATGAACGTCTATTCTATCAGCCTCAGCGCCGACGCCACGGGCATTGCGCAGACAACTATCAGCAAGCCATCAGGCAACGATAAGTTTTACACGCTCGACGGCAAGCAAGTGAAACCCTCACACAAAGGCATCATCATTGCCAATGGAAAGAAATACACCAATAAATAATTAACTAACATACATTTATTCTACATCATGCCATCGAGCAACTCGATGGCATGGCGCATATCTTGCTCGAAAGTAGTATGGTCGAGCAGATAATGCGGAGTGCCATTAACCAACCATTAATAGAGCAAAGGATTCATTCTCTCTATATATTGGCTAATGGCATATTCTATATTATCACGCTGCGTATGACTATGAGAAAATTCATACACACGCAGCTTCTGATGAAAGAAGCAATAAGCCGACTCGATACTATCCTTACTAAAATTTACCCCCAGTTCGGGATAAGAAAAGTTCAATAAAAAGTTTGTAGTCTCACAAATATTTTGTATCTTTATAGGTAAAAATCAAACAGTTATAAAAATATTTGATATGACTACCGATTACAAAGTTACAGAATTATTTTGTATTATAGACGAGTTTTGCAAATATTTTGAAGCAGAAAACGCAGGAAATTTGCTGGAAGACAGCAGTGACATCAAGCGTAGAAGGCGTTCTGTCTCATTGTCAGACAGTGAAATCATGACAATCCTGTTGTATTTTATCCAAAAAATCGAGGATAAAAAAAACTTAAAACATTCTTTATCCCCGATTAAATATCGTACCTTTGCAACCGAAAGAGTTCTTTGGGTGGTTATGCAAATCACAGCAAGATGCTACATTCTGTTTATTTCTAATTCGTAACCTTTTCTTTTTATGAGATAAAAACTTATCTCATTCTCATTCACTTGTAAAAAATACGTACTTTCGCATCAAAAAAGTATATATTTGCAATCGAATTGCGGATATCAAAAAGATATATCGATATGAAGAAAGAAAAGAATTTAGAAAGTTTATCGGACGATGAGATTCTGCAGGGCTTCAAGGATGCCGAGCATGATGGCTTCGAGAATATGCTATGAGGAAGCGGCTGAAGAAAATAACACATTAAATAATAGTAATATGGAAGATATGAAGAAGGGAAGAATCACTCCTAGCTGGATTGATTCATTAAAGGAGAACGAGATTTTTGTGTTTGGCAGCAATCTGGCTGGCATGCATGGTGGTGGAGCAGCCCGCATTGCCCGCCTGCATTTCGGTGCCGTCATGGGCAAGGGTGTAGGCTTGCAAGGCCAGAGTTACGCCATCCCTACGATGCAGAGCGGCGTAGAAACCATCCGTCCATACGTAGAGGAATTCATTATCTTTGCCCATCAGCATCCCGAGCTACATTTCCTGGTGACCCCAATAGGTTGCGGCATCGCCGGTTTCGAAGCCGAAGACATCGCCCCATTGTTCAAGAAGGCAAAGGAGATGAAGAACATCAGTTTGCCGGAGAGTTTCTGGGAGGTGATAGAGTAAAGTTATAGATAATTAGCAGTTTATGTTAGGAGCAATAATAGGAGATATTGCTGGCTCAAAATATGAGTTCAACAATACGTTTGATTATGATTTCGAGATGTTCGGCGAAGGATGCGACTTCACCGATGATACCATCTGTACGGTAGCGATAGCTGATGCGATATTGAACGGACGAAGCTATCAGGAAAGCCTGCTGGATTGGTGCCGCCGCTATCCTTCTCCAAAAGGAGCGTATGGCGGTAGATTCGCGGGGTGGATTCGTTCTCTTAATCCGCAGCCATACAATAGTTTTGGCAATGGTTCGGCAATGCGAGTATCGCCAGTGGCTTGGCTATTCGATGACCTGTCGCAGGTGTTGGAAGAGGCAGAGAAAACGGCTCTTCCTACTCATAACCATCCCGAAGGAATCAAGGGAGCCAAAGCCGTGGCTCATGCCATCTGGCATTTCCGCAAGAGCAGATTCTCAGAAGAATCTAAGGAGTGTAAAGATAAGAATTCTAAAGAATCTGATGATAAGGCAATGAAAGCCTTCAAGGATATCGCCCGCAGCTATTACGAGGATTTCGATACCCGAGATTATCCGAAAGGCAAATTCGATGAAACCTGCATGGATGCCGTGCCATTATCTTTCTATCTCCTCTCGCAAGCCTCATCCTTCGAAGATGCTATCCGCCTCGCCATATCTCATGGCGGCGATAGCGATACCATCGGAGCCATCGTCGGCTCCATCGCAGAAGCCCGATTCAGTATTCCGCAAGATATGAAAGAGAAGGCAATCTCTTATCTTCCGGATGATATGAGAGAAATATCGGTAAGAATAAAGTGTTGCAACTAGGCTCAGCAAAGCTGCTGACTAGGCTCGGCAGACCTGCTGAGCCTAGTGGCAACTGCTGAGAAGGTATCTTCTGGAACCCGAGGAGTAATATCTTTCAACTCACGAAGATGCTTGCATCAACCTATAGAGTTGACTCCTTTATCCCATCGAGCCGACTCCGTCATCCAGTAGAACCAACTCATTCTGCTAAATCAACCCTATCTACAACCTTCTCCAGGCAGTTAATCGCTTTGATACTGCTTATCAGAAATCGTGGTCACAATAGCACTCAGCTTCTGCATTTTCTCCACATTTATTTCCTGCACATAAAAGTTTTTTTTGAGAGAAAAGTATCAAAGTATCATTATTTAAAGAAAATAACATTCTAAACATCTGATACATTGCGACATACAAAAATGAGACTTTCGAAATATTTTACAGAAAAGTATCATCGAAGTATCATAAAATTGCAAGAAGTATCATAAATTTCGGCTTTGAGGTAAATTAAAAGGCTAAAAAGAAATATCTACTATTCCAGTTTTATAAAATTAATAGCGTCTACTTTTTCAGAATGTAAAGAATGTCAATACAAACTAGGAATAAGAGAAAAGATTGACAGCCAGAATTAGGAATAAAAGCACATAAAGTGGTCTGTAAGAGACCATTAAGCGGTCTGTAAGAGACCATCAAGTGGGCACTCAGGGACCAAGTGTCGGGCATTGAGAGAACAAGTAACGGGCACTCATTGCCCGTACAGCAGGCATCGAGTACCCAAAGTATCGGACGATTTTGGGCACTTCTCGCAAGTCGGCGGCTTCGATATTATGCATGATGCTTTATGACGATTTTGTGATAGTTTTATGATGATTTGGTGATACTTCTATGGCAATTTCATGATACTTCTATCACATTCATGATACTTCGATGATACTTTTTGTAAAGTAATCCGAATAGTATCATTCTTGTATATTATTATATATCAGTTATTTATACAATTACTTAACCCAAAAGATGATACTTTGAGACTTTTTTCATAAAAAACTTTTCTCGTGTGCGTATAAACTCGACGCTAAATCTAAAAAGAATCTGATATGATACCTTATAGATACCCCAAAAATTACGTCCCGATGTAGACTTTACTACATAGCGACGTAATCTTTCCTACGTCCCGACGCAGAGATTCCTACATCGCCATGTAATTTCAAGGACAACGGGAAATGAAAGATGTATTAAAACAATTTGCCGGAAAATGCGAAATAAAGCCCAAATAATTTGGTGTTATCGAAGAAAAACTATAACTTTGCCACCAATAGAATTTATCAAACAATATAATTTATGACAAACCATGATTTTTGGATGTCCATCAGTGACATAATCAATGAAGGATTTACATCTGAAGGTCTAGCAAAATTAGATGATTATGCAGAACAATTCAGTACTGGAAAGATCTTATATAAACGATTTTCACCGTCAGAACAGTATGGGTGCTGTGAAGGAGGTAGAATCCATGTTATTGCATCCTTACTCGCGGGAGCAGAAGTTGGCACAGATCAACTCTCTGCGCCAGAAGGCAGTTTCAAAAGAGCGCAGCAACTCGGAAAGATCCAAGAGAAGAGAATAGAAGATTGGGCGAAAGCTGCTGGATTTTGGATAAGCAACACAGATGAAACTTATAAACAAACTTTGGGCGAGAGAATTGCTCAAGGGGGAGAAGCCATTGTGTTTGACAATGGTAATAAAGTTCTAAAAACCATTGGATTAGATTATTTCATTCTGCCTATTTTTGCCTTAGATAGAATCTCTTTACACAATGCTTATTTTGAAGAAACGGAAATGAATGTATTGGGATTTGGCAGAAATACCAACAAAGATTTTATGGTGATAGTAGAACAACCTTTTATTCACGGCAATATGATGGCAGATTCAGAGATTGCAACTTTCGTGGAACAAATGGGGTTTAAGTCTATCAATCCTAAAAATTGGACCTTTGCAAATAAGGATATTTATCTTAGCGACATGCATGATGAGAATGTTCTTCTTTCTCCTAATGGACATATTTGTGTAATAGATTGCGATATACGTATCAATATTCCTGAACTGAGGACAGGAGGAACTCGTAAATTAATAAATGAAGTAGAAATTATAAAATAACTGAAGATTGCCGTTGACATGATAAAGAGAGCCACTTTTTAGGTAACCGTTAAAATGCCCTGTTTATAGGGATTGATGGAACATTAAGGACTCAAAAATGCCCTATAAACAAGGGTAGGAAACTTTAGTAGAGTAATTTTCTGAAGAAAGAGAGGAATATAGGTTTTGAAAAAAGCAAAAATTATACAGAACTTGAAAGAAACTTTAGAATCATTTTCATTGAGTGAGAATTCACGGAGAAAAATTCTGATCGAAGACCACCAATTCGGGAATCAGGGCATCCCATTCATTCCTTCGGAATTCAAGGAAATCGCCCAGATAGCTTTAGCCGGTCACTTCCTGGTAAGTACTGGAAGCCAACAGGTAACAGTACAACCCACGTGTGTGGAGTTCTATTATCACGAAGAGGTCAAGGGTGGCATCAAAGACCCCATCGTATATCATCGCAACCCCAAGAATGGTTCTCCCAAGAGCATCTTCAAGTTGGGCATCCTGCACAACCATGTTTCAGGAATCGACATCACGTTCGAGAAGGGCACCCATCCCGAAGATGCCATCAGGGCATCCCTGCTGATACGTGAGTTTTCGGTAGATGGAAATCCACCCGACAGTCGTTCCACCTTATTATATGATATGCTTTATTCGCAAGCCTCCATCTTCGATGGCTTCTCCATCAAATGGGTTGATGGAGAAGAAAAGTCAGAGGTAGAAGCTGATGTACGCAAGAACGTGGCGAAATATGATGAAAACGGCCAGAAGATGCAAGCAAAAGAGCATCAGGAACTTCTCGACAAAGGGTTCACCCTGACAAAAGACAAGAAGCATATCCAAGACCCACGGCCATGGCAATTTAAAAAGATACAGATATGATAGTAGATAAAGATACGAATCAGGTATTCGTTTCAGAATGGCTTCAAAAAGTTCATCCTGCATTCTTCAGCCGTTTTTCAGAGTTACTGAAGAATGTCCACATCAATATGGCTCTGTTATCAAACACAGCCGATATCTGGTGTCGTGACTACATGCCGATTCAACTAGCCGAAGAGGATTTCCTGCAATATCGGTATTATCCCGATTATCTCACAAAGAAAGAATCAGACAAGCAATATATTACGGATTCAAAGAGCGTGTGCAAAGCTTTGAAGCTACCCAATATCCAAGCCACCGATTTGGTAATAGATGGCGGGAATGTGGTTAAAGCCCATGATTGCATTATCATGACAGAGAAAGTTTTTCATGAAAACGATCAATATCCGCAAGCTGAAGTATTAAATGAGTTGGAGAATCTATTTCATTGTGAGGTCATCATGCTTCCATGGGATAAATATGAGAAGTATGGGCATGCTGATGGAATAGTGAAACCAATAGACGAGTCACATCTTCTAATGACCAACTATGCTGATTACGACCAGAAACTAGCAGAAGAATTCGAGCGACGGCTTGCCACCCGTTTTCGGATAGAGAAGCTACATTATCATGTTCAGCGAGCAGATAAGCGAAATTGGGCATACATCAACTTCCTGCAAGTTGGCAACAACATCGTTCTGCCAGCTATCAACACAGAAGAGGATGAGCAAGCTATGGAGCAAATAAAAACATACTATCCATCATGTAATATCTACCAGTTGGATAGTGAAGATATCATTAAACAAGGCGGAGCCTTGAATTGTATAACTTGGAATATTAAAAAATAATTATTATGGAGCACCAGCATAATCCTGTGTCAAACATAGATGTTATTCTAAACTGGATTTACTGGTGCGTCCAAAATTTCTATTCTTCATTATCTATCGCCAGATAACAAAAAAGCTATGTTTCCACTGCTTCAAGCACCAGTTCAACATCTTCTAATCCATTATCTATGAAATCCACCTTTATATTCCCGATCAGGTATTTGGCATATTTATTATCCTTATACTGTTCAAGGAAAAGAACCATATCTTTGGCTGTTCGTTTCAATCCCCAACTGCCCCAATCAAGTTGCTTACACAACGGATTGTCCACCAAGTCCCAGTAGATTACATTGCCTCCCTCCAAATATTCATACGGGACGTTCTTTCCATAAAGCAACGTAGGCATATAGCCATTTCAATTGCCTTTTTTGTCAAAATCAAATGCCTTGTCATGTGCAAGACCAATATAAACATCTTTATACATATAAACAATATTAATTCGTAACTATACACATTTAACAAATGTATTGCCTAGTAATAATCTGCTATTGCCATCATTTATAAAACCAGGACATTTATGAGATGGTACGTTCTTTATTTCTCCTCAAAATAACTGCCCGCTTCCATCGCGCAATCCATCGCACGGCACTTGTTGTAGCGCTCTCGGGCTCTGTTTTCTCTGGCAAACATCGCCTTGGTACCAGCCTCATCTTCAGAGAACTGCAGATGATTGTCAATGCCCATACCATGAGCAATGTTCTCCACATCAAGATCGTCGGTGCCGATGAAAGTAAAGGTCCAGTTCTGCTTCTTCAACTTCTCAATGAGGTTCTTGATCATCTTCAGATCATACTCCTCGCTACAATTCTCCTCACCATCCGTAATGATGGTTACCAATACGCTGTCATCCTCGGTGGTCAGGGCGTTGATCTTGGCGATACCCATACCGATGGCATCATAAAGAGGGGTGCCGCCACATGGGTTGTAATCCCTTGATTTCAATGGATTGGCATGGCGGGCAGACACATTATCATAGAACAGATTCTTGTGGGTGCTGTCGAAGGTGATGAGCGTAACCCGCTGCTCCATGTTCTTATGTGCCTTCTGCATTTTCTGAATCGTGGTCAGGGTCTCGTTGATGCCCACCAGTGCCTGGCGCTCGATAATACTCATGCTGCCACTCTCATCTACTACCAAAAGATTGAATACTCGTTTCATAACTTGTTTCTCCTATTTATTTTAATTGTTCAACATATTTCTATTTCATATTCTGATTCATCAAGAAGAGGGAACTTTCCTGCTTCTTGATTGCTTCTTTATCCCTTAAAAGAAAAAAAGAGGGAAAAATTAAGAAAAGGTACATAAAAAACTTGCTTGTATCGTTATTTTTTGTAATTTTGCAGAAAATAAGGAATAAGCGTATGAACAATATGAAATATCCGATAGGCATACAGAGCTTTGAGAAAATCATCACAGAAGGATATCTTTATATAGATAAGACTCAGATGATTTATGATATGGTAGAAAATGGCAAGATTTACTTTCTGAGTCGTCCCAGACGATTTGGGAAGTCACTTCTCGTATCTACTCTGGAATGCTATTTCCAAGGAAGAAAAGAACTGTTCAAGGGCTTAGCCATTGATAACCTGGAAACCGACTGGAAACAATATGCGGTATTTCACCTTGATTTCAACGGCAAGGACTTTACACAAGCAGGTCAGTTGGAGAATACGCTGATTGATTTCGTAGAATCGCAGGAAGCCATCTACGGCAAAGCTCCCTTTGCTTCCACCCTCGGCGACAGATTCATTGGCGTTCTGAGAAATGCCCACGAAAAAACAGGACTTCGCGCCGTTGTCCTTATTGATGAATACGACAAGCCTCTGCTAGACGTATTGGATTCTACACTGAAAACAACCGATGCAGATGGCAACGAGCGGCTATTGGAAGATAGGCATCGGGAAATTCTGAAAGGTTTCTACAGTGTATTCAAGGCTGCCGATAAAGACCTGCAATTCGTTCTGCTTACAGGAGTTACCAAATTTTCGCAAGTAAGCGTATTCAGCGGTTTCAACCAACCCGAAGACATCAGCCTTTCTGCCCACTTCGATACGCTTCTCGGCATCACTGAAGACGAGTTGCGCTCTACCTTTTCACAGCAAATCGCAGAAATGGCTGAGGAATATGATGTTACAAAGGAAGAAATACTGATAAAACTGAAACGCCAGTTTGACGGCTACCATTTCAGTCGCAGGATGCGAGGCGTATATAATCCTTTCAGCATCTTGCGTGCCTTCAAGGAAATGCTCATCGACGACTATTGGTTCCAAACGGGTTCACCCAGCTATCTGGTTCGCCTGCTAGCTCATAGCGATGAAAACATCAACGAACTGGTGGGAAAATATTATCCTACCAAGGATTTCGACGACTATAAGGCAACCATAGAACGCCCTTTGCCAATGATATATCAAAGCGGATATCTGACCATCAAGGGTTGGTCAAGGAATACCAATTCCTATCTGTTGGATTTTCCGAACGATGAAGTGAGAAGGGGATTCATCAGTTTGCTGGCAGCAGATTATCTGAAGCCAAAGGTTTCACCTGACTCCTGGGTTCTACAGGTAATCGAAGCATTGGGAAAGGGAGAGTGCGAAAAGTTGCATCAACTGATGGTTTCTTTCTTCGCCAGTATCCCTTATTCACAGCGAAGAAAAGATGATGAACGTGAGAAGGAGCGTTATTTCCAATATACGTTCTATCTGGTATTGAGGATGATCAGCTCCTATACCATCTTCATTGAAAAAGAACAGAGCGAAGGAAGAGTAGACTGCATCATAGAAACTCCTCTATACATATATATATTTGAGTTTAAGAGGGATGGATGCGCAAGAGAAGCACTCCTGCAAATAGAAAATATGGGATATGCACGGGAATATTTATCAGATAAGAGAAAGATATTCAAGATAGGATGCAGTTTCTCATCAAAAACAGGAACAATAGATGATTGGGGCGAGAACTGACTCTCTCTCCCCAATCGCATTTAACAAATTAGGTCAGTTCATATATTATATAAGGAGATGAAAGAAGTATTAATAGTAAGCATTGGCAGCTTCTTCGGAGGCGGCATGAGATATTGGATTTCAAAGTTGGTGCAATCCTGCACGGTGATTGCCTTTCCGTTCGGAACGATGGCAGTGAATGTGGCGGGATGCCTCATCATCGGGTTCCTCTCGGGATTGAACTGGCGGGAAGGGGGATGGATGTCGCCATCTGCCAAACTGCTACTCACCACGGGGTTCTGCGGAGGATTCACTACCTTCTCTACCTTTATGAACGAGGGAGCAGGACTGATGAAAGAAGAGAATTACCTCTATATGATGCTCTATCTCTTCGGAAGTCTGGCGCTGGGACTTATCGCCGTTCTCGCCGGACACTATCTGGCGAAGATTATCGCATAAAAGACTTCGGAGAACAGAAAGAAGAAGAGCCCGGATTGCCGAGAAAGAAGACCGGAGAATGGAAAGAAGAAGAGCCCGGATTATCACATAAAATACTGAAGATAGTATTCCATCAAATGAAGAAACGATGAAAATACTATCTTTTTTATTATTTTATATTTCCAAAATGCCTTAATTACGAAATTTATTCGTAAATTTGCAGAAATAATCTGCATTCGACAATTTGAAAGCAAGCTTTCATCATGCTCGTTTGCTTAATTTTTGCACCAATGAATACATTAGATACAAACAATATAAAATGGAGCGAGAATGTAATTATCGCTGATGCCGACTATATCGACCGAGTGGCTTTCGACCTGACAGTCAACTTCGAACGAATGATTAACCGTCGCATCCAACCAGCTGATATGGCACAATGGGCAGTCTGCATTGCCCTTGACGGAGGTCTGAGAGAGGGCGAGCACGAGACACAGGTTGTGCTTATCCACGACAAGCAGTCGATGGCGATGAAGAACTTCCGCCCTGCCAACTATGAGAAGGATCTGAACGCTCAGGCTTTCAAGGATGATAAGCTCGGAGAGTTCATCATCTCTTCTTATCCTACAGAGGAGAAGATGGTAGGCAAGGATGACTTCCTCGTAGATGTGGCACGCACCGTATGCAACGCCAAGGAGGTGAAACGAGTGATGGTAATCCCAAATTCTGAGGATGGAGATGCTTACGACCGACTCCGCGAGATACTCCGCAAGGTAGATGACGATGACAAGCGCATCACCCTCTTTGCCATGCAGCCCATGCCAGGCGGCAACTTCAGACAGGAGATTCTCGGTTATTCACTCATGAATGCCCTGGGGATTTCGGCAAACGAGATAAAGTAAACATTAAACACTTAACATTAAAGATAAAAAATGAGTAGAGTACTTATGATAGGCGCAGGTGGCGTGGCTACCGTGGCTGCCTTCAAGATCGTCCAGAACCAGGACGTTTTCACCGAGTTTATGATTGCTAGCCGTCGCAAGGAAAAGTGCGATAAGCTGGTTAAGGACATCCATGCCAAGGGCTACAAGATGGATATTCAGACAGCTGAGGTGGATGCCGACGACGTTGAGCAGTTGAAGGCTCTCTTCAATAGCTATAAGCCAGAGCTTGTCATCAACCTCGCTTTGCCTTACCAGGACCTCACTATCATGGATGCCTGTCTGGCTTGCGGCTGCAACTACATGGATACCGCTAACTATGAGCCTAAAGACGAGGCTCACTTCGAGTACTCATGGCAGTGGGCTTACAAGGATAAGTTTGAGCAGGCAGGTCTCTGCGCTATCCTCGGCTGCGGCTTCGACCCAGGTGTATCTGGCATCTTCACCGCTTATGCAGCCAAGCATCACTTCGATGAGATTGAGGTGCTCGACATCGTGGATTGCAACGCCGGTAACCATCACAAGGCTTTCGCAACCAACTTCAACCCAGAAATCAATATCCGCGAGATTACCCAGAAGGGACTCTGGTATAAGAATGGCGAATGGATTGAAACCGACCCATTGTCTATCCACAAGCCTCTCACCTACCCTAACATCGGCCCTCGCGAGAGCTATCTGATGCACCACGAAGAGTTGGAGAGCCTGGTAAAGAACTACCCTACCATCAAGGAGGCACGCTTCTGGATGACTTTCGGCCAACAGTATCTCACCTACCTCGACTGCATCCAGAACCTCGGCATGAGCCGCATCGACGAAATCGAATACGAGGCTCCATTGGCAGATGGTTCTGGCAAGACAGCCAAGGTGAAGATTGTTCCTCTGCAGTTCCTCAAGGCCGTATTGCCTAACCCACAGGATCTCGGCGAGAACTATGACGGCGAAACATCTATCGGTTGCCGCATCCGTGGTAAGAAGGATGGCAAGGAACGCACCTACTACGTTTATAACAACTGCAAGCACCAGGAGGCTTACAACGAAACCGGTATGCAGGGCGTAAGCTACACCACCGGTGTGCCAGCCATGATTGGTGCCATGATGTTCCTCAAGGGTATCTGGAAGAAGCCAGGCGTTTGGAACGTAGAGGAGTTCGACCCAGATCCATTCATGGAGCAGTTGAACAAGCAGGGATTGCCATGGCACGAGGTGTTTGATGGCGATTTGGAAATCGACTAAACTTTAAATAAAATAAGAATATGGCAAAAGAAATGCAAGAGGGAAAATTGAATCCCAATGAAGGCAAACTGAAAGCTCTTCAGGCAGCCATGGCTAAGATAGAAAAGGACTTCGGTAAGGGCTCTATCATGAAACTCGGAGATGAGCACGTTGAGAACATCGAAGTTATCCCTACAGGCAGTATCGCTCTCGACAATGCACTGGGCGTAGGCGGTTATCCTAAGGGACGTATCATCGAGATTTACGGTCCGGAATCTTCCGGTAAAACAACATTGGCTATCCATGCCATCGCAGAGGCGCAGAAGGCTGGCGGTATCGCTGCTTTCATTGATGCAGAGCACGCTTTCGACCGTTTCTATGCGGCTAAATTGGGCGTTGATGTTGATAACTTGTGGATTTCACAACCAGATAATGGTGAGCAGGCGTTGCAGATTGCAGACCAGCTGATCAGTTCTGCTGCTGTAGACATCGTAGTTGTTGACTCTGTAGCCGCCTTGACTCCTAAGAAGGAAATCGAAGGCGATATGGGTGACAATGTGGTAGGTCTTCAGGCCCGATTGATGAGTCAGGCTCTCCGCAAGCTCACTTCTACCATCAGCAAGACCAACACTACCTGCATCTTCATCAACCAGTTGCGCGAGAAGATTGGTGTAATGTTCGGTAACCCAGAGACAACTACCGGTGGTAATGCATTGAAGTTCTATGCATCAGTGCGTTTGGATATCCGCAAAGCTACAGCCATCAAGGATGGCGATGAGGTAGTAGGTAATCTGGTTCGCGTAAAGGTAGTAAAGAACAAGGTGGCTCCTCCTTTCCGCAAGGCTGAGTTCGACATCATGTTTGGCGAAGGCATCAGCCGTGCCGGTGAGGTATTCGGTCTGGCTGTAGCCAACAATATCATCGAAAAGAGCGGCAGCTGGTATAGCTATGGCGGTTCTAAACTCGGACAGGGTGCCGATGCCTGCAAGGCATTGCTTAAGGATAACCCTGAACTTCTTGACGAACTGGAGGCTAAGGTTCGCGAAGCACTTGCTGCTAAAGAACAGAAATAAAGCCAGATAAGGTTTCACACCTTATTATATATAGGAACTTTATTTGAAAAGAAAGATTTCACAATATACTAAAGGAATCAAGATATGGAGAATGCGACATTTTATCGCCTCCTATATCTTGATTCCTTTTATTTTGTCAGCATTATCTGACACCTTGTCAGCCACTTTAAATTTTACAATCCCTTGGCACATGCTTTGTTATGACGGAAAGCGTGAACGCTGAATAGAAAGGTTCCCGACAGATGCATATCTTCGGCAGACTTCCATTAGCCAGCAGTTCATGAGATAAATAACATATTAATAACGATAAAAATAAAAAAAAGATATAATTATGGGAAAAGTAATTGGAATTGACTTGGGTACCACAAACAGTTGTGTTGCCGTTTTCGAAGGTAGCGAACCAGTTGTAATCGCTAACAGTGAAGGTAAGCGTACTACTCCATCAGTAGTAGGTTTCGTTAAGGATGGTGACCGCAAGGTAGGTGATCCTGCTAAGCGTCAGGCCATCACAAACCCTAAGAACACAGTATATTCTATCAAGCGTTTCATGGGTGAGACATACGCTCAGAGCCAGAAAGAGGCTGAGGCAATGCCTTACACAGTAGTAAACGAGGGTGGTTATCCACGTGTTGAAATCGAGGGTCGTAAGTATACTCCACAGGAGATTTCTGCAATGGTTCTCCAGAAGATGAAGAAGACTGCAGAGGATTATCTCGGTCAGGAGGTTACAGATGCAGTAATCACAGTTCCTGCTTACTTCTCTGACTCTCAGCGTCAGGCAACTAAGGAGGCAGGTCAGATTGCAGGTTTGAACGTTCAGCGTATCGTAAATGAGCCTACAGCCGCAGCTTTGGCTTACGGTGTTGACAAGGCTAACAAGGATATGAAGATTGCCGTATTCGACTTGGGTGGTGGTACATTCGATATCTCTATCCTGGAGTTCGGTGGCGGCGTATTCGAGGTACTTTCTACCAATGGTGATACTCACCTGGGTGGTGATGACTTCGACCAGGTAATCATCAACTGGTTGGCTGATGGCTTCAAGGCAGAGGAAGGCGTAGATCTCCGCAAGGACCCTATGGCTATGCAGCGTTTGAAGGAGGCTGCTGAGAAGGCTAAGATTGAGTTGTCAAGCTCTACATCTACCGAAATCAACTTGCCATACATCACAGCCGTTGACGGTATGCCAAAGCACTTGGTTAAGACTTTGACCCGTGCACAGTTCGAGCAGTTGGCTCACAACCTGATTCAGGCTTGCTTGGTACCTTGCCAGAATGCCGTTCGTGACGCTAAGCTCTCTACATCAGATATCGACGAGGTTATCCTGGTTGGTGGTTCAAGCCGTATCCCAGCCGTTCAGACACTCGTTAAGAACTACTTCGGCAAGGAGCCTTCTAAGGGTGTTAACCCAGATGAGGTTGTTGCTGTAGGTGCAGCTATCCAGGGTGCCATCCTGAACAAGGAAGAGGGTGTTGGTGACATCGTATTGCTCGACGTTACTCCATTGACTCTCGGTATCGAGACTATGGGTGGTGTGATGACTAAGCTCATCGATGCCAATACAACTATCCCTTGCAAGAAGAGCGAGGTATTCTCTACAGCAGCTGATAACCAGACAGAGGTTACCATCCACGTATTGCAGGGTGAGCGCCCAATGGCAGCTCAGAACAAGAGCATCGGCCAGTTCAACCTGACAGGTATCGCTCCAGCTCGTCGTGGTGTTCCTCAGATTGAGGTTACCTTCGATATCGATGCCAACGGTATCTTGAACGTATCAGCCAAGGATAAGGCTACCGGTAAGGAGCAGAGCATCCGCATCGAGGCATCATCTGGCTTGAGCGAGGACGAGATCAACCGCATGAAGGCTGAGGCAGAGCAGAACGCTGCTGCTGATAAGGCTGAGCGCGAGAAGATTGACAAGATGAACCAGGCAGACAGCATGATCTTCACCACCGAGAACTTCCTGAAGGATAACGGTGATAAGATTCCAGCTGACAAGAAGCCAGGTATCGAGCAGGCTTTGCAGCAGTTGAAGGATGCTCACAAGGCTGGTGATGTTGCAGCTATCGATTCAGCTATCAACAACTTGAACACCGTAATGCAGGCTGCTTCTCAGCAGATGTACCAGGGCGGCCAGCAGGCAGGTCCTCAGGGTGCTCAGGGCGGTCAGCAGGCACAGGGCGGCAATGACGGCGCTCAGGATGTACAAGACGCAGACTTCGAAGAAGTTAAGTAATACAGACTAATATTATAATAAAGGCGTACAATGCTCAGAAATGGGTTTTGTACGCCTTTTTTGTTTCATTATGATTTTTTATATCCCAATAGTTTGCTAATTCGCTGAAAATTATATATATTTGCAAATTAAGGGAGAAAGAACATCCCCGAAAGAGATAGACAGTTTAGGGTAAATATAAAAGAAAGGAGAACGAGATATGGCAAAGAAGAGACCACAGGTAGCGCTGGTTTATGATTTCGACGGCACACTGTCGCCGGGCAATATGCAGGAGTTTGGATTCATACAGGCTACAGGCAAGACAAAAGACGAGTTCTGGGAGAAAAACAGAAAGTTTGCAGAGGGTAAGGATGCCAACGGCATTCTGACCTATATGTATCTGATGCTCGACGAAGCCAAGAAGAACAATATCTCGCTCACCCGGGAATCTTTTCAGAAATTCGGCAAGGATGTAGAACTGTTCCGCGGCGTAAAACAATGGTTTTCGCTCGTGAATGAATATGGCAACAGTATCGGACTGGACGTAAAGCACTACATCAACTCCTCGGGACTGAAGGAAATGATAGAGGGCACACCTATCGCCCACGAATTTGAGAACATCTACGCCTGCTCCTTTCTCTACAATAAGGAGGGAATCGCCTATTGGCCAGCCGTAGCCGTAGACTATACTACCAAGACGCAATTCCTCTTCAAAATCAACAAGGGTATCAAACAGGTGAGCGACAACAGAAGAGTGAACCAGTATATCCCCGACGAGAAGCGCCCTATCCCTTTCCCCCGAATGATATACTTCGGAGATGGAGAAACCGATGTGCCTTGCATGAAAATGGTAAAGGAACATGGCGGCCACTCGATTGCTGTATATGATAACGAGGATAAACAGAAAACAGCCTGCCAGCTTGTCAAGGAGGGACGAGTAAACTTCATGTGCTCTGCCAACTACAGTAAAGGAAGCGTGATGAATATCATCGTAAAGAGGATATTGGATAAAATCAAAGCCGACTTTGAATTCGACCGTCTGATAGAACTGAACCAGAAGAAGGCATGGAAGTGATTTAAAGGTAAAAAGGTAAAAGGGCAAAAAGGGCAAGAAAGTAAAGGGAGAAAGGGATTCTTTTGTGAATTCCTTGAAACTTTTCTTGGTTTTGTCGAGGATTATGCTTAATTTTGCACGCAAAAATAATAATATCAAATCATATTAATGGGAAGAAACAAATACTCAGCAGGAGAAATCAAGGAAATCGGCAAGTTGCTGCGCCTCAAGAACGCAGGCAACCGTTTACAACAGAAAATGATACGCCACGACCTTCGTGTGGATTATGAATTCAATATCTCTGACTTCAATGAGCCCGGCAAGGCTTTCGGAGAAGAGGAGTTGCAGGCAGCCATCAAGCGTGGCGCCATTCAGATTCTCGACGATGCCACCATCGAGGCAATGAAGGCAAAACGTGCCCGAGATAAGGCTCGCGACGAGGCAGAGAAACAGAAGGAAGCCGTAGCCAGCGGTGAACAGACCGACTGGCAGGAGGCTATGAAGCAGTGGAATGAGTATTACGAAAAGTAAAAAGGTAAAAAAGTAAAAAGAACATACTGATTACGACATATACCGATTAATAAAATATACTGATTATAAATTATTATGGCAAAAGTATTGATAAAGACATCAGAGGGCGACATCAAGGTACGCCTCTACGATGAGACACCTCAGCATCGTGACAACTTCATCAAGTTGGCAAAGGAGGGATATTTCGATGGCACTCTCTTCCATCGTGTCATCAAGGATTTTATGATTCAAGGCGGCGATCCAGACAGCAAAGGCGCTCCTAAAGGCAAGATGCTGGGCACAGGTGGTCCTGACTATACCATCCCTGCCGAGTTTCGTTTATCCACAACTTTTCCACAAGCGTGGTGCCTTGAGCGCTGCCCGTTTGGGAGATGAGGTAAACCCAGAACGAGAGAGCAGCGGTAGCCAGTTTTATATTGTATGGGGAAAGACCTACAAGCAGAATGAACTGAAGCAGATGGAAAAGCAGATGGGCATGCAGATGGAGCAGAACATCTTCAACCAGCTTGCCAAGGAGCATCATGAAGAAATCATGAACTTCCGCCGCAACCGCGACCGTGAGGGGCTGATGAAACTCCAGGATGAACTGGTGGATGAAACCAAGAAGCGCAGCAAGGAGCAGGGTTATCCTAAGTTTACCGAGGAGCAGCAGAAGGCTTATACAGAAATAGGCGGAACACCTTTCCTCGATAACCAATACACCGTTTTCGGTGAAGTGGAGGAAGGACTTGACATCGTAGAGAAGATTCAGAACTGCGAAACATTGCGTGGCGATCGTCCAAAAGAGGATGTTTCTATGCAGGTTTCCGTCATAGAGGAATAAGAAATACCCATAAGCTCCGCCGGACAACAAATCCGGCGGAACGCCTAATAAAAACCTAAATAAATATTATATAAGTAATAACAACTATTCATTCGTATTACACTAAAAGCCAAATCAATATGGAAAAATGAAAAGCAAAATGGTAAAGAGTATCATGATGCTCTTAGCATTGGCTAGTTCTAACTACAGCTATGCTTCGTCATTTTTTATTCCGCCTTTGTCTTTCTATCCGCGATATACATACCTGCCAGAATGCAGCAGGCACCTGTCAGGAAGTAAGGAGTAATCTTTTCGTCTAATACCAGAGAGGCGAAAATCATAGTGGTGATAGGGTTGAAATAAACCCAGTTGGTAGCTTTCACGGCACCCAACTTAGAGATACACCAGTTCCAGGTAAGGAAACATATCATGGATGCCAAACACCCCAGGAACAGGAGATTACCCACCACCTGAGGCTTCATAAACACATCCCATGACGGCCACCCAGGGATAATAAGATAATAAGGCAAGATGGTAAGCACACCATAGAAGAATACCTTGCGGGTAATAAAAGCAGCGCCATAATCGCCCGATACCGATTTCATCAGGAGCGAATAGACAGCCCAGCTCATACATGCCGTAAAAGCCAAGGCATCACCAACAGGCGACAGATGCAGCACGAATCTGCCATTCAGCACCACGATAATCATACCAATAAAAGCAAGCAGAGAGCCCAACAACTGTATCATGTTGATGCGCGAAGAATGGCGATAAGCCAGACGAACCAGCAAGGTAGCAAAGAGCGGACAGGAACATACGATGAGCGAAGTATTGGTTGTTGTGGTATAATTCATCGCCTCGTTCTCGCTCAGGAAATAGAGCGAACCGCCCGTTATTCCCAGCATAGCCAGCTTAAACTCATCCTTCCAGCTGTCAGCAAACATCTTCTTATGATTCACCATCAGCATCAGGATGTATGCAATACTGAAACGGAGCGTAAAGATCTGTGCTGGCGAAAGTCCGTTCAGCATCAGCACCTTGGTAGAAACAAAGGTAGTTCCCCAGATGGCTACGGTGATAAAAGCCACAAGATGATATAATAAATTACTATTATTCTGTTTCATTCTATCTGCTATTTTAAATTTTGCTGCAAAATTATAACTTTTATTCGAAATGAGCAAATTGTTAGTAAGAAAAAGACAGATATTCGGAGCAAAAGAAAGTAAAAGAAAAAGTCTTAGGAGTAAGCGCAGGTACGACTTATCCTAAGACTTTTTTATTTATCTAGTAAAAAAAAAATCAAGCCTTATTTTTTCTGGAATACTCTCACATAATCCACTTCCATCTGAACTGGGAGGGCGCTTTCGTCAACACCATTCATACCGCCCCAGTCACCGCCCCAAGCCAGGTTGAGGATAACATAGAATGGTTTATTGAAAGGCCACGAACCAACATCATTTTTACCGTCGTTGTTGAAATTGAGCAGTTCCTTACCATCTACGTAGGTCTTGATATAATCAGGAGTCCACTCCAGGCGATAAACGTGGAAACCGTCTTCAGCACCCGCAGTCTGGCGTTCCTTAGTAATCTGGGTTCCCATCACGTGATTAAACTTCTCAGTATGGAGCGACGAAGAAGTATAGTTAGGATTAACGCCTACCTCTTCCATAATATCAATCTCGCCACATTTAGGCCAAGGATTGGCTCCGAAATCATTGTTGCAAGGCATCATCCAGAAAGCAGGCCATGTGCCCTTACCCTTAGGCAATTTGATGCGAGCTTCGAAGATACCGTAAAGCCAGCCCTGACTTTCGTGGGCATATACGCGCCCCGAATAAATCTTGCCGTCGCTGCCCTTGAAACAGTTGATATAAAGCCGGTTATCTGCAATTTCTGTTACGCGTTTGCCATCAGCAGAGCCATTCACATAATTCTGAAGTTCATTATTCACCCAGCCCGACTTCTGCACCTCATGACGCCAATCGGTACTATTCAATTCAGAGCCTTCATTAAACTCATCATTCCAGACCAGTTTGTACCCCTCAGGAATCACCATTTCGCCCCCTTCAATAGGAGTGACCTGTTTTCCAGCCTGATGCACTGGCACCGATACCTTCTTATCCTCTAATGAAATCTCGACACTTCCGTCAAGAGCTACAGACGATTTATTCTCTTCCACATCTACAGTTACCATACCCATAGCTTTGTTATTATCGCTGGCACTCACTTTAAACCAAGGGTATACATTTGCCGTAGGACCTTCTCCTGGGAAGGATGCTCTCGCCTCCCAGCCTCCTTCAGAAGCCACAATCATGATTTTATAAGTACCGCCCTTAGCAGGAACATCTATTCTCGTAGGAGAGCAGGATATCGTCACCTCTCCATCGCCGTCAGAAGAGCTGCTGCTGCAAGAAAGCAGCATAAGCGAGAGAAGGAAGGAAAATATTTTCAAGAATTTCATGTCATTTAAAATTTAGAAAGGGAGCCACTCCTACTTACTTATTTATAGGAGCAGCTCCTGTATAATTCTATATAAACCTATAAAACCTAAAGCCTATTTCACAATCAAAACAATGTCGCTGATGGTTACCTCGGCATCCTTAGGAGCACCAGCAAGGTCGATGACGAGTTTCATCTTGCTCATATCCTGAGGACCGCCATCAGCTTCTTTCGTACTGTTTGGTTGGTTCTCATAACGGAAGACGTATTCGCCTTTAACATCAGTAGACTCCTGGAAGAAGAGGTTTCCATCATTAGCGTCATCACAAAGCTTCAATGTCATCATTGGCAATGGAGCAGAAGTGGTAACCTTGCAAGAGAAATCAATCTTGCTATCAGCTTTGGCAGATACAGGAATACCAAGCATTTTCCACTGTGCGTGCCATAGCTCAGCAGGAGTTTCACAAGGCACGATAATGATGTGCTTGCTTCCCTCATGCTTGATAACAGGAGTTACATCAATCTGTGCCCAAGAAGCATCACCATACCAAGTTTCCTCAGTAAATGACTTGTTGGCATCAATATCCTTCCAAAGGTTACCCGCTGTATTGTAGTCAAATGGCACCTTCAATTCTACAGGAACCACAGTACCATCATCGTTGGCATGATCTTTCAGTACCAGGCTCTCTATCATGATTTCGTCATCAGCAGCATTACCACCAAAGTCGAATACAATCTTCAAATTATTGATGTCCTTGCCTTCGAGGTCTGAACCATAAATACACTTAGGCTCACCTGCTTCCAATTTTGTATTTGCATCCTTGGAATCGAAAAGGATGTTATTGTCACCACCTTCTCCAGAATCACAAAGTTTCACTTTAACGGCATTATGTCCCTTGGCAGATGTAATGATGCAAGAGAAGTCATAATGCTTATCTGCGCTAGTAGAGATACCTAGGTTTTTGAAAGGAACCTGAGCTTGCCAACGTTCGGTAGTTGCCTTAGGGAGCTTCAATGTATAGCATCCCTTGCTGTAGCTACAAACCGGGTCAGCAATTTGGGTCCATCCTGGAGCATAATAGCCAGCAGAAGGTTTTTCAGGGAAGGTAATTCTCTTGAAGAGATTAAACTCGCTGTCCTCTACGAAACCTGCGAAGCCATTCATCTTGGTTTTCTCCACCGTGAAATGCTTCTTGACGCTCTCCTTGCTAATACCATTACGGTTCTTCACAAAGCACTCCACATCGTAAGTACCCTTCTTGCGATAATACTTAGAGAGGTTGAAAGCAGAAGAATAGGCACCATCTATCACCCATACCGGGCTTACTCCCTCTGCACCACCAAAAGAAAAGTTGGCTGTGTTGGTCTCTTGGTCTACATCAATCTTGAAGTTGTCGGCAAAGTCGGCTACATTAGGCAACTCACCGTTGGCACCAGAGAACTCCTCTGCAGAACATGCGCTGAGCATCAATCCACCCAGAAGAGCATAAGCCATATTTCGAAATATCTTTTTCATATTGCTGAAATCTTAAAGTTAATATTTTATTAGGGGGTAGAGGAAACTATTGTTCCTCTACCTTAATAAGTTTTAATAATTATTCTGAACCAAAGCAGGATCAGAGTCAAGCTCTGCCTGAGCGATAGGAACATACTTCTTGGATTCTGTCCAGGAGTTGGTGCGATAGCCGTAGCTGTCTGGCACCAATACGCTGGCAGCCTTGCCTGTACGAACCAAGTCGAAGTAACGCTTACCCTCACCTACAAACTCCAAGCGGCGCTCATTGATAACATCATCCAGAGTTACGGCTCCAAGCTCTGCGATTCCTGCACGGTTGCGAATCTTATTCACATAATCCTTAGCCTGATTAGCATCGCCACCTGTCTCCAACAAAAGCTCTGCAGCATTGAGGTAAGCCTCAGCCAAGCGATATACACGGAGATTGTTATTATAGTTAAGGTTATTATCGAAACCTGCGTCAGCATTGTTCTCTGTGAACGGACGATACTTGGCCAGCCAAAGACCAGTATCCTCATAACGTTTGGTATATTTCACGCCACGACAGTCCCATACAGTAGCATCACGGCGCTTGTCGTTGTCAGCAAACAGAGCATAGGTTTCGGTACGAACAGGTAGGAATCCCCAACCGTCACCGCCTTGGTTCCAACCATCGCCACCAGGCCAAGAGTTTGGAGAAATCAAGGTAGGCAATATTGTACCACCAATAGCCAATGGTGAATCCCAACCACGCTCGTTGTTACCATCCTCATAGTTTACTTCCCAGATGCTCTCCTTGCACCATTCGCCGCTTTCTTTCCAAATAGAGGCGTAATCGTCTACTATATCATAGTCACTCTTGTCGGCGATGAGCTCCTGCATATACTGGAGAGCCTTAGGATAGCGAGTCTTGTCATTCTGATACATCACCATCTCGGCATACATCATATAGCACATGGCCTGCGACATTCTTCCACAGTTGGCATCGTCCCAACGCATTGGCAGGACCTTGGAGTCAATTACAGCCTCAAGCTCTACTATCAATTTGTCATATACTTCATCAGCCTTGAGCTGTGGGGCTGTGTAAGGAGCAGACAAGTTCTCCAGATAGAAAGGAATATTGCCGAAGTAGTGCCACAAGTTATTGTAGAAATATACACGGAGGGCTCTACCCTGCATCTCATAAGATGCCCTGTTTTTCTCGTTCAAGTTTGCCTCTGCCCAGCCCAAATACTTCAAGAGGTCATTACAACGCTTGATGCCTGAGTAGTCCACTGTCCAAAGTGAGCTAAGGGTATTGCTGGCATTTGCCTCATAGTTGGCAAGCATGTGCCAGTGCTGTTGATCGGTTTTGTTAGAACCGCCTACCCAGAAGTTATCGCCCATTATCTCGGCATCGATATTGAGAGCATTATACTGTCCCAATCCCCAGTCTGGCCAGTGGATAGGATCGTAAGCCGCATTCAGAGCCTCATTGATATGGGCATCTGTGGTATAATATTCTTCGAGGTTTTCACCTGATGGGTTCTCCACCTCTAGGAAGCTGTCGCTGCAAGATGTGTTTGCCAGTGTCATACTGGTTGCCAACACTCCTAAAGCTATATATTTTATTGTCTTCATAATAGTCTTTATTTTAAAGGTTCTTATTTTAGAATGAAAGGTTTACGCCGATGGTGTAGGTGCGAGCCTGTGGATATACACCATAGTCTACACCGAGAGAAGTTCCACCTGATGAGATTTCAGGGTCAAAGCCCCAATACTTGGTCCAGGTAATCAGGTTCTCTGCCATCACGTAGAAACGCAAGTGACTGATAGACAACTTCTGTGTAAGCTGCTTTGGCAAGGTGTAACCCAAAGAGATATTCTTCAATCTCAAGTAAGAGCCATCGCAAAGATAGAGGTCTGAAACCTGCCAGTTGGTAGCATCGCCATTCTTCAGAATAGGATACTTATTGGAGGTACCCTCGCCAGTCCATCGATCGAGCATCCAAGTAGGGAAGTTGCCAGAGAACACATCTGTACGATAGGTTGCATCAAATACCTTATTACCCGTTACGCCCTGCAAGAAGAGGTTGAGGTCGAAGCCCTTCCACTCTGCATTGAAGTTGAAACCGAAGGTCCACTTTGGTGTACCATTACCAATATTGGTGCGGTCGTCTGGAGAAATCTCACCATCGCCATTAACATCTACGAAACGTACATCACCTGGCTTGGCATCTGGCATAATCATATTGCCATCCTTGTTGACGTAAGCCTGAACCTCTGCCATATTCTGGAACACACCAGCTGTCTTATAACCATAGAAGTATGGGAAAGGCTGACCGTTAGATCCACGAGTGCCACCACCAGAGATACCCAGGAAGCCATCGAGGTCGATGTAACCTGTATCATTACCGAGGTTGGTCAACTCATTGTGCAGATAGGTAACATTAGCCTTGGCATTGAAGCGAGCATCAGAGATGTGCCACTTATAGCCGAGCTCAAACTCAAGACCTGAGTTCTTCATGTCACCCACGTTACCGATTGGCTTGGTCTCACCTACGTAGCTTGGGATAGGCATAGAAATCAACATACCGTTGGTCTTCTTTACATAATAGTCAGCTGAGAATGTCAGCGCACTGCCGAAGAAACCGAAGTCGAAACCGATATCAGTCTGCTCACTCTCCTCCCACTTCAAGTCTTCATTGGCTGTGGCATTCGCCTTAGAACCATTAAACTTGACTGCATTCTTTCCGAAGAGCACGTTGTTGCCCATAGCGGTCAATACGGTATAACGGAAGTCACCGATGTTATCATTACCATTCTTACCCCAGCTGGCACGGAACTTCAAGTTGCTCAACCAATCGCGAGTACTTTCCATGAATTTCTCGTTCATAATATTCCATCCGATAGAGGCAGATGGGAAGGTACCATATTTATGAGATGGTCCGAAACGGCTTGAACCATCTCGGCGGATTGTAGCCTGAAGCATGTACTTCTCATCATAGTTATAGCTCAATCGACCGAAGAGAGAAGATATAGCATGCACTACATTATTGCCACCTGATACAGCATGCTCAATGGTTGGAGCACCTACAGAGATGATGTTACCTTCAGCATCCTTCACGATGGTCTGGCTATATTTACCAGTAGCATAGTCGATAGAAGGCTTGTTTACATTCACAAGATTCCAACGGCTGCCGTTCAGATAATCACTCTTATTCTTCATTGCACTCTGACCTAAGACAACAGCAAAACTATGCTTGCCAATAGTCTTATCGTATGTCAAAGTATTCTCCACCTGCCAGTTGATACCCTTGTCAGAACTCTTGTAAGCCTGGGTATGCTCAGCCTTGACGTTACCAGAGAGGTAATACTTGGATGCGGTGTAGCTATCTGAACCCCAGAAGCTGAGGTCTGCACTATAAGTGAAATGATACTTCAAGTTATCCCAGAGCTGGAGGTCGATAGAGAACTTAGGCACAAACTTATGTGACCAGTTCTTAGCTGCTGGGCGCGCCATCATGGCAAGAGGGTTGTTCATCTCCTGATAGGTACCTCCCATACCTGGGATGGTATAATAGTTGCCATTGGCATCACGAAGAAGCTCGTAAGTATCACGAGTACCTGTAATATTACCATCTGCATCGTATGTATTAGGATCCTCGTAGGTATTATAATACTTCTTCGCCACATTGCTATTGGTTACCGTAGGAGCCAATGTTGGAGCAAGATAGAGGGCACTACCCAATACCGAGCCATTACTATTAGCATCGATACCTGTACTCTTTACACGGGTGTAAGCCATGTTGACGGTTACATCGAGCTTGTTGAGGAAGTTGCGATCCTTGCTGGCATCCAATACATTATAAATGTTGTTGCTACGCATAGAGAGACGCTCATAGTTGCTCTGTCCGTAGTTACCACCTACGATACCTTCCTGCTTGTAGTAGCCCATGGAGAGGTAGTAGTTGATCTTATCGGATGCACCACTGATGCTTACCTCATGGTTCTGTACAGGGGCATTGTCGTTGAATACCAAGTCCTGCCAATCAGTACCAAATCCATTGATAGGATTGCCATTAGAGTCAGTCAGTTTGTATGGATCAGCATAGATAGGAGCCTGACCACCATTCACTGCACGCTCGTTCTGAAGGATGGCGTAGTCAGTGGCGCTTGTTACATCACGCTTCTTCCATGCGCTCTGCCAGCCGTAAGAGAAATTGTAGCTGATCTGTGCCTTGCCCATCTTACCCTTCTTGGTGGTTACGAGAATTACACCGTTGGCAGCACGGGCACCATAGATAGCACCCGAAGCAGCATCCTTCAACACCTCGATACTCTCGATATCACTAGGGTTGAGATAGTCGAGACCACCCTCGATAGGCATGCCGTCTACGATGTAGAGAGGATCTGAATTGCTGATAGTACCTGTACCACGAATACGAACCTTAGGAGATGCACCAGGCTGACCTGAAGAAGAGGTTACGTTGACACCGGCAGCCAGACCCTTCAATGCGTTATCAACACGCACTGGGCTCTTGCCTGCCAAATCTTCGGTGCTCACTTTAGCGATAGCAGCAGTTACCACGCTCTTCTTCTGAACACCGTAACCTACAACAACCACTTCGTCCAAAGCTTTGTCGTCTTGTTTCAGAGTAATCTTCATGTTGGCTGAAGGACGGATCTCTGCATCCTTGTAGCCAATGTAGGTGATAACCAAGGTCTGGTTAGCATCTGCATCGATGACAAAGTTACCATCAAGGTCGGTAATTGCACCGGCACCCTTGACGCCTTTAACCTGTACGGTGGCTCCGATAACGGGTTCACCCAGGTCATCCAACACGACACCCTTGAAGGTGTTTTTCTGTGCGAGCGCTGACGTCGACATCAATAATGCAGTCGCCAGCAATAGACTTTTTGTTTTCATATTCGATTATTAGTTTAGAAAAATATCTGTTTGTTAGTTCACTCTATTATAATAATGTATAAGACTGTGCGGCTGTGCATTTCCTAAAATGCGTTAAGCCGTGTTTCCGATTGCAAATATAATATGTTTTTTTGATAATTCCTAGCCCCTTCAACAGATAAGTGGGAAAAATACTTGCTTCAAGTAACTTATATCGTTAGTTTTCAGATACTTATCTATTTTTTAATAACTATACGAAAGTGGATGGGGTAAAATGGAGAAAATGAGGCTAGAACACCCCTGAAACGTTATATCAGTATATTTCAGTGTTCACACTCTGCCACTTTTCAATAACGTACATTATTCATTATACTTCTCATTATCAACAACTTACAAAAGTTTCATTTTTACATCCATCCACTTTTCGCTTATCACACATCATTTTTTCATTATTTATTTAGTAATTTTGCAGATGAATAAGCATATACGCCTAAACGCACAAAAAAACGTGAGAGGCGGTGTGCAAAACAAACAACTGCAAGAAATAAACAAACCATAATAAATATTACTTATGAAACAGTTCATTTTATCATGTGTCCTGTCGGTTGCAGCCATCGCTCCGTCTCAGGCACAGCAGACTACCAGACAATTGCCTGTCTATCTCGACCAGACCAAGCCGGTAGAGCAGCGCATCGATGATGCCATCTCTCGCATGACGCTGGCAGAGAAGATACGCATCATCCATGCTCAGAGCAAGTTTTCATCAGCCGGTGTACCACGCTTGGGATTTCCTGACTTCTGGACGGATGACGGACCTCACGGAGTGCGTCCTGACGTATTGTGGGATGAGTGGGAACAGGCTGGTCAGACCAACGACTCCTGTGTAGCCTTTCCTGCCCTCACCTGTCTTGCCGCATCATGGAATCCGCAGATGAGCCGCATCTATGGCGAAGCATTGGGCGAAGAAGCCCTGTATCGCGGCAAGGACATGATTCTGGGGCCTGGCGTCAATATATACCGCACGCCTCTCAACGGCCGCAATTTCGAGTATATGGGCGAAGATCCGTTCCTGGCAAGCATCATGGTAGTGCCGTATATACAGGGATTGCAGTCTAAGGGCGTATCAGCCTGCGTAAAGCACTATTGCCTGAACAACGATGAGGAATACCGCCATCAGGTGAACGTAATCGTCAGCGACCGTGCTCTCCACGAAATCTATCTCCCTGCCTTCAAGGCGGCTGTTGAGAAGGGTAAGACATGGGGTATCATGGGAGCCTACAACCTATATAAGAATGAGCACAACTGCCATAACCAGTGGACCCTGAACAAGATTCTGAAGGGCGACTGGAAGTATGATGGTGTCGTAGTGAGCGACTGGGGCGGTGCCCACGACCTGGAGCAGTCTGTAAAGAACGGGCTGGATATGGAGTTCGGCACCTGGACAGACGGCCTTACGATGGGCGCTACCAATGCCTACGACAACTATTATCTTTCCATGCCTTACATGAAGGCCATACAGGAAGGCAAGTTCACCCAGAAGGAGCTGGACGATAAGGTGCGCCGCGTATTGCGCCTCTTCTATCGCACCACGATGAATCCGAACCGCCCTCATGGTTTCCTCTGTTCCGAGAGCCATTATACAGCAGCCAGACAGATTGCTGAGGAAGGTATCGTATTGCTCCAGAACAGGAACAATGTGCTCCCTATCAACATCCAGAAGGCTAAGCGCGTACTGGTAGTAGGCGAGAATGCCATCAAGATGATGACCGTAGGCGGAGGCTCTTCTTCGCTCAAGGTACAGCGCGAGATTTCGCCTCTCGATGGTCTGAAGACGCGCTTGGGCAAGGACGGCATCGAGGTAGATTATGCCCGCGGATATGTGGGCGATGTAACGGGCAACTACAATGGCGTTACAACCGGTCAGAACCTGGAAGACAAGCGCAGCGAGGCTGAACTGATAGCCGAAGCCGTAGAGAAAGCCAAGACTGCCGACTATGTCATCATGTTTGGTGGTCTGAACAAGAGCGATTTCCAGGACTGTGAGGGTCACGACCGCAAGCATTATGAACTGCCATACCATCAGGATAAGCTGATCGAGGCTTTGGCTAAGGCAAACAGAAACTTCGTTTATGTCAACATCTCGGGCAATGCGGTAGCTATGCCTTGGAAGGCTAAGGTTGCCGGCATCGTACAGGGCTGGTTCATCGGTTCGGAGAGCGGCGAAGCCCTTGCAAGCATCCTTACAGGCGATGCAAACCCTAGCGGCAAGTTGCCGTTTACATGGGTCAACTCGCTGAAGGAAACAGGTGCTCATGCACTCAATACCTATCCGGGAACCTGGCGTCAGGAAGGGGGAGCCGGCACGAAGGGCAACATCATTGATGAGGAATATAAGGAAGGCATCTATGTAGGTTACCGCTGGACCGATAAGGAGCGCATCAAGCCTACCTTCGCATTCGGTCACGGCTTGAGCTACACCCAGTTTGCCCTCTCTAATCTGCGCAGCGACAAGGTGCAGATGAAGCAGGACGGCACAATCACCTTTACCGTAAACGTAAAGAATACCGGAAAGCGTGCCGGAGCCGAGACGGTTCAGCTCTACATCCACGATGTCAAGTCATCAGTAGACCGCCCTCAGAAGGAGCTGAAGGGATTCCAGAAGGTTTATCTCCAGCCAGGTGAGAGCAAGGATATCAGCATCACCATCAGCAAAGAGGCCCTCAGTTTCTACGATGAGGCATCTTCATCCTGGAAGGCTGAAGCCGGAAAGTTTGAGGCTCTTGTTGGTAATGCAGCCGATAACCTGAAGCTCAAGAAAGCCTTCGAGCTCTTTTAAAAAGAATGATTCGATTCTGAGAAATTGAACGGAGGGAAGAAATAAATATAATGCATAAAAGTTTGTTACGGTGAAACGCCGTAACAAACTTTTATTGTTTTCCCCTGCTTTTCATCCTATCGACAAGCTCGTAGAAACGGGGATTTTCCAAAATATCAATATCCTGATTATCAGAAGATTAACCTACTTGACACCCTAAAACAGGGCGCATGGGTATCTGCAGCATTTACTCCTGAATTTTCGCAAGTTTGCGCCATCACGCCCAGAAAGGCTTATTTCATGCCAATCTGCTTCACGCGCTGCTCGAACTCTTCCCTGTCACAGATGGCACTATTCTTGATTTTGGCGCGATAATTATAGATAGTGTTCACAGAATAGTGAAGGAACTCGGCAATCTTAGAACTGTCCTCGATGCCCAAGCGGATAAGGGCAAAGATACGGAGGGTGGTAGAAAGATGGCTGTCATCTTCGAGCACGATACGCTCTTCAGGCTTCAAGAGGGCATTGAACTCCTCAACAAAGTCAGGGAAGAGCTTCAGGAAGGCGGAATCGAAATACTCATACAGCTCGCCCATGTAGGCCTCGCCAGCCTGCATCTGCTCCAGCAACTTGTTGAGTTCTCTAGCCTTCACCAGTTTCACTACTCGCTTGCGCATGGTCTCTATCTTGTCGACATAGATGGCACAAAGGCGCAGAAAGCGACCAATATATACTTCCTTCATCTTGTTACTCTCGTTGAGAGAATGGTTCATCTCGTTAAGACGCTCATTTGCCAACTGCAAGGCATGGTTGGTTTCCTTCAGCTTATGATGGGCCGCAGCAATGCGCTTGCGCTGCTTGTTGACATAGTAGAGCAAGACCATAACCACGAAGAGAAGCAAGGCTGAACACGCTACCATGAGCCGCAGATGCTGGTTGCTCGCTGAAAGTTCTTTCTGATAGCCCTCCTCAATCTGCGTGAGCACAGGCATGATCTGGCGGCTGCGGCTAGGCGTATTGAAAATGGTAGCCGACTGCCAGGCAAACTTGATATACTCATGAGAGCGCTTCTGCTCGCCCGGGTCGGCGTTGAGAAGATTGGCAACTTCCCAGAGAGACCCCTGGTCCATCACAGCCAACTGGACATCGCAGATAGCAGAACGCAAGAGGCAGCGGAGGAACTGTTCTTTATCACCAAACTGATTGTAGGTCAAGCCGCGATAAAACTGTACAATGGCATACTGATGGGTGCCCGGTTTCGTCATCGCCAGCCGCTTATCGCTCAATCGCAAAGCCTCCTTCATATTGCCCGCATCGCGTGCCCTCACCTCCTGCATCTGCAGATAAAGGTCATCATCATGGCTGAATGTGCTGTCTATTGCAGCCTGATAGGCATTATGCTTGCCGGTATAATATTTCTTCAAAGAGGGAACGTTGGAATAATATGCCATCTCGCCATACAGATGCTGGCAAGCCCAGAGGTAGTTGCGTTTGCCCTCAGCATCAAGATCAGCGATATTGACAGACTTCAGTAGGTCGTATGATTCGGCATAATCGCCCGTGGTCGATTCCTGGAAAGCAAGAAGCGCCTTGGCATTTTCCACCTTCTTTTTATCGTCCATTCTGATAGCAAGTTCCATACACTGATTGATGTATTTCAGCGCCATGTCGTTCTTGTAGGAGCGGTATTCCTCAAAGAGCGCAAAACAGGCATCATACTTACTGCTTAGCCGCCTGGCGGTCTTCAGTTTCTGCTCCCAATCGCAAATTCGGGCTTCACGTACCTTCACATAATCAGCCGAATGGGCAATAGCGTTGTCCAGACTCTGAAAAAGCTGCTCTATATTATCTGTTGTTTTTGCTGCAAGAGAAAGAGGCATCAAGACCAAGAGCAGGAAGAAGAATGCCTTTCCCCATAATTCATTTATGCGATACATCAACTTGATTCCGTTTAAGATTGATTCATTTTCATGAGGTTTCATGTGCAAAAGTAATAAAAAAATCGGAAACGACAAAATCTGATATAGAAGAAATGTAGATTTCTTCGCATTTTCGTCTATACTGCATCCACTTTTTATATATCCTCCATTTTTCTTATCCATCTCATTATCAGATACATCTCTTCCAAAAAAAGAAAATTTCATCCACATTTTAACATTTCTATCGCGCATCGTATCATCTTTTTTATTATCTTTGCATGGTCTTAAATAGAAGATAAACTTTATAAAATAACAATTAACATAACAAACAATGAGAACAGCACTTTTATCACTCACGTTTCTTTTGGCTGGTTCTATGGCAGCACCTGCTTTCGCCCATACCGCAGCCCCTAAGAAAAAAGTAACTGCCACAACCAAGAAAGGCAAGATTCTACCCATGAAGGAGTATATCGACCAACTGATGGCGAAGATGACGCTACAGGAAAAGATTGGTCAGTTGAACCTGATGGTAGCTGGCGACATCACCACCGGCGGCGCACTTGATACTCAGGTAGGCAGCGATATCGCCCAGGGCAACATGGGCGGAGTTTTCAATATCAAAGGGCTCGACAAGATCAAGGCTCTGCAGGAAATCGCCATCAAGAACAGCCGTCTGGGCATCCCACTGCTCGTAGGTATGGACGTAATTCATGGTTACGAAACGATGTTCCCTATCCCTCTCGCCCTCTCCTGCTCATGGGATACCGAGGCGTTGAAGAAAGTAGGCGAAGTATCGGCCAAGGAAGCCAGTGCCGACGGTATCAACTGGACATTCTCTCCTATGGTAGACATCGCACTCGATGCCCGCTGGGGACGAATAAGCGAAGGAAATGGCGAGGATCCTTATCTGAGCGGCGTGATGGGAGCAGCGATGACTCAGGGCTACCAGGGCGTGGATATGCGCACAGAAGAGATTCTGAGAGCCAACCGCATCATGGCCTGTCTGAAGCATTTTGCCCTGTACGGAGGCGTTGAGAGCGGAAAGGAATATAACACGGTAGATATGAGCCGCATGCGCATGATGAACCAGTATCTGCCACCTTACGAGGCAGTGGTGAAGGCTGGCGTAGGCAGCGTGATGTCTTCATTCAATCTCATCGACTACATACCTGCTACAGCCAACAAATGGATGATGACCGATGTCTTGAGAAAGCAATGGGGATTCAACGGTTTCGTGGTTACCGATTACGCTTCTATCGCCGAGATTCTGCAGCACGGAACGGCAAAAGACATCAAGGAGGCATCAGAACAGGCGCTGAAGGCGGGTACCGATATGGACATGTGCTCCAACGCCTTCGTAAAGCATCTGGCTAAGAGCATAGCAGAAGGAAAGGTGAGCGAGGAGGATGTGAATATCGCCTGCCGCCGCATCCTGGAAGCGAAATATAAACTGGGGCTGTTCAGCGACCCTTACCGCTACTGCAACACCAAGCGCAGCAAGAGCGAGATTTATACCGCAGAGAACCGTCAGGCAGCCCGCGATGTAGCAGCAGAGACCTTCGTGCTTCTGAAGAACGAAGGCAATATCCTGCCACTGAAGAAGGAAGGAAAGATAGCCCTGATAGGTCCGCTTGCCGACACCCGAAACAACATAGCCGGTACATGGAGCGTGGCTCAGGTACCATCTAAATATACCACCATCAAGGAGGCAATGGAGCATGCCCTTGCCGGAAAAGCCACCTTATTATATGCCCAGGGAAGCAATATCTGGCGCAATAAGGAGCTGCAGCAAAACGGCGAATCCGGCAACCCAATCAACTGGGGCAACGAGGCTGAGATGAAGGCTGAAGCGCTGAAGATAGCTAAAGAGGCGGATGTGATAGTATGTGCCATGGGCGAAAGTGCCGAGATGAGCGGCGAATGCGGTAGCCGTACCAACCTGGAGATGCCGGACGTACAGCGCGAACTGCTTGCCGAACTCCTGAAGACGGGCAAGCCAGTAGTACTCCTCAACTTTGCAGGCCGCCCTACGGTCCTTACTTGGGAGAAAGCCCATGTACCAGCCATCATGAATGTATGGTTTGGAGGTTCAGAGATGGGCGATGCACTCTGCGATGTTATCTTTGGCGACAAATCGCCATCGGGTAAGCTCACCACTTCGATGCCTAAGACTACCGGTCAGGAGCCTCTCTACTACAACCATCAGAACACCGGCCGCCCTGTAGCAGACGATAATGAGAAGTTTGCCAAGTTTGCCAGCAACTGTCTGGATGTAAGCAATGGTCCGCTCTATCCTTTCGGTTACGGTTTGAGCTATACCTACTTTTCGTACAGCAACTTCCGCCTGAGCAGCCAGGAGGCCGGCATCAGCAATGAGGAGGCTACCGAATGGCAGGATGGCAAGAAGATTACAGCTAGCGTCACCGTTAAGAACAATGGCTCCCGCGATGCCGACGAGATTGTGCAGCTCTACATACGTGACATGGTAGCCAGCATCTCCCGCCCTGTAAAGGAACTGAAAGGTTTCCAGCGCATCCATCTGGCAGCAGGTGAGAGCAAGGAGGTAAGCTTTGATATTACCCCAGATATGCTCAAGTTCTACAACGCAGATTTGAAGCACGTGATAGAACCTGGCGACTTCCAGATTATGATAGGAGCCAACAGCAAGGATGTAAAGACAATGAAACTGAGCGTGAAATAAACAATAAAAATCGCCCTGCAAGAAGCAAAAGCATAGCTTAAAAGATGCTTTCCTTCTTACAGGGCGATTATCATCTACTGAGCCTACTCCAAACAGACGGCTCGGTTATTACTTCTTCATCTCGAAACCTACACGCATACCATCATAATTATTGGCGATAGTACCGATAGCGCTGAGGGTAGAACTGCCCTTGAGGGCACCCATGGTCTTGATGAGGTTGAGCAACTTTGTCTGGTCGAAAAGCAGGCTGATGCCGTTGGTAGTCTTCGTAGCATAACCCGACATACTCAAGAGCAAGCCCTTCATCTGAATGGCATGAGTCTTCTCATCAAAAGTATAATTGCCTTGCCATGACTTGCCATCTATCTTGGCAGCGAAAGTTCCATCAGTTTTGAAGGTGAAATAGGTGTTTGAGCCGCTGAAACCAAACTTGCTGTAATACTCACCCAACTTCTCCTCTACCTTGTTGGCAGCAATCTCACCGCCAGCCTTTGCCAGGAGATTCTCAGAAGTAAAGGCGCATCCCGGCTTGCTGTACTTCCAGGTATGGGCACAGAGATCCTGCTTGCTGAAGGTACCTGAACCGATTACATTATTCAGAATGCCATTGATAATACTGCTACCTGCAGAACTGCTGCTGTTAGAGTTTCCGCCCAGTACAGCACCCAAGATACCTGCAACGGCTGAACCTGCATTGCTGGTTGCACTGGTAGATGTAGCGGCATTGCTGGTTGTTGCTGAAGTTGTTGTTGCAGTCGCAGCTGTTGTGTTAGATGCAGCAGAAGTTGTTTTCTTTGTAGAAGTCTTCTTGGTCGTAGTCTTCTTTGAAGTCTTCTTTGTTGTCTTCTTAGCCGTTTTCTTAACCGGCATCATCTCAGACATTGAGGCATTGAGCGCTGCCTCGTTCATAGCGCTTGCGTTGCTGCCAGCTGTGCATGCGAGCACGAGGGCAGCCAAAAGAAATACCTTTTTCATTGCTTTCTATATATTTATTTTTATCACTCTTATTTATATATACCCAATACTTCCTATTGTTCTTTCGGGTGCAAAGTTCGCAAAAAAATCGGAAATACGATAAGAAAAATCCCTATTTCGCGTATGAATCTCCCTAAAAACTCAGCATTTCTGCTCTTTTTACGTTATTATAGACGATTGCGATGACAATTCGTTTAAAAGATAATGAAAAAAATCGTTCAGAAAATACCAATTATCATTCTAAGGGGGAGGGGAAAAACTGTTCAAACGATTGCACATTTTTTTGACATAAATCAAAAAATAACGAATAAAACACGCATTTTCATGCATTTTGTACCTAGAAATAGGTAGAAACTTCTATCTTTGCAAGCAGTTAACAAATATCAATAGGTTATGAATGATTTAATTAAGGTAAATTCAGAAAATCAGAATCAGGCTATCGATAGATGCCAACAGATTCTTCAGGATCGCCGTGAGGCTCTTGCTTCTAAGGCAAAGAGAAGAGGTTAATACTCTTCAGAAACATGAAGTAAAGGAGGAAAAGATGGTGCTCTTATACATATATAATAAGGACGCATCCTTTCTTTTAAAAGAGAGATTTTTCGGAACGACTCTTAAATGATGAGTTTCAAAAATTTTGGGAAAAGAAAAAACGTAAAAATCCCGTTGTCAGCCATCTGGCTTGTACAACGGGATTTTTTCGTTTTATTATATCAAGTCCGAAATTTACTTCTCGTTCTTCACTGCCTTCATGATAATCTCGAAGTGATTACCACTCTTCAAGATGACATTCTTCAGGAAGTCTGAAATCTCAGATGCCTTCAGATTCTTCACCATCTCCTTGTAATCGCTATGAGTATCAACACCCATACGCTCGTATGTGCTCAACGCACCAAGCCAATAGCCGTTAGACTTCTCGCTTACAGCAGCCTGCTTCAGGAGAATCTCCTTCACCTTCTGAAGGTCTTCTGCATTTGGCTGGGCGATAGTCTCATCCATACCCTTGAAGAAGTAAGGAATAGCGATATCCGACTTCTCTGGGTTCAGCTGAGCCACAGCTGTAATAGAGATGGCAGCCTTGTTATCATAATCGCGAAGCAAACCATAGTTTGCTCCTGCATGATAAGCAGCGCTGAGTTCCTCACGGATAGTACGCAAATACTTCATCTCCAGCAAACGGGCTGAAACATCAGCAAGAACTGAATTCTTCAAGGTGAATGGAGCCTTGGTATACCAGATTTCTGTAGCCTGGTTCTGTGGATTCTCCATTGCCTTGGTAAAGATATTGCTTACCTTACCCTTAGCATAAGGAATCTGCTTGTTCTTCAGCTTGAAGCCATTGTTTGGCAGACTGGCAATATACTGCTCGATGAGTGGGAGGAGAGTCTTCTCATCATAGTTACCTACGAAATAGAAGGTGAAGTCCTTGGCATTGCCGTAGAACTGCTTACCAATCTCCAGGATACGGTCGTAGTTGATATCCTTTATATCGCTTGCCTCTGGCACACGGGCAAGTTTGCTACCCAAATAGAGGGTGCTCTGAACAGAATCCTGATATACGAGGCCTGGGTTGTTGCTCTTGTTGGCAAGAACAGTAGCCATCATACTCTTCATATTGTCGAAGCTCTTCTGGTCCTTGCTTACTGCGGTCATCTTGAGATAGATGAGCTGCATCAGGGTTTCGATGTCCTTAGGAGTAGAATTACCCTTCAAACCATGATTAAAAGGACTCAAGCTGAACGAAACGCCAGCCTGCTTACCAGCCAAAGCCTTATCAAGCTCATTGCTTGAGAAATCGCCAAGACCACTAGCATCGAGCACATCTGCTGCAAATGCAGCATTCAGGAAGTCTTCCTTGCCGAAAGTAGAATAGCCCACATTGGCTGAAGCTGCGAAAGCAATCTCATTGTCCTTGAAATCGGTCTTCTTCAATACCACCTTAGCGCCATTAGAAAGAGTCAACTCCTTGAAGCCCAACTTCTTGTTCTCAACAGTCTTCTTAATCTTACCAGCCTTAGGAGCCTGAGCGATGAGAGGTTCCTGCTTAACATTATCCACATAAGCCTCGAGCTTTTCAGCACGTACCTGCTTTACGATGGCAGCAAGTTCCTGCTCGGTAGGATAAACAGCACCAGCCTGCTCGCGCATCATTACCAATGATACAAGGTTGGTATCGCTCTGGCAAACCAACTGCTTGGCATAGCTGTTGATAACCTCAAGAGGCAAGTTTGGAACTACCATCTTCCAGATCTGGCTCTCCTCTTCTACTGATGGGATAGGCTCGTTAGAAGTGAAGTTATCCACATACTGGGTGGTAAACTGCTCGTTCTTCATCTTATCCTTGTTGGCAAGAGCCTTGTCAACCTGGCTCATGAATTCATCCTTGGCACGCTGATACTCAGTAGCTGTGAAACCGAACTCACGCATACGCTGTGCCTCGCGGAGAACAGCAGCATAAGCCTCCTTAATCTTTCCTGGCTTAGCTACACCGGTAAGGGTGAAAGCATCCTTAGTGCTTGAAATCAGGTATGAACCATCACCGGCACTTGCCTGGAGATATGGACAGTCTGGCTCCAATGCCTTCTCAGCATAACGGGCAGCAATCATAGAAGAAATCACGTTATCCATGTATCCCTTCAGGAGATAGCTCATATTGCCCTTCAGAGAATCGGGCACAGCATTGTGCTTCATATAAACCTGGAAGAGATCAACCTGCTGCTCCTTATCCTTGTCGATAACGTAGATGGCAGAATCATTATCAGATACTTCTACCTTCTCAACCTTAGCGGCATTCTTAGGTACCTTGATACCAGAGAAGAGTTCCTTGATCTTAGCTTCGATATGATTTACATCTACATCACCCACGATGATAATAGCCTGATTGTCTGGGCGATACCATTTGCGATAGTAAGCACGGAGAGTTTCTGGCTTACAACCATCGATAACGCTCATCAAACCGATAGGGAAACGGTAGCCATACTTTTCGCCCTGATAGAGCTTAGGAAGTGAACGCTCTATCATGCGCTGCTGACCTACGATACGCATACGGTACTCATTGTGTACCACATCGCGCTCGTCATTGATGGCTTCCTTGGTAAGAGAGATACCGTTGCTCCAATCCTTGAGGATGAGCATGCATGAATCTACGGCTGTTGTACGGGTAGTAGGAACATCTGTGAAGTAATAAACAGTCTTCTCTACTGATGTATAGGCGTTAAGATTACGGCCATACTGTACACCGATGCTCTGCAGATAGTCCTGCAAAGAGTTGCCCTTGAAATGGTCGGTACCATTGAAGGCAAGGTGCTCCAAGAGGTGAGCCAAACCGCGCTGGTCATCATTCTCATTGATAGAACCCACTTTCTGTGCGATGTAGAAACTGGCTACATGCTCAGGATAACTGTTGTGACGAATGTAGTAAGTCAATCCATTATCAAGACGACCTATCTTCACATTCTTGTCTACCGGAATAGCTGGCATCTGCTGTGCCATCGCTGTACCTGCAGAAAGGAACAGCACTACTGCTGCAAAAATCTTTCTTAGTTTCATCTGATTTTAATTATTTATGTATTTATTGTTTTCTATATCATTCTTTCTATATACCTTATTATATATATATCATGCTATTTAATAAGTTCACATAATATATAGCGACATATCCAGTAACATGATTACCTTCTGCGATGCAAAATTAAGAAAAATAAAAAAGATTTGCAAACATTTTAGAGAATATCTTCCCGATGTATGCAAATCTTAACCTAAAACTAACATTGGAGGCAGAAAACCAATCCTAACCTACATGAAAGCTCTTCATCCATGAACCTCTGAAGAGGCGGATAAGGAAGAGGATTCCCCTGAATGTGAGTTCGGTAGCCATCGCTATCCATACACCCTCCAAGCCATAGCTCTTGGAAAGCGCATAAGCCAGAGTGAGGCGCACCAGCCACATGGTACCGAGATTGATCATCGCCGGTTTCCGGGTATCGCCCGCTCCTACACAAACACAGTAGGTCACGATGCTGGCTGCAAAGAATGGTTCAGCAAAAGCCTCGATGCGCAAACAGACGGTTCCCAGCTCACGGATACTTTCTACCGGAGAAAGAACGCCAATCATCTCAGGAGCAAAGACATACATCACCACTCCCATCACAGCCATCACAGCCATTCCCAGTCCTACTGTCATATAAGCAAAATTCTTGCATAAACCTACTCGCCCTGCTCCATGCGTCTGTCCCACCAGAGTGGTAGCCGCATCACCAATACCATAACCCGGCATATAGCAAAGACTCTCTGCCGTAATAGCAAAAGAATGGGAGGCAATGGCTATATTGCCAAGAGGTGCCACAATCATGGTACTCACTATCTGCGCACCGCTCATCAATATGTTCTGTATGGCTATCGGAATGCTGATTTTACAGGCATTATGAACATACGACCTGACCCAACGGAAACGGACATGGTCCTGACGGAGATTCAGTATCTTATTCTTGAAACCTGCAAGATAAAGATTAGGCAGAGAGATGCAGACATAAGCCATCGCCGTTCCTAAGGCAGCCCCCACAACACCCAACTTCAGGATATAGATAAACAGGTAATTGAATATCACATCGCAGATGCAAATCAATACTGCCATCACACTAGGTGTATGCATATTGCCCGCAGATTTTAGCATCATTTCGGATATATGATAAAGGAAAACGAATGGAAGTACCAGACCATATATCAGAAAATAGCGAGAGGAATTGGTGGCTATATCAGCACCTCCACCCAGCCAATAAGGCAGATAAGAATGAATGCCGACACAGAGAAGAGAAACAAAAACGCTGAACGCCACACCGCAAATCAGCGCATGGCGAAACACCTGACGGGCATTTGCAAAATCGTTGGCTCCGATAAAATGAGCTACCTGTACTGAAAAACCAGTAGCCGCTGCACTGAGTAAACTACCAATAAGCCAGGTAGTTGACTCAATCAATCCGATACTGGCAGAAGCCTCTGCTCCCAGATGGCCCACCATAGAAGCATCGATGAAGAACATCATCACCGTAGATATCTGAGCCAGCATAGAAGGTATACTCAACCCTACAATAAGATTGAGTTTCTCGCGTCGATCCATCTCCCTACCCAGCCGAATCGACTCCATCAAATAATCTGTCTTCTTGCTATAAAGCATAAATTAATTTCTCGTATATCGCTCATACAAAAAAATATGTGCATATATCATTTCAAACATATGCACATACTTTTTTCTTTAATCTTAATCTTTTTGTTCAGCAATCCACTTCTTGCTAGAAGCTCTCTTATAACTCTTGAGCACCATCTCAAAACGGAGCATTGAATAGGCAGGAACACTACCATTCCCCGAGGAGCCATAAGCCAAGTCGGCTGGCATGAACACCTGCCAATGGTCGCCAGGGTGCATCGCCATCAACGCTGTGGTAAAACCATCTATCCACCCGCCAGAGCTTTGACTTGAGACCTTATCGGTCTTTGCCTTTATAGGCAATGCCGTCGTCACGTCATACGTTCCGGTGAACGATTGGTCAAAGACATAACCTGTGGCATAAGAGTCGGTAGGTATCAACCTGCCACGATAGCTCACCTGGATGGAGTCGGTATAGAGGGGCGACCCGTTGCCATTGCCCTTGTTGAGCACATGCACTACGATATAGTCGGTGTCCTTGTACTTGAGCACCACCTGGCTGCCATTGACGCCCACATTAGGCTTCTGGTTGACAAGGCTATAGTTGGGTATCACCTTCCACTCGGTACTGCCAGCAGCAATCTGTGCCTTGGCATACGCCAGCGTGTCGGCAAACGCCTTGTCGTTACGCTCCTGCCAGTTGGCATACTCGTCGGTGGTGGCATCATCTTCGCTGCATGATGACAGCGTGATTACTGCCATCATGAGGAAGAACAAATATTTCAAACTCTTAAGATTCATCTAAATGTATTTGATTAATTAGAAGTTCTTGATTTCCTTGCCAAGCTTCTTCAATACGCTAGTGATGCTTACGCGCTCCTCGATGATGCTGCGAAGATCTGAGATAGCTACGCGCTCCTGCTCCATGGTATCACGATAACGCAGAGTTACCTTATGATCGTTTGGAGTCTCGTGGTCTACGGTGATACAGAATGGAGTACCGATAGCATCCTGACGGCGATAACGCTTACCGATAGAATCCTTAGGATCGCCATAGTGAGTATTGAAGTGGAACTTCAGTTCGTCAACGATTTCGTGAGCCAACTCTGGCAAACCATACTTCTTATCCAATGGGAACACAGCACACTTAACAGGTGCCAAAGCCTCTGGCAAACGCAAGACAACACGTGTCTCGCCATTCTCCAGCTTCTCCTCGCAGTAAGAGTGGCACATTACGCTGAGGAACATACGGTCTACACCGATAGATGTCTCTACATCGTAAGGTACATAGCTCTCGTTCTTCTCTGGATCGAAGTACTTGATAGAACGGCCACTGTACTTCTCGTGCTGAGAAAGGTCGAAATTGGTACGGCTGTGGATACCCTCTACCTCCTTGAAGCCGAATGGCATCTTGAACTCGATGTCGGTAGCTGCGTTGGCATAGTGAGCCAGCTTCTCGTGGTCGTGGTAACGGTAGTTCTCATTACCCATACCGAGAGCCTCGTGCCAAGCCAGACGAACCTTCTTCCAATATTCAAACCACTTCATCTCAGTACCAGGCTGGCAGAAGAACTGCATCTCCATCTGCTCGAACTCACGCATACGGAATACGAACTGACGGGCTACAACCTCGTTACGGAAAGCCTTACCAATCTGGCAGATACCGAATGGCAACTTCATACGGCCGGTCTTCTGAACACTCAGGTAATCTACGAAGATACCCTGAGCAGTCTCAGGACGGAGATATACCTTGCTTGTAGCATCGCTTGCCGCACCCATCTGGGTAGAGAACATCAGGTTGAACTGACGAACGTCTGTCCAGTTCTTGGTACCGCTGATAGGGCAAACAATACCCTCATCCTCGATAATCTGCTTCAGCATCTCCAGGTTAGGCCCCTGCATAGCCTCAGTATAGCGGGCATGGAGGTCATCAAACTTCTTCTGGTTCTCCAGAACGCGAGGGTTGGTAGCACGGAACTGAGCCTCATCAAAGCTATCGCCGAAACGCTTCTTAGCCTTGGCAATCTCCTTGGCAATCTTCTCCTCATACTTAGCCATGTGATCCTCGATGAGCACATCGGCACGATAACGCTTCTTTGAATCGCGGTTATCAATCAATGGGTCATTGAAAGCATCAACGTGTCCAGATGCCTTCCATACTGTAGGGTGCATGAAGATAGCTGCATCGAGACCAACAATGTTCTCGTGCAACAATACCATACTCTGCCACCAGTACTGCTTGATATTGTTTTTGAGCTCAACACCATTCTGACCATAGTCATAAACGGCAGCCAAGCCATCATAAATTTCACTACTTGGGAACACGAAGCCATATTCCTTGCAATGGCTTACAATTTTCTTAAAAACATCTTCCTGTGCCATGATTAAATCTTATTTTTTTCAAATTTTCGGCAAAGATACTCTTTTTTCTCGAAAAATTGTTGTATTTTTGCCATAAATTAATAAAATAAGTATTAAAAGCTATATATGAGCGACGAAATTAAAGATAAAAATGGTCTTGAAGAGGAAAAATCGCCAAATTTGGAAAATTCTTCTACAGAATCTGAACAGGATGCTGCAGAAGATGCCAACGAGGAGATTTCGACCGAAGAACATTCCGATTATAAGCCGGTGAACCGATTCGATGCTTCTGCTGTACATCACCTCAGCGGAATGTATCAAAACTGGTTCCTCGACTATGCATCGTATGTAATCCTCGAACGTGCCGTTCCTCATATTGAGGATGGTTTGAAACCGGTACAGCGACGTATCCTCCACTCTATGAAGCGCATGGATGACGGAAGATACAACAAGGTTGCCAATATCGTGGGACATACCATGCAGTTTCACCCTCATGGCGATACGTCCATCGGAGATGCTTTGGTACAGATGGGACAGAAAGACCTGCTCATCGATACGCAGGGTAACTGGGGAAACATTCTTACGGGCGACCGTGCTGCTGCTCCCCGATATATCGAGGCACGCCTCTCTAAGTTTGCTCTCGACGTGGTTTTCAATCCTAAAACTACCGACTGGCAACTCTCTTATGATGGCAGAAACAAGGAGCCAATCACGCTCCCTGCCAAATTTCCGCTGCTCCTGGCACAAGGTGCCGAGGGTATTGCCGTGGGATTGAGCAGTAAGGTTTTGCCACATAATTTCAATGAGATTTGCGATGCTGCCGTCCACTATCTCAAGGGCGAGCCATTCCAACTCTATCCCGACTTCCCTACAGGCGGTGCCATCGATGTAAGCAAATACAATGATGGACAGCGAGGGGGTGCATTGAAGGTTAGAGCCAAGATAGACAAGCTCGACAACAAGACACTTGTTATCAGCGAGATACCGTTCAGCAAGACTACAGGCAGCCTCATCGATTCTATCACCAAAGCGGTAGAAAAGGGTAAGATTAAGGCACGCAAGGTAGACGACGTTACTTCGGCAAATGTTGAGATTCTTGTGCATCTGGCACCAGGTACCTCATCAGATAAAACGATGGACGCACTCTACGCATTCAGTGATTGCGAAATCAACATCTCGCCCAACTGTTGTGTCATCGAAGACAACAAGCCTGTTTTCCTCACCATCAGCGATGTGTTGCGCCACAGCGTAGACCGCACAATGGGATTGCTGCGCAAGGAACTGATGATCAGAAAGGGTGAATTGGAGGAGCAGCTCTTCTTCTCTTCACTCGAACGGATTTTCATCGAAGAACGTATCTACAAGGAGCGAAAGTTTGAGCAGAGTAAGAGTCAGGATGAGGTTGTTGCCTTCATCGATTCAAAACTCGAGCCATTCAAGGACAAACTCTTTACTGCCGAAGTAGACGGTAAGGGTATGGTAGAATATGCCTTCCATCGGGAAATTACCCGCGAGGACATTCTCAAACTCCTGGAAATCAAGATGCAGCGAATCCTTAAATATAATAAGGATAAGGCAGACGAACTGCTGATGAAGATTAAGGCTGAACTTGCTGAGATTGAGAACGACCTGGCTCACATGACTGATGTAACCATCAACTGGTTTGAATATCTCAAGGGCAAATATGGAAAGAACCATCCTCGCAAAACAGAAATAAGAAACTTTGATACCATTGAGGTTACCAAGGTGGTAGAAGCTAACCAGAAACTCTACATCAACCGTCAGGAAGGTTTCGTTGGTACAGGGTTGAAGAAGGATGAATTCGTATGCAACTGCTCCGACCTCGATGACATCATCATCTTCTATAAGGATGGCAAGTTTAAAGTCACCAAGGTAGCAGACAAGATATTCGTCGGTAAGAATATCCTCCATGTACAGGTATTCAAGAAGAACGATAAGCGCACCATCTACAACTGTGTTTACCGCGACGGCAAGCAAGGCGATTACTTCATCAAGCGATTCAATGTAACCGCCATGACCCGCGACAAGTTGTATGACATCACCCAGGGCACACCTGGCAGCCGCGTCATCTATTTCACCGCCAACCCGAATGGAGAGGCAGAAATCATCAAGTGTACGATGGAGCCAGACCTGACGAAGAAGCGCCAGAGCATCTTCCTGGAGAAGGATTTCTCAGACATTCTGATCAAGGGACGTGCTGCCAAAGGTAATCTCCTGACCAAGCGCACCATTCGACGCATCGGTCTGAAGAGTCACGGCCACAGCACGTTAGGAGGCAGAAAGGTTTGGTTCGACCCAGACGTAAACCGCATCAACTACGATGAGAACGGCCGCTTCCTGGGCGAATTCAATGATGATGATTCAATCTTGGTTGTACTCGACAACGGTGAATTCTACATCACCAATTTCGATGTCAACAACCACTACGAGGACAACATCATCCGCTTAGAGAAATGGGATGAGCATAAGATATGGACGGCTATCCTCTACGATGCCGACAATCAGGGATATCCATACATCAAGCGATTCACGATGGATGCCACCAAGCGCCATCAGAATTTCATGGGCGAGAACCCTAACTGCAAGCTCATCTTGCTTACCGATACGGTTTATCCACGCATCAAGGTTACTTATGGCGGTGTGGATGCCATCCGTCCTGCCGAAGAAATCGATGCCGAGCAGTTCATTGCGCAGAAGAGTTTCAAGGCAAAGGGTAAGCGCCTCACGACATGGAAGATTGAAAGCATCGAGGAACTGGAACCAACCCGATTCCCAGAACCTCCTTCTGAGGATAATGATGAGGAACAGGATGGTTCTGACTCAGAGAATGAAGGTGAAAACCTTGATCCAGATGCTGGAAAAAGCGAGCAACAGGTGATTGACGAGCTGACTGGTCAGACCAACCTCTTCTCAGAAAAAGATTTCGAAGAAGACCAGAAGGATAAAGACTGGTTATCGAAGCAATAAAAAGCAAAGAAAAGCAGCAAGAAAAGCGCAAGAAAAGCTGCAAAAAAGCGCCCATCATAAAAAAAGGAGCTTAAGCCCAAAAAGCTTAAGCCCTTTTTTTTATTATCTAGCCATTTGCATTTCGCGCTTTAGCGTTTCAGCATTTCGCGTTCAGCAAAAAAGAAGCCAGTCCCCCTCCTGCCCCCGTTCCAGGCGATTCCATCGCCTGTCCCCCCAGCAGTCAGTAGCCTTCATTTTTACCTTTTATACCCCGCCAGCTTTTTCAGGCAGTATTCCTTAAAGTCATTCCAGTGGTAATAAGGTGCCACATCGCTCTTGATAGGCAAAGTAGCCTCGTCTTCATTCAAAAGCACCTTCACCAGCACATCATTCGCCTTGTTTCTATAAAAAACAAACTGCAAATTCGTAGCCATCGGGGTAATCTTATAATCCCACCATTGAGAAGCAATCTTCTCCGGATCCTTAATCTCTTCGCCATATCCATTCAAATCCAGCAAACAGGTAAGCGGAGTAACCATCGTATCGTGTCCATATCTCAATGTAGCGCCCGGATGCGGAAGAGCGATGCAGCTATCCGCCTTCTGGATGATATTCCTCAAGAGATTGCGCTGGGAGAATGGCTGCACATTGCCCGTATAAGGCGAGTTGCCGTAAGCCATCTGCCACCAGATGTTGGCATTCAGCCAGTTCTGATACAGTTCCTCCTCCGTAAAGAGGTCATAGAGCGAAACCTTGCCTCTCAGTTCCGTACCTTGGATTGAGCTTGCCATCTCATAGAGTTTTCTGTTCAGGTCACTCTGGTTGATATTCTGCTTCACCCAGGCAGGGTCGTTGAACAGTTCCTGCATCACACGGCTATAGCTAACGTGCTTCTGTGCAAATTCCTGCTGTGCCACCTTGATACCCGCGCTGTTCTTCAAGCTGTCCAGATATCGGTCGCCCTGGTTCATATAATACATATCATGCTCGCTGGCATCATGGAAGATATGAAGTTTCGGATTGATACGCAGCATCTGCTGCAAACCGTTCTCCATAGAGAGGATACATCGGATTACCAAAGTACTTCGGGCCTCAATATTCGTATTACCGGCAAAAATCTCAGGGAATCGCTCCATCATTCTTCTGGTAATACCCTGATGCTGGAGAGCTCCGAGCGGAGTCAGTTCGCCATCGCGCCCCTTCGCCTCCTCACGAATCATCTTCACCTTAGCCAGCGTTTCCTCGCCCTTAGCTGTCAGTTTGCCTTCCTGCTTCGCTTTGAGCAGAGAGAAATAAGGCACATCATAAGCCTTCTTGCCTATCATATAGCGGGAACCATGCCGCCCATAATGGCTCAGATAGAAAGGCTTATAACCCTTTGGAGCCGCAGTCAACTGCTTCTGAGGACCACGATAAGCTACATAGTTACTACCCGAAAGCGTTATATCCCGCTTGAAATCCTCTTGCGGAGTCTGTGCTGTCAGAGGCATCGCCAATGTAAGAGATGCCAACAATAATAGATTCTTTGTGTTCATTGTTATCATATAATTTTGTTTGGGAAACATACAGTCTCATTTAATTCCAATTCATCAGTTTTCTCAAGAACGGAAGCAATTCTGCCGCCATCTTCCGATGCTGCAACATACTAGGATGCCAGCTGGCGCCATAACCTAAATCTCCTTTCTGGAAACTGAAATCGAAACGGTAAATGTTCTTATCGGTTTTATTGGCATCAGCACAGATTCTATCAAGCACAGTTCGCTGCTTGCTACTCTCCTTCTCGCCGAGCATCGGACCTGTCAACATCACAATCTTTGCATGAGGATACTTGCTACGTACCGTTTTAAGAAACATGCGATAATTCTTCTCGTAGAGTTGAATATCATAATTCTTGGTAGAAAGATCGTTCGTACCCAGATTGATACAGACTAACTGAGGCTGATACTTGGCAAAATCCCATTTTTCATCATGCTGGTCAAATAAAGTATATTCATATTGCCAAGACATGTTATCGGCATCACCCGTCTTAGGCCCATTATAATTACGATATACACCGATACCACTACGGGAGATAGAAGTATGCTGAGCCTTCAGACTGTCACTTACGATATTGGCATAAGTAAGCCAATGGTTCTCCGTTTCATCTTCAAAAGGATCAGACCTGTTGATACTTTCTACGCCATAACCGCAGGTGATTGAATTTCCGATAAATTCAATCTTCCGTTCCGGGAGAGCTGGAGCCTCAACAAGATGACATCCCTTATCAAGAACAAATCCTCTGAATTCCGGTTTACGGAATAAGCCTTCTATCACATACATCACCTTAGCATGATGCACCCCCTTTGGCAAAGCCGCAGCCAGGGTTACAACCGAATCGCGTTCGGCATTAAAGCCCACTTTGAAAGGTTCGCAACCGTCAATCTGTGCCATGAAATATCCAGTCTTCGGGCGGCACAGCATTTTCAGAGAAGAACCTTGGAAACTAGCCTCAATCGTAGTTCCCGGATAATTGAAACTGGCTACATCAGGATTCTTAGCAAAGCTCACACGCCCAACATACTGAATCATCGGATGAGAAGCCTTTACGATCTCTCCCTCAATAGGAAGAGTAGTTGATTTCTTCACATTTCCAGCCATCATCGTGGAAGAAACCATCAATGTAGCCAGCATCATAACCCATACTTTTTTCATATTCCTGTTATTATTGTTTTTATCTGTCCTTACTGTCCTGCCTTCGTTTTTTTGCAAAATAAAAATAGAACAGTATCTGTTTGCAAAATTACCATTATTTCTCGTAAAAAGCAAGTAAAACCATCATTTTTTTCATTTTTATTCTTTTTATTCAAATTATTATTGTATCTTTGCACCCAAGAATGCGCTTGTGGCGAAATTGGTAGACGCGCTAGACTTAGGATCTAGTGGTTTAGGCCGTGTAGGTTCGAGTCCTATCAGGCGCACAAAAAAAAATGCTAAGTAGTTAATATATAACTATTTAGCATTTTCTTTTTATCTAACTACCTGTCTTTTTACACCTTTTTGTCAGATTCTTCTCCTAAGCAGAGAGATACCTACATCATCCCTTCCAGTTTTTCCTGTGCCTCGCGCATATCTTTTTCAAAATTCACATGGTCTAGAAGGAATTCCGTTCTGCCTTGAGAAAGAAGAAGATAGAGCTGCGGATTCATACCCTCTACATACTGGGCGATGGCATACTCTATATCATCACGCTGCGTAGGATTGGTGGAAAATTCAAAAACCCTGAGCTTCTGATGAATAAAGCAATATGCCGACTCTATACAATCTCTGGTGATGCCCCCTGCCAAGAGAGCATCACCATTATTATTCTGATTCATTCTGAATATCCTTTCTATTTCACGCCCTTCATCGACAAGGCGATGCGCTTGCGCTTCAAATCTACTTCTGCCACTCTCACCATCACATGCTCATGAAGCTTTACCACCTCAGAAGGATCCTGAATGTAACGGTTTGACATCTGGGATACATGAACCAGACCATCGTTGTGGACACCTATATCTACAAAGGCACCAAACTTGGTAATGTTGGTAACAATGCCCGGCACAACCATGCCTACCTGCAAATCCTCTATCTCCTTGATGCTGGCATCAAACTCAAACTTCTCCACCTCGCCACGAGGATCCAAGCCCGGCTTGTCAAGCTCAGCCATGATATCGGTCAAAGTAGGCATACCCACCTCGGCACTCACATATTTTCTGATATCAATCTTCTTCTGCAGCGCCTTGTCTTCTACCAGTTGCTTCACCGTTACGCCCTGATCTTTCGCCATCTGCTCTACCAGCGCATAGCGCTCTGGATGAACGGCACTGTTATCCAAAGGATTCTTAGCACCAGGAATGCGGAGGAAGCCGGCACACTGCTCAAAGGCCGAAGGACCCAGACGTGGCACCTTCTTCAGCTGGGCACGGGAAGCGAAGGCTCCATTCTCGCGGCGATATTCCACGATATTCTTAGCAAGCGTAGGTCCCAAACCGCTCACATAGGTCAGCAGATGCTGCGATGCGGTATTCAGGTTGACACCCACCGAGTTCACGCAACTCATCACCACAGTATCCAGACTCTTCTTCAACTGAGTCTGATCCACATCATGCTGATACTGTCCCACACCGATGCTCTTCGGATCAATCTTCACCAACTCAGCAAGCGGATCCATCAGTCTTCGTCCGATGCTCACAGCACCACGCACGGTAACATCCTCATCCGGGAACTCATCTCTTGCAATCTTCGAAGCCGAATAGATAGAAGCGCCATCCTCGCTCACCACATAGATATCTACCGGATGAACGAAATCGATACTATGCAGCCAGTCGCTGGTTTCGCGGCTTGCCGTACCGTTACCTACAGCCATTGCCTCCACCTGATACATCTTTACCATGCGCTGGATGGCAGCCGTAGCCTCGCTCTTCCTGTTGCGGGGAGGATGAGGATAAACGATTTCATGATGAATCAGATTACCCTGCGCATCGAGACAGCAAGTCTTGCAACCATTGGCAAAACCCGGGTCAACCGCCATCACGCGTTTCTGTCCGAGAGGAGCCGCCAACAGAAGCTGGCGCAGGTTTTCGGCGAAGACCACAATAGCCTCCTCATCCGCCTTCTGCTTACTGAGCGCAGCAAATTCGGTTTCAATGCTAGGCTTCAGCAGTCGCTTAAAGGCATCATCTACCGCTTCACCCACCAGCGTCTGGCACTCACCGAAACCATGTACATAGTGGCGCTTCAGTTTATCCTGACACTGCTCATCATCAGCCGAGATGCTGACACGCAAGAATCCTGCCGCCTCGCCTCTACGCATAGCCAGCAGTCGGTGCGAAGAACATTTCTTCAATGGTTCAGAGAAATCGAAATAGTCGGAGAAGCGCTGCGCCTCTTCCTCATCCTTCTTTTTGGCTACCACCTTAGAAGTGATGATGGCACCGCGTCTGAACTCACCGCGAATCTGATTGCGGCTCTGCTCATTCTCGCTTACGGTTTCGGCGATGATGTCCTTGGCTCCCTGAAGTGCAGCCTCCACATCCTTCACCTTATCGCCCACAAACTTCCTGGCAGCCTGTTCCGGATTGCGCTCACGCTGGAAGAGGAGCAGCTGTGCCAGAGGCTCCAAGCCTGCCTCACGTGCTATCTGTGCACGTGTGCGGCGCTTTGGCTTATAAGGAAGATAGATATCTTCCAGTTCGGTGGCATCCCAGCACTGTTCGATGCGTTTTTTCAGTTCATCCGAGAGTTTTCCCTGTTCCTCGATGGTTTTGAGGATAGTCTCTTTTCTCTTCGCCATCTCAGAGAGTTTCTCGTTAGCCTGTGCGATGGCTTCAATGTTTACCTCGTCCATATTACCGGTTTTCTCCTTGCGGTATCGCGAGATAAACGGAATGGTGCAGCCCTCTTCGAGCAGCGCCAGAGTATTTTCTACAGCCTGCTCCTTCAGATTGAGCTGGGCTGCTATCAGCTTTGTAAATTGATTCATTTATGATATTTATAAAATAAGATTCAAACTGTTTGTTCATGCAAAGATAGAGAAAAAAGTTGGTTTGCCCAAATATTCCCTCATATTATTTGGCGGTTTCACTAAAAAATCGTAGCTATTCTTCAAAAACAGCTTTAGATACATTCAGCACACCTGCTTTTTCTTGATTTACATCAACAATACGGCTTGTTTTGCAAGAAAAACAGAGAAATCGTTTTGAGTTTCAAGTTATTTCCTATACCCGTTGGCGGAATTAATTTAGCGCATACTTAACCCTGCCAACCGGTCTGTTGTTTACATAATTAATATATTGCAAGACTGTAAATGCGCTGATTTTCCCGATGATTCGGGTAAACAGTCCTAGTGTTTGCTTAGCATAGTTTCGGAAGAGCATGAAGTGATCACAAAGTTGAGAGAAATTTGTCTCGATTCTCTTCCTCGCCTTAGCATAAGGCTTAAATGTTGGTCGCCAATTCTTCATGTTCAAGCGATATGGAACTTCCAACTTGATGCCTACAGAAGAAAACAAGTCTTGCTGTAGTTCCGCACTGAGGTAAGCTCGATCGCCAAGGATGCAACAGTCATGGAATTGAAACTTTACATCTTTAAGAAAATGAATGTCATGAACATTAGCTGGACTCAGGTCATACGAGTGGATAACTCCACTTAACCCACAGACAGCGTGGAGTTTATACCCAAAGTAGTATATCTTCTGAGTAGCGCAATAGCCAAATGCAGGAGAGTTTGTTACGTCTGTTCCTTTCATCTTGCAACGCAAGCCTCTGGACAAGCGACACACCTCTATTGGTTTGGAATCTATGCAGAAATATTCTTCTGCACCATCCATCTTTGACGCTATGCGCTTACGAATCTTCTCACATAGTTCCGCAGTGAACTTTCGCCTGTCATTGAACTGGCGTCGAGAAATCAGATTTGGCATATCTGCCTTATACTCCTTCAGCCTATCGAACAAGTTGTTTTCACTGTCGATGCTAAGATGCTCGGCTGTCAAGCTCAAAGCAACAACTTCGAGGTCTGAAAAACGTGGTACGACTCCTGGGCGAGGAATATTTCCTAGCTCATTAACTAAATTTTTGGAGAAATCCTTGCATATCTCAAGAATTTTTACGAAATTTGCATACAAGTTGTGCATAGCGTGAAATATATAACTTTATAATTGGACACTACAAAGTTACTAAAAATCAACGAGATGCACAACTTTTTTCTCCATAAAAATATACTAATTTTCAGGCGGTTTTTTAATTCCGCCAACAGGTTTCCTATATCTTTGCCACCGAATTAGAGAGTGCAGAGCATATTCAGGTGTGCTTTGCTATCATAAATAAAGGGGCTGAAAAGCTACCTGATTAGAGTGATAAAATAAAGTAATAATTAAAAGAAAAGATTGATTATGAAGAAGATTATGTTGAGCCTTGCTATGGCTCTCGTTTCAGTTTGCGCTAGCGCACAGGTTTACATCGGTGGTACTGCTGGTATTTCCAGCAACAAGATCGGTGATGGTGACAGCAAGACAGCTTACACCTTGATGCCTGAGATTGGTTACGAATTCAACAACAAGTGGGAGGCTGGTCTCGAGATTGGTATCAAGAAGGGCGAAGTTTGCAAGCTTTCTCCTGTAGGTGAATCTACAACATTTAGAGTAGCTCCTTACGTACGTTACACAGCCGTAGAAACCAAGTTGGTTAACCTCTTCGTAGAAGGTACAATCGGTTACAGCAGTTACAGCAAGGGCGGTGGCGATTCTTACGAGGTAGGCATCAAGCCAGGTTTGGCTGTTAAGCTTTCAGACCACGTAAACTTCATCACAAAGGTAGGTTTCCTCGGTTACAAAGGTTTTTCTCCTGACCAAGGTAAAAACTCATCAACATTCGGACTTAACGTAGATGCAAGCAACATTTCATTTGGTGCTATCTACAAGTTCTAATCTTAGGATGCTCATTTACTCATAAGCAAAAATATCAGGGGCGCAAGCGATTCCTTTTCTGGAAACAGCTTGCGCTCCATTTTTTATCTGCAAGCGAGCACGCTTTTACTCTTCACTCTTCACCTTTCCTTCGGAAACCCCTGTGTTTATCGGCATTCCGAGGGGTGAAGAGTTTGCAGCAACTCTTCACCCACTCTTCACCACTCTTCACCGATTCCAAAGACCAACAGGCGTAAATTGCAGCGCAAGACCGCTAGGTGTTAAGGAGAGATGCAAAACCGCCAGGCGTCCCTGAGGAGGGTGCGCCATAAGTCTGGATAATAGTTTGGCGCATAACAGTTGACCATCGCATGCACATCACCTGTTGTGCATGCGCATATCAGCTGTTATGCAAGCGCACAACAGCTGTTGTGCGACCGAAGATACAGACTGCCTCAACAACATATCCAATCTCTTCCAACAACATATTCTTACTCTTCCAACAACATATCCTTACTCATCCAACAACATATCCTAGCTCTTCAAACAACAAGAAAAGGGTGAATCATAAATTTATGACACATCCTCCGCCGAACCAGCTAAGGTGAAGAGTGGTGAAGAGTGGGTGAAGAGTGCCCAAGAACTCTTCACCCCTCGAAACGCCCATAAACACTGGGGTTTCCGAAGGAAAGGTGAAGAGTGAAGAGTATTTCTTTATCCCTTACTTACAACATTTTTACAGGCATTTACGCTGACTGTTGCAGTAGAACAGCCAACTAGCGAGCGTACGGCTAGTCAGCTGTTCTTCATTCGCCAGTACACTATTTCCGATTAACAGCCAACTTATTCCTCGGCAGAATATTCTTCCATAACTAGGCTATAATCGCTACATACTGATAAAAATCTCTGGCAATTATTAGAAATAAGGGTAAAGGAACAAGAACAGATTATAAAAACGCTTTTTACAGCAGAAAAATGCGTATTTACGCAAAAATCTTTTGTAAATTCATCAAAAAAGCGTATCTTTGCAGCAGAAAAATGCGTATTTACGCAAAAATCTAACGTAAAATTAAATCAATATATATAGATAGATTATGATCATCGAACGCAAAAGATACATACAGCAACTGCTCAATAGCAGACACAATGGACTGGTAAAAATCATCACCGGTATTAGAAGATGCGGAAAGTCTTTCCTGCTATTCAACTTATTCAAGAGACAACTCAAACTAGATGGTGTAGACAAAGAGCACATCATAGAAATGGCTTTTGATGACTTTGGCAATAAGGTATATCGCGACCCTGATAAGTTCTACCAGTATGTAAAGAGCCTCATCAAGGACGGTAGGATGTATTATATCCTTTTGGACGAGGTGCAGATGCTGAAAGATTTTGAGGATGTTCTGAATGGATTGCTCCATATCCCCAATGCTGACGTATATGTTACAGGCAGCAACGCCAAGTTCTTGTCAAAGGACATCATTACCGAGTTCAGAGGTCGAGGCTACCAGATTCATATTTCACCACTCAGTTTCTCCGAATTCATGTCTGTCTACCAAGGCAGCCAAGAGAGCGGTTGGGTAGAATATCTACAATATGGCGGACTGCCACCTGTCATCCTACAACCTACAGATGAAGATAAGATTAGGGTACTTAAAGACCTTTGGCAAGAAACTTACTTGATTGACATTCTTAACAGAAATCGCATCAAGAACAATGCTGAGCTAGAAGAACTTCTCTGTATGTTATCATCTGGCATAGGAGGACTGGTAAATCCTCAAAAACTATCGAATACATTCAAGACCAACAAAAATATATCCATTGGCTCTACCACTCTGAAAACATACATCGATTATTGCTCAGATGCCTTTCTTATAGAGGAAGCCAAGAGATACGACGTGAAGGGAAGAAAATATATCAGTACTCCTATGAAGTATTACTTCACCGACTTAGGACTGCGCAATGCACTCATCAATTTTCGCCAAATAGAGAAGACCCATCTCATGGAGAATGCGATATATTGCGAGCTGAGAAGACAGGGATTCAATGTGGATGTAGGCGTGGTAACAGTGAATGGGAAAGACGAAAACGGCACTAGTTATCGCAAACAACTAGAGGTAGACTTCGTGTGCAACAAGGGCAGTCGCCGATGCTATATCCAGTCGGCCCTCAGCCTGCCATCGCAAGACAAGATAGAGCAAGAAATCAACTCATTGCGCCGCATAGATGATGGTTTCGAGCGAATCGTCATTGTGGGCGAAAGCCTCATCAGTAACCGTGATGCAAATGGTATACTCTTCATGAGCATCTATGATTTCATGCTGAATGACTTATAATCATCGACTATAAAAAAAGGCTCCCTCACCATATCCCATGGCAAGGAAGTCTAAAATTATGACACACCCTCCGCCGAACCAGCTAAGGTGAAGAGTGGTGAAGAGTGGGTGAAGAGTGCCCAAAAACTCTTCACCCCTCGAAACGCCCATAAACACTGGGGATTCCGAAGGAAAGGTGAAGAGTGAAGAGTATTTCCTTATCCCTTACTTACAACATTTTTACAGGCATTTACGCTGACTGTTGCAGTAGAACAGCCAACTAGCGAGCGTACGGCTAGTCAGCTGTTCTTCATTCGCCAGTACACTATTTCCGGTTAACAGCCAACTTATTCCTCGGCAGAATACTCTTCCATTACTAGGCTATAATCGCTACATACTGATAAAAAACTTCGGCAATTACTAGAAATAAGGGTACAAGAAGGCTTTTGAACAGATTCAAAGACCTAGAATAAGAAGTGCAAGGAGACTGTTTCGGGAAGATTTCCACTAGGCTCAGCAGACCTGCTGAGCCTAGTCAGCAACTCTGCCGACTGCAGTCTGCAGGTCTGCCGAGCCTAGTGGCAACACCCTATAGTTGTACAACCGTACACCCTATAGTTGTACAACCATACACCCTATAGTCGTACAACCATACACCCTATAGTTGTACAACTATAGCATTCACTCTTGTACAACCATTGGGCATACACCCAGACAATAAAAACAGCATCTAAAAATGTGGAGATACTCAGGCAAGAATATTGAAATTAAAATATTCCGGAATACAGTTTATACTGCAACAACAAATAAGGGGCGTGCTTAAATGAGCACGCCCCCAGACGAGAGATTTTAAATATTCTTTTCACAAAGAATCCTTGATATTATATAAGTATACTCCGTATGCTTTCCTCACTATTTGATAATAGAGAGGTTGGCTGGCACGAAATTCGACTTACGAGAAGCAGAATTATTATCCTTCATTTTTTGCATGAATGGATAAATGAAAGAGATTAAGGCTCCAATACGATTAGCTTTAACAGCCTCTTTCTTGCTAAACATCTCAAAACGAATAGCACTAACATTATATCCTGACCAAGAACCGTTGTCGGCAAATTCTACAATCGTACCATTTTCCGGATCTCCATAGATGATACCATCCATACTATAGCTATCGCCCCATGTAAAGCCTCCTTTTTTGGTATCCCAAATAGCAGAGTATATATAAGAAGTTGTCTCGTCACCAGTCTCTTCATCCTTTTCTACATAGTCACATAAATACTGACCGCAAAGGAACTTGAAAGACATATTAGCCTCATCATAAGGGACTTCCATACTAGCATTGAGCGCAGGAAAAGATAGTTTCAAAGTATTAGCTGTCTTACCTTTAGCTAAATTACCCAAAATATAAATCAACTTTCCCTTTTTATCCTGACCAGCAAAATAGTAATCGCCCAAGATATCCTTAGATTCACCCTGAACTACAAGGACAGAGTCTTTTCGTGGACCAGAAGTACAATATACATAAGCAGAACGCACTTCACCTGTTTCATTGCTTTTTGTATTGACAACAATACTATCACCTTGCACAACTGCTTCTAGCCAATCTACATCCTCATTCACACTTAAAGCGACCTCATTACTATGAACCATCTTGACGAAATCTTTAGCAGCCGCATCAGCAAAAACAGCCTTATGAGTATCTAGGAAGAAGAGCAAACCAGATTGAGTCACGGAAATATGAGTTTCATTGCCTCCCTGATCTTTGATGGTAACAATTGAATTACGGCTAGCTACAGCTTCATTAACATCAACGGTCACCTTCACCTTATAATCACCATCAGCAGAAACCACGCACCAATCATCACTACTCTCTACAGAAGCAATAGGCGTAGAACTAGCAACTGTAATCTCACCATCACCACCTTTAGCATTGAAAGCAACACTAGATTCTGTGACCTTCAATGGAGAGACTGTTGGAGTATAATCATCGTCCGAACATGCCACAAATGTCAAAAGACATCCCAACAGCATATAAATTATATTCAGTTTCTTCATAATCTCAATTCTTTAAAATATTATTACGGTTCAGAGTACTACAACTTCAATGTAAACCATACTGAAGGATCTTTTGTACTCTCCAACTTTACCTGAGTCTTAATCTTGCCATCATTGAATGTCGCTTTGTATGGAGCGTTGTCAAGGATATAGTCAACGAATGGAGCCGCAACTTTATTCTTACTAGACGAAGTGAAACCTGAACCTTCACCGAGTCCCTTGATACCGATAACACCAGCGGCTTCATCATAACTCAAATCAACGCCATAGTTAGCTGAAGAACTAAATTGAGTGCCGAAAAGTTCCAAATTCCAATTGATGCCAATAATCATATCATATCCCATGCCAAAATCGAAGCTAGCTGTAGATTTTCCTATATAGGCGCCTTCGAAAGTATAGGAAGAACTCATTTCTGGCAGTTTATCATAAAGTTCCTTCAAACCATCGCACATGTCTTCACCATCAAAGTTCCAATTGAGTTTAGGATTAAGGAACTGATCGGTTGCAGAAGGAAGGTCAATAGAACTCTGATTATCATCTGCAACGATATTGCCTGTAGCTTCATCATACTTGAAGTACTGGAAGGACTTGCCACCAACGCTGATAGGTTCGTAAAAATGGAAGCCCTCTGGGGTATAAAACATTGGTACATTTAACTCCAAGTCTGTACTATCAATATCATTGATATAGATTGTTTTTCCTTCAATATCCACAGGATATTCTTTGTTTCCTATCTTCAAGAACTGATAGTTTACCTTTGAAAGATTTTCGCTCATCTCAATGGTCTTCTTGATAAAAGTCTCAGCATCAGTATCCTTCAGCTTATACATTTTGAGAATGTTCTCATACTTTTTACCACGAAGATAAATGGTATCCTGATCCTCACTAGTTTTGAGGAAAGTAAACTCATAGTCACTCTCATAACCATCTACATCAGAAGAACCTTGAGGCTCAGAGAAGAAATGGAACAACAGATTATAGGTATCAAACGTAAGAATAACGCCCTGCTCTGCCTTTACAGAATACTTAGAAGATAACACTGTACCAGCAGGCCACTCCTCTGTATCACTATACAAAGTGAGGTCGCTAGCCATTGATACGTCTTCATCGCCAAACTTTGCCGTATAAATAAATCCACCATAGGAACCATCACTTGGCAAAAACTCCATCACCCATCCGTTCTCACTACTGGTGAGCAACTTCTGGTACTTGTCCACACTCTTGTTCAAGCGCTGTGCAGCAGACTCACCAAACAGGTCGTCCTCCTCATGAGAACAAGAGGCAAATCCAACGCACAACATGAGTGCCATGATGATAAAACTATATATTTTTTTCATAATTCAATAATCTTTATTTGAGTGATTCCAAATCTACATTTCCATCTACTACGTCATTGAGTCGGCGCTGTACGCAATCGCGAAGTTCATCCATATCAATGCCCCAAGATGTGGCCATGTATTTCTTTACTATCTCAAGTTTCTGATTGATAATATCAGCACCCTCTGAGCCAGCATCAGCAATAATGGCCTGCCATTCGGCAGGAGTCTTTGTAATATAGATAGAGGTAACCTCAGCTATATCCTCACGAGGCTCGCACATGGCATAAGGTGAAACAAAGCCTAACTGATGAGCCTCAGAATCGCTCATCAAATACCAGTCACCGCTCACATAATCTTTCTCAGAAATCAAATCATACTCAGTAGGGTAACTTTTTGTCTGATGGAGAATATGAGAGAACTCATGGTGCATTGTCTTGAAGTAGTAGTGATTGAGAAATTCTCTGTCTATCATCAAGTTGTTCACCAAGTACAATGTCACTTTCAATCCACCCTCTGCAGTACCCAGAATCATGGTTCCATTGTTCTCGTATGCAGCTGAGCCTACAAAATGCAGCATTTTTGGCACAAACTTGCGAGTGAAATCTACACCGGCAACTTCATCATAAGCCTCCAACCAAGCATACTTTACAATATGCGCTAACTCAACCGACTTTTCATACTGAGCTGGTGCCAAGGAATAATTATGATCTGACTCTATATCCTGCAATCGATACATCAAGTTGATATTGTAAGGCAAGGTATAGTTCTTGTATATCCACTTATCAAAATCATTCTCCTTTACCTGGCTATCTTGAAAGATACTTTCCTTATCCAAATCGCTCTCGCTACAAGAAGTAAAACTACCTAAAGCAGCCACCGACAGCGCAAACATAAATATATATTTCTTCATAATCTTTCTTCTTTTATTAATCATTACTTACGTGGATTTGCCTCAAGTCCAGCCTTGATGACACTAGCCGGTAACTGAATGGCACGACGTGGGTCATCCACATTCATCGTATCGGTCACAGTAATGTCACCACTACCATCAATGGTACGGCGATAGATAGTCATACCATAGCGCTTGATATCAAACCAGCGAAGTCCCTCATGCAGGGTCATGATACGACGACAATGAAGCAAGCATTGCAAGAAGTTTTCCTGGTCACCCTTCTCTACGGTAAAGTCAGGATGCAATTCCTTCTTTGGAGTTGGCTCTGTAGGAGTATAGTACTTCATGCCGGTAGACTCACCAGTCAATTCATTCTCCTGATATTCGCCATACACTCTATTGATATCATCCATTGTGACATTTTTAGTATATGATGTAAAATTATGCATCCAGATATTGAAATTAGTCAATGCCTTATCATAATCCTTCTTCATAATGTAAGCCTCTATCATATTGAGCATCACCTCGTCAGATGTCAAAGCTGGGAACATTTCATGAGGAACACCTACATCATTGACAGCATCTGTAATTTCAAAGAACTCACCAAATTTATCCATGATAACTTTTGGCATACTCGTATACTGGTATATCTTATAGTTAAGTCGAGAATAACTTCCCCAAAGAGTAGTTGCCTTATTTGTCTCGGTAGCAGCAATCGTGGTATTGTGGCAATACTTATAACCGATACCATAAGGACCATAATAACGTACCCAAAGCGAATTGGTAGAGCACAACAAAAGGTTGGACTTTCTGTCGGCATTAACAAAAGCATTGGCACGCACACTGTTGTTAGGCGACAGAGATCCTATCTCCTTCCATTCTCTTAACATGGAGAGAGGATTGCTTGTCAAAACATCCTGTGCATACTTGATTACCTTATCGTAATTACTCTTATCATCCTGCACATAGAAGAGATAGAAACGAGCGGCCAAAGCTTCAGCAGCCTTCTTGGTAAAATGATAAGCTGGCACAGAATAGCTGGCCTCGTCCAACAATGGAATACCTGCCAGCAAGTCTTCCTCTATATGCTTGTATACATCAGCTACAGTGCCACGCTCATAGTGAGGAGCCACAGTAGTTTCCACCTTAGTGACATAAGGTATACCAAGATCAGTGCTTGAAGTTTTTGGACTATAAGCCTTACTAAAGATATTCACCAAAATGAAATGATTGAAAGCTCTGGCTACCAAAGCCTCACCCTTAGCTGCCTGAAGTTCGGCAGGGTTACCTTGCTTTTCAATTGCGTCCAGTACCATATTGGCAGAGGCAATGGAATGGTAACAGGCATTCCACAATTTAAATGGGCTATCATCATCTTCATAAGTGATATTCTTCCATTCCGAAGCCTCATCCTGAATTTTTTTATAAGAGGTGTAGCCCAACACATCCATATGGTCAGTATTATCAGACTCAAACTCTGCTATAGCTGCATAATGTGTGGTTGGATAGCATGACACCAACATATCCTGAATTTTTGATGTCTCATCCAATTCGGTGCGGTTGTCTGGCATCTTGTCCAGATAGTCATCGCAAGATGTCATGCCCAGCACGATGGATGCTGCTAATATATAATATTTGAAACTTACTTTCATAATTTATCTTTTATTAGAGAGTTAAACATTAAATGCCTAATCTGAGTGTCAGTGTGTACTGCTTTGGCATTGGGGCTGCGACACCACCTGAACGGAAGAATTCAGGATCCTGACCATTCAACTTGTCATCTGCATAGATGAGGAACAAGTTGGTAGCTTGCAACTTCAGTGAGAGGTCGCTCAACTTCAATGGTTCCAACCATGACTTAGGGAAATCATACGACAGAGAAATCTCCTTCATACGAATGAAGTCACCCTTAGCTACACGAGCGGTAGAATAATTGTAGGCATTGTACAATGTCTTAAGATAATTATCTCTCGTTACCTGAGCATTTGTCAAGATAACAGGAATGTCGGTAATATTCTCATCTCCTGCCTGAACAAAGCGGTTTTTAAATTCCTTTGGCATGGCAGTAAGGTCTGTATATTTTTCCTTGAACACAGGATCCAATCGTACAACATTGCCGAATGAATAGGTAATGAATACATTCAAACGCAAATTCTTGTACTTAAATATATTACCAAAACTACCGGTTGTAGTAGGATCACTAGGACCCTCATATACCAAGTTGTCAAGAGTCTGACTCTGGAAATCGATATTTTCACCACTAGATGTCACATTGCCATTCTGATCAGTAATTACCGGATAACCCTTATCACTCAAACCATTAAACTTATAAGAGAACAAACCTCTTACAGGATATCCCTCGAGAGCGAAACCTGTACCAGAAACCAGGTCGATAACCTTTGAGTTCGTCTGTAAGTCTGTAACCTTAGTCTTTGAATAAGAGAATATGAAGTCTGTGGTCCAAGCGAAATCCTTGGTTTGAATATTCTTGGTAGAAAGAGTAAACTCCACACCATGTGATTTCATAGAAGCCACATTAGCAAGTTTCTCTATCTGACCACCAGCACCTGTTGTACGAATCAGACCAATCAAATCGTAGTTATTACGAGTATACCAGTCAAGGGCAAAGTTGATGCGGTTATTAAAGAAACCTGCATCAAAACCGAGGTTCAACTCATGCTTCTTCTCATATGTCAATTCATCATTACCCAAATCGCTCCAGTCCATACCACTCTCCTGGATGCTAGCGAAAGGACGGTAAGGCTTGTAACTCTTTAAGACTGCAGCCGCATTGGAAACATTTGTTGGACCAGGGTCACCAGTCAAAGAATAAGAAGCCTTCAATGTCAAATGAGAAAGCGTTGGACGCAAATTTTCGAAGAAACTCTCCTCATGCATATTCCATGCACCAGAAACATTCCAAGTAGGCAACCATCTGGCAGAACGACTCTTACCCAATCGGTTAGTACCTTCGTAACGATATGTACCATTGATAACGTAACGTCCCTTATAAGAATAGGTTGCATTAGCAAAGAATGCTGCCGTACGAGAGAACGTGTTAGAGAGTGTGTAATAATCGGTACCACTCTCAATGCTCTTTTTGAAGAACTGATAAGTATAGAAAGGTATTTCACCCTTTGTATACTGCATTCCCCAACCATTGAAGAAATTCTTGTTACGGCTGATATCACTCACTTCCATACCACCAAAGAGGTTGACGATGTGCGAATTATCAAAAGTATGATTCCAGTTCACAGTACCACGAAAATCGTAACTGTTCATTTTATAATCTGTCTTCTGATAAATACCACCCTGTGGTAAGATAGAGATTGGCAACGCATAAGGGTTGTCTGGGTCTGTATACAAGAATGGGTTCTTGTCACGAACTGTAGCATCAGGCATAGCACGATAAGCACGAGCTTGGTTGGAATTATCATGTACAATATGTTCCTGCATAGTGCCAGAATGCTTTACCGCACCTAACAATGAAAACTCCAATCCCTTAATTGGCTTATACTTTAATTCACCCTGGAACTTTACATCAGTAACGTCAAGGTTCATATAGTTTTTGTCCAACTCGTCTAAGATATTAAAGTCTGCATAGTTGCGAGTATAGTACGTATTGGCATCCAATGTTCTTGAGGTATTCAACGCATAAGAATATGGGTTGATATCAAAATCACGCTTTACCTCACCATACACTGGGTCCACTGTCTGAGACAAAGTACCAGGAGCTCTCTGCTTACGATAAGAGCCAGAAGTGATAATATTGAAAGACAACTTATCCGAAATATTATATGTAGCATTTAAATTGGCTGTATAGCGATTTACTTTGCTCTGCTTGTACCAACCTGGATCTACCATTGCACTCAAAGATGCATAGAAATTGAGTTTATCTGTACCTCCGCTCATGCTCACAGAGTGATTGTGCTGGATGGCACTAGAGAAAAGTTCATCAAACCAGTCTGTATTTCTATATTCTGCCTGACGCAAATACTCATTCATTGCATGCTCAGTATTCTCAAGCGCAAAGGTTCCACTAGTTGGATCGTAGGTATTCATGAGCTGGTACATCTTACCATAGACACCACTCTCTGAAGCACGGTATGTATCAGAGAAATTGAGCCATCCTTTCTGCTTCAACTCTTTATAGACACCCATCTGTTCCTGAGAGTCCATGATATTAAACTCGCTATAATGAGGTTTCAAGCGCATGGTATATTCACCAGTATAAGAAATCTTGCTAAATCCAGCACGACCCTTCTTGGTTGTAACAACGATGACACCAGCCATGGCACGTGCACCATAAATAGAGGTAGCAGAACCATCCTTCAAAATCTGGAAACTTTCAATATCATCAGCATTCAAACCTGCAATAGCAGAAGAAATCAAGGTCTCGGCATCACCAGATGAAAGGTCGTCTGTACTAACATCTGTGACATCCTCCATGATGACACCATCTACAACCCAAAGAGGTTTAGAAGAACCATAGATAGATGTAGCACCACGGACACGAATTTTTGGCGCCGTACCAAATGTACCTGTCACATTCTGCACAGATACACCAGCTGCACGACCTTCGAGGGAGCGACTGATATCAGCCACACCATCCAACTTTGCTTCCTCAGCATTTATACTTGTAGCTGCACCTGTAAACAGGCGACGGTCTACATGCTGCATACCCGTTACAACCACCTCGCCCAAGCTTTTGCTATCAGGCTTCAACTTGATAAGCATCTTGGCAGACGGAGATAAAGTCTGTGGCTGCATACCGATGTAGCTAACTACAAGTTTCTTACCAGCAGGTACCTCCAAAGAGAAGTGACCGTCAATATCGGTGACGGTACCTGTACGTGCCGCTCCGGCGACTACGACAGATGCACCGATGACAGGTTCACCATCTTCCTGAGAAACTACGGTACCTGTTACTTTCGTTTGAGCCAATGCCCCCCCCACATAAAAGGAAGAGATTGACTAACAAGAAAAGCAATCTTTTTTCCATAAAATCCTCTCTTAAAAATTAAACAACTCTTATAACTTTATATAATTATTTTTTCTCTTCTTACACTTTTTTAAATATCTCTCATTACTTTACGGGTGCAAAGATAAGAAAAAAGTATTGAATTAATGCAAACTTTATCGATATTTTTATAGAAAAAAGTTAGTTTTTCTTGATTTTCGTCAACATTTAGAAATATCGTCTACACTTTTAATAGAAAAAAGTCAGAAATAATAGATTTAAGCAAAGTTTACGAAAAGAAAACAAAAATGTTCTAAAACACAAAAAAAGGCAAGGTTTCTGTAAAACCCCATTCAGAAGTTTCCCAGAAGTCTTGCCTTTCTTTACCTATATTTACTACTTAAGTACCTTTATCAGCCACTTGATTATTTATATTTGCTGCTTGAGTACATTTTCTATTATCCAAATAAATCAATTTTATTTCTTAAGCGTAAATTCAAACTTCAAGCCGCCTTCCAGTTGATTACTTACACGGATGGTTCCGCCATGCAGAAGAACGGCATTCTTGACGATGGCAAGACCCAAACCGGTGCCACCCATCTTGCGGCTGCGTCCCTTATCTACCCGATAGAAACGCTCGAAAAGACGGGAGAGATGCTCGGCAGGAACTCCTTGACCGTTATCACAGAAGATGAAATGCCACTTGTAGCCCTGCTCCTTGGCACTCAACGTTATCTTACGCCCTTCGCCGGCATAAGCTATGGCATTGTCGGTAAGATTGCGGAACACACTATAGAGCAGACTGCGGTTACCCTTCACGATAATATGCTGGTCGGGAAGAATATTCTCGAAAGTCATCTTGTGCGACTCTCTTTCCAGCGCCGTCTCATGGGCTATTTCACTCACCATCTGCGTAATGTCTACCGCCTCGAAATCTATCATATCCGAACCGTCATCCAACCGGTTCAGGGTTGAGATGTCGCGGAGCAGAGAGGTGAGGCGTTCGCTTTGGGCATAACAGCGCTGCAGAAACTGCGACTTCATCTCTTCGTTGATATGCGGATTGTCGAGTATCGTTTCCAGATAACCCTGAATACTTGCCACAGGAGTCTTCAGCTCGTGAGCGATATTCTGGGTAAGCTGCCGCTTCAGTACATCCTGTTCACGTCGGGTGGTCTGTATGCGCTTATACATCTTGATGATGCGCTCAGCAATCTCGCCCAACTCATCGTTAGGGAACTTGGCGAGATCTTCCACCTCCAGACTCTCGTTATGGTCTGCCTTATAAGCAAAGATGCTCAGTTTGGAAACATTCTTAGCCAGACGGTCCGTAAAACGGTAGAGCACGATGGTAAGCAGGATGACGGCTACGATGGCAAACCAGATGAAATGCTGGTCGGCCTGCAGCGATTTTGCCAAATCATTATTGTAGGGTAGTGCCGTACGGATGATGAGCTTGCTTTCCGGAAAATAAGAAGCCACATAGAAATAATCGTGCTTCAGGGTTTTAGACTGTCGCTCCACGCTTGAGCCTACCCTGTTTTTCAAGGCCTCTGCTATTTCCTCACGCTTGGCATGGTTGGCAAAATGTTCATAGTCGGAACTCATGTTGTCATAAATCACCTTACCGTTAGGGCGCACTAGCGTAACACGAAGATCCTTGCTTTCATGTTCTCGGACAAAAGCCTGCAACTTCTCATGAGCCACAGTCACTTTCTTATTGTGAAGGCTATCCTGCAGAATAATTCCTTCACCAGGAGAGAGCGCCAGATCTTCTGCCAACAGTTCATTATAATTTTCCAGCTTGATAGTAAGCGTACCTATTTTATACTGTTTCTCACGTGCCTGCTGGAACACGATAAAACTGACGGCGAACACAAGGAACACCGCCAGTACACAGAAGTACAACTTCCTACCTACACTATTTAACTTAAACATTTTAATTACGCATCAAAATAATAACCGAACCCCAGACGGGTAACGATGCACTTGGCAAACTTACCAATCTTCTTTCTCATACGGGTGATGTTGACATCCACCGTGCGGTCGAGTACCATCACATCCTTAGGCCATACCCGGTCGATAAGTTCCTGACGGGAGAACACCTTGCCGCGCTCTTCGAGGAAAAGACGCAGAAGTTCGAACTCAGTCTTGGTGAAAGGGATAGCCTCACCATCGATGCTCACCGTCTTCTTGTCCAGATTCAGCTGCAGTCCCTGATAGTTGATGATCTTCGATTCATCAGCATCGCCAGCCTGTTCAGCCGTACGGCGCAAGACGGCACGCACTCTGACCATCACCTCTCGTATAGAGAAAGGTTTCGAGATATAATCATCGGCACCGATATTGAATCCAGTAACCGTATCGTTTTCCGTATCTCGGGCTGTAAGGAAGATAATCGGAACATTGGCTGTCATCGGATTGTCCTTCAACTGCTTAGCCAGCTGGAAACCGCTCATTCCTCCCATCATGACGTCCAACAGCAGCAGGTCGAACGAAGCGATGTCCATCTCCAAAGCCTCTTCTGCAGAATTGGCAGTCTCTACCTCATATCCTTCTGTTTCGAGATTGAATTTCAGAATCTCACACAAGTCTTGCTCATCATCAACAACAAGTATTCTTTTCATATTCTCTTCCATATTTCATGTTATTTAAAATATCGCTGCAAAATTACGACTTTTCTTTCGTAATAAGCGTTACATTCGGTTACAATTTCGTGACATTTAGTTCTTTAGAGAAAAAAAATATAAAAAAGCGGGTATTTTGTTACACATTTTAACTTAGTGTTTCCAAATTCGCTACATGTTTCTTTGCTAGTTAGAAACAGAAATACTACTTTTGCACCCGATATAACTATAAGTGAGCATATAACACAACTGAAAGAGTATGAAAGATAAAGTAAATGCAATTCCCTTAATCGGTGAAATCATCAAAGAGGAATTAAACAAGCAAGGCAAGACCACAGTATGGCTTGCTGAGCAATTAGGCTGCCATCGTACTAATATATATAAGGTATACGGCAGAGCCACTATAGATACGGGTATGCTTTACCATATCTGTCAGTTGCTGAACATAGATTTGTTTAAGGTTTATTCAGACGCTTTGCGCAAACGCAAGAAAAAGAATCAAGATTTAAACTAAAAATAACTAAAACAATAAGACCTGAGGTTAATCACCCCAGGTCTTATTGTTTTTATGCCAATCGCTTTTCCAGACGCTCGCGGATGGCAGCGATAAAGCCAGCTGAGTTTACAGCCTTAGCCTCAACACCTTCCATCAGGTTTACGAGATCCTTGGTAGCGATACCATCATTCAAAGTATCGAAACATGCAGCCTCCAACTGGTCGCCAAAGTTCTGAAGTTCCTTGATGCCATCCAGTTCGCCACGCTTTCTCAACGCACCGCTCCATGCAAAGATGGTAGCCATAGGGTTGGTAGATGTATCTTCACCCTTCAGGTAGCGATAGTAGTGACGGGTTACGGTACCATGGGCTGCCTCATACTCATACTTGCCGTCAGGAGAAACCAATACGGAAGTCATCATCGCCAGAGAACCGAAAGCTGTACTGAGCATATCGCTCATCACATCACCGTCATAGTTCTTGCAAGCCCAGATAAATCCGCCCTTGCTGCGGATAACACGGGCTACGGCATCATCAATCAATGTATAGAAATACTCGATACCGAGTTCTGCAAACTTCTCTTTATAGTCGCTCTCATATACTTCCTCAAAGATTTTACGGAACTGGGCATCATAAGTCTTAGAGATGGTATCCTTGGTAGCAAACCAGAGATCCTGCTTGGTATCAATGGCAAACTTGAAGCAGCTGTGAGCAAAGCTGCGGATACTCTTATCAGTATTGTGCATGCCCTGGATAACGCCAGCACCATCGAAAGAATGAATCTCAATCTCCTGCTTCTTGCCGCTCTTACCCTCGAATACGAGTTTGGCTGTACCTGGCTCATCAGCACGAAGTTCCACGCTCTTGTATACATCGCCGTAAGCATGACGGGCGATGGTAATAGGCTTCTCCCAGTTCTTTACACAAGGGTGGATGCTTGGGATGGTGATAGGAGCACGGAATACGGTACCGTCCATGATGCTACGGATAGTTCCATTAGGGCTCTTCCACATTTTGTGGAGCTTATACTCGTCCATACGCTGTGCATTAGGAGTGATAGTAGCACACTTCACAGCCACGCCATATTTCTTAGCCGCCTCAGCAGAGTCGATGGTTACCTGGTCATTGGTCTGGTCGCGATAAGGCAGACCGAGATCATAATACTCAGACTTCAAATCAACGAAAGGAAGAATCAGTTCGTCCTTAATCATCTTCCAGAGAATTCTTGTCATCTCATCACCGTCCATCTCTACCAATGGAGTTGTCATCTTAATCTTTTCCATAACACAATATAATGTATAATTAATAATTTACAATGTACAATGATCAGGGCAGCCAAGTGGCCCCTTGATATTTTGCCTGCAAAATTAATAAAAATAATCAAGAAAAGAAAGGAAATTAAGAATAATTCTAGCAAAATGATAACAAAAAGCACTTTTTTACGTACTTAAAACATAAAACCTGTATATTTATACCTAAAAAGGCATCAATGAGCCCGAAAACTCATTGATGCCTCTACTTATTTACTTTTTTACCCTTTTACCTTTTTACCTTTAAATAGCCTTTTTACTTCTCCTCTGGAGCCTTATCGATCAAGTCCATGAACTGGTCGAGCTTAGGAGTGATGATAATCTGAGTGCGGCGGTTGCGCTGCTTGCCTACCTCTGTATCGTTAGTTGTTACAGGGTTGTACTCACCACGGCCACCAGCAGTAAGGCGCTTAGGATTTACACCGAAGTGATCCTGCAAGTACTGAACAACAGAAGCTGCACGGAGAGCAGAGAGGTCCCAGTTGTTGCGGATATTCTTCATCTTGGCACTTGTAGTGCTTACTGGTACGTTATCGGTATTACCCTCTACGAGCACATCGTAATCCTTGTAGTCTGTGATGATCTTAGCAATCTTGCTCAATGTTTCCTGAGCACGGCTGTTCACCTCATAGCTACCACTCTGATAGAGCATATTGTCAGCCAGAGAAATGTAAACTACACCCTTCAGAACCTGAACATCAACCTCCTTCATCTCTTCCTTGCTCAAAGAGCGGGTCAGGTTGTTGGTAAGAACCATGTTGAGCGAATCGCTCTTGCTCTTTACCTCAACCAGGTGGCGGATATACTGGTTACTCTCGTTGATCTGGTCAACGAGTTTCTCAATGCTCACGTTGTTCTGGCTTGCATTGTTCAAACTCTTGTCAAGCGAGTTCTGCAACTTAGCGTAATCGCTCTTTGCAGTAGCGAGCTGCTCCTGGGCAGCAGCCAGACTAGCCTCTGTAGCTGCCAGCTTTTCCTTGGTAGCCTGATAGTTGCTTGACAATTCCTTATTCTCATTCTGGCAATTCTGAAGATCCTTCTTACTTGCACAGCTTGTAGCCATCAGAGCTACAGCCATCATTGCCATTACCATTAACTTTGTCTGTTTCATATTCTTTCTAATTTAAATTTTCTTGTTATTATTAATTGATTATAGTATATCTTAACGTCGCTTTCTACTTCCTTTTATATTAGAGTTCTCCCGGCTTTTATCCGTTATCCGGAAGCTTCTACATTTTAGGGCATTATAGAAGCTGATTCACTTCTTTCACTTGCAAAGTTACAGATAAGACTCGAATAAACAACATTTGTCAAATGCATTTAGACATTTTTAACCTCTAAATCTTTATTTATCACCTTTTTAACCAAAAAAGGCAACAGAAAGCACTTTTCTTATAGCTAAACCGTCAAATGTAGCCTCTCAAGGTAAGAATAGCCCAAATCTCAACAAAAAAAACATAAAAAACAGTGTTTTATTTTGTAGTGTCTTGAAATTGCACTATCTTTGCACTCGAAAAGAAATAAATACATTAATAATATAAAAGAAAGCAAGTATGATTCTTTTTTTTAGAACTCCATCTAAGAGTGTGATTGCGACCGAGATTGACCACAAACCATCTCAGGACGAAATCAATGAACTTTGTTGGCTTTATGGTGATGCGACTTTAGAGGACGCCCAGCAGTTGCAGGGCTTCTATGTCGGCCCACGCCGTGAAATGATTACTCCTTGGAGTACGAATGCCGTTGAGATTACTCAGAACATGAGTCTTGACGGCATTTCGCGTATCGAGGAGTACTTCCCTGTGGATAGCGAGGACGCTGAGCACGACCCTATGCTCCAGCGTATGTACAACGGTATCGGACAGGATGTGTTCACCGTGAACCACGAGCCAGAACCTATCAAGTACGTCGATGACCTCGAGAAGTATAACGAGGAAGAGGGTCTTGCCCTCAGCGAGGACGAAATGGCTTATCTCCACAAGCTGGAGAAAGAGAACGGACGCCCTCTCACCGACAGCGAAATCTTCGGTTTCGCACAGATCAACTCAGAGCACTGCCGCCACAAGATCTTCGGCGGCCAGTTTATCATCGACGGTAAGGAGATGGAGTCTTCTCTCTTCAGCATGATCAAGAAGACCACCAACGAGAATCCTAATAAGATCCTCTCTGCTTACAAGGACAACGTGGCTTTCTCTCAGGGTCCTGTTATCGAGCAGTTTGCTCCAGCCGATCAGACTACAAGCGATTTCTTCCAGGTGAAGGATATCGAGAGTGTTATCTCTCTGAAGGCTGAGACCCACAACTTCCCTACTACTGTAGAGCCTTTCAATGGTGCTGCTACCGGTACGGGTGGTGAAATCCGCGACCGTATGGGTGGTGGTGTAGGTTCATGGCCTATCGCAGGTACAGCCTGCTACATGACTGCTTATCCTCGCCTGAAGGATGACAACGGCAAGAGCGACGCAGAGCGCGACTGGGAAGATATCATGCCAGTACGTAAGTGGCTCTATCAGACTCCTGAGCAGATTCTGATTAAGGCTTCCAACGGTGCATCAGACTTCGGTAACAAGTTCGGTCAGCCTCTCATCACCGGTTCTGTGCTTACATTCGAGCATGAGGAGAATGGTGAGAAGTATGCATACGATAAGGTAATCATGCTTGCTGGTGGTGTAGGCTACGGCAAGAAGCGTGACTATAAGAAGGGTGAGCCACAGAAGGGCAACAAGGTTGTCGTAGTAGGTGGTGATAACTATCGCATCGGTCTTGGTGGTGGTTCTGTTTCTTCTGTAGATACAGGCCGTTACAGCAATGGTATCGAGTTGAACGCTGTTCAGCGTGCCAACCCTGAGATGCAGAAGCGCGCTTACAACCTGGTTCGTGCACTCGTTGAGAACGATGAGAACCCAGTAGTCAGCATCCACGACCATGGTTCAGCCGGTCACTTGAACTGTCTCTCTGAGTTGGTAGAAGAGTGCGGTGGCGAAATCGATATGTCTAAGTTGCCTATCGGCGACAAGACTTTGAGCGCCAAGGAAATCATCGCCAACGAGAGCCAGGAGCGCATGGGCTTGCTCATCGACGAGAAGTATATCAGCGAGGTTCAGAAGATTGCCGACCGTGAGCGTGCTCCAATGTACGTGGTTGGTGAGACCACAGGCGATGCTCACTTCAGCTTCAAGCAGGCTGACGGCGTGAAGCCATTCGACCTCGATGTAGCTCAGATGTTCGGTCATACTCCTAAGACTGTGATGGTAGATGAGACCGTAGAGCGCAAATATGAAGATGTAACTTATTCTGCAGATAACCTCGACAAGTACTTGCAGCGTGTTCTCCAGATGGAGGCTGTGGCTTGTAAGGACTGGTTGACCAACAAGGTAGACCGTTCCGTAACAGGTAAGATTGCCCGTCAGCAGGGTCAGGGTCAGATTCAGTTGCCACTCTCAGACTGTGGTGTCGTAGCACTCGACTACCGTGGCGAGAAGGGTATCGTAACAGCAATGGGTCATGCTCCTCAGGCTGGTCTTGCCGATCCTAAGGCAGGTTCAGTACTCTCTGTAGCAGAGTCATTGACTAATATCGTATGGGCTCCATTGGCAGATGGCATGGACAGTATCAGCCTCTCAGCCAACTGGATGTGGCCTTGCCGCAGTCAGAAGGGTGAGGATGCCCGTTTGTACGAGGGTGTGAAGGCTTTGTCAGACTTCTGCTGCGCCATCCACGTAAACGTACCAACAGGTAAGGACTCTCTCTCTTTGACCCAGCAGTATCCTAACGGCGAGAAGATCATCGCTCCGGGTACCGTTATCGTCAGTGCTGGTGGTGAGGTTTCAGATGTCAAGAAGGTGGTTAGCCCAGTTCTCGTTAACGACAAGAACTCTAGCCTCTACCATATCGACTTCAGTTTCGACGAGCAGCGTCTCGGTGGTTCTGCTTTCGCTCAGAGTCTGGGCAAGGTGGGCAGCGATGTTCCTACCGTCAAGAACCCAGAGTACTTCGTTGACTGCTTCAACGCTGTACAGGAACTCATCAACCGCGGCTGGGTAATGGCTGGTCACGATATCAGTGCCGGTGGTTTGATTACAACTCTCCTCGAAATGACATTCGCCAACGTAGAGGGCGGTATGAAGATCAACCTCCACGACATCGCAGATGCCGACATCATCAAGACTCTCTTCGCAGAGAACCCAGGTGTTGTCATCCAGGTAAGCGATGCTCACAAGGATGAGTTGAAGGCATTCTTCGATGAGAACGGTATCGGTTATGCCAAGATTGGTTATCCTGCTCCTGAACTCCGCAAGATTATCATCAAGAAGGAAGGCTTCGAGCACGAGTTCGATATCGATGCATTGCGTGACGACTGGTATAAGACATCTTACCTCCTCGACCGCAAGCAGAGTATGAACGGTATGGCTAAGAAGCGTTACACCAACTATAAGAAGCAGCCTATCGAGATGAACTTCGGCTACGGCTTCAAGGGAACCCTTGCCAGCTACAGCCTCGACGCTAACCGTCGCAAGCCATCTGGCATCAAGGCAGCTATCATCCGTGAGAAGGGTACCAATGGTGAGCGTGAGATGGCATACTCTATGTATCTCGCCGGCTTCGATGTAAAGGATGTGATGATGACCGACTTGATTTCTGGTCGTGAGACTCTGGAAGATGTGAACTTCATCGTATTCTGCGGTGGTTTCTCTAACTCCGATGTTCTCGGTTCTGCCAAGGGTTGGGCTGGTGCATTCCTCTACAATCCTAAGGCTAAAGAGGCACTCGATAAGTTCTATGCCCGTGAGGATACCCTTTCACTCGGTATCTGCAACGGTTGCCAGCTGATGGTTGAGTTGAACCTCATCAATCCTGAGCACAAGCATCGTTCACACCTCTGCCACAACACATCCAAGAAGTTCGAGAGCACATTCCTCGGTTTGACCATTCCTCAGAACGACAGTGTGATGTTCGGTAGCCTGAGCGGTGATAAGCTCGGTATCTGGGTAGCTCACGGCGAGGGTCGTTTCTACTTGCCAGAGCCAGAGGATCACTACAACATCATTGCGAAGTACAACTACGCTGAGTATCCAGGTAATCCTAACGGCAGTGACTACAATGTAGCAGGTATCTGCTCTGCAGATGGTCGCCACTTGGCTATGATGCCACACTTGGAGCGTGCCATCTTCCCATGGCAGAACGCCTGGTATCCAGCAGACCGCCGCAACGACGAGGTAACTCCTTGGATTGAGGCATTTGTCAATGCACGTCAGTGGATTGAAGAAAGAGCTTTGAAAAAGTAAAAAGGTAAAAAAGTAAGAAGGTAAAAAATGAATAATAGCGTAAGTTATCTTACATTATTCAAAACATTTTTGAAGATTGGCATAGTCACCTTTGGTGGTGGCTATGCCATGATTCCTATTATAGAATCCGAAGTCGTCGACAAGCATCATTGGATGACGAAGGAGGAATTCTTGGATGCCATTGCTACTACCCAGGTTTGTCCGGGAGCCTTGGCCATCAACATGAGTTCCCTGCTCGGATATAAGTTGGCAAAGACACCGGGAGCCATCGTCTGCACCCTCGGCGCTTCGTTGCCATCATTTCTTATTATCTTGGCGATAGCCATGTTTTTCCATCAGTTTGAAGACAACAAGGTTGTTGCTGCCATGTTTGCAGGCATCCGTCCTGCCGTCGTGGCATTGATAGCCGTACCTACATTCTCGCTTGCCAAGAGTGCCGGTATTTCGCTTGTCAACTGCTGGATTCCTATTCTATCCGCCCTTCTGATCTGGCTTTTGGGCGTCAACCCAATCTGGGTGATTATCGCAGCTGCCGTAGGTGGCTACATCTATGGACAGTTTATCCAGCCAACGGAATAAAGGTAAAAGGGTAAAAAAGTAAAAAGGTAAAAAAGTAAATCGCTTAAAACATAATGATGATATTTTTTCAGCTTTTCATCGTATTCATTCAGATAGGCATCTTCGGATTCGGAGGTGGCTATTCCATGATATCCCTGATTCAGGGACAGGTTGTTACGCAGTATCATTGGATGACGATGCAAGAGTTTACCGATGTGGTTGCCATCTCTCAGATGACACCGGGACCTATCGGTATCAACACCGCTACCTATTGTGGCTATACAGCTGTCCATAATGCCGGCATGAGTGGCATGATGGCAGTACTCGGAAGTGCCATGGCGACCTTTGCCTTGGTTCTCCCATCCTTGGTTTTGATGATTCTTATCAGCAAGATGCTGTACAAGTATATGAACACCACAGCCATCCAGAGCATCTTCATCGGTCTTCGCCCAGCCATTGTTGGCTTGGTGGGAGCCGCAGCCTTGCTTCTGATGAACGGAGAGAACTTCTCTACGCCAGCCAATCCCTGGCATTTCTACATCTCCATCGCCCTCTTCTTTGCCACCTTTATCGGCGTGAAGGTGATGAAGATCAATCCTATCCGCATGATTCTCTATTCGGCTTTTGCGGGACTGGTATTACTATATTAAAACCGATTTTATTTACCAACAATAAACAAAAGGTGGATTTTCATCAGAAAATCCACCTTTTACACTATAATTCGCTTTTTGTCCACCTCTTCTTTGTGTTTTTTGTGTACTTTTGCAACTGTGTATTAATAGCGGCATGAATTCAGGCTTAGCTTGGTTTCATGCCAACCAACAAGTAAACAAACAAACCTAAGAATAAGAAATGAATAAGAAAAGACAGATTTTACTTTCAGCAGTGTTGGCCTCTGCTTTGGCATCCAACGCACAGGTTACCATCAATGTAGATGCCTCTAACCCAGGTATCAAGGTATCTCCTAACCTCTATGGTATCTTCTTCGAGGATATCAACCATGCTGCAGATGGCGGTCTCTATGCCGAACTCATCAGCAACCGTTCTTTCGAAGACGATGACAAGAATATTCCTACCTGGAAAACTGCCGCTCAGGAAGGTGCAAAGATCAATGCACAACTCATCAATAAGGGTTTGCTCAACAATGCACAGGGCAAGGCTCTCCAGCTTACCATCGCTGCCAAGCCAGCTGCTACAGCCTCTCTCATCAACGAAGGTTTCTGGGGAATCAACGCCGTGCAGGGCAGAACCTACAAACTCTCCTTCTGGGCGAAAGGTAGCTACAAGGGCGGATTGAAGGCTCGCCTCACCAACGCCAAGGGCGATAAGGTTTACGCAGAAACCGCACTCAATGCCAAGGTTGGCAAGAAGTGGACCAAATATACGGCTGAGTTGACTGCCAACGGAAACGACGCCAAGGCTCAGTTTGAACTCGTAGCCGACGGAAAGGGTACCATTGTTCTCGATGTAGTAAGCCTCTTCCCTCCTACTTTCAAGAATCGCGAGAATGGCTTGCGCCCTGATTTGGCTCAGCTTCTCTATAACATCCATCCTAAGTTCGTCCGTTTCCCTGGCGGTTGCTACGTAGAGGGACAGGAATCTCCAGAGAATGCATTCCACTGGGAGAAGACTATCGGTCCTATCGAGGAACGTCCGGGCCATAAGAACGTAAACTGGCGCTACCGTACCAGCGATGGTATGGGATTCGACGAGTATCTTCAGCTTGCCGAGGATCTGAACGCCAAGCCTCTCTATGTTGTAAACGTAGGTTTGTGGCACGGCGGTATGACTCCTGTAGACAGCATCCAGCCTTGGATTGACGAGTGCATGAATGCCCTGGAGTATGCCAACGGTCCTGTTACCTCTAAATATGGTGCGCTCCGAGCTAAGAACGGTCATCCGGAACCATACAATATCGAGTATCTGGAAATTGGTAATGAGAACAACCAGCCGGATCCTGCGGCTCAGAGCGACCATTACTACGAGCGCTTCAAGAAGTTCAAGGATGCTGTATTGGCGAAATATCCTAAGATGCACCTCATTGGTAACGTGGTGGCTTGGGGCGATGACAATCCTAAGTGGGAAAGCAACGAAAGCGTAGAACTCCTCGACGAGCACTACTACAGAAATCCTGCCTGGTTTGCCGAGAACTTCAACAAGTATGATAACTACGACCGTAAGGGCAGCGAGATTTATGTAGGTGAATATGCCGTAACCCAGGGCTTCGGCAATATGGGTTCGCTCGATGCAGCACTCGGTGAGGCTGTCTATATGATGGGCATCGAGAACAACTCTGACATCGTGACCATGGCATCCTACGCTCCTATCTTCGCCAACCTCAACAACCGTATGTGGGCACCGGATATGATTCAGTATACATCAGACAAGGTATTCGGAACTCCATCTTACTACGTTCAGAACGTGATGGCAAACAACATCGGTACTCGTGTACTGAAGGTGAACCAGGAGAATCCATACAAATATGAGCAGACTCAGGTGAAGCCAGCTATCTGCCGTGTAGGTATGGGAACATGGGGCACTCAGGTTTCTTTCGAGGACAAGGGATACAGCGATGAGAACGGAAAGGCGCTGCCGATGACCTTGCAGGAGTTGCCTACCGATATCCGTGGACAGTGGAAGACTGAGGGTAGCCTCATCAAGCAGACCAGCAACGAAGAAAGCTGCATCCGTCTGAACCCAGGCGAGATTACCAGCAACGGCTATATATATAAGGTACGCGCGAAGAAGGATGCCGGAAACGAAGGTTTCCTCATCATCTTTAACTACGTGGATAAGAACAACTACTGCTGGTTGAACCTTGGTGGCTGGAACAATACCCAGCACGGAGTAGAGTCTATCGTGAATGGTGCCAAGAGTCAGATTGCTACTACCCCAGGCGGCATCGAGACCGGCAAGTGGTATGACATCGAACTGAAAGTAGTAGGCGACAGCATCTTCGCCAAGTTGGATGGCAAGGAAGTATTCTCTACCAAGTTGAAGGCAAACACCCTTCCTGGCATCTTCTCTACAGCCACACTTGATGAGCAGACGGGCGAGGTAATCCTGAAGATTGCCAACACCAGCACCGAGCACACCACAGCGAAGATTAATCTTCAGGGCAAGGAAATCAAGAATGGCAAGCTCATCCGCCTTTCTGCCAAGAATGGTCTGGAGGAGAACACCATCGACAATCCTACCAATATCTATCCTGTAGAAAACTACGTAACTACAGAGAAGAACGGTGCAACGGTAGAGATTCCAGCCAGCTCGCTGAATATCATCCGTTTGAAATAACAGACTACATCCAGGGCAGGATGCCCTGGGATCCATATATAGGTAATAACATTTTGAATAGTTGATAAGAAAGTTAGTTAGAAAAGAGAAGGCGGCAACCTGCGTGATGCAGTTTGCCGCCTCGTTTTTTATCTGTCGTTTAATTAACCGAAAACATAATTGAAGAGCAGGAAGATGCTCAGGATATACAGCGTAGGATTCAGATCCTTGAACTTGCCCACCATCATCTTGATCAATACATAGCTCAGAATACCAAGGCAGATGCCATCGGCAATACTGTAGCAGAGTACCATCGTAATCATCGTGATAAAGGCAGGGAATGACTCGGAGATATCCTCCAACTCAATCTTCTTGAACGAATCAATCATCAATACACCCACCATTACCAGGGCCCCACTGGTGGCTGCGCTCGGAATCAGGAGGAAGATTGGAGCCAGGAAGATGCTCAGGATAAACATCAAACCCACAAAGAAAGATGTCAAGCCCGACTTACCACCCTCGGCAACGCCCGAAGCACTCTCCACATAAGTGGTAATGGTAGAGCTACCCAGCAATGCACCGGCTGTAGTACCGATGGCATCACTCATCATCGCCTCCTTCACACCCGGAATCTCGCCCTTCTCATTCTCCTTGACACCGAGTTTGGAAACCAATCCCAGAACTGTTCCGATGGTATCGAAGATGTTGACAAGCAACAGGGAGAAAACCACCATGAACATCTTTGGGGTAAAGAAGCCCGTGAAATCAAACTGGCAGAAGATAGGAGCTATGCTGTGAGGGGTAGATACCGGCATCCAGTTGTCAGAGAACTGGGTTACGCCCATCGGAATACCGATCAATGTAGAGATGATGATGGCGATGAACAGGGAGCCCTTCACTCTTCTCGCCATCAGACAGCCGCAGAGCAGGATGCTGATGAGACCCAGGATGCTGACTGGTGTAAACTTGCCGAGCTGCACGAAAGTATCCGCATTGGCAGTAATGATGCCCGCATTCTTCAAACCGATAAAAGCGATAAACATACCGATACCGGCAGAAATGGCGAATCGGAGATTCTTCGGAATACACTCCAATATCTTGTCACGGATATTGAGGAAGGTGATGGCTAGGAAGATGATACCCTCTACGAGCAACACCGCCAAAGCCTGCTGCCAGGTCAAGCCCATAGCCTGACAAAGGGTGAAGGCGAAGAAGGCATTCAGTCCCATACTAGGAGCCTGGGCGAAAGGCAACTTTGCCATGAAAGCCAGCAGGAAGGTGGCGATGGCTGAAGCGATGGCTGTGGCAGTAAAGAGAGCTCCCTTGTCCATACCCGTAGTGGCGAGAATGGTAGGGTTTACTGCCAGGATGTAACACATGGTCAGGAAGGTAGTCATACCAGCTATCAACTCCGTCTTGACCGTAGTAGTCTTTGGGTCGAAACCCAATAATGCTTTTAATTTGTTCATTTCTTATATTTAAATTTATCTCTATTTTCTCTTTCCCCCTTTCCACAACCCAATCCCGTTGTTTTTTCAGGGCGAACAAAGATAAGAAAAAATAATGAGGAATGCATTATTTTACATGTTTTTAACTCATCAGAGTGCCTTATTTTATATGTTTCGGGGTATTCAGAACGCCTTATTTTACAAAGCATTTTATTTTTAACCATTATGCTTGGTTAATTCGGATTTTCTTTGTAACTTAGCAGCGCAAAACGTAAAGCATGTAGGATTATGGCAAAAATAGTAAATAAATATCCTGTAGGAATTCAGACTTTTGAAGAAATTCGCGAGAAAGGTTATCTCTATGTAGATAAGACCAAATACATCGTGGATTTCAGAGAAAAAGGTATGAAGTATATCTTTCTGAGCCGTCCAAGACGATTCGGAAAATCGCTCTTTGCATCTACCCTTCAGGCCTATTTCGAGGGAAGAAAGGAACTGTTCGAGGGATTGGCTATTGCTGAATACGAGAAGGAATGGGTGAAGCATCCTGTGCTCCACTTCGATATGAGCGGTGCCAAACATTTTGATGCAGATGGCTTGAACAATTATCTGAATCTGCAGCTTTTGCCTTACGAGAAACTTTATGGTAAAGGAGAAGGGGAAATTTACCCTAACGAAAGGTTGGATGGTATCGTAAAGCGTGCTTATGAGCAGACGGGCGAAAAGGCTGTTGTCATCATCGACGAATACGATGCCCCATTGCTGGATGTGGTACATGAAAAGGAAAACCTGCAACCGCTCCGCCGCATTATGCAGAACTTCTACAGTCCTCTGAAAAAACTCGATCCTTACCTGGAGTTCACCTTCATCACGGGCATCACCAAGTTCTCGCAGCTCAGCATCTTCAGCGAACTCAACAACCTCGACAATATCAGTCTGTTCGACCAGTACTCAGCCATCTGCGGCATCAGCAAAACCGAGCTTACCACGCAGATGAAACCAGATATTGAGGCTATGGGCGAGGCACTGAACATGACGTATGAGGAGTGCCTGAAAGAGCTGACGCAATTCTACGACGGTTATCATTTCAGCGAGAAATCAGAAGATATTTTCAATCCGTTCAGTCTTGTAAAGGCAATGAATGCAGGCAAGATTGCTCCTTACTGGTTTGGTTCCGGCACTCCATCCTTCCTCTTGAAACTCTTGGATAAGTATCATGTCAATCTTTCTACTTTAGAGAGTCAAGAGACAGTATTGAGTTCCTTCGACCAATCAACAGAGGAAATGACAGAAGCCTTGCCATTGCTTTACCAGAGCGGCTATCTGACCATCAAGAAATATGAACCGATGTTTCAGGAATATACGCTGGGCATCCCAAACAAGGAGGTACGCGACGGACTGCTCAACTCATTGATTCCTCATTATGTGAACCCTCGCCGTTCTGACAACAATGCCTTCCTCTTGGGATTCTGCAAGGCGGTTTATAGAAATGACATAGAGGCGGCACTGGAGCACATGCGCACCTATATGGCTACGATACCATATGATTTGGAGAATCACAGCGAGAAGCATTATCAGACTATCTTCTATCTGATGTTCAGTTTCCTCAACATCTATATCCGCACAGAGGTGAAGAGTGCCATCGGCAGGGCTGATGCCGTGATGCACATGCCAGATACAATCTACGTCTTCGAACTGAAGGTAGATAAGAGTGCTGATGAGGCTTTGGCACAAATAGACGAAAAAGGCTATATGCTGCCATATCATACAGAGGGCAAGCGACTGATAAAAATCGGTATCAGTTTTGACAGCACCCAGCGCACTATCAGCGATTGGAAGATTAAGGAAGAATAAAGAAAAAATCCGAAACAGAAGCTTACCAAGTTATCTGTTTCGGATTTTTTGATGCTTATTTCGTTTGGATAAGCCAAGGGTTTCAAACCATCTTGAATTGTTAAAAAAAATAAGTCATAGTTTTCTCCCCCACAACTCATAGTTTCTTTCATCATAACTCATAGGTTTCTTCCCAGCATCTCATAGGTTTCGGCATCATATCCCAAGGTTTTCAAGCCAAAAAGGGCTAAAAAAAACAAACGGACAAATTGAATTTGTCCGGACAAATTGCCCGCAGCCTCACAAGATTCTTATTTTCAAGAACTTACAAGCTACCGGACAAAAGAGCCGGACAAATTCAATTTGTCCGTGTTTTAAAAATCGAGGCTATTCCAGCGTCAGCCATTACCACAAAGTATAGTTTTAGAACCAGACAAACTCATTAAATAAACAAATCATCTAGTGTTACTGAAGCCCTGAATATATCGGAGTATTCATTACTCACCAGTTCTGAATTTCCCACATACGTAAGGAGGAATGTCTTGGCAGGGTTCTTTTCTTCCAAAGCCTGTAAGCGGCTATTCAGCACCTGAGCATAGCCCTTGGTAACGGCATAAGGAGCCTTATAGAATTTCATCTCGCAAACATTCACCGCATCATCAGCCCTGTCGATCAGCAAGTCTATCTGCATGCCATCAGTCTCCTCGCTTCCCTTCACTATGAGCGAAGATTCCAGCGAAGACACAGCACCAATATGAAGAGCATATTTTATCTGTGAAATATGCTGCAAACAAACCTCCTCGAAAGCAATACCACGCCATGAGGCAACATCGCTTTCCTTCAAATGCTGTTGCCAGTAATCAGTTTGATTTACAGCCTTCTTCTCCTTAAAATGAAGCCAGAACCAGCAAAAGGAATCAATAAGCTTATAATACTCCTCTCGCTGACTGAAACCGAAAGGAGTATATTTCACCACAAAATCACTTCCCAACAAGGCTTTCAGCATCTTGGTAAAATCACCATTCGGATTCAAACCGGTATGCTCTGCTATCTCCTTACGGGTGAAACCAGCATGGCGGGTACCCAAAAAGCGAACTATCTTCATACAGTCTTCGGCATTATCAAACACAGAATTGAAAAGCCTGTCAAACTCATCCCCCAACTTCGCATGACGGGCAAAGAACAAGGCATCTATATTCTGAGCCAGACTATAGGAAGGGTTAAAGAAATTCATATAGAAAGGAATTCCGCCCATAATCATATAGGCCTGCGTAATATTATAACGGGACATCTTGATGCCACGGCTCTGATAAAACTCCTCACATTCTTTCAAAGTAAACGGTGACAGTTTAATCTCGCCAGTCAAACGACCGTATAATCCACCTTTATTACTGATTAGATTATCAAGCATCCAGGAGGTGGCAGAACCACAGACTACGAGCAACAGATTGTGGCGCATATTGCCCCAACCATTCCAGAAAGCCTCTAATGCCGTAAGAAAACCGGAACGAGCCGTATCCATCCAGGGCAACTCATCGATAAATACCACCTGTCGGGACCCATTATCGCAAGTTTCCAAAAAACGTTCCAGCAAAAAGAAAGCCTCCATCCACGACTTAGGCTGCGCGATATCCTCCATACCATGACGAAGAAGCGAGAAATAGAAATTCTGCAACTGGTCTTTCAAGGTTACCTTCCGACGACGGTCGTAAGGCGACAATCCTGTATGATGAAACACCATATCATCATGAAACACCTCATCAATCAAGAATGTTTTACCGACACGGCGACGACCATACACAGCCACAAACTCAGCTCTACCACTTTCGTAGTAACGCTTCAATTCTGCTATTTCCTTTTTTCTACCTATTATTTCACACATAATCATACCCAATGGTTCGCTGCAAATATACGACTAATTTCGGAAATAGCGAAAGAAAATAGCGTTTATTTCGCTACGAAACCATTTTTTTGCCGTTCGTAGCGGAATAAACGCTATTTTAACTCCATTTTAACACTTCAGTTCCTTACTCATAGAGTATTTAGAGCCTACTTGATTTGTTTACAAACCTAAGCCGTTCCAGTTTGGCCTTTGCTTGAATATCAAGAAACTGGGCGTTTGCCTATATAATAGTAGGTAACAATCTGGAAACGAGCGAACTTAATTTAGAACTTTTTGCGTTAAATTTTCTATCTTATAAACAGATTTCTCTGAAAACATTTGGAGAATTCAAATTAAAAGCGTATCTTTGCAGCACTAGAATCCGCCACGCTTCCCATAGAACAGCGTACCAGGGCGGAACTTTTTGTTTATATGCGTATGGAATATATTAATCCACCACTTGGTACAGCAACCCTTTTAGCCAATCTTCAAAATGAGGGATTAGTGATTATGGATGAGAGAAAAGCATTTGCTTTCCTTGAGAATGTCAGCTACTTTAGATTTGCAGCATATTTGCGTCCTTTCAAGGCATTGGATAAACATGGCTATAAGGAAAATGCTACCTTTGAGAAAGCTGTGAGACTTTATGAGTTTGATGTCAAACTTAGAACCCTACTATTTTCCGCTATTCAAAAGATTGAGATTTCTTTGCGGGCAAAGGTTATCAACCAGTTTTCTTTGAATTATGGAGCTTTTTGGTTTATCAATCCCGATTTAGCTGTTGACAAGCATAAGTTTGCAGAGAATCTTTCCTCTTTGGATAGAGAACTGCAGCGTTCCAAGGATGATTTTATTAAAGAGCATTATGTAAAGTATGGCAAGGAAGATTTTCCACCAGCTTGGAAACTAATAGATTTGACATCGTTTGGCTGCTTGACAAAATTGTATTTCAATTTCGCCAATGGTGCTGCCAAAAAGAAAATAGCTCGTTCCTATAACGTTCCTCAACAAGAGATACTCGAAAGTTGGATGAAATCCATCAATGCGCTTCGCAACTGTTGTGCCCATCACGGGCGTGTATGGAATCGTGTGATGCCTGTAATGCCCCAACTTCCGATGAAATTAAAACAAGCATGGATAATGAATAAGCCAGAAGTTGCTAATCGACTATATTCCGTTCTTTGCTGCTTGTTATATTGGCTCAATGCCATTGATCCACGAAATGAATTATGTGCTAAGTTCAAGGACTTATTGTCACAATATCCAGAAGTCGACACGAATGCCATGGGATTTCCTAAGCATTGGCAAGATGAGCCATTGTGGAGATAGCAGTTTGGTATTCGGACTAACTTATCCGAATACCTGCTGCCATAAAGTTTTGTTGCTAATGATGATTCTTACATCTGCTTACATATACTTTTGTAATACAGACTCTCTGCTATTCCCTTGTGTATGAATCGTAGCTGTTGCCACAAAATAGTTGCCATCTTCCTTATGTACAAGCTTGGTACTAGGCTGCTTTAGAGCTTTATGTTAAAAAAACTAAGTCATAGTTTTCTCCCTCACAACTCATGGTTTCTTTCATCATAACTCATAGGTTTCTTTCCAGCATCTCATAGGTTTCGGCACCATATCCCATGGTTTTCAAGCAAAAAAGGGCTAAAAAAACAACACGGACAAATTGAATTTGTCCGAACAAATTATCCACAGTCTTATAAATTACTTATTTTCAACAACTTACAAGCTACCAGACAAATGAGCCGGACAAATTCAATTTGTCCGTGTTTTAAAAATAAAGCGTAAGCGTCTCCACTTGCCGATGTTCCCGAAATTACGTCACGACGTAACATCTGAGGCGTCACGACGTAGCAATCGACGCGTCACGACGTAGCGACAGATACGTCGCGACGTTATTCCAGCGTCAGCCACCCATCTTCCGTCCAGTTGATTTTCTTCTGAACCAGGATGCTGGCACCATTCTTGGCTACACTGTAACCATGACAGAAGAAGAAATCGCCATCAGAGAAAGAGTAGGCAGAACAATGACCCATCGCCTCATATTCCTTCTTATCGCCTTCCAGAATCAGCGTACCACCGCCATTGCGCATGTCTCTGCCTGCCTTATCCAAATAAGGACCAGCCACCTTCTTGCTTCTGCCCACGGCAACACGATAGTTGCTCTTGATGCCACGGCAGCAGTAATCCCAGCTCACGAAGAGATAGTAATAATCACCATGTTTCATGATGAAAGGAGCCTCGATGGCATTGGTGCCGGCAAACTTAGAAGTAGGATTCGGCTCTACAGAAGTATCGCCCACGGCATGACGACGGGCGATGGTCTGAGGCTTGGCACCCTTCTTGACATGCATCGTCTTCTTATCCAACTTAATCATCTGGATACCATCCCAGAAAGAGCCCCAGGTAAGCCAAGGGGTTCCCTTCTCATCAACGATGAAATTCGGGTCGATGGCATTCCAGTTGTCTCTATCACCCTTGGAGGCGACGAGGCAGCCCTCATCCTTCCATCCATCCTTATCAGATAAGGAAGTATTGCTCAGCAAGCCGATGGCAGATGTGTTCTTGCCAAAGGTAGAACAGGAATAAGCCAGATACCACTTGTTCTTGAATCGGATAACATCCGGTGCCCAGATATGCGTGGTAAAACCCGGCACACTATCATGCGTCCATGCCGGAATCTCGCTGTTCTTGAGCACGCCCTGAGGAACGATGGTCCAATGCTTGCGGTCGGTGGAAGTCATCTGCGTGATGCCATGACCTGTGCAGTAGAGATAGTACTTGCCATTCTCATACGCCATCACGGGGTCGTGGACAAAAGGAGTATCTACCACAATCGGTTCCTGCGGAGCATTCTGTGCCATCATCTGGCAACCACCTTTTACAACAGGAGCAGCAATGAACATTGCTGCTCCCAATAGTATTTTAGAAATCTTCATATAATTACACCTTATTATATATATAAGAGAATTACTTGTTCACAAATTTCTTTCCGTTCACAATCACTACACCCTTGTATCTCTTGTCTACCTGCTGACCGGAGAGGTTGAACCACTTGCCGTCATTCTTCTTCTGAATGATGATAGGGTTCGAGATGCCTGTAGAAAGGCTTGAGCCGTCGATGTAAGAGTTCTCACCGGTAAAGAACACGTTAATCTCAGACGGCTTATCTGTAATAGTCTTTGTATATGAATAATGATACACCTTATTATCCGTTGTGGTAATCACAGCAGTCATCTTGAATGCGCCTGTAGCTGCATATTCCACGGTCATATCTACCAAAGAACCATTCATATCCTTCGCAAATGTATCCCAGTTGTAATCGCTGACACATCCTTTGTTGCTCCAGGCAATATTTTCAAAGTTGTCATTGCGTAACATAACATACTCCTTATAGCCAACAGCGCCATGAGCTACGTTAGAAACACCCAATACCCAACTCTTGTAAAATTCTGCACCCACAGTATAGTTATAGAACTTAAACTGTGCCTTATTGCCAGCCTTCACAGTATAATCCTGGCTCAGGTTAGTAGCATAGGCATTCGTTGTATTCTTTTGTGCAGAAACAGGATAGTAAACCGGAGTCGTTTCCTCTGCCTCAGCATCGATGTTCAGGGTATAATCCTTAGTATATTCATAACCGTCCTTGCTGACAGTCATGGTCATGGTGACCTTACCCTTGCCTTTTACTACGCCCTCATCGGTCAGAATAGAAGGATTGCTTGACTTCCATGAAATGGTAGCACCGAGATGCCCCTCTGTTGGGAGGTTTGGCATAGAATTCAAAGTTGCACCATCTGCGAAAGGAACGCTGGTCTTATCCAATGTATATTTGATAGCCGCCTTGGCATCAGCCTTGCTTCCCCAGATACTCAAGCCGCGAGTCTGCAAACTGGCACCACCCGATGTAGCCAAACCGTCAGAAGAACTGAGGGCTGTAAAGCAGAGCGCCTTGATATTGGTATAATCAATGGTCTGCTTGGTAAGCACACCCTTGAACTTCACCTCAGCATTGGCTGTAGCAACACCCTTCAAGGTAAGATTGATGTAGCTTGTACCGCTCACCAGTTCCCATTTTCCGGTATACTCGCCTGAGATAGAACCATCTGCATTGAGATGTATGGTAACAGGCTTCTCATAATCCATTGCTGCCGTATTCTGACGGTAAGGATGAGCTATTATCTGATAATCACCCTCTACCTTTGTTGCATCATAGAGCTGCTGGGTAGCAATATCATTATCAGTATAAGTTTCGCCGCTAAACTCGTAAGGAGCAGCAACCAGCCAACCGTCCTGGTTAACGAAGAGCTGATGTACACGAACCTCATGCTCCTCATCTCTGTTCATGAAGCGGGTATGGTAAACGATGAGTGCTCGTCCCTTATGGTCTACAATGGCTGAGTTATGTCCCTGAGCCAGTTCGGCATTAGGCATGGTTTCCCACTGGTAGTTGCCGAAGAGTTTCACACCCTCGTCGCGCTTGGCATCGCTACCGAAGTTGAGAATATACTTGCCATACATGGCATCAATGCCCGTTGAAGTAAGACAGTCCTTATAAGGTCCGTCAGGCTTCTCTGAACGGAAAACACGAATCTGATAGCCACCGGCAGCCGTCAAGCCGCCATAGCTCATAAAGAGATAATAGTACTTACCTACCTTCTGGATATAGCTAGCCTCGCCGGAAACACCCCAGCCACCAGCTATCTTCTTGCCGAAATAGGGGTCGCTGGTAGCATTTGCATTTGCCGCTCCCGCTGTAGTTGTTACTCCCTTCACCTGGTATGGGTAGGTATAAGTATAGTCACGAAGACCATTCTCCTTGTCAAGTTTAATCATGAAGATGCCTGCAAACCATGAGCCATAGCTCATCCAGAGATTGTCATCGTCATCATAGAACACGCATGGGTCGATACAGTTGGGACCATAAGGATTCCATTCGTCCGTGTTGTATCGCTGAGGCAGGGATGTGCAACCTGTAGCAATCGCCAAGTCGGTATTCTTCCAGTCACCTGAGGCTGCGAAACCATTGTGGGCATATCTTCCCGAAAAGCCTGAGCATACCACTGGTCCCTGATAAATCCAAGGTCCCTCGAGGTCGTCGGATATAAAGCACACGATGGTAGAGCACCAGTTGTCGCCATTCAGACTCATATACATACACCATTTCTTCATGGTCTTGTTGTAGATGACGTCTGGTGCCCACTGCATGCCTTTCACATTATTGCCTTTCGCCTGCCAGGCATGGGCATCGAAGTTAGGAAAATCGACTTCCTCGCCCTTATAGTTCTTCACCTTCTTCACCATTTGGGTAGAATAAGCGTCCTTAAAGTTCACTAGTTTACCATTCACGTCAGCAAAAAGACTGTTGCTGGTTCCGGCATTCTCCTCACCCGTCTTAAAGGTGTTCCATATCTGATAGTTGCCCGTAGCATAAGTCTTGGCTCTGCCAAGATGCGAACCGTAGATATAATATTTAGGGGTAGTGGTAGAGCCCGTAACATCCATCACGATAGAAGGGTCATGCACCGCGATGCGCCCTGTTATCGTTTGGGTAGCGTATGCATTAGCCAGATCATTATCGCCGACAGCCGTCTGAGCCATAGCTCCGTTCATCGCCATCAGACTCATGATAGAAAGTAATAACTTCTTCATACGATTTCAAGTTTAAGATATGATTTTTTTAAACCAAGGAAGGTCTATGGTGTTTTCGCCATAGACCTCACCTAAAATATATAATGTATATTGACAAAGATTACTTACCGGTTGTTTCACCCTCAGTAGTCTCGCCACCTTCAGTGGTGTCGTCCTTCTTAGGAGCATCAGAGAGTTCCCAACCTGCATTCTGTCCTAAGTTAGGATTCTTCTTGTAAGTGTCATCAGGCACTGGGAAGTAATAATTCTTAGGAATAGAGAACGCACGAGTAGGATGGGTATTATCGTTGCGATAAGTATATACCTGGCTCTCATTAGGAGTTACAACAACGCTATAGATGTTGTAAACCTGCTTGTAGCGTGGCTCACTCTTCTCTGTAGCAGCACTCTTGCCATCAAACAATTTCCAGCGGCGCTCATCGAAGAAACGGTGATCCTCGAAAGCCAACTCGATGCGGCGCTCGTTGCGGATACGCTCACGAAGCTGTTCCTTGGTCATACCCTTGTAAGCAGGCATACCCACACGGGCACGAACCTGGTTTACATAGTCGTAGGCAGCCTCAGGACCCTTTGCCTCGTTCAAAGCCTCAGCAGCATTGAGCAGAATCTCCGCATAGCGGAAGATAGGGCAAGCGGTAACGTATGTGGTAGGGTTCTTGAAGCTCATATTGTGAACGAACTTCTTAGAGTAGTAACCGGTAGTGGTACCACCATGAAGATCCTGGTAGTCTTTGCCACCTACAGATACATCCACGGCACGCTCCTCGTCCTGACTCTTGTCTCCCCAGATACTTCCCTGGTGGAAGATGGTCTGCTCCAGACGTGGGTCACGGTTCTTGTATGGATCCTGGTCGTTGTAAGAAGGATCCTGATCGATAGGAAGACCATTGATGGTCTCGTAAGAATCAACCAGATTCTGTGTAGGGTTTACGCGACCGGTAGAGTTCACATTACCGGAGAAACCACAAGGAGTGTTGAACATCTCAATTTCTCGTGTATTCCACTCACTGCGGCTGAGGATATACTCAGGGTTCAGGTGAGGGGTACTGGTGAAGCACTCATAATAGTTCTTGTTAGGGTTGTTATCGCTTGTAGTGTACAGACGATAAGGATTGGCAGAACTCTTATTGGCATTGATGAAAGCGAGGGCTGCATCAGCAGCTTCCTGCCACCAGGTAACATCATTTGTAGGATTGTTCAGTGCAGAAGCACGATAGAGCAATGCTCTTGACTTCAATGCATAGACAGCAGCACCATTGATACGTCCCCAGTTCTCATTTTCATTGCTGTAACGGAATGGGAGCGCACCGCTCTGGATGATGGCATCGCATTCATCAGCTACCCATTTCAATGCTTCAGGAGCTGGAGTACGGGCAATAGAAGCAGCCTCTGCATTATCCAACACATGATCCTCGATAGGCACTGCACCGAAATAGCCAATCATATCGAAATGAAGGATGGCACGGATGAAACGCGCCTCTGCCTTGTAACGGTCGCAGAGTTTGTTGTCGTCACCGCTCTTCTCTGCATTTCCGATGACACTCTCACGTGCCTTTGAAATGAAGTCGTTGCAGACACGGATGCCCTTCAGATCGTTGCTCCAATAATTCTCAGCAAACCAGTGGTTCTTGGCATCATATGAATCGTTCAACACACTGTGATAGTAATGCACATTCCAGTAAGAGATGGCATTATCGGTCATACAGTCACGAGAAGCAGCACGGAACTGACCATCGGTATATCCCGCAAAGGCATCAGGCAAATAGGTATAGGCATTTGCCAAGACACCACGGGTACGGTCGTAGTTGCTGTAGATGTTCTCGTCAGTATAAGTCAAGTCGACTTCCTTATCGAGGATGTCGCTGCAGGAGGTCATACCTCCTACAGCCAGCATCGCCAATGATATATTAACTAATATCTTTTTCATATTCGTTTTTGATAAAATTGATTAGAAACCAATGTTAATACCAAATGTAAATGACTTTGTCTTTGGATACCACCAGCAGTAGCTCAATGGCTTCTCTGGGTCTACATCATCTGGCAGACTGCTAAAGGTAGCAATATTGTAAGCGCTGAAGTAAACGCGGCACTTAGTCATCCACAACTTAGAAATCAACTTAGCAGGCAAAGAGTATCCTACCTCAATATTACGGATAGACCAGAAGTTACCATTGCGTACCCAAATATTGTTCTGGTAAGAACCTGTAGCACGGTCTGAATCAACTGCATCGAATCCATTATAAACAGGACGTGGATAAGTAGCATTCACGTTGCGAGGATCAGAAGGGTCATCAGTATAGTAACCCCAAGCCTTTGTTACCTCATGGGTACCCATGTTACTCCAACCACTGTAGCTGATAGCTGGTGAAAGGAATACAGAGCGACGGAGATAAGCATTCACAATCATGCGGGCATCGAAGCCCTTGTACTCGAAACCGAAGTTGAAGGTAGGAATCATCTCAGGAATGATGGTGTATGAATCTGGCACCATATCCTTTGAGTCAATCACGCGGTCACCATTGATATCCTTGAACACCGCTGTACCCAACTGCTGTGCTCCATTAGAGAAGCTGTTGTATGGATACTTTTCCGGATGGTCGATAGCATCCTGCTGAGAGGTTGCAATCAGGTTTGGATCTGAAGCCCACTGGTCGAACTTATAGATGTTCCATCCACCCACACGGTTGGTACCTGTCTGAGCCTGCTCATAGAGTTCGGCTACCGAAGTATTGTCATAGATTCTATGACCTGCCTTGCGCTGCCACTCTACATCTGGTGCAGTTTCATCGATATCGGTAATCTTGTTGGTATTGAAGGTAAGCTGCCCCTCGATGAAGTACTTGAAGTCCTTGCCGATATTGCCACGATGTCCGAGAACGAGTTCGTAACCGCGGCTTTCAACCTTACCATATGAATCCTGTGCTACAGGCACACCAAGTATGGTTTCTGGCACGGTTGAACGGGATACCAGGATGTTAGAACGCCACTCCTTGAAGATATCGAAGCTACCATAGAGTTTGCTGTTCCAGAGGTTCCAGTCAACACCGAGGTTTACCATCTTGGAGATTTCCCACTTACTGTTGGCATTACCGGTCTTGCTCTCAGCATAGCCATTCACAAGAGTTCCGTTATAACCGAAACCATAACCGGTAGCTGAGCCATAGATACTCTGATATGGGTAACGGCCTGCACCAGTAGAAGACTGACCAGCCTCACCATAAGAAGCACGGAGCTTGAGAAGATTGACAAAGCCAAGTTTCTTCATCCAGGATTCCTCAGAGAGTACCCATCCTGCTGATGCCCCCCAGAAGGTTCCCCAACGGTCGTCTGGTGAGAAGTTATCACATCCCATACGAGAGAGGTTGACTGAGGCAATATACTTGTTGGCATAGTCGTATGTTCCCTGGAAGTTGTATGCCAGATAGCGGTTTGAAGATGCACTCTGCTGGGTAGAGTAATCTGAACCTGCTTCCTCATTACGGTAGTAACGGGCAAAGGCACGGGCATCTACATTGTGCTTACCGAAACTGTTCTTATAACTTACACCACCAAACAGATTCAGGTTGTAGTAGTAACCACGCTGATTAGCTGATGGGTTGCTCAAAGCTGCCTTGGTTGTATATTTGGTATACTTGAACTGGCTGACATCGGTAACCGCCAGGTTATCGTAGTCGTAGTTCCATGAATCCATCTGAGCAGTCTGTGTTGACTCGAAAGTCTCGTATGCATCGAAGCTGACTGTACCGAACAAGCCTAAGCCCTTCAATACAGGACTCAAATCGTACTTGGCATTCAAGGTAGAATACAAGTTACGGCGGCGATTCTTCTCCAAACCGGAACCACCCAGGTAACGTACCGGGTTGTTGGCTGTAGATGAAGAATAGATACTTCCGTCAGGGTTATGGGTAGGAGCCATAGGGTTTGCCTCAATTACACCGAAGGTAACGAGGTTGAACACGCCCTCAGTAGGCTGAGAGATGTTATCTATACGTCCACCCAAGTCGAGAGATACATTCAGATACTTGGATACATCGATATCGATGTTAGAACGGAGATTCCAGCGGTTCAGTACGTGCTGAGTGCTGTAACCATCATTCATTTCAGTACCCTCGGTATTCCACATACCCTCCTGGCGCAGGTAAGAGAAGCTTACATAGTAGCGGGCACGCTGGTTACCGCCACTAATCTGCAGGTTGGTGCGATACTGCGGTGCAGCTTCACGATACAACTGGTCTGCCCAAGATGTATTGAAGTACTGATACTTGCGGATATCATCGTCAGCAAACTTTCCACCATTGCATACATACTTGTAGTTGTCGAGCTGCTCCTGGGTGTACATCGGATCCATACCGCTCAGATAGCGTACCTGGTTACGGGTCATCGCCATGTTGTAAGAGTTCTGAACCTCCATCTTGTTGGCGAGGGTCTGGAAACCGACTTCCTGAGTGAAATCAATCTTAGTCTTACCGGCATTACCGCGCTTGGTAGTAACCATAATCACACCATTGGCACCACGCATACCATAGATAGAAGAAGCGGCAGCATCCTTCAATACGGTGATGCTCTCGATAGGATAAGCATCGAGGAAGGAGAGGTCACGCTCTACGTTATCCACGATGATCAGTGGAGAACGGGCACTCTGGTTGGTGGTACGGATACCACGGATAAAGAGGAAACTCTCCGACCATCCTGGCTCAGAAGACCACTCGTAGGTCTGCACACCATTCAGTGTTGAGGTGAAGGCATTCTGAAGAATAGTAACAGGATGCTTCTGCAATTCCTCGCCTGAAACAACCGAACGGGAATCTGTCAAGATTTTCTTTTTCTGCTCGCCGAAAGGAACAGGAGCGAGATGCTCATACTCGTCTGCATCATCTTCCATCTTGATGACGTATGTGCCGTCAAAAGTGGTCACCTTCTCCTGAGCATTCTTGTAACCTACGCTACTAACGCAGATTTCATCGCTAGGAGTTACCTTCTTCAATGTAAAGTAACCATCCTTGTCGGTCAGGGCAATGCGGCTTTCCTCTGCCACGTTGACAACAGCTCCAGGGATTGGTTCACCCTGGCTGTTGACGATTCGGCCTTTGAGCACCTGCTCCTGTGCCAAGACTGAGCTTGAAGCACAGAGAAGTGCACTCAGCATCAAGACTTTGCTTGATGAAGATACCTTATTATATATATTCTGAATATTATTCATACGATTCTATCATTAAAAGAGTTATTCTTTCCAACCATCGTTCTGGAAGTCCTGACCAATCTTCCAAACCTCAGCCTCTGGGATTGGATAGAGGTAGAACTTGTCTTGCCACTTGCGCTTCTGGGCTACCTTACGGGTAATGGTGCCATCTGCTGCCACGTTTACACCGTAGATATCACGGCCGAGCGCATCGCCTGCTACGTTCCAGCGACGTACATCCCACCAGCGGTGCTCCTCGAAAGCAAGTTCGATGGTACGCTCCTTGTGGATGAAATTGCGCATAGCTGTCTGGGAATTCAAGTCTGCACGGTCGGCTACATTACCGATGATACCGCCACGATGACGAATCTGGTCGAGCAGGTTGCAAACCTGTGTCTTGTTGCCTGCATAATCAGCCTCGTTCAATGCCTCAGCATAGTTCAGAAGCAGTTCACTATAGGTAAAGATCTTCCAGAGGCGCTTGGCTGTACCGCTGTGGTTACTGCTCAGGATGGTCTCAGGAATATACTTGCGTACATAGTAACCTGTTGGAGTAGCATTCTGGTTACCGATAGGATTATCGCGATGACCATAAACAACATCAATGACATTGGTCTTGGTGCTGGTAGCCTGACCCCACTCACAACCATTGTAAAGAATGGTAGCTGCGAGGCGTGGATCACGGTTCTTCCACATCTTCTGCTCTGTATAACCGCTCTCTTCGTTGATGACAGGCTTGCCGTTTACATAAACCGGAGCACCTGTTGCATCATACTGCTTGAAAGGAGCTGAACCATCTTCCATATCATACATATCTACGAGGTTCTGGCTTGGGCAAAGACCACCCTGTCCACCTTCACCTACAGGAGTATCGGTAGAAATACCGCTCCAACCGATAGCTACATCGTTGCGGAAGAAGATAACCTCAGGGTTCTTGTCGGTATAAGTGTTGAGCAACCAGGCATTGTTGTAGGCTGCTACACCACCATTGGTACGATCTTCCAACTTATAGTTCTCACCATAGTCAGCGATGAAGCCCGCAGCTGCGTCTGCAGCCTGCTGCCAGGTAACACCGCTCTGTGCTGAGTAGCGTGGACTTGCCATGTAGAGCATCATGCGAACATAGAGGGCACGTGCTGTAGGCTGGTTTACCTCACCTGCATAGGTAGCATCGCTGGTCTCTGCGTAAGTCTTCAAACTGCTCTCGCATTCCTTCACCTCCTTGAAGAGATAATCCATGAAGGTCTTGAGGTCAGGGCGCTCTGTATAACCTGTCATCAGGTCACCGTTAGGGTCGAGCTCGGTTGTAACCAATGGCACCGGACCATAGCGGAGAAACAGTTCCCAGTAGAAATAGGCACGGAGGAAACGGGCCTCTGCAATATAGTTTGCCTTACGTGAATTGTAAAGTTCTACGTCAACATCTGCAGGGCGAAGCTTGTTCTCAGTGTCCTGCTCCAATGTGTTGATGGTGATATTGCACTTGCGGATACCACGATAGCGGCTCTCCCAAGGAGAAGTCAGCTCTGCTGCACCGCCACCACCATAATAGTTACCGATATTGAATGTGGTACGTGTACCTGATGTACCAATACTTGACTCAGCCAGATCGGTAGCAGCATCCATCCATGAGTTGTTCACGCGGTTGGCACCGTGAAGCAGGAAGTTGTAAGTATCATTGTGGTTCTCTTCCAACAGAGTGAAGTTACCCAACACCTCAGCTTTTGTCAACTCATTGCTTGGCTGCTTGTCGAGGAAATTGCCAAAGGCGTCTTCGCAAGAGGTGAGCGTCATTGCTCCCATAACGAGCGCCAAAGCAAATATACTATATTTCTTCATTTTCGATTCTTTTTGAATGTTCTTGAATTAGAATACGACATTGAAACCTACGTTGACGGTCTTCAAGAGTAGATAACGGTTTGAACCGTTACTCTCCGGGTCAACCAAGTCGTCGAGATGATCCCATGTAAAGAGGTTGTTGGCATTGATGTAGAAGCGGACATTGCTCATACCGACATGCTTAATCAACTCCTTAGGGAATGTATAGCTCAACTCGATGTTCTTCAGACGGACGAATGAACCGTTCTTCAGGAAGAATGAGTTCTGGCGCTGGTTGTGGTCACCGTTGCTTCCGTAATGGAGCAATGGATAGGTAGCAGTAGCCAGGTTCTCTGCCTCGCTCTTTGCAGGGTTCCAGCGGTTCAGGTGGATATCCTTTACCTTACCGTTGTTTTGGAAGGCGAACATCGCATCGCTGTCGTAGTAACGGGATACATGATCTACACCCTGGAACATTACTTCGAAACCGATGCCCTTATAGTTGGCGCCGAGTGTCAGAGCGTATGTGTTCTCTGGAATATCGCTGTAGCCGATGAATGTCTCATCACGGTCATCGATGAAGCCATCGTTATTCATATCCTTGTACTTCAGGTCACCAACCTTTACGTTTCCGTAGGTTGATACAGGGAAGTTAGGATTATCCAAGTCGGCCTGTGTTACGAAGCCCTCGCATACCAGACCGAAGTACTGGTTGATTGGGTGACCTTCGCGCTTGCGATAAGCGGTCTTGTAAGCAGGCTCATCCATATTCTTGATCTTGTTGGCTGCATGAGAGAAGGTTGCACCGATATTATAGGTGAAGTCCTTGCCGATGTGATTGAAGTGATGGAGTTCCAACTCGTAACCCTTGTTCTGGGTCTTACCGAGGTTTCCGGCTGCCATGGTTACACCTACCCACTGTGGACGGCTCAAGTACTCGGTCAGGATATCGTTACGGTTCTCAACGAAGTAGTCGAAGTTACCAGTCAGCATACCGTTGAACAAGCCGAACTCAAGACCTACGTTGAACTTCTTGGCACGCTCCCATGTTACACCATAGTTAGGATACTGGCTCTCGAAAATACCGGTTTTACCAGTATTACCGAAGTAGTAATCGTTGGAAATCTGGTTCCACTTCTCCTCATAGAGGAAGCGCTGAGCCACACCACCTACGGTATATACGTCGTTACCAACCTCACCGTAAGATGCACGGATCTTCAGGTTGTTCAACCAGTTTTCTGTTGGCTTCATAAACTCTTCCTGAGTTACACGCCAACCGAGTGAGAATGCTGGGAAGAAACCGAAGCGTTTGCCCTTGAGGAAGTTCTCTGATCCGTTGTAACCAACGTTAACCTCAGCCAAATACTTGTCATCATAACCGTAAGTTACACGACCTACGAGACCCTGATAGCGCTTAGCCAGGTCTGAGTTGTAACGGTAGTCATTCTGGTTGTAAAGTACCATACCTGTAACATCGTGCTTACCAAACTTGCGGGCGTAGTTGATCTGACCCTCCATATAGAGCTTGTAAGTAGTAGAAGAGCCCTTAGAGTAAGCCAGGTCGCCATCTACATTATATTTGGTATAAGCATCTGCACTTGTAAAGTTGTTACGGTCGTTCAATTCGTAAGTTGCAAAAGCAGCTCCGAATGTCTTCTTGTAATATGAGTCGTAGTCGAACGAAACCATACCGCGGGCAGAAAGACCAGGAGTCAACCAGTCCATCTTGTAATCAGCAATGAAGTTGGTCTCATTGATGGTATTGGTTCCGCGATAGTATCCACCCTTGGCAAGGGCAGCCACTACGTTGTCCTGATATACGGCTGTACCACCATAGAGAGTCTTGGTTGTCTCACCATTCTGTACCTCATAAGATACAGGGAAGATCCAACCTGGAGTATGGTTGATACGTGCGAAGATATCATAGTTGGTAGAACTCTCGTTAGTGTTTGAACCATGACGGTTCTCGAAACGAGTACCGAAGTTTACGCTGAATGTCAAATCCTTAGAGAGGAAGAAGTCCATGTTGGCACGGAAAGCGTAACGGTTGTAGCCTGGGCTTGAAGAGTTACCGTAGGTATCCTGGCTGAGGTTCTTGATCAGAGAACCCTGGTTGTAGATTTCACCAGAGACATAGTAGCGCATACGTTTCGTACCACCACGTACACTTACATTGTAGCGCTGAGAAGGAGCCCAGTTGTTGAGCACCTCATCATACCAGTCTACATTAGGATAGAGAAGCGCATCAGCACCAGTCAACTCGCCGGCGCAGCTCTTGCGGTACATCTCGATATCAGAAGCTGAATACTGTGATGGAAGACCATCATTCTTCAAAGCCTCCTCGAGGAGAGTAACAGAGTCATAAGAGTTCAGATAGTGAGGCTTACGGGTTGGGGTACCCCACATGAAATTGCTTGTCAAGCTAACCTCTGGCTTCATATCCTTACCACGCTTGGTAGTAACAAGGATGACACCATTCGCACCACGCACACCATAAACGGCTGTAGCAGAAGCATCCTTCAATACAGAGATGCTCTCGATATCATCAGGAGCCACCTGAGAGAAAGCACGCTCTACACCATCTACCATGACCAATGGAGCACCGTCGCCAGCGAAGGTTGCACGACCACGGATGTTGATGGTAGCGTCATCGGCACCAGGAGCACCAGAAACCTGAGTTGTTACGACACCAGGAATCTTACCGGCAATAGCCTGCGTAACGTTGGCTGTAGGAGTATTCAAGAGGTCGTCTGAACTAACCTGAGAGATAGCACCTACGACACTCTCTTTCTTCTGATGACCGTAACCAACGACTACGACCTCATTGATTTTCTGACTTTCGTCCTTGAGAACCACCTTGATATTACGCTGATTGCCTACACGGATGTTCTGAGCAACCATACCGATATAAGAGATTTTCAAAGTAGCGTTCTCGTTCTTCACCTGAATCTTGAAGTTACCGTCGAAATCAGTAACAACACCATTGGTTGTCAATGCTTCCATAACAGTAGCACCGATGATAGGCTCACCCGATTCATCTGACACATTACCTGATACGGTAACCTGTGCTGATGCTCCTAAAGTAAGGAGCACCAGTGTCAGGGTCAAGAATAACTTATGCAATATGTTATTGTTCATTGTTTATTCTATTTTGGTTATTATTCTGCAAAGTTAGTATTGAACCATGGATATGTTCTAACCTGCTTGATAACTTGATAAGACTTTTCATTTGTCAAGAAGACATAAAGCGGTTTACCCTCAAGTCCATCAACAAAGAAAGACATCTGAGGCAAAGACTCTCCCTGAGCTGTCACAACATCAGCTGTCATATCAACTCTATCACCAACACGTTTGAAATCAAGAGTAACAGTAGCACCATTAATATCTGTCTTCCAAGTATCCCAATTGTAGGTAGCTGTTACATTATCTCCATTCGTTGGTATATTAGCTCCCCATGTCCAAGCATCTGCTCTACAAACTGCATACTCTAAATATCCAGCCTCACCAAAAGGAGTGTTTGTGAATGCAACTACATAATTTTCCCAATTCTCTCCACCTGCAGTTGTATTGACAAATTGAATTGTCAAACGTGAACGCTCTGCAGAAAGGTCATACATTTCAGATTTCTTATCAAAGAATGCTGAAGAATTATCATCAGAACCGATTGTATATGCACCATCTTTATAATTAACAGATGTATAAGTCTCGGCCTTTTCAAATGTCAAGAATGACTTTTCTAGAGTTACAAAAGTACCCCATTCTTCTGTAGGAGCTTCCTTTTGAGTATCAAATGTACAAACTGGTAGTTTAGAACCACTTGCAGTTGTCACATATTGTTCAACATGGAACATTTTACCAGTACGAGTAACATAAAGGTCTACTGTTGCTCCCTTCATATCAGCAATCCATGAATCCCAATTATAACTTGCAGAAACGCCTTGAGCATCGCCATCGAGGAGTGAACCCCAACTCCAAGCATCACCACGACATATCTCATATTCAATATATCCATTATCGCCAAAAGCTACACCATTTGTTATGGCAAGAACCCATGTTTCATAATTTTTTGCAGCATTATTATTGCAAGTAAAACGGTAATGAACAGTACCATTACCTTTCATTTGAATATTTGGAGTTTTAGGATCAAAGAATCCGGAACTAAAATCTTCATTACCGATAGATTCTTGTTCTTTCCAAATGAAACCGCTACCTCCATTACCTCCAATGGTCTTGTTCCAGTCTTTCTCTTCCATCATGTTACGGATCAGGGTAACATTGTCGATAGATACGGTGTTGGTCTCTTCGGCTGTCAACTTGCTGTCTCCACCTATATATATATAAGGTAAAGAGTTGATGGAATCAACCAAAGTCTTGTACTTGAAAGAAGTAGCACTTGATGATGTCTGATAACCGGAAAGGCTCTTCTTACCATCTACGTAGAGCTGGTAACCTTCAGTAGAAAGCTGAAGGGCTACGAAATGCCACTCATTAGGAGAGAGAATACCTGTCTTCACAGAAGCAGGATCATTCTCATTCAGGTTCAAACTCTGCAACTGGGTAGGCTTGTTGTAAACCACCTGACCATTGGCAGTGATATAGAAGTGAGCACTGATATCATTACCAGCAGCATCCTTCTCATCTGAACCAAATGAGACAAGAGGTCGGGTCAAGTCAACATCTGCGACTGTTCCGTCCTCAGCTACGGCTGCATCAATCTTTACAGCGAAAGTGATGGCAGCGCCATTTTGCAACTTCACACCATTGAAAGGATTGGCAATCTTGGCACCACCCTTACCATTGATGTGCAATACATTACTTGCGAGGGTCTCATCATTGGTCACCTCACATGACTCATCGTGACTTATCATGTCTGAATACTCAGGTTTCTCTTCTGAATACTCAAAGTCATAAGTTGCCACTGTTGCCTTAGATGGGTAAATCTGTCCGCCAGCAGGATCGTCCTGTCGGCCCCAGTCATCACCACAAGCAGTGAAACTTAATGCCACCATGATAGCACAAGCAAACGAAAGTAAAGTTTTTCTTAACTTCATAACTTAACGCCTTTAGGTTGTTTGTTTACTATTCAAATAGGTTATTTAAAATTCTTAAATCCTTTTTCAGTGGCAAAAGTACAATTAATCGGATTATATAGGGTGGACAATTGGGTTTTATAGGTGGACAAAACACATAAACAGTGGATTTTTAAGGATATTACGTGCTTATCCACCAGTTGTGTACCCACACACACAAAACAAGGGGTTACTTGACTTATATCAAGTAACCCCTCGGTTTTATTTTATTTGCTTAACAAATTATCACATCCAGGAACATTATTTCTCCGAAGAATCCAAGGAGAACTATCCCATATCTGAACCCTGAGAATCCAACTGATCCTTATATGCAGTCGGCGAGATGCCAAACTGCTTGGTGAAGCAACGGGTGAAATACTTCGGATCGTTGAAGCCTACACGGTAGGCTATCTCCGTGATATTTCGGTTGGAAGTTTTATCAGCCATCATCTTGCGCGAGATGTCGAGACGGTAGTTGCGGATAAACTGGGCTGTTGGCAAACCTGTCTCCTTGGAGAGATTCTTGCTCAGTACACTGCGTGATATACCCAAGGCATCTGCCAGTTCCTGAACTCCGAACTCAGAATTATCGTAATTCTTCTCCATCACATCCATCACTTCTTCCATGAATGGACGCGTATTCTCCTCTACCATCTTCCTGTCAGCCTCAATGCTCTTTATCTGACTGTCCTGATAACGCTTCTGGTTCTGCAGAATCATCTGGATGCGACTCTGCAGCTTTTCTGGTTCATCACTTTCCTTCATCGCTGCCTCGATAGGACGGTACAAAGCCTCAACTTCCTCTTCGCGCATCTTGTTGAGACGGCGCACATAAGCATATTGGAGCAAGGCAATGATACCTATTATAATAAGGGTAACAAACCACCAGCTCTTCCAGAAATAAGGAGTAATCTGAACTTCTACAGAGATCACCTGCTCCTTGTCGGAATTGATAGATGGGATATATTTCACCTCAAACTTATAGTCTCCAGCCGGCAGAGTGGAATAACGCACACTATGCTGACCAGCCTTGAGCTGAACCCACTCATTCTCGTATCCCTTCATGCGATAAAGGTACACGCCCTGTGTCTCGCTGCCATAATTGAGCGCTGAGAAAAAGAGGGTAAACGACTTATCACTCTCATGGATACGTAACTTTCTGGCGACAGAAATGTCTTCTTCCAGATAATCGCTGCCGGCAAAGACAGGCTGGTTATCTACCAAAAGTTCGGTAAAGCACAACTTACCCGTCTGGTGCACAGAACGGTTTATGCCCTTTACAGCCATCATACCCGCATCGGTGCCCAGGAATATCTCGCCCTTGGCATTGCGGATGGCTCCATTGAAATAGAACTGCGAACTGATCAGACCGTCTTCACGGGAGAAACTGCAGAATGCCTCGGTCTTCGGATTGAAGATAGAGAGTCCGTTATCGGTAGCTATCCACAGCATACCCTGGTTATCCTCTACAATACCCTTCACGATATTGTTGGCAAGTCCGTTATTGGTGGTATACGACTTCACTTGAGTCTTTCCGTGTTTATCGCTGGTATAGCAATACAGACCGTAGCCGTTACTGCCCATCCATATCTTTCCATCCTTAGCCTGGCAGAAAGACAATATCTTATCGAAGACTCCACTCTTCGGATTGTCGAGTTTATACTGATGATACGTCACAGCGAAATCGCCCTTGCCATGAGCACGCGACTTGAGATCGACCTCTACCATTCCCTGCACGCACCCCATCAGGAGTTTGCCCTTTCGGGTTATCAGAGAACCGATGCAGCCGCGCACATTCAGGCATCCCTTGAAAGGTTCAATGAGTTGGCGGCGCTTCATATCATAGAAGAAGAGACCGTCATTGGTTCCGAGCCACATACCATCATTGATAGGATCGTAAGCCAAAGCACCGGCAAAGTTAAGTAAATGCTGATGCTTAGCATCTATCACCAGAGGAATAATCTTGTCCGGCTGACTGAGATTCATCACAGCAAAGCCCCTTCCCCAGGTACCAATCCAGAGCTGATTGCGGTTATCGGCTGCAAGAACCGAGACGGTATTATGCGGCAAACCGGAATTTGCCACCGTATAATGAACAAAGTTCATGCTGCCTGGAGTCAAGGCATTGAGACCTCCCTCTACTGTTCCTACCCACAGGGTTCCGTCGGCTGCCGCATACATGGCATTGACCGCATTAGGAGAGATACTGCCCGGGGTGGCGGGGTCGTGACGGTAGAATTCCAAATTCAGCTGACGTGGAGCCAACTTGATAACACCACCTGTCTCGGAACCTACCCATATCTGTCCGTTCTTAGAGAAAAGACTGTTGATAAAGTTGCTGCTCAGCGGATTCACAGCCGTAGCAGTGTTCCAATGTTCTATCTCTCCGGTCTTATCATTGAAGATATCTACGCCACAGAGCGTTCCTACCAGAAGTTTGTCATCTGGAGAAACGGCAAGGCTCGTCACTACTTCGTGCTGGAGCGAATGGTCGGTAGCAGAACAATGGAATTCCTGCTTACCACTATTAAACAATCCGCGATTCGTACCCATCCATATCTTGCCATGATAATAAATAAGCGCCCCCCCATACCGACCTTCGAGCGGAGGGAACAGGGATGAGATATTCTTTGCTACAAGCTGATTGTTCTTCACAGAAAACTCGCTCACTACTCCATTGTTGCATAATACAACCGTTCCTCTGCGATAGACATCACAGATTCCGAGGTCGGGAGCATTATAAGGATAGGATGTGGACAAGACGCTGCTCACCTCGCCCTTTTCGTTAAAGCCGAAACGGGTAAGCTGATTGACAGACAGCATCCATATATTGCCCTTTGCATCACAATATATTCGGGTGCAAAGGTTCTTGAATACTTTGTTGAGTTGTGCCTCTACCCGGCTGTTCTCACAAAGTGGAACAACAGGTTGCATGGTATTGAGGTCGAGTACCTGCGGACCTTCCTCGAAAGCTATCCAAAGGCGCTTGAACGGATCTTCGCAGACATTACGGCAACTGTTGCTTCGCAGACTGATTCCTACAGACCCCAAACCGAAGTTCATAAAGTTGAAACCATCGTAGCGCACCAGTCCACCACCATGCGTACTGATCCATACGAAGCCGTAGGAATCCTGAAAGATATCATCAGCAAAATTATTCGGCATACCTGCAGCCATATTGAGATAGCTTACATTATAGCGACTAGGCAGCCCACCTTGCGCCCAACTGCTCAAGGTTATGAAGAGAATGCTTATTATAGAAAGAATGTATCTAATCATTAACTATTCTTTTGCTCTTTTCTGTTCTTTGCGATCATCAATTTTGGCATAAATAAATATTCCTGCTGCCAAAAGCACCAAAAAGCCATACATAATAAACAATCCTGTATCCATACTTATTTCTCCTGTCTTTTTCTATCAGACATTTTAGAATAAATAACTAATCCTGTTGCGAACACAGCAAGGAAAATATACATTGCTAATAATCCATTACTCATTTTACTTCCCTTTCTTATTTTTATCTTTTCCTTTTTTAATTAAATAATATCCCAATGCAAACAATAGAACAGCCAATAAGACTGCACCAATAAATGACCACCAGGAATCATTATCTTTACCAAACATTTGCGATAAGATATAAGCAGTAATTATATACTTGGATATATCTAATAGCCATTTGCCTATTTCTTCATCCATTTTTATTAAGTTTTTAAACTTCTGCTTGCAAAAGTACGAAGAAAAAATGAAACGAAAGAATTTTTATCAAGAAAAAAACGTTCCTAGAAGTGTAAATTTACAACTCTAGGAACGTTCATATAGGAATATACTTGCGTTTTAGAACTCAAGAATCATGCTCTGGCGAGGACGGAGCTTCACGTTCTTGTTGATAAGAACGGTGCGACCATTTGTAACATCCGTAGCCTTATCATGAGAACCGATAATCTCTGCATAACGGGAAACATTCAGCTCGTTTGCCTCGTTCTTGCCGTTGATAACCGTCATCACATTCTTACCCTTATACTGGCGGGCAATGACATACACACCCTTCTGTGGACAGAACTGGGTCTGCTTGCCCTTGGTGATAACCTCGTTGCCCTGGCGCCAATGCAATAATCGGCTGAGCCAGTTGAACATCTGGTTTTCTGCCTGTGTTCTACCCTCTGCTGTAAAGGCATTGTGCTTATCACCAGCCCAACCGCCAGGGAAGTCCTTGCGTACATTGCCATCGGTCACGCTCTTGGTACCGTTCATCAGCACCTCTGTACCATAATAGAGCTGAGGAGTGCGATTGATGGTAAGAAGCAATGACAGCGCCTGCTTCAAAGCCAGGGTATCCTTGCCTTCACCCAGGAAGCGGTCGGTATCATGATTCTCGATGAATGCCATTACGCTCTTTGGATTAGGATAGAGATAGTCGTAGCAGAACACGTTGTAGAGACGGTTCATACCATTCCACCAGTCATCGGTCTCCTCTTTCTTTGCACTATTGATGCGGTCGAAGAAGGCGAAATCCATAACGGTTGGCAGATAGCTGTTCTTCTCTGAAAGTTTGCTGTCCTTCTGCCAGGCTGCAGTATAGGCAGGTTCGGTTACCCAAGTCTCGCCTACGGTATTGAAGTGAGGATACTCCTCGCCCAGCACCTTCATCCAGTGTGCCATCGCATCGCGGTCGGCATAAGGATAGGTATCCATACGGATGCCGTCGATACCTGCGCTCTCTATCCACCACTCACTGTTCTGAATCAGATACTTGATAACGTGTGGGTTACGCTGGTTGAGGTCAGGCATAGTTGGAACAAACCAGCCATCTACGGTTTCTGTGAGATCAACCTTGCTGGCGTATGGGTCAAGTACCGGAGTCAGTTTATAACTGGTCTGCAGATACTTATCGTTCACCTTAGCAGCGCCATCCACCGTACCGATGTTCTTCTGATGCTCGGCAGTCTGATTTTCAGGAGCCAGCCATTCTGGTTTATTAAACCAGTCCTTTGAAGGCATATCGGCAACCCAAGGATGTTCGAAGCCGCAATGGTTAAAAATCATATCCATCACAATCTTCAAACCTTTCTTGTGAGCCTCATCTATCAGCTGCTTATAATCGGCATTGGTTCCGAAACGTGGGTCTACACGATAATAATTGGTGGTAGCATAGCCATGATAGCTGCTGTTCTTGCCGTTACTTGGACTGTCGTTCTCCAAAACCGGGGTAAACCACAGAGCGGTTACACCCAACTGGTTAAAATAATCCAAGTGCTGGCGGATTCCCTCCAGGTCGCCACCATGTCGCAGACTAGGCTCTGCACGGTTGCAGGTCTTATCACGCATCGTCTTAAAGGCATCATTCTTCAGATTGCCGTTGGCAAAACGGTCTGGCATCAGCATATAGAGCACATCCTCGTTAGAGAAACCGATGCGCTTGTCGCCCGCCATCTCACGGTTCTTCAACACATACTTCACCTTCTTCGACTGTTTGCCCTGCTTGAAGTTGAGGGTCATCTCACCAGCCTTTGCCCCATTGAGGTTAAGATAAACCAGGAGATAATTAGGAGAATCAAGGCGGGCGATGCTGTCTACCTTCACACCCGGATAGTTTACCGTTACATCGGCATTCTTGATATCCTTGCCATACACCATCAGCTGGAGCGAAGCATCTTTCATGCCCACATACCAGTCGGTAGGTTCAATGCGGCTTACGTTAACTGCCGCGTTCATACTTATTGCGCTACCCATAAGCACTAATGAAGCTATTATCTTTTTCATATTACACCTTATTATAAATATATAAACTATTTCTGATAAAGAATCAAGGCTGACTGAGGGGCAATCTCAGCTTCCTTTCCCGAAACAAAGCCTAAGCCTTCCTCGTTAATCACGCCGTTGCAGCAAGCCACAGTATAGCTACCCTCAGGAATCTGCATCTTCTTTGCCTCCTTATTGAAGTTATAGATCACGATGATGTTCTTCCAGGCATCAATGCCCTCCAGGTTCTTAAGCTGGAAACCTACGAGGCAAGTCTGCTTGTTGCCATTGGCATCCTGACAAGGCAGGAACTCCAGATGCTGACGTACCTTATCGCCTGTTGAAAGACGGAAGGCTGGATGATTCTTGCGGAGCTGGATCAGACTTTTGTAATAAGCAAACGCCTGCGGATACTTCTGCAGATTGGTCCAGGTAAACTGGTTGATGCTGTCAGGAGAATTATAACTATTGTGTACTCCCTTCTTGTCGCGAAGCATCTCCTCGCCGGCAAGGATGAAAGGAACACCCTGGGAAGTGAAGACGCAGGTCTGCGCAAGCTTATCGATGCGGAGCAACTCGGCTGTACGCATTGCTTCAGGGATATTCTTGTCGGTAAGAGATGCGATGCTTGCCTTCAGACGGTCTACCAGACACATATCGTCGTGGCAGCTTACATAACTGATCTGCTCGGTAGGATTGTTGGTCCAAGGCTTCTTGTCATAGTTCACCTTTGTCATATCCACCTGCGGATGAGCAATGCCACCCACAATACCGAACTTCAGGCTCTCCTCCTGACCTGTAAGACCAGCCAAAAGCGCACCCTGATGGTCATCAGAGAAAGGACCACGGAGCGCATCGCGCATATCATCGCTGAAAGCACCAATGCCCTTGAGCTGCTGGGTATTCGCCTTCACCGCCAGTTTTTCGGTAGGATAAGCACAGCTGCCTGCACTCCATCCCTCACCATAAATATAGATGCTAGGATCGATGCGGTTTACCATCTCACGGATAGCCTGCATGGTTTCGATGTCATGAACGCCCATCAGGTCGAAACGGAAACCATCGATATGATATTCGTCTATCCAGTATTTCACGCTCTCCAGCATAAACTGGCGCATGAGAGGCTTCTCTGAAGCAGTCTCGTTGCCACAGCCAGAACCGTCAGAATACTTACCATCCTTGGTCTTACGATAATAATAATCAGGATAGGTACGCTGGAAATTGCTGCCGTTGATATCGAAAGTATGGTTATATACGGCATCGAAAATCACTCGGATGCCTGCCTTATGCAGCGCCATCACCATCTCCTTGAACTCCTTGATGCGGGTTGCTGGAGAATAAGGGTCGGTAGCGTAACTGCCTTCCGGCACATTATAGTTCTTCGGATCATAACCCCAGTTGAACTGTGGTTTGTCGAGTCGGGTCTCATCTATAGAAGCGAAATCGAATACAGGCTGGAAGTGGATGGCGTTGATGCCCAGATTCTTGAGATATTCGATGGCCTTAGGCTCGGTGAGGGCGAGATATTTACCCTTATATTTCAAGCCGGATGTAGGAGAAATGGAGAAATCACGCACGTGAAGCTCGTAGACAACGAGATCGGCTGGCGATTTCAGGGCAGGACGCACGTCCTTATCCCATCCAGATGGATCAGTATCATACAAATCTACGATGGCGCCACGGTTTCCGTTCACACCTACTGCTTTGGCAAATGTACCTGGTGTTTCACCCTTGCCAATATCAAAGGTATAGAACTTTCCCTTGAGGTCGCCCTTTACGGTAGCCTCCCAGCGTTCATCACCCAACTTCTTCATTTTCAGCGTTTTATAAGCCTTTCCTCCCTGACCTTGCTTATAAAGTCGGAGGGTTACAGAAGACTTTTGGGCTGTTGGAGCATTCAGGATAAACATGGTTTTCTCCTTGGAATACATCATCTCATTGAATGTCTGTTGGGCATTCAATGAAGTTGGTAAAACGGTTGCTGTCAATGCTGCAATTATTAGTTTTTGGATATTCATATTGTTAAGTTATTGTTATACAGGACATTAAAGCGAACTGAGCGAAGAAAACTGTGACAGATTATCTACGCTCATTTTTAGCGTATTTCCGACCAACCGGACAGTTGGACGGAAATACGGAAATTATAGGCTTATTTAGCGAGCAAAGAGATGGCGAAACCACCACCACGTGCTTCTTTAATCTTCAATACATCACCCTTCTTCACAGTCTTGTGAATGATCTGGTAAGATTTAGGGTTCTTCTCGTAGTCAGCATTCTTGCCGTCCTGATAGATAGCGCAAGCATACTTCTTGCCCTTATCCAGGAAGTCGAGTTTTACTACGGCTGTGCGGGCTGCATCAGTCTTACCGCCTACAAACCAGTTATCGGTACCCTTAGCCTTGCGGGCTACGGTGATATACTTGGCTGGCTCTGCCTCCAGATACTTGGAGTCATCCCAGTCGCAAGCTACGTCGCGGATAAACTGGAAGGCATCGTCGTACTTCTCATAATGCTCAGGAAGATCGGCAGCCATCTGCAGCGGACTGTACATTACGAGATAGAGAGAAAGCTGACCACAGAGAGTGGTATGAACATAACTCTTATTGTTGCTCCACTCAGAAAGCTTGGTCTCGAAGATACCAGGAGTGTAATCCATCGGACCACCCTGCAGACGGGTGAATGGCAACATCACAGTATGATAAGACTTGTTACCGCCAAATGCCTCATATTCTGTACCACGTGCACTCTCGTTACCAACCAGGTTAGGCCAGGTGCGGCAGATACCTGTAGGACGGGTTGCCTCGTGGGCATTCACCATGATATGATGCTTGGCAGCGGTCTCGATGACACGCTGGTAGTGATTGTTCATCAACTGGCTGTAGTGATACTCACCTCTTGGGATGATATCACCTACATAACCGGTCTTCACGGCATCATAACCATATTTGTTCATCAGGTTGAAGGCATCTTCCAGGTGGCGCTCGTAGTTGAGAGCTGCAGAAGATGTCTCGTGGTGCATCATCAGTTTCACACCCTTAGAGTGAGCATATTCGTTGAGCATCTTGATATCGAAGTCAGGATATGGAGTCACGAAGTCGAAGACATCGAGCTTCTGATGACCGAACCAGTCTTCCCAACCTTCGTTCCAGCCTTCTACCAATACTTCCTGCAAACCGTTCTTGGCTGCAAAGTCGATGTAGCGCTTTACTTCCTCGTTGGTTGCACCATGAGTACCGTTAGGCTTGCACTTGCTGTAATCAGTTACACCGAGGCGAACAGATGGCAGGTCGTTGGTATAGCTCCAGGTCTTGGTGCCTACAATCATATTCCACCATACACCGCAGTACTTGGTAGGATGAATCCAGGATGTATCCTTAATCTTGCAAGGCTCGTTAAGGTTCAATGTCAACTTGCATGAAAGCATATCACGTGCATCATCACTTACCATCACGGTACGCCAAGGGGTATTGAATGGAGTCTGGATAAATCCCTTTCTGCCTACAGCATCAGGAGTAAGCCAAGACTCGAAGGTCAATGTTTTCTCATCCAGATTGAGGTGCATGGTAGGATAATCCAGGCAGGCTGCCTCGTGGATGTTGATATAGAGTCCATCCTGGGTCTTCATCTGGAGAGAGGTCTGAACGCCGGTATCAGAGAAGACGGTAGTAGATGAATTGCTCTTGTAAGCTTCACGGTTTTTCGCAATAATTGGACGGATACCTGTCAACGGAGTAATGTTGTAATCATACTCCTGTGTATCATAATCACCAGGAATCCAGTAAGCAGTATGATCGCCTGCCATGGCAAACTGGGTATGCTCCTCCTGGATGACAAAATAGTTCAGACTTTCCTGTTGTGGGAACTCATAGCGCAAGCCCATACCATAATCATATACACGGAAACGGATGGTGATGTTGCGCTTAGAAGAAGCCTGGTTCAGGTTTACCTCCATCTCGTTATAATGGTTGCGGATGGTAGCGGTTTCGCCCCATACCGGCTTCCAGGTTTCGTCGAAAGTCGATGTCTTGCTACCAGTTTCAGTAAAACCATCCATAAGGCTGGTTTCCTCCATACCCTTAGAGGCATGTTTATCCTTAGCCAGTTCCAATCCTAAGTGGGATGGCTTGCATACAGTCTTTCCCTTATAGCTCATCTCATAGGTAGGCTGTCCCTTTTCGGTCAAAGAGAAAGTTACCGAGACGTTGCCGTTAGGTGATTTAACGGTCTGGGCTGCTGCCAACATAGGAAGCAAGAGGCCCATCACTAATACATTCAGTTTTTTCATACTGTTCAGTCGTTGTTTATTCTTGTTTTTGAATCTTCGTTAGTTTATCTCAATAATTATCTGTTTATTCTTAAGATAGTGCAAAGATACAAAAAACAAAAATACCCTCCACATTTGGGAGGGTATTTTTCTGCAAATGAGTGTGCAAACGTTTGCACTGTATATATAATCATGTTAGTTAGACTCTTCCAGACTGCGAAATCATCTCTGTGATATTCTGCACGAAACGCTTGTCAGCAGCCAGATCCTCTATGTTGAGGTGCATGCGGTAACGCCAGTAATGCTTAGGGTTAGCCGGGATATTGATACGCTCGGCATCGGCAGACGGCAGACGGAGAGCCTCATCGGTAGCCAGCCAGTCCTGGATGCTCAATATGCAGAGCATGGATGGAGAGGTGAGATGGCGGCTGATGATGTCACTAGCCAACCAGCCTGGGAGTGGATGAGGTGCTGGTCCCTGACGGTAGAGCATCGTATTGTAATACTCCTGGGTACGCTGGATATTCTCATCCCACCACATGCGCAGAGTAGGCATATCGTGGCTCGAAATAGTACATACCGAGCGGTATGGGTTACGGCTCAGATATCCGAACTTAACCGATGGATCCTTGGGCATGCTCTGGAGTTCCAGACTCAAAATCTTCAGTTCATCCATCACCCATGGCACACAATCAGGCACCATACCGAGGTCTTCTGCACAAACCAGCATGCGGGTAGCCTGAACCAGCTTAGGCAACTTCTTCATCGCCTCCTGATACCAGAACTGGTTGTTGCGGCGATAGAAATAGTCGTTGTAAAGGCGGTTGAACGCAGCCTTGTCATTATCATAGAGCGACTCGTAGATAAAGTCAAGCTGGGCTGAGATACGTGGATGGAAGACGCCAGGGTTGGTATGATCACGTACGAAGAGTACATCGCTGATCAGGGCATACAAGCCATCACGCAGCCAAAGTTCCTTCTCATCTGTTGCATCAGCAAAAAGAGCCTCTACCTTGCGCTGGGTATCTACCTCAGGCTTCATCTGATAACGCTCGTCATCCAGACGGTCGAGATACTTTTCCTTTACCTCGCCGGCACGCTCATGGAACACACGGTCCAATACCCAATCGGTAATGAACGGACGGGTAAAACGGTCATCCTGGAAGTGCAAACCATAGCTTTCTATCTCTTCACGGCTCATGGCGAGCGCAGGTGCAAACTGTCCGAGCAGACCATGCACGCTGCTTACCGGAATCTCCCAGATACGGAAGAAGCCCAATACGTGGTCGATGCGGTAAGCATCAAAATATCTTGCCATGTTCTGGAAACGGCGGTTCCACCACTGGCAGCCATCCTTCAGCATCTCAAACCAGTTATAGGTAGGGAATCCCCAGTTCTGACCATTGGCAGAGAAGTCATCAGGTGGAGCACCCGCCTGACCATTGAGGTTGAAGTATTTTGGTTCCATCCATACATCGCAACCATTGCGGTTTACGCCGATTGGAATATCACCCTTCAAAATAACGCCCTTAGCCTTGGCATGCTCGTGAGCCTCCTGCATCTGGCGGTCCAGTACGAACTGTACGAAATAGAAGAACGCCACGTTCTTGTAAGCTGCAGTCTTAGGGTCGGTAAGTGCCTTGCGCTCAGCCTCATCCCATACCTGATGATCTGGCCACTGGTTGAAATCAGCCGTACCATTCTTATCACGCAGGTATGAATACTGTGCGTAAGGAACCAACCACAGTTCAGTATCCTGAAAGAAAGCCTTATATTCGGCTGTCTTCATCATCTTTCCACCTTCCTGATTGAAGATTTGGCGCAAGTAATTTATCTTGAAATCATTTACCTTTTCGTAGTCTATCTTATCCAGTGCGTTCAACTCAGCACGTGTCTTCTCAGCCTCAGCACGAGCCTTTGCATCCTTCAACTCAGGAAGAGCATGAAGGTTGGCATACTGCGGATGAATGGCGAAGACGCTGATGCAGCTATATGGATAACTGTCGGTCCATGTATGAGTGATGGTGGTATCATTGATAGGAAGGAGCTGGAGCACCTTCTGACCGGTAGAAGCCACAAAATCTATCATGGTCTTCAGATCACCGAAGTCACCGATACCGGCACTCTTTCTGGTACGCAATGAGAACACAGGCACCAGCGTTCCGGCAAGTTTGCGGTTATACAGAGCGAAGAAAGCCTGGTCGAGTTCATAAGATACCAACTCACCTGCCTTCATCTCCGGCAAATCCACGGTTCTGTTCATGCTGGTTTCCCAGAGAAGCTCGTTCTTTGCATTTCTGAAAGCCACGAACTTAAACTCCAGATGACTGCCCTCAAGATGAGCCGCATCAATATCAGCCACCCATTCATTATAGGTATGCTGAGTCATCGGAAGAATCTTCTGCACATCCCAAGCGCCCAATGCTTTATCTGCACCCAATACACCCAGACGCTCACCATCACGAAGCTGAGGAGCACGGACTATCAGACGCACAATCTTGCTGCCCGTTTCCGGCTTCATCTCCTGTGGAGCCTGATGATTGATACAATCGGTAAAGGCGCTGCTGTAGAGGAAAGCATCCTCAGGCATAGCCTTCCAATGATCGTAAAGGGTATAAACCGCAGCCTTCCTGGCATTTACATCGAGCTGATGCTTAATCATAAGCCATTCGGTCTTGACTGCTCTTCCTTCACGTTCTACACTATAATAATAGGTATACGATTTCTCTGGTGATTCTACACACCAGTCGCATGCCCATCTTTCACCATCTGTTGTCTCGAGAGGAAGTTTCAGTTCACCTTCCTCCGTCTGAATGTTTACGACGATTTGTTCGCCGAACATTACTTTATACTTAATATTAAACTGTACTGTCATAAGACTCTTAAAGGCTCTTGAAAATGTTATAATTTATATTTGCTGCTACAAAGGTAAGAAAAACGTATGAAAAACGTATCAGAAATTTGCATTTTTTTCTCACACAAACCTTGCAAACGTTTGCACATTTTCCACTCCGCAGAAACAATCAATTAATCGTTTACTCTGCTACTTACACCTATTTCTTATCCTTGATGATGCTTACAGACAGCGCACCCGCAATCAGCAGAATACCTGCCACAATCATCATATCGCTCTGATGAGAACCCACCAGACTCAGGACAGTTCCACCGCAGATGGCAGCCACAATTTGAGGAATACAGATGGTTCCGTTAAACAGACCGAGATAAGCACCCATGTGACCATATCCCTGCAAAGCATTGGTAACAAAGGTGAAAGGCATCGCCAGCATGGCAGCCCAACCGGCACCAATCATCAGGAATGGGATAAACTGCAAGTACTGGTCATGCAGGAATGGAATGAGAGCAAAGCCCACGCCACCAATAATCAAGCTGACAGCGTATGCCACCTTCGTATTCTTAAACTGAGGGAGAACGACAGCCCAGATAACACTACCTACAGCCTGAACTGCAAAGAGAATGCCCACCCAGTTGCCTGCCTCCTGGAATGCTTCAGAAGCAGGGTCGGTAGTATTCCATACGGTTTCAGCGATGGCTCCCGTAGAATAATTCCAGAGATAAAGGAAACCAGCCCAGCAGAAGAACTGAACCAGTCCCACCTTCCAGAAGGTAGATGGCGCCTTGCGCAGCAAAGTAATCCAACCAGCCTTGTCTTCAGAAGCCTCAGCATTAGAATTCTTCACTCCTCCCTCTTCACTCTTCGCTTCATTATAGTCCGCATACTGCTGTGGATTCCACTCCTTCACCTTCATCGTGGTGTAGATAACACAGAGAATCAGGATAGCCGCACCGATATAGAACGACCAGATGACAGAATCAGGAACCACACCCTTCTCAGCATAATTCTTGATACCGAGGAAGGTAAAGAGGAATGGGAAGATATATCCGGCTACAGAACCGGCATTGCAGAGGAAACTCTGGATAGAGTAAGCCTTTGCCTTCTGTTTTTCATTTACCATATCGCCTACCAGCATCTTGAACGGCTGCATCGCCATGTTGATGCTCGTATCGAGGAACATCAGCGCTATCAGTCCGAAGAGCATCGCACCGCTCACGGTCAGTCCGAGCGAACCGGCATTCGGCAGCAGGCACATCACCAGGACGGCAATCGTAGCACCCACAAAGAGATAAGGGATGCGGCGACCGAAGCGGCACCACGTCTTATCGCTCAACGTGCCCACGATAGGCTGAACCAGGATTCCCATCAGAGGAGGGAGAATCCAGAAATAACTCAAGTTGTGTGGGTCAGCACCCAACGTTGCAAAGATTCGGGAGATGTTGGCGCTCTGTAGGGCGTAGGCAATCTGTACTCCGAAAAATCCGAAGCTCAAGTTCCAGAGCTTCCAGAAACTTAAATCAGGTTTTTGTTTCATATTGTTATGCTTTTATATTTTTATCTTGTTGTTCCTCTCACCACGAGTCGTGTTCTCACCACTCGTTTCTCCACCTCATCTCTAGGAATGGAGCCTTCCACCTGACCAATCAGGATATTGGCAGCTTCCTCGCCTACGGCAACACCTCGCTGCTCAACCGTAGTAAGCATCGGGTCGCACGCCTTGGCACGGTCACCATTGGTGAATCCGCAGATACTGATTTCTTCAGGCACCTTGAGCCCCATCCGCTTGGCGGTATAGAGAATGCCGATTGCCGTATCATCATTGATGGCGAAGAACGCATCCGGACGATCTTCCCCTATCAGAATATCCGGCGTTATTGCTTCGGCACTGGCACGGTCATCGCAGATCTTCACCCAGTCAGGGTTCTCCGTCAAACCATGCTTTACCAGCGCATCATGATAACCGTTATATCGGTTCTTGGAGATTTCCAGATTCATCGGCGAGCCGTAGAAGGCAATCTTCTTGCAGCCCGTATCAATCATGTGGGTAACGGCAGTAAAGGCACCCATATAGTCATCTACCACCACTCGCGAGCAGTTCACGCCCGTACATATTCTATCATAGAAGATGAGCGGCACCCCATTCTGCAGCAGTTTTTCGAAATGATCATACTGCTTGGTATCCTTCGCCTGTGAAACGATGATGCCACAAACCTTGTTCTGATAGAAGTCTTCACAGATGGCCACCTCCTTATCGTAACGCTCGTTACTCTGCGCCACCATCACACGGTAACCTCTGGCTCTAGCCTCTTCCTCTATACCCGAAAGCACCGACATGAAGTAATAGTGCACCACCTGAGGTACAATAACTCCAATCACCTTCATCGGCTTCACCTTATTATGTCTTAAAGCTTCACCCAGGAAGTTAGGGAAGAAGTTATTTTCACGCGCGTATTTCTGAATACGCTCCTTTTGGGCAGTACTGATACGAGAACTGTCCTTCAATGCTCGGCTCACCGTGGCAACACTTACGCCCAGATCGCGAGCTATATCTTTCATTGTTATTGTTTCTTTATCGCCCATTGCTATTAGTTGTGCTGCAAAATTACGAAATATCCTTAATATCAGTTCAAAGTTCTTGACTTAAATCAAGTAATTTCTGTGCAAACGTTTGCACAAAATAAATAACGGAATTAACATAAAAATAGTACAACATAAGAGAAAAGAACTTAATTTTGCACACAGAAACGACAAGTTTATGGGCAAACGCCCCATTCCTACCTTATATAATATAAGCAAGATGCCAGAAAGACCCCGAAAAGAGCCAGAGCGGTATTTTAGAGTAGGAACGATGACAACTTAAGCCGAAAAGAACGAAAAAGTAAATAATTTAATATAATACATTAACTTAAAAATCAAGCAAATGATGAAGCAGGTAAAAATTAAATTGCCTCTCAGAGCGTTGACCCTAGCAAGCGGTCTGCTTCTGACGGTGAGTTCCTTTGCGCAGAGTAATGCAATTAAGGGACATGTGAAGGATGCTTCTGGTGAGCCTATCATGGGTGCTACCATTACAGTTAACGGTAAGGCAGTGGGCATTACCGACATGGATGGTAACTTCTCAGTTGATGCAGCGCCAGGTGCTAATCTTACTTTCACTTATCTGGGAATGACTCCAAAAACAATCAAAGCAACATCTAACATGATGATTACCTTGGTTGACGACCAGAAGTCTTTGAACGAGGTCGTTGTCATTGGTTATGGTCGCGCTAAGAAGAACGACTTGACTGGTTCTGTTACAGCTATCAAGCCAGATGAGATGTCAAAGGGTATCACAAGCAGTGCCTCTGATATGTTGGTAGGTAAGATTGCCGGTGTAGATGTACAGACTGGTGGCGGTCAGCCTGGTACCGGTGCACAGATTCGTATCCGTGGTGGTGCTTCTCTGAGTGCTTCTAATGACCCTCTCTACGTAATCGATGGTTTGGCTATTGACAACAATACCAACAAGGGTATGAGTAACGTCTTAGCCATGATTAACCCTAACGATATCGAGAGCTTCACTGTATTGAAAGATGCTTCTGCTACAGCAATTTACGGTTCCCGTGCTTCTAATGGTGTCATCATCATTACAACCAAGAAGGGACGTTCTGGTCAGAAGCCTTCTGTTACTTATAATGGCAACGTAACACTGTCAACCATCCAGAAGAAATATGATGTGATGAATGCCAGCGAGTACAAGCAGGCTCTTACCTCTCTTGGTATCGACACAAGCACATTAGGCAGTTACGATACAGACTGGCAGAATGAGATTTTCCGCACCTCTGTTTCTACTAATCACAACATTAGTATTCAGGGTGGTCTGAAGAATATGCCTTATCGCGTCAGCTTAGGTTTCGAAGACAACAATGGTATTGTCAAGACAACATGGATGAAGCGTTTCAATACATCTGTCAATGTTGCTCCTTCTTTCCTCGATAAGCACTTGAACTTCAACTTCACAGCAAAGTATATGTTCGAGAAGGACCGCTATGCAAAAGTTGGTGATGCTATCGGTAATGCATTGTCAATGGATCCTACACAGCCTGTATATGGAAATGGTGAAGACTACAAATACGTTGGTGGATATTTCCAGTACTTGCAGAACAAGAGCGACCAGATTAGCGATCCTGATTGGAAGAAGATGGCTGCCTCTCAAGTTACACAGAACCCAGTTGCAGTTCTCGACAACTACAAGTGTATAGCAAAGTCTAATGATATTTCAGGAAACCTTGAGGTAGACTACAAGATTCATGGCTTCGAAGACTTGCATTTGCATGCTGCCATCGGTGCCCAGTATACAGATGGTAAGCAGAATGAAGACATTTCCAAGTATTCCTTCTCTAACAACTATTTTGGATATTATGGCACTGACCATCAATACAAATATAGCATCGAAGGAAAAGCTTTTGCTGAATATGCACACAAGTTCGGTGTTCATGATATCGACATCATGGCAGGTGCAGAGCAGAGCCACTACCACAGAACAGGCTATAACTACGGAAGTGGTATTGATGAGTACTTGAGAGACAACAATCCTCAGTTCGTTGAAGCAGATGGTAAAATGAACTATATATATAGTCCAACGTATCAGAAGAACACCATGTGGAAGGCTCACAACTCATTGGTGTCTTACTTCGGACGTTTTAATTACAACTTGTTAGATCGCTATTTGCTTACAGCAACATTCCGTGCCGATGGTTCTTCTCGTTTCAAAAAAGGCAAGAAGTGGGGTTACTTCCCTGCTGCAGCCTTTGCTTGGAAGATTAACAACGAACCTTTCTTGAAGGACGCAAAATGGCTTGATGAGTTGAAGCTCCGCTTGGGTTGGGGTATGACTGGTCAGCAGAATGGTATTCCAGACTTCTACTATACTCCTGTATATACAGTCAGCGATACTTATGCACAGTATCCATTTGGTGACAAATATTATATAACCATGCGTCCATCAGCATACAATCCTGAATTGACTTGGGAAAAGACAACAACCTACAATGCTGGTTTAGACTTCACCGCTCTCAATGGTCGTTTCGGTATGAATGTGGATGGTTACTATCGTAAGACTACCGACCTTCTGTCAACAATTGCCATCGCCGGTGGTACTAACTTTGGCGACCAGCTTCTGAAGAATATTGGTTATTTGGAAAACTATGGTGTTGAATTGGCATTCGATGTCAAGCCTATTGTTACAAAGGACTTCATATGGGATGTAACCTACAACGTAGGATGGAACCACAACGAAATCACACAATTGGATGCAGGTTTGCAAGACTGGGTATGGACTGGAGATAAAGTATCTCGAGGTAACAACACCAAGATTCAGGTAAACAAGGTAGGCCAGCCTATCAAATCATTCTATGTTTTCCAGCAGGTTTATGATGAAAACGGCAAACCTATCGAGGGTCTGTATGTTGACCGCGACGGAAATGGTACAATCGATGATGACGACCGCTATTGCTACAAGAGCCCAGCTCCTGACGTAATCATGGGTCTCACCACCAAGTTCATCTATAAGAACTGGGACTTCAGTGCAGCATTCCATGCCTCTATCGGCAACTATGTTTACTACGATTTCTTGAACGAGAAGGCAGTTTTAGCCGACCTCAATAAAGACAACATCTTCAGAAATACTACAGCAGAAGCTGTTGATCTTGGTTTCTGGGGTAAAACCTCAAAAGCAACCAACACCAGTGACTACTTCGTACGCAATGCTTCTTACTTGAAGTGTACAAACATGACATTGGGATATAGCTTCCCTGCATTGATTAAGGCTGGTGCTGAGAAGATTTGCAGTGGTCGAATTTTCTTCACAGTTCAGAACCCATTCATCATTTCCAAGTATAAGGGTATTGACCCTGAGGTAAGCAGTGGTATCGACAGTAATCCTTACCCACGTCCAATAAGCTTCCAGCTTGGTTTGAATCTTAACATCTAAAAATAAAAAAGGAGACAATTATGAAAAAACTATTTATAACGACTGCAATGGCAAGTATGTTGTGCATGGGCTTTGTCTCATGCGCAGACGAACTGAATATCAAGTCCATTGATCCACAGTCTTCCCCAACATATACTGCGGAGGGCCTCTTGGCTAAACAGTATGCAACCCTCGGTCTTACAGGTCAGAAAGGTCCTGCTGGTTCAGCAGACTTGAGTGGAGACGAGGGTGAGAGCGGATTTATCCGTACCGTCTTCAACTTGCAAGAATTAATGACAGACGAAATTTTGTGGGCATGGCAAGACAATGAAGGTATTGCCGCTATTACCAACATGAACTGGGATAAGAGTAATGCACGAGTAAACTGGGCATACCAGCGATTAATTTTCGACATCACCCTGTACAACCAGTTTATTTCCGAGCAGACAGGTAAGATGAGCGAAGATAAGATTGCAGAAGTCCGCTTCCTCCGTGCACTGAACTACTATTATTTCCTCGACCTGTATCGCAAGGCTCCTTTCAAGGAAACCTTCGACAGCAATCTCCCTATTGAGAAAAGCGGCAAGGATCTCTACGAGTGGCTTGACAACGAGTTGACTACCATCGAGCCTATGATGGCAGAGGTGGGTGCTTATAATAACAGTGAGAATTTCGGACGTGCCGACCGTGGTGCAGCTTATGCCCTCCATGCTCGTTTGGCACTTAACTCAGCTGTTTATACAGATGGTCAGGTTAAGGACTACCAGAAGGCTATCGATTATTGCGACAAGATTATCAATAGCGGCAAATATGACCTTTCTCGCGAAGCAAAGAATGGCTACAGCGGTTACCAGCAGTTGTTCATGGGCGACAATGATTGCAATCCAGAGGCTATGAAGGAAATCATCTTTGCTGTTCGTCAGGATGGTTTGAAGACTCGCCAGTATGGCGGTTCTACTTATCTCGTAGCAGCCTGCACAAAAGCTGGCATGCCATCAGCAAGTACCGCTGACCCTTGGAAATGTATCTTTGCACGCGAAGACTTGGTTAAGAAGTTCTTCCCTGACGGGAAAATTCCTATGGCAACTACAGATGATGTTTTACCTAATGCAACAAAGGATCAGATTATCGCAAAAGATAATGAGAAAGGCATCGGCACAGACGATGTTATAGCACAGGCAAAAGACGACCGAGCTTTGTTATACATGGGTGTAGGTGGCTGCGAAAGTGGAAAAGTTCGTACACTCAATCCAGGTGATGCTATCACAGACCCTCTGAACGGTGCGGCTATCGTAAAGTGGAGCAATTTCCACGCAGATGGTACAGCACAGCATGACCAGAACTTTTCAGACACCGACATCCCATTGTTCCGCCTGGCAGAAATCTATCTGACCCGAGCAGAAGCTAAGTTCCGTCTCAACGGCAGTCAGGAAGGTTTGGCTGACATCAAGTTAGTTCAGGACCGTGCTCACCGTGGGACAGAAGCTACATCAGTAGATAATCAGACCCTTATTGACGAATGGTGCCGTGAGTTCTATTTGGAAGGCCGCCGTCGTTCAGACTTGGTTCGTTTTGGCTTGTTCAGTGGTTCAGCGTATCTCTGGAGTTTCAAGGGTGGTGTACCTAATGGTGCAGGTATTGAATCGCATTTCGATATCTACCCTATCCCAGGTAATGAGACTAAGAACAACCCTAACATGACACAGAACCCAAAATACTAATTGTTAGGTTAACAGATTAAATTAAAAAAGAAAGAATTATGAAAAAGATATTCAAATTCATGCTGTTGCCAGCATTGGTACTCCCTTTGCTCTTTACATCATGCGATGATGACAGAGACAGCAACCCTACATTGGACTTGAGTCATGTTGCAGATGGATTTGTATTGAACACTCCTGCCGTAGCAGAAAACAATACTTACGATCTCATCAGTGCAAAAAGTTTAAGATTGACATGTTCTCAGCCAAACTATGGTGGAGTACCTTACTCTATGAGATATTACGTACAGGTATCTATCGATCCAGCATTCGTCAGCGATGGTACTGCAACTCACACAGAGTTAGCGACATTCTATAGAACTGCCGATATGCAAGTTAATGCAACTGAAATAAACAACGCTATAGTAGCTCTCTTCCAGGCTGCAAATCCAGATACAAGTGTTCCTGCAGAAATGCCTGTTTACATTCGCTTGCGTGCTGTGATTGGAGACGCTACTGATACAAGTTTGGGCGAGACATTCTCAAATACCATCACCTTGCGTTCTGTGAAGGCTACTTATGAGGCTCCTGATGCTAAATTCACTGACAACCTCTACTTGATTGGTAGTTCTATTCAGGATCCATGGAAGAGTTGGAAACCAATTCCTAAGGTCTTTGGTTTGGAAGGTAACTACTATGGTATAATCTACTTGCCAGCTGGTGGTGAGTTCAAGTGGGGTACCGAGAACAATGACGACCGCGGTTACAACCGTATCAAGGAAATCAACGATGAGGCCAACGCCGGTATCTCAGAAGGTGAAGAGCATAGAATCAAGGTAGCAAACGCAGGTTGGTACACTCTTCACTTCAAGGGTAAGATTACAGAAGACAAGAAGAATATTGACTGGACACTGACTGTTTACCCAACAAAGGTTTACATCTTAGGTGGTAGTGTCGAGATGTCTGGTACTTGGGCATTTGATGACGCTTATGCTCTGACAGCTCCAGCAGATAAGAATGGCAAATGGGTTTCTCCAGCATTCACTGCCAGCGCAGAGCTTCGCGCAGCTGTCAAGGTAGGCAAATTAGATTGGTATCGTACAGAGTTCACTCTTTACAAGGGCAACGTCTTCTGGCGTAGATATGATATCGTAAACAGCTGGGCTGAGACTGAGGGCGCAGATTACTCTGTAACTACCCAAGTTGGACAGAAGTTGTATATCGACTTTGATAATTACACAGCAGAAGTTAAATAATTAAGACCAAAGCACAATGAAAAAAACATTATTATATAGCTTAGCAGTCTTGGCAAGTGTTACACTTGCCAGCTGCAACGGCGACTACGATGATTGGGCTAATCCTCAGACCAATCCACAGGAGGCCTCAGCTGCCAAATACGGAATTACTTTCGCAGCAGGTACTGAAGCTGAAAGTAGCTTGCCAGACGATGACGGTATTATCAATCTCGTCACAGTCAATTCATCAGATGCAGATGTTACAGGTTTCACACTCAAAGACTTGAAAGTAAATGGCGAAGCCATTAAAGGCGAAATCAACGGTAACAGCATTCAGGTAGACGCAACAGAATTGGAGAAGATTCTCTGCAGCCAGAACAAATCACGCGCAAGCGTTGCTCGTGACATCAACGTTGAGTCAAAGGTTTCTGCCAACTTGGCATCAGGTGATGCCGTTGCCATCAATACCGTAGGTACGACTACAGCCAAACTTAAGCCATCCCCAACTCCTGCTATTGATGAGAAAGGTTACTACATGCTCGGTGAAGTTAATGGCAATGGATGGAAGCCAAAAGAACCTGTATGGATGAACAAAGTGTCTGATGGTGTTTACCAGCTCAAGGTCACCACAGAGAAAGATAAGAACTATTTTAAGTTCTACGAAGGTAGCAAGTGGGATGAAACCGGCAACTGGGATGTTATCAACACAGGTGTCTTGGGTTGCGAGAAAGACGGTAGCGAAGATGCTTCTGGTACAATCTATTATACTGGCGACAGCTGGGGTACTCCACAGTCAATGGTTATCGTAGGTACTGGTACATGGATTGTAACTCTCGACATGAACAACCTGTCTTACTCTGTAGGCAAGCCTATCCTCTATATGGCAGGCGATGCTAATGGCTGGGCAACAAATGACTATCTCGCAGGTGAAGATGGTGTAAAATTCACTGGTTACATGTACCTGAACCAGAATGGTTTCAAGTTCTGTACTCAGCCAGAGTGGAAGGGCACCAACTATGGCGCAGACTTCAATACAGCTCCAGATGCAGCCAACATCACTATTACAGAACCTGCAGGTTACTATCAGGTAGATGTTGACTTATCTGAGAAAACTTACACTCTGACTCCTATTACATCTATTGGAATCATTGGTAGCGCATCACCTAATGGTTGGGAGTCAGACGTAGATATGACTTACGTTCCTTACAATAAAGATACCAAGGAAGTTAATGGCTACTGGGAAGTTAAGAACATCACATTGAGTGCTGGTGAAATCAAGTTCCGCGCCAACGACGATTGGGCCATCAGTTGGGGTGGAGAGTTAGATAACCTCACAACAAAGAATGGTGGAAACATCACTGTAGAAGCAGGTACTTACAACATCAAGCTTTATGCTTGGGCTGAAGGCTTTGCTAAATGTGTGATGACAAAGAAGTAAGCATTTGCTTCATCAAATAAACTTAAAATTAATAGGCGGCTCTCAATTCCGAGAGTCGCCTATTTTTTTTCTTTCTCCTCATCCTTTTCAAGTATTTTTTCCCTAAAACCTTGGAAGTTACGAGGAAAAGTCGTATCTTTGCCAACGAATAGCAATATTGCGTCCACGACCTTATAAAGCGTAAGCAGATGGCAAGATTTATAGACCCACGTGTCGATTGGGCTTTCAAGCGAATCTTTGGAAGCGAGGACACGAAAGAATGTCTGATCACATTCCTCAACGGACTGTTTGAAGACGAGTTGGTAATCAAGGACGTGACGTTTGCCAAGACCGAAAAACTTGGCTTGCGCCCCGATGACCGCGGTGTGGTCTTCGATGTCTATTGCATCACAAACGAAGGCAAGCATGTCATCGTAGAGATGCAGAAGAAAGAGCAGGAATACTTTGCCGACAGGGCATTGTATTACACGGCACGTGCCATTGTGCAGCAAGGCATCCGTGGAATCTGGGACTACCACTTGGCTCCAGTCTATACGGTATGTTTCATGGACTTTGTATCGCAAAGTCCGATATTAAAGGAGTTTCGCACCGATCTGGTGCTTACCGACTTGCAGACACGCCAGCGAGTGTCCGACAGGATGCGTATTGTGTACCTCCAACTGCCATTGTTCGACAAGCATACGGAGGCAGAGTGTATGGATATATTTGATTGTTGGATTTATATAGTGAAGAATATGAACATGTTTGAACAGATGCCATTCAGCGAGAAGTATCCAGTCTTCCGCAAATTGGCAGAGATAGGCGACCTCCGCAAGCTTTCCCGCGAGGAACTAGAGCTGTATGACGAGGACATCAAGAATATGCGTGATATATATGCCACCAGAAAGTTTGATGAGAAGAGAGGGATGGAAAAAGGTATGGCGAAAGGTATGACGAAAGGTATGGAAAAAGAAAAGCTAGCCACAGCTCGCCGCCTTCTGTCAATGGGCCTTTCTGATGAGCAAGTATCAACAGCCACCGAACTCCCACTGGAGGAAATCCAGAAAATGAAGGAATAAGAAGAGATTACTAGGCGGTTCTCGAACATATCGGGAGCCGCCTATTTTTATTTTCTACTGCCACATTGTGCCACGCTATCATATCAAACAGCTATATCTACAACTATTGCCATCATGGGTACCTTTACCACAAGTCAAAGAATAAGATTCCTCCCTCAAATCCTTGCGAGTTTCAAAATAAAGTCGTATATTTGCAGACGAAACATTCTTAAACTTAGAAAACATGGAACAAGAGCATAAGCAAGGAGAATTGAGCATAGGTAACTTTCAAAAGTATCCTGTATTGCTGAAGCAGATAAAGCAACGCATTTCTTTTGCCCAACAGAAAGCCATGTACGCAGCCAACGAGGAGCTGCTACGCATGAATTGGGACATCGGTGAAATGCTTACCAAAAGCCAAGAGACTGATGGTTGGGGCAAGAAGACTCTACAGCGCCTAGCTGTAGATCTTAAGAATGAGTATCCTGAAAGGAAAGGATTCTCCGTAAGAAACATGCAGTGCATGATGCAGTTTTACCAGGAGTATAACAAGGAGCTAACTTGGGTAAAAATGCATAATTATGCAATTGCGCAACCATCGGTTGCGCAATTGGAAGGTAGTAATAAAGAACTACCTATCAAGCATTTATCTTGGACTCACAACATCATCCTTATCCAACGAGTAAAAGATATAAAAGCTCGATATTGGTATATGATACAATGCATAACTAGTCATTGGTCTAAAGAATACTTGACAGAAACCATCAAGCTGGACTATTATGGCAAGCATGGAGCATTGGCTAATAACTTTGCCACAACCCTCCCTGCAAAGGAAGCCCAAGAAGTACAGTCTTTACTAAAAGACCCTTACATCTTCGACATGCTTACCTTTACTGAGCAATATGATGAGCGAGACATAGAAATCGGTCTTATCAAGCACATAGAGAAATTCCTCGTAGAAATGGGGGCAGGCTTTGCTTTTATGGGAAGACAATATCACATTGAGGTCTCAGGCGATGACTATTATATCGACATGCTGATGTATAATACATTCATGCATAGATATATGGTGATAGAACTGAAAGCTACTGAGTTTATGCCAGAATATATCGGCAAACTAAACTTCTATTGCTCTGCCATAGATGACACGCTTTGCAGAGAAGGCGACAACAAGACTATCGGCCTGCTTCTCTGCAAGACCAAAGACAGAATAAAAGCAGAATATGCACTTCGTGATATACAGAAGCCAATTGGTGTATCCGACTATGAATTAGGTCAAGCTCTGCCGAAAGATTTTCGCAGCAACCTTCCTTCCATTGAAGAAATCGAAAAGGGACTCAACGAATGGAATCAAGAATAACATCCAATAGGCGGCTCTCGAACATATCGGGAGCCGCCTATTTTTTATCTCCACCCCTTCTATTTTTACTACCTCGTACCAGAGTTTTGTTCCTCACGACGGCACCTTTGTGCCCTCGCTATGGCAAAGGAGTGCCCTCGGGAGGAATTTTTCACGACATCCTCAATGCAGATATCCCCATACCTTGTTGCAATTGTGACCACCTCCATAACATTCAGCTTTAGTAGATAATTATTATTAAAAAACTAGAAAACATTTGGCGGTCTCGTTTTTTATTGCGTAATTTGCGTTGCGTAAAAAGCGCAATGAACGTTTGTATAATGAATGATAACAAGATATGGCAAGATTGAACAATCCTTTTGTGGTATATGGCTATAAGGGCGCAGAGTATTTCTGCGACCGCCAGAAAGAGACGGAGAAAATGATTTCTTCGCTGCATAATGAACGTAACATCACGTTGGTTGCCCCACGCCGTATGGGTAAGACGGGATTAATTCATCATGTATTCCATCAGATGGAGGAGCAATATGCGGAAGTGAAGTGTTTCTATCTCGACATCTTTGCCACCAAGAATCTGGAACAGATGGTGCAACTGATGGCTTCTGAAATCATCGGAAAGCTGGATACTGTTTCCCAATCAGCCCTTCGGAAGGTACAGGAATTCTTCAGCAGCTGGCGTCCTACTCTGACGATAGATGAATTGACAGGCATTCCTTCTTTTTCTTTAGACTTGAAACCGAGTGAAGGGAAGGAGAGTTTGAAGCGAATCTTTGAGTATTTAAAGCAATCGGGAAAGCGATGCTACATTGCCATTGATGAGTTTCAGCAGATATTAAGTTATCCGGAAGATGGGGTTGAGGCGATGATCCGTTCTTATATCCAGTTCTTGCCGAATGTATATTTCGTGTTTTCGGGCAGTCAGCTGCACATGATGCAGGAGATGTTTCTGTCGGCAAACCGTCCTTTCTTCCAGAGTTCGCTGGTGTTGTCTTTGCCTTGCATCGGGGAGCAGGTGTATCGGGAGTTTGCCAATCGCTTGTTGGCATCTCAGCACAGGTCGATAGATGAATCTACCTTTTCTTATATTTATCAGCAGTCTGATCGTGTAACCTGGTATGTGCAGTCGATATTGCATGGCATCTACGAGCATGCTTCTTCCGAGATTACGAAGTCTCTGGTAGATGAGGTGATTCTGGAACTGATTGAGGAGCAGGCGATGACTTATCAGAACTATTGTGCCTGGCTAACCGAGAACCAGCAGATGCTTTTGGGGGCGATAGCTCGTGAGCATTTGGTATCTTCGCCGTTGAGCCAGCAGTTTATCAGCACCCACCATCTTCCAGCTACGAGCAGCGTGAAAACAGCATTAAAGGCATTGGTAGATAAGCAGCTGGTAAGCAAGACTCCTACTGGCTATCTGGTTAGCGACCGCTTCTTTGCGAAATGGCTGGTGAGAGGAGGAATCATAGCCAACTGAGGAAATGAAAATTACGTCCCGATGCTTGGCTATGGTGAGATGGATGATAACAATGCCGCAACTTATACGATGCAAGGAATCAATTATAACGATGCAAGGAAGCCTTTCTTGCAATTGCGTGACATTTGTCATGCGTTTATACGACACTTGTCGTACGGCCGGATGACAAATGTCGTATAATCACATGACATATATCAAAGTATAAATAAACCTAATATTTCAGGGCAGACGCATTAAATATTTTATTCGTTAACATCTGCGTTGTGCAGTTGTAACTTACTGAATATTAACATTATATATTTGTATATATGAAATATTTTTTGTACCTTTGTAAAGAAATAATTAACAAATAAAAGGTACAAAATGAGCATTATTAAGTTATCTAAACAAATAGCCGACCCACGAGTTGCGGGTCGAACTGTCCATAAAATGGAACATATCATTTACATTACAATCGCTGCGGTAATTGCAGGAGCTCAATCTTGGAACGAAATTGCAGAGTTTGGAAAAAGTAAGTTAGACTTCTTCAAAAAGCGTTTGCAGGGGTTGGAGACTATTCCAAGCCATGACACCTTCAATCGTTTCTTTTCTATCTTTGATCCAAAAGGATTTGAAGAGATCTTCAGAAACTGGGTTAGAGAAATTGTAGGGGAAGTCAAAGGTGTTGTTGCCATTGATGGCAAGCTTATGCGTGGATCAAGCAAGTGTGATGCCGAGCACACTATTGGTCAAGCTGACTTCCGCACATGGATCGTATCTGCTTGGTCAGCAGACAACAGCATATCACTTGGGCAAGAGAAAGTCGGTGAAAAAACAAATGAAATCACGGTCGTTCCCAAGTTGCTTAGTGCTATAGACGTGTCAAATGCCATTGTGACAATAGATGCTATGGGATGCCAAACTTCTATAACAGAGAAAATCATAGAAGGCAAGGGGGACTATATTATCGCCTTGAAGGAAAATCAGAAGAAAAGTTACGAATTTGCTAAGGACATGATTTACGAGCATGAGTATAGAGGCAATTGTAATGTAGTGACAAAACATTATTCCTTTAATGAGGGACATGGTCGTCAGGAAGAAAGAACCTGCATTGTTGTAAGCTATGGGGACATAATGCAGAGAATGTTTAAGAACAGGTTTGTTGGGTTAAGGTCTGTTGTCGGGATTACCTCAAGAAGATCTGTTGCGACATCTGGTGAAACATCTGAGGAAACAAGATACTATATAACTTCCTTAAGTAATGAAGACCCCGAAAAGATAGCAAGCGCCATTAGGCAACATTGGTCCATAGAAAACAACTTGCATTGGCAATTGGACATTACTTTCAGAGAAGACGAAAGTAAGAAAGTCAAAAATGCAGCGAGGAACTTCTCTACCATAAGCAAAATGGTCCTCTCCATCTTGAAAAATGACAAGACGACCAAGGGAAGTCTCAACCTGAAAAGATTGAAGGCAGGCTGGGATGAAGAGTACCTGTCAAAACTTTTGGAGGGCAGCGCAATTTAATGCGTTTGCCCTGCCTAATATTTTACACCAAAAGATACAAGTTATCACATTATTATATATATATGCATCATCTTTCATAGAAGACAAAGAATGCGAATTCAACAAGCAAGTGCAAAAATCCATCCCATTGTCTGTTAAAGAATATAATCATAAAAATCTTGAAAACGTGCAGAAGGCTTAATACGATTTGCATAACGTAAAGGCATACAAAAAAGGCGGCTCCCGATATGTTCGAGAACCGCCTAGTAATCTCTTCTTATTCCTTCATTTTCTGAATTTCCTCCAGTGGGAGTTCGGTGGCTGTTGATACTTGCTCATCAGAAAGGCCCATTGACAGAAGGCGGCGAGCTGTGGCTAGCTTTTCTTTTTCCATACCTTTCGCCATACCTATTTCCATCCCTCTCTTTTCATCAAACTTTCTGGTGGCATATATATCACGCATATTCTTGATGTCCTCGTCATACAGCTCTAGTTCCTCTCGGGAGAGCTTGCGGAGGTCGCCTATTTCTGCCAACTTGCGGAAGACTGGATACTTCTCGCTGAATGGCATCTGTTCAAACATGTTCATATTCTTCACTATATAAATCCAACAATCAAATATATCCATACACTCTGCCTCCGTGTGCTTGTCGAACAATGGCAGTTAGATTAATTATAATACAATGTTTGTAATAGAGTATTTCATTCTAAGCACTGTTTGATTAAGTCGTGAGCATCTTTTGCATGATATACTCTGCCAGCTTTAACATCTTCTAGGGCTTCTTCAATTCCACTTTTCTTTTCGGTTTGAATAACCCAGCCAAACTTCTTTGCCAGTTCCTTTAATAAGTTGAAGTCAACTTGCGGAACAGTTATAGTTGTTTTTATATTATTTATAGCTACATTCATATTGCTTTCCTTTTAATGTTATTTTTAATGCTACCGCAAAGAAAATGCAAACGAGCGCAAAGAAAGCTTGCTTTCAATTTGCCGAGTGCAGCTTTTCTTATGCAAAGATACGACTTTTCTCTTTAATATCCAAATGTTTAAGTGAAAAATACTTGAAAAGGGGGAGGAGAAAAAGAAAATAGGCGACTCCCGGAATGGAGGAGAGTCGCCTATTGAATATTGTTGTTTCGATGATGAAACGAAGGATTATTTATTCTTTGATTTTCCAATGGCCTCCAAATGTAGAAGAACCAACACGCTCTATTCTTTTTTGAGCCTTTAGCTTTTCTATATGTTTTTGTATTGCACTTGCCTTGATAGCTAGTTTGTCCACGAGCTCTTGTCTTGTTATATACGGATTGTCTTTTATTAATTCAAAAACCTTTTCAATTGTTTTTGGTAATCCTGTTTGACCACCAGTTTGACCACCAGTTTGACCACCAGTTTGACCACCAGTTTCATTAGGAATAGGTAATCGTAGTTCTACCTCTTGTAACTCGTATTTATCTATTAATTCAGGCTTACCCCAACCTGCCTTTTGCCAAGCAGAGATAATTTTTGGAAATCCAGAACCTATATTCTCACCATATCCTATCATACGGAGCATATTCTGTATTCTTGGGTTGCGTGCTTTTGAAACCCCACCTTCATAGATGTTTTCTATCGGAAGTTTCAAATTTCCTGGATTCCGTAAGCATAGGCAGTCATCATGCTTTTCTATCCTTAAGATACCACTATCCAAGAATAGGTCAGAGTGAATAATCGAGTTGGTAAATCCTTCTCTTACAGCTTTCATTTGTGGTGTGTCATCTACACGCTGATAACCTACCATATGAAAAGGGTGAGGTAAGTCGAATGTCAACTTAGGCATAACAATTCTAAAGAATTGATACAAGTTGTTCTCCCAACGCCCATCGTAAGTTAGTCTGTCTCTATATCTTTCCTCACCTTCTAGATGGCTCATGTCGAGATAGTCCATGCGAAAATTTCCAAATCGCTCCCTTATGGCTACCCCTGTTCCAAACATCATTAGTCCTGCTACCGTCAGTCCTTCTTTTCCTGTTTGTCTATTCTTAGTATATCCACCTAAAAGTCGCAAGAATTCTTTATCGTCCTTATCGTTCCATTCATGGTCGGCATTTAGTATTCTGAATTGATTACGGTAACCATGGAGTGTATTTGTATCAATGTCATCCAGAGTAAAACCATCTAGTAATCCTCCGTCATTGCCATCTTCGTTAGCATCACGAATCATGGCTCTTACTTCCATTTCTGTGCAATGGTAATCACCTTCATGGTTGCGTTTGAAGGAACCTTTGTAAGGATTTTCATTTAAGAAGACAGGCTTCATTCGCCAATCTGCTTGTGGCACGTGGATACATATAATAGATTTCCCGTCTATTGTATGTACCTCTACATCTGAGTCAAGCAAAATGTTTCTATTTACTTTGTTACTATTGATGGTGTTCCATAAATCAGAGATAAGCTTAGGGATATTGTCAACTCCGATGATAGTAAAACGTTTGGCAACATCCGTTTCTTTTCTATTTTCGTCTATACCTAATAATATATAGCCACCAATAGTGTTGGCAAAAGCGGAATATGACTCCCAAACAGATTTTGGGAGCTCCGTCTTTGCTTTTTTGCATTCCAGGGTAAGTCGTTCGCCTTGGGCAAGCATTTGCTTAATTTCTGTTTCTGTCATGCCTTGTCTTTGTTAGTTGGTGGCAAAGATACGTTTTTTTCTCGTAACTTCCAAGTTTTTTAGGGAAAATGTGGGGATGATGATGATGAAAAAATAAGTGTTTCTTTTCGGGGCACCTGCATAAACCTGTGTTTAGGCATAAATGTTAGTAAGTCTAAACAGGAAGAACTTGGGAAGCCTTTCTTACGATTGACGTTTTGCGGAGCCGCTTATCATTATATTACGGTTGTACAACTAAAAGGGTTATAGTTGTACGACTATAAAGCTACGGTTGTACGACTAAAGGGTGTATAGTTGTACGACTAAAGAGGTTATAGTTGTACGACTAAAAGGTGTTGTCACTAGGCTCAGCAGAGGTGCTGACTGCAGTCAGCAGACCTGCTGACTAGGCTCGGCAGAGCTGCTGAGCCTAGTGGCAATGTCTGAGAAGGTATATTCCCAGGGCAGACGCATTAAATATTTTATTCGTTAACATCTGCGTTGTGCAGTTGTAACTTACTGAATATTAACATTATATATTTGTATATATGAAATATTTTTTGTACCTTTGTAAAGAAATAATTAACAAATAAAAGGTACAAAATGAGCATTATTAAGTTATCTAAACAAATAGCCGACCCACGAGTTGCGGGTCGAACTGTCCATAAAATGGAACATATCATTTACATTACAATCGCTGCGGTAATTGCAGGAGCTCAATCTTGGAACGAAATTGCAGAGTTTGGAAAAAGTAAGTTAGACTTCTTCAAAAAGCGTTTGCAGGGGTTGGAGACTATTCCAAGCCATGACACCTTCAATCGTTTCTTTTCTATCTTTGATCCAAAAGGATTTGAAGAGATCTTCAGAAACTGGGTTAGAGAAATTGTAGGGGAAGTCAAAGGTGTTGTTGCCATTGATGGCAAGCTTATGCGTGGATCAAGCAAGTGTGATGCCGAGCACACTATTGGTCAAGCTGACTTCCGCACATGGATCGTATCTGCTTGGTCAGCAGACAACAGCATATCACTTGGGCAAGAGAAAGTCGGTGAAAAAACAAATGAAATCACGGTCGTTCCCAAGTTGCTTAGTGCTATAGACGTGTCAAATGCCATTGTGACAATAGATGCTATGGGATGCCAAACTTCTATAACAGAGAAAATCATAGAAGGCAAGGGGGACTATATTATCGCCTTGAAGGAAAATCAGAAGAAAAGTTACGAATTTGCTAAGGACATGATTTACGAGCATGAGTATAGAGGCAATTGTAATGTAGTGACAAAACATTATTCCTTTAATGAGGGACATGGTCGTCAGGAAGAAAGAACCTGCATTGTTGTAAGCTATGGGGACATAATGCAGAGAATGTTTAAGAACAGGTTTGTTGGGTTAAGGTCTGTTGTCGGGATTACCTCAAGAAGATCTGTTGCGACATCTGGTGAAACATCTGAGGAAACAAGATACTATATAACTTCCTTAAGTAATGAAGACCCCGAAAAGATAGCAAGCGCCATTAGGCAACATTGGTCCATAGAAAACAACTTGCATTGGCAATTGGACATTACTTTCAGAGAAGACGAAAGTAAGAAAGTCAAAAATGCAGCGAGGAACTTCTCTACCATAAGCAAAATGGTCCTCTCCATCTTGAAAAATGACAAGACGACCAAGGGAAGTCTCAACCTGAAAAGATTGAAGGCAGGCTGGGATGAAGAGTACCTGTCAAAACTTTTGGAGGGCAGCGCAATTTAATGCGTTTGCCCTGGGTATATTCCACAGGGCAGACGCATTAAATATTTTGCACCAAAAGATACAAGTTATCACATTATTATATATATGCATCATCTTTCATAGAAGACCAAGAGCGCGAATTCAACAAGCAAGTGCAAAAATCCATCCCATTGTCTGTTGTTATGGACTTTATTTTTCCTGAAAATTTTATACCTTTGTGTCATGAAAAATCAAGGACAATTAGCGTTGGCACAATTAATTCTGCCATCAGAGATACTTTCAAATTTTGAAGTAGTACGTGTAGAAGAAGAGGCATCCCTTATTCGCATCTATCTTGATGAATCAGTTAAAGCTGATTATAAAGAGAACCCTTTGATTGAATCTAAAGGGTTCTGTGATGCCGTAACTATCCGTAACTTCCAAAGTTTTAGGGAAAAAATACTTGAAAAGGATGGAGAGAAAGAAAAAAATAGGCGACTCTCGGAATTGAGAGCCGCCTATTGATATCTAGTTTATTTGATGAAGCAAATGCTTACTTCTTAGTCATTTCACACTTTGCATAGCCATCAGCCCAAGGATAAAGCTTGATGTCGTATTTGCCTTCTTCTACAGCGATGTTTGCAGGATTACCCTTTGAAGTGAGGTTATCTAACTCTCCACCCCAGTTGATGGCCCAATCATCGTTAGCGCGGAACTTGATTACACCAGTTTTCAAAGTGATGTCTTTGACTTCCCAATAGCGACCTTCCTTAGTTTCTTTGTTGTAAGGAACATATTTCATATCAATGTCGTCGCCGCTCCAACCATTGACTGTTGCGTCACCAATGATACCAATAGTGGTGATAGGAGTCAGAGTGTACTTCTTTGTAGACAAATCAACATCTACCTTATAGTAACCTTCTGTTTCGTCCATGATGATGTTGTCACTTTCCTGACCGAAGAATGCACCACCATAGTTAGTACCATCCCAGTTTTGCTGAGAACAGAACTTGAAACCATTCTGGTTCAGATACATGAAACCAGTGTAGTTAACACCATCCTCACCTGAGAGGTAGTCAATCTGATCCCATCCATTAGCATCGCCTGCCATATAGAGCACAGGCTTAGCAAAAGAGTATGTCAGATTGTTCATGTCGAGTGTTACAATCCATGTACCAGCTCCTGGAATAACCATGGTCTGTAATTTACCCCAGCTATCGCCATAAAAATAGATATAGCCAGAACTATCTTCGCAACCATTCTCTTTGCATCCTAGAGCACCGGTGTCGATGATTTTCCAGTCACCGCCTTCATCGTACTTGCTGCCTGCATAGAACTTAAACCAGTTCTTGTCTGCAGTAGTTGTAACCTTCAACTGATATACTCCATCGCTAATCTTGTTCATCCAGACAGGAGATTTTGCATCCCACTCATTTCCGTTTATCTGACCGAGCATATAGTATCCCTTCTCATCGAGTTGAGGTGTTGCAGTTGGAGTAAACTTACCTGTAGTTTCACCTACAGAATTAATGGCAACGGCATCGCCTGATGCCAAGTTGACAGATACCTTTGACTCAACTTTCATATCACGTGCAACGCTGGCGCGTGAATTATTCTGATTGCAAAGAATCTTCTCTAATTCTGCTGCGTTTACCTGAATGTTGTTGCCATCGATTTCACCATTGATGGCTTCACCATTCACTTTCAGACTTTTAAGCGTGTAGCCGGTTACATTTGCATCTGTTGTATTGACAGTGACGAGATTGATGACTCCATCTGCGTCTGGCATACTACTCTCTGCTTCAGGACCCGCTGCAAAGGTGATTCCGTATTTTGCAGCTGAGGCTTCCTGCTCATTGGCCTGTGGGTTTGCCCAATCGTCGTAGTCGCCGTTGCAGCTGGCAAGTGTAACACTTGCCAAGACTGCTAAGCTATATAATAATGTTTTTTTCATTTTGCTTTGGTCTTAATTATTTAACTTCTGCTTTATTAGTATCGAAGTTGACATACAACTTCTTACCTGCGGCGGTTGATACACTGTAATCAGCGCCAAAGGTCTCTGCCCAGTTGTTTGGCATATCTTTATTTCGCCAGAAGATGTTACCTTTATAAATGGTGAACTCTGTACGATACCAGTCAATATCACCCACCTTGACAGATACACGAAGCTCTGCGCTGGCAGTGAATGCAGGAGAAACCCATTCGCCATTCTGGTCGGCTGGAGGTGTCAGAGCAACGTTGTCTGCAAAGCCCCAGGTTTCTTGACCCATACAAGCACCAATCAGGCAAACCTGAGTCTTGTAAACAGTCATTGTCCAGTCAATGTTCTTCTTATCTTCTGTAATCTTACCCTTGAAATAGAGGGTGTACCAGCCTGGGTTAGCTACCTTGATGTTTTGGTTATCACCTTCAGTGACACCTGCTTCGGCTTCATCAACGATTGTAATACGGTTGAAACCACGGTAGTCATTGTTCTTTGTACCCCACTTGAATTCACCACCTGCTGGCAGGTAGACAATTCCATAGTATTGTCCAGGTACACCTTGTACCTCAGGAATAGGTTTCCAACTCTTCCAGCCTTCCTGGATAGAACTTCCTATCAAGTAGAGGTTATCTGTGAACTCAGCGTCAGGAGCCTTGTAGGTTGCCTTGACAGAAGGCAAAGTAATTACATTTGAGAATGTCTGACCATAATTAGGGTTTGTAGTACCACCAATAACCGCACGAAGACGGATGTAGACAGGCATTTCCTCAGGAACGCTTGTGTCAGGATGGGCATCCTGGAAAAGTGCAACCACAGCACTGTTTACTTCAGATGCGTCGACATCCATATTTGCTCTTTTGTAGAATGTCTTCAACTGGGTATGAGTAACAGTTGAGTCGTTCTTGAATTCTGGATCGATAGAGACCTGTACATAGTATTCTACTCCGTAAGGTGCTCCACCATAGTTTGGCTGAGAACATGTCAAGTTCAGAGTTTTTGCACTGACGAGGTCGTAAGTATTTTTTTCTGCAAGTGCAGGAGTGTTCAACACAAATTCCTCATCAACATGACTCAAGTCCAATGTTGGGTTGCTGTCTCTATCATCATCGCATGATGTAAAGAGCAAAGGAAGAACCATTGCTGGCAGCAACATGAATTTATATATCTTTTTCATAATTGATTTCTTTTATTTTAAATCTGGTTTCCTAACAATTAGTATTTTGGATTCTGCGTCATGTTAGGGTTATTCTTTGTCTCATTGCCTGGGATAGGATAGATGTCGTAGTATGACTCAATACCAGATCCGTTAGATACTCCGCCCTTGAAATTCCAGAGATACTTAGAACCTGTGAACAATCCAAAGCGAACCAAGTCTGAACGGCGACGACCTTCCAAGTAGAACTCACGACACCATTCGTCGATAAGAGTCTGATCATCTACACCTGTTGCCAATGCTGTACGATGGGCACGACCCTGAACCTCCTGGATGTCTGCCAAACCGTCCTGGCTACCATTGAGGCGGTACTTAGCTTCAGCACGGGTCAGATAGATTTCTGCCAAGCGGAACATTGGGAAGTCGGTATCTGAATAGTTCTGGTGGTGCTGAGGTTCACCATCTGCGTGGAAGTTGCTCCACTTAACGATTGATGCACCATTCAGAGGACCTGTAATAGCATCGCCTGGTGTCAGTGTACGTACTTTGCCATCGCAGCCACCTATACCCATATAGAACAGGGCACGATCGTCTTTAGCCTTTGCGATAACATCTGCAGTGCTGATATGCTTCTCGTTATCCTTAGCAATAACCTGCTCTTTGGTAGGATTATTTATGAGATCTTCTTTCTCAGCCTTTGGAATATCCTCCTCGTTAGGGAAGAACTTCTTTACCAAGTCTACACGTGCAAACAGACATTTCCAAGCATCACTTGTACTTACGTAAGGCATGCCTGCTATGCTGGTAGCATTTACAAGGTAAGAAGTACCTGCATAAGCACGAGTCTTAACACCATCCTGACGGATAGGGAAGATGATTTCCTTCATTGCTTCTGGGTTTTTGTCATTATCGCCCATGAACAACTGCTGGTAACCGCTGTAGCCATTCTTTGCTTCACGGCAAAGATCATATTTATTGCTATCGATAATCTTGTCGCAATAATCGATAGCCTTCTGGTAATCCTTCACCTGACCATTGGTATAAACGGCAGAGTTAAGAGCCAGGCGAGCATGGAGCGCATAAGCTGCACCACGGTCAGCACGTCCGAAATTCTCAGAATTGTTATAAGCACCAACCTCAGCCATCAATGGCTCGATAGTTTCCAACTCTTTATCCAGCCAGTTATAGAGATCTACTCCTGACTTCTCTACAGGGAGAGAATCGTCGAAGGTTTCCTTGAAAGGAGCCTTGCGATAAAGGTCAAGGAAATAATAGTAGTTCAAGGCACGGAGGAAGCGAACCTCTGCAACTTTGTCTTCTTCCAGTTTGCCAGTCAGCTCTGTAATAAACTGGTTGTACAAGGTGATGTTGAAAATCAGACGCTGGTATGTCCAGTTAACACGAGCATTATCCTTGGTCCAGTTCATGTGGGTAATAGGAGCAATGGCTTCATTGTCCTGATATGCCCACAGAGTTTCGTCTGTCATCAACTCTTGTAAGTTGAAAACTGTACGGATAAATCCGCTTTCACCTTCATCGCCACTTAAGTCTGCTATACCTGCAGGACCTTTCTGACCTGTAAGACCAAGAGTAGCATACTGCTTAGCCAAGAGCCCCTCTACTGTGTATGTTGGGTAATTATGTGGGTCAACAGACTTGATGTTCAGTTCGTCTGCGCAAGAGACAAAGCCCATGCACAACATACCTGCCATTGCAGTCTTAATCAATATTTTTTTCATAATAGTCTCCTTTAAATATTTTAGAAGTTAAGATTCAAACCAAGCTGGAAGCTTATTGGACGTGGGTAAGGATTGCTGTCGATACCGCTGCTTACCTCTGGGTCGATTCCCTTATACTTGGTAATGATGAATGGATTCTGGACTGTGAAGAAGATGCGTCCACTGCAAATCTTCTCTGCACCTACCTTGATCAAGGCTGGGAAGCTGTAGCCCAATGTCATGTTGCTACACTTCAAGTATGAAGCATTGCGTACGAAATAGTCGCTGGTATTGGTTGGGTTTGTTGCTGTACCCGTGAAACCAAGATTAACAGCTTCTGTTGTCGTATTTCTGAAGGCACCACTTGCGTTGATTTCGTTCAGAACTGCTTTGCTATTCAAGAAGTCGTAGTATACATAGTTGCCGATTGATGCATGGAAGGCTGCACTGAAGTCCCAGTTCTTGTAGATGAACTTGGTAGTGAGACCCATGATGACATCAGGAGCTGGGCTCTTGTAGCAATAACGGTCGTCATCATCAATTGTACCATTTCCGTTGCGGTCAACATAAGCACCCTCGATAGGCTTGCCGTTCTCATCGTAAACCTGCTGGTAAACATAGTATGAATTGATTGGCTGACCAACCTTGTTTACCTGAATCTTGGTGTTGTTACCACGAGAAACCTTGTCGCCTGTCCATACCCAGTCTTGCAAACCTGCTTCCAATTCTGTGATTTCGTTGTGGTTCCATCCTACGTTATAAGTAACGTCCCAAATGAAGTCCTTTGTAACGATAGGCTTAACGTTGAATGCCAACTCAATACCGTAGTTCTCCAAAGAACCGATGTTCTTCAGAAGTTGGTCACCAAAGGTTGTACCACCAGCAATGGCAACGCTTGCCAAAAGGTCGGTAGTCTTACGATAGTAACCATCTACATTCACACCGAAACGACCATTGAGAGCAGTAAAGTCGAGACCTGCATTATAAGTTGTAGTCTTTTCCCATGTCAAGTCTGGATTGCTTGCTGTTGGGCGTAAAGTCTGGTAATAATTATCACCGAATGGATACTGTGCATAACCATTGCTGACTCTGTACAGAGTAGAATAGTAGAAGTCATCAATACCATTCTGCTGACCGGTCTTACCCCAGCCCAAACGGAGTTTCAATTCATCGAGCCATTTTGCATCCTTCAGGAAAGGCTCGTTGTTGATCTTCCATGCAAAGGCTGCTGCTGGGAAGTAACCCCACTTCTTACCCTTTCTGAAACGAGAAGAACCATCGGCACGGAATGTAGCTGTAAACAAATAGCGATCGAGCAAGTTGTAGTTAAGACGTCCGAAGTAAGATACCAGAGAGTTGTGGGTTCTCCACATTTCGTCATCTTTGCTTACTGGGTCATGCTCGTAATTCCACTTGCCTTCTGTTGTTTCATACAGAGGATTGTTCGCTTTCAAGTACTCATCGATACCTGTTCCGTAGTTATAACCTGTTCTGTGGTAGTGGCTCTGCTCTGCACCTGCCATGATGTCAATGTCATGAACACCAAACTTGTGTGCATATTCTGCAAAAGCTTTACCTTCTATACTATATTTATAGGCGTGGTCATAGCCATAATAACCAAAATAGTTGTTGGAGTAAGAATACTTGGAAATAGTTTCATCCTGCTTACCATCTGTATACTGGGCACCGATGGCAGCATGCAAATGCAAGTCTTCGAAACCATGAATCTTGTAGTCTACCTCAAGGTTTCCTGAAATATCATTAGACTTGGCGATACACTTGTAGTTGTCAAGAACTGCCACAGGGTTCTGTGGCATTTGAGCCTTTGCAATACTAGTCCAGCTAGGATCGGTAATTTTGTCGTCCTTAGCCTGCAAGTACTGGAAATATCCACCGACGCAATCATATGCCGCATCATCTACGCGAACAGGCTGTGTAGGATCCATGGTAAGTGCGCCACCGATGGCATCACCAACCTTTGCATAACGGTCCTTCTCGAACATATACTTCGCTGTGAAGTTAACGTTCAAGTGCTTGTCAAGGAAGGTAGGAGCAACGTTGATAGATGTATTGAAACGCTTCATCCAAGTGGTCTTAACGATACCGTTGTTATCTTCGAAACCTAAGCTGACACGATAAGGCATATTCTTCAGACCGCCCTGAATGCTGACGTTGTGATTGGTAGAGATAGCTGTACGGAAAATCTCATCCTGCCAGTCGGTATCGGCAGTACCCAAACCGCTAGTGTCAATACCCAGATTGGTAAGAGCCTGCTTGTATTCGCTGGCATTCATTACCTTATATTTCTTCTGGACGGTAGACAATGTTACATCGCCATTATAGGTAACAGATGGTTTCTGGCCAGAACGTCCCTTCTTGGTTGTAATGATGATGACACCATTAGAAGCACGGGAACCGTAAATAGCTGTAGCAGAAGCATCTTTCAATACGGTGAAGCTCTCGATATCGTTAGGGTTAATCATAGCCAAGACGTTACTCATACCCTTATTGGTATTGTTGTCAATAGCCAAACCATCGATTACGTAGAGAGGGTCATTAGAAGCATTCAGAGAGGCACCACCACGGATACGAATCTGTGCACCAGAACCAGGCTGACCGCCACCAGTCTGTACGTCAACACCGGCAATCTTACCTACCAACATATCAGAGGCACTGCTTGTGATACCCTTTGACATCTCATCTGGCTTGATAGCTGTAACAGAACCAGTCAAGTCGTTCTTCTTAGCGCGACCATAACCAATGACAACGACCTCGTTCAAAGACTTCTGGTCGTCAACCAAGGTAATCATCATGTTAGATGTTGCTTTGATTGTTTTTGGTGTCATTCCCAGATAGGTGAAAGTAAGATTGGCACCTGGCGCTGCATCAACTGAGAAGTTACCATCCATGTCGGTAATGCCTACTGCCTTACCGTTAACTGTAATGGTAGCACCCATGATAGGCTCACCAGAAGCATCCTTCACATGTCCCTTAATCGCATTACTCTGCGCAAAGGAACTCACCGTCAGAAGCAGACCACTTGCTAGGGTCAACGCTCTGAGAGGCAATTTAATTTTTACCTGCTTCATCATTTGCTTGATTTTTAAGTTTGCAACTTGCCCTCTCCTTCAAGTTTCTGAAAGCATCATGTACCTAAAAGCGTACCTAAAGAGGCTTGATTTGGTCCAAAAGGTTCACCGCCTCAACCTTCTTTCTGTTCACTATCTCGGCATATACTTGCGTGGTTATGATGTTTTGATGTCCCAACAGTTTGCTGGTGGTATAGAGGTCCACTCCCATCGTGAGCAAGGTGGTGGCAAAGGTATGACGAGATACATGCACAATTTAAGCAAAAGCAACGGAAAGTGAAGATGAGAGAAATGAACTGCAAGTGGTTGAGAATGAGCAATATTTCATAATTCTGCCAATTGGCTGCAAAGCAAAGCCGAGCAGGATATTGAGTTATTTCAGTTACCAAACCGTTAGCGGTCAGTTACCGAAACCAACACTGCTAACGAGGTGAAAAACAAATAGTTTGTCACCAGTGTTTGTTGCACTGTTCTGCACAACTTTCAATGACGGAGAATGCTTACTGATTGATTATTTTTGCAAACTAAAAAAGTAAGCAGATGAAAGTTGAAAAATTCAAGGTGCTGCTCTACCTCAAAAAGAGCGGATTGGACAAGAACGGTAAGGCTCCCATCATGGGACGCATCACCCTCAACCGAACAATGGCGCAGTTCGGTTGCAAGTTGTCATGTACGCCAAAGTTATGGAATCCACGTGAGAGCAGACTTGACGGCAAGAGCAAGGAGGCTGTGGAAGTGAACGCCAAGATTGACAAGCTGTTGCTGGCAATAAACTCAGCCTACGAGTCACTTGTGGAGCGCAAGACGGCTTTTGACGCAAAGGCGATAAAGGATCTGTTTCAATGCAGTGCAGACACTCAGATGACCTTGTTGAAGCAGCTTGACGCCATCATTGCGGACATTGAGTCAAGAATCGGCATCGACTACAAGAAAGGCACGCTACCAAACTACCAGTACACTCGCCTGACATTGGGATTGTTCGTCAAGAAGCGTTATGGAACTGACGATGTGGCATTCGGTGAGCTTGACGAGCTGTTTATCCGTGAGTACATGGACTTTTGCTTGGACCAGAGAGGTCTTGCACTTGATACAGTCCGCCACTATCTCGCCATATTGAAGAAGACCTGCCGAATAGCTTTCAAGGCAGGACACTCCGAGCGTTATCATTTCATGCACTTCAAGCTACCTCAAAAGAAAGAGAATCCACCAAAGGCATTGACACGTGAGGACTTCCTGAAAATTCGTGACCTCGAAATACCAGAGCGAAGAAAATCGTTGGCTTTGACCCGTGACCTTTTTCTTTTCGCCTGCTATACAGGCACGGCTTATGCCGATACGGTTTCTATCACGGAAGAAAACCTCTTTCGTGATGAGGAGGGTAGCCTTTGGCTGAAATACCACAGAAAGAAGAACAAGATGCTTGCACGTGTGAAGTTACTGCCAGAGGCGCTTGCCATGTTGGAGAAATACAAAGACCCGACAAGACCTACTCTTTTACCGCCACAGGAATTTCGAGTGCTGAGAGGTAACATGAAAAGTCTCCGAGTACTATCTGGCATAAGTATGGATTTGGTCTATCATGTTGGACGGCACAGTTTCGCATCGCTCGTTACGCTCGAAGAAGGTGTTCCGATAGAGACTATCAGCAGAATGCTTGGTCACAGCAACATTCAGACCACGCAAATCTATGCACGTGTCACCCCGAAAAAGCTATTTGAGGATATGGACAAGTTCATCGAAGCCAACAAGGACTTCAAGTTTGTCCTGTAATATTATCACAAAATAAGAAAGGAACATAACAATGAGAAGTACATACAAGCAGTTTTATTATATCAACCGTGGCAGAGTAAAGGCAGACGGAACCACATCTATATTTTGCCGTATCACGATTGACGGCAAAGTGTCAGCCATAGCAACAGGTCTTTACTGTGCTCCCGAAGAATGGGACACGAAAAAAGGTGAAGCCAAGAATGCAAGAGTGAACGGACAACTGCAAGCGTTCAGACTAAGAATTGACGAAGCCTACGAGCAGGCAACAAAGGAAAAGGGCATCGTTACCGCCGAGATTCTGAAGAATGTTATTGTTGATGCAAATACTATCCCGATGACATTGCTTGCCACTGGCGAGGAGGAGCGTGAACGCCTTAGGCTGCGCTCTATCCGTATTAACTCAACATCTTCTTATCGCCAATCTAAGACATCGCAGCTAAACTTGCGAGAGTTCATCGGGTTACGAGGAATGAATGACATTGCATTTGAAGATCTGACTGAGGAATTTGGCAAATCTTATAAGTTGTTCTTGATTGGCAAAGGGTATAGTGCATCCAATACGAACCATAATCTTTGTTGGCTGCAACGCTTGGTTTATATCGCTGTTGACAGAGGTCTGCTGAAATTCAATCCATTGGAAGATGTCGGATATGAAAAGAAAGGCTCACCAAAGCGTAGACATATATCCAGAAATGACTTGCTGCTCATTATGGAGACTCCTATGGAAGATAAGGCTTTGGAGTTGGCACGCAGAATGTTTGTTTTCTCCAGCCTTACAGGTTTGGCTTATGTCGATTTACGTAACCTGTATCCACACCATATCGGGATGACGGCAGACGGCAAAAAATACATCCGTGAGAAAAGAGCAAAGACCAACAACGAAGCGTTCATTCCCTTGCATCCGATAGCTGAACAAATAATGTCGCTATACAATACAGCGGATGATAGCAAACCTGTTTTCCCTCTTTCTTCACGTGATTCCATGTGGTTTGAATTTCATTCACTCGGTGTGGCTTTGGGTATAAATGAGAACCTTACCGCACACGTTGCAAGACATACATTCGGAGTAAACATGGTTACTTCGGGCATATCAATGGAAAGCATCGCCAAGATGATGGGGCATTCCAACCTGCGAAGCACCCAGGTCTATGCCGTCATCACCGATGACAAGATATCCAAGGACATGGACAAGCTGATGCAGCGCAGAGAAACAAAAGAAACTGACCAGAATAAAAATAAGGAGGACGGGAAATGAACAGAGGAGTTATAACTATCAGCGAGAGCGGAACGGTATCCATGCCGACCGATACTGTATGGATGACCATGCAGGAGATTGCCGACATGTATAATGTATTCGGCTACTATGTGCGCAAGGCTGTCAAGGCTGTATTCAAGGACGGCATTCTGAAAGAGCAGGGTGTACGCCGTCATGTCAGGAAGAACGACCGCATCAGCTATGATGTGTATAGCCTTGAACTCGTCATTGCGGTAGCCTTCCGTATTGACAGCATTGAGAGCAGAGCCTTTCGGGAGTTCATCATGCAGTCCGTCATCGGCAGACAGACAAGCCGCACTAAACTGGTCTGTATCTTTACAGAGAATGCAATGGCATAGACCTGCCATAAAGCAACGTTCCTTGGAGGCTTTGCGCCTCCAGCCACTTGGGCGAACCACCGCAGTGTGTTTTAGCATGGTATTAGATTTATACAGGTAACACAAATGATACCCGGCAAACACGAACAACTCGGTATAGCCAATAAAACGAGGCGACAACCTATAACAACCATACTCGGTAAGTTATACGTTGTCGCCTTGTTCATTTCACCCCACTCATCAAGGACATGCATTTCTCCTACAAGCCCTTCATCCGGTACGCCTCACGATAGTTAGCCATCAGAATCTTCTGAATGTCGGACTCGCGGTAGAGAATCTTTCCGCCAAGCTGGATATACGGGATGACACCGTTGTTTCGGTAGTCCTGCAGGGTTCTTCGGCTCAGTTGCAGTCTGGCGCAAAGCTCCTTGTCCGTCATGAACCGCTCACCGCCAAGCATGGGGCGGTAGTTCATCACGGCACGTTCAAAATTGTCAACCATTCGGTTGAGGTGGTTCACGATGTGGTTCATCCACTCGCTGTTTCTTGTCATTACTTCATTGCTCATAGTTGTCTCGTTTTATAGTTGATACTTACGTTACTCGGTTTACTTGCTGCATTGGATTAAGTGGCTGTTGTATATTGACAGCCTAACCTGTGCGCTTGCGAAAGCGCATGTCCTTTTTCTTGTCCTCCACTACTGCTACGATAGCCATCACGTCCTCCGGCTTGTAGTAGGTCTTGTGGCTGATTTGCGTATAAGCCAAAGTTCCGTTGTCCCGAAGCGTCTGCACTGTCCGTGGGCAGATGTTGAGCGTCTGACACACGTCCTGCGTGTCGAGCCACTTGTTCATGGTCTTATCCTCACTGCGCTCACGGATTCTGTCCATGCGCTTCACGAAGTTCTCCAACTGGGCATCAAGATAGTTGAATGCCTCTTCCTCGAATACGATGAATCCCATACTTTTCTTTTTCTAAGTTAATACTATGTTATATGTCGCAAAGCTCCACGCATATGCTGTGCTCCACGTTTGTGAGTGCAAAGATAAGGCACGGCAATCTAAAAACAAGCGTTTTCAATTTCTGTGGCAGTATGTTGCCGGGGTTTGCCGACTTCAACGCCAAAAACAACAAGAAAAACTTGCACGACTGCAACGAATACATGAACAATGATGAGTTGAGAAATACGTTGAAGTTCTCACAACTATCTCGGTATGCAAATAAGCAAGCCACAACTAAATTGCCACGTTACACCCAATCAGTTGCATGGTTGCACTCAGTACACTTACTTTGCACCCGACAATCGGTCAATGGTGCAAACCGTGACCACTATACTAACAAATAAAACAGCATAAGCTATGGCAAGAACAAAAGATGTAGTCTTGGCTCCTGAGCAAAAGGAGCTGATGGAAAAAGAGTATTTGGATTTTGTTAAACCATCTACGTATGGCAACAAAGACAATCCAAGTAGTTGTAATTCTCTCTATGATGATGTAGAGAACCCAGAGTTGAGAGCAATTGTAGAGAAAGTTGCAGCAACAACTCCCTATAGAGAGGAAACATCACCGAATGAGGCTCAATCGCCACCGAATCCGCTGAAGCGCATCAGCGGCAAGCAGCGCAAGGCGACATTAGAGGAGTATCAGCAGACCTTCCTCCAGGTTCCAAGGATTGACGACCGCAAGCCAGTCTTCGTCAGTTCCGATGTACGAGACCGTCTTGATCGTGTCGTCCGCATCCTCGGAGGAAGGCGCATGAGCGTATCGGGCATCATCGAGAACATCGTGCGCCACCACCTAAGCCTTTATGAAGAGGACTTCGAGGCTTGGCGCAAATTGTGAGAATTAAGGTCTGCGACCTTGGACGTGGATAGCTGAAAGGCTGTAGTTCCAACTAACGTGTTCTGAGAGGGAGCGAGGTTATGTTTTGGGAACCCCAAAACGCCTCGCTCCACCATGAGGGCGGAGGAATTTTGCTCCCGACGGTCGCAGAAAGTGAGTGTACCAACTGTAAACAGTATATCGAATGACAAGCATACAGGAACAAAGCAGGAAAAAGGGCGGAAGACCGCCCACAGGCAGGGTTCGCAAGCTGTCGAAGTCTGTCACGGCTCGCCAGAATCATAGACAAGGCTTTCAGGTGGTTTCCGATGTTCAGGGAAATGCTGCGCATGGAAAAGTTTTGTGCCATGCTGGGATTCTCTAAAGAAATGACTGAAAGTCTTATAGTCAAAAAAGAAGCCCTGAAATGTAGCGGTAAAATCTATTCCGAGCAACACAGGCGGAACTTTGATATAAAGGATGATATTTTAAGGGTGGAAAATGACCCTGACGATGAAAGCAGGCTGAACCTGACAATAAACAGGAAGCCGATTGCCGACTGGTTCAGGGAGCAATGGCACAGGCTTAGATATGGAGCAAGAGTGCCGCAACAGGAAGAAAGAAAAAGTAGAGGATTCAAATTATAATAGAAGCAATTTGATTAGTAATCTAAAAGCACTCCGATAACGATTAGAGTGCTTTTAGATTGTTTATCATTAATTATCAAAGCAAGTGCAGTTTAAGATTTTACTGAAGTTTGCATTAATAAAGAATATACTACAGCTGATATATGCGCAACATATTGTGACGCTTGTGATTCATTTCCCTTGAAATCCTTAACAAATACCGCTAAGGTATAACTGATATTATTAGGCAGACATATATAGGCAACATCATTGTGAGCTGCAAGAACACCATTTTCATTAACATTACCTGAACCTGTCTTATGCGCTATAACAACCCCTTCTTTATCAAGAAGTGGAGCTGCTATCCTATCTACACCTGTTTTGCATTCTTTTAACGTATTCTTAATGAAACTTTGTTTCTCATCATCGATAAGACCTTCAGTAAACAAACGATTCATCAACATTGCAGCACCAAGAGGAGATGTATAGTTAGAGTAAGCCTTGTTATGGTCAGCCGACATTTCCTCTTCCGTATAAGCTATCTGAAAACTTGAACGAGGAATGAGTGTGGCTATAAAACTATCTGTTTGAGCGACATTAACCATATCCTTAAACATAAGGTTGCTTGCATTGTTGTCACTCTGAGTAAGAGTATAACGCAGCAAATCTCTCACTGTCAATGATATGACTGGCCCTGAATAATCTTTCAGCATAGGACTCCAAGTCTTTGGGTCAAGTTTATCCCTATTTATATTTACTAAGGTATCAAGTGAAATTCCTTTATTGTCAAAGTCATTACAAAGAGCTAATGCCTGATGAACCTTAAACACACTCATCATAGGATAAACACTCTTATTATTGACCTTAACCGTATCTCTGTTATTAACAATAACCGCCACACCAATTTCGCCAGGACAAGCTGAGACAATTTGAGAAATGCTATCAGTCAAAACATTTGTTAAAGGAGGATTTGCGCTATCTTTTGTCGCTGATTTATGGAACAATGAAAATACCAAGATGAAAATGCAAACTAAAGCTATACTCAAAACTACGATTTGTTTTTTTCTGTTTTTTTCCATGTTTATATTATTTATATCCTTAATTCCGCAACACTATAGTTTAACATTATTTATAAGTGCCTGAGCAACAAAAAGTTGCCCAGGATTTTGCCATGTCAGAATTTTCACTTACCTTAGTGTTGCGAAAAGAAGACAAGCAAAACTCTAATATGACATGGCAAAGATACAAATAAAATCTGAGAAACTCACTCCTTTTGGAGGAATTTTTTCTATTATGGAGCAATTTGATGCTCTTTTAGCTCAAACCATAGATTCCACCTTGGGATTGAGATGCACTATGTTTGGTTATCAATATAGCGAAATTCTACGCTCTCTGATGTGCGTATATCTTTGTGGCGGCTCATGTATTGAGGATGTTACAACTCACTTGATGAAACATTTGTCTCTTCATCCAACTCTTCGCACTTGCAGCGCAGACACCATATTGCGTGCTATCGAAGAACTGACTTGTAAGAACATCACCTATAAATCTGCTTCTGGCAACTCCTATGATTTCAATACTGCAGACAAGATGAACTGCTTATTGATCAAAGCCCTGCTTGCTACTGGTCAATTGAAATCCGGTCAAGAGTATGATTTTGACTTTGACCATCAGTTCATTGAAACAGAGAAGCATGATGCAAAACCAACCTACAAGAAGTTCCTGGGCTATAGTCCAGGTGTGGCAGTCATTAACGACATGATTGTCGGTATTGAAAATAGAGACGGCAACACAAACGTGCGCTTCAACCAAAGAGAGACTTTGGAAAGAATCTTCAAGCGACTGGAGGCATCAGAAGTATATATATCCCGTGCCCGCATGGATTGCGGCTCATGCTCGGAGGAAATCGTAGATATGGTAGAGGCTCATTGCAGGCATTTTTATATTCGTGCCAACAGATGCTCTTCCTTCTACGATTCCATGTTTGCCTTGACTGGATGGAAAACTGTTGAAATCAACGGTATTGAATTTGAGCTGAATTCCATCCTTGTTGAGAAATGGAAAGGAAAACCGTATCGTCTTGTCATACAGAGACAAAGGCGAATAGATGGAGACCTTGACATTTGGGAAGGCGAATATACCTACAGATGTATACTGACTAACGATTACAAGTCGAGTGCAAGAGACATCGTGGAATTCTACAATCTTCGTGGTGGCAAGGAACGCATCTTCGATGACATGAACAATGGCTTTGGCTGGAATCGATTGCCAAAATCGTTCATGGCACAGAATACTGTATTCCTGCTTATGACAGCTCTCATCAGAAACTTCTACAAAGCTATTATGCAGAGATTGAAAACCCATGAATTTGGATTGCGTGCCACCAGCAGAATCAAGACCTTTGTTTTCAAGTTCATCTCTGTTCCTGCGAAATGGATTAAGACATCACGTAGGCATGTATTGAATATTTACTCAGACAACAATGCTTATGCCAACCTGTTCAAGACAGACTTTGGTTAAAGACCATGCTTTTCTGGTTAAACCAGCGTATTACCTCAAGTCGCTTTATGGGGTAAGGGGATTTTGTGTCTGCGACATTTCTGTTGTGCAAGAAATATGTACAATAAAATGAATTTTGTCGCTTTGCAAGCAAAATCCCACTAAACCCTATAGGTTGCGGATTTGAGGTATATTTGTTTGACGAGAATATCTTTATTTGCCGACAAAGGTACATAATTTTACGGAAAAAACCCGTTGGCGGAATTAAAATAATAGTTAAATTGGCTCTTCGCAAATTTTGGTGCACATAATGCCCAACTGCAGAATTCTTTAAGAAAGTTTTACATAAAATGTTAGCGATTGTCCGACAAAAAATGTAAGTTTATTAGTGTTCAAAAAATAAGACTTACAATGGAGACAATCGCTAACATTTGCAAAGGTACAGAAAATTTAGGAAACAACCAAACGGATTTAAAATTAAATGCTTTTGAAGTGGGAGAAAACCTCGTTGCTTTCCTCATCCCCCACTTTGCTAATTTCGTTATAATCAACTATACCATCACAGAGGATGAAGTGGCACTGACGCTAAAAAGCAAGTCTACTTGCGCTTGCTGTGATCGTTGCCATATCGAGACACATCATACCCGTGGCTGGCAAAAAAGGAAAGTAACCATGCCTCCGCTCGGTGGAAAACGTTTTACACTGATTTTGTATATGCGTAAATTTCACTGTAAGGCCGATGGTCATTTCTTTACAGAGCAACAGCCCGATTGGCTCAACAAGTATGCTAGATTTTCCATTGACTGTACAAGACTAATGAACCAAGTGCACTTACAGATGTCATCAGTCTCAGCTTCCAGAATATTGTCGGATATGGGAATACATTGCTGCCCCAACACATGTATCAATCATCTCAAGAATATAAAACTAGCTTCAGATAGGACGGCAACCAACATTGGTATAGACGATTTTGCTAAAAGGAAAGGCTATTCGTATGGTAGTGCCATCGTCAATCATGACACTGGTCAAGTGTTGGAATTGATTGATTCTAGAGACTCCGAAAAGGTCGCTGAAGTCCTGAGCCTCTATCATCATGTGTCCACCATCACTCGCGATAGGGGCAAGTGTTACATCAAGGCTATAAAGAAGGCTCTTCCTGCAGCAACTGTTGTCGCAGACAAATTCCATATTATGGAAAATTTGACGAAAGCACTTTTCCCACAAGTCCAAAGCCGCTTCTTGCATGAAAGAAAACGTTTGTTGGACAAAAGTGAAATTGGTCCCAAACCTCCAGTCTTAGATCAATCCTGGGTGCTACAAGGTATTTATGCATCTTTGGACTCAATGAGTAAAGACGTGGAAAAAGCTAAAACATTGGCTAAGCGGAAGTTGTGTCTTCAAATGCATGTAAATCAAGAGCTCTCTATAAAGGATATCCATGACAAAACAGGCTATAGCAGTTGCGAGATTAAGAAACTGCTAGATGCAACTTATGAGAGTTTTCTCAACCCTAGCCAACTATGGGTATATAAAAATGTGAAGTACATATCAGATAGAATCTTAGAGAAAAAGACTTTGGAATACTCAGGTGTGGTCAAGGGCGTTCATGGTTCGGGGAAAAAGTATGCAATGAAAATGTTGCTGTCCATTCTGAGGGAGAAATGGAAAAATGAATATGGGGAGTACAAAGAAAGAATGAGGAAATTTCTATCAAAAGAAAGCATACGAATGGAAGAGCATGATCTTTGGAACGCAATTGTACACTTTAATTCAAGACCAAAGACGGAATCTGTCAAGATTTTCATGCAACAAAAAAACATGTATGATTTGAAATACTTTGTCTCCACATTTCAAGGGATATTGAGTGGAGAGAACAAAATGGGACTATACAAATGGATAAATATGGCCATTGGATGTGGGGTGGATGGAATAGAAAAGTTTGCCATGGGTTTGCTTGACGACTACCAGGCCATCAAGAATTCCATTACCAGCAAATGGAACAATGGAATTCTTGAAGGAACGGTATGCAAGATAAAAACAGTAAAACGAATTATGGCAGGACGAGCCTCCATCACCTTGTTGGAGAAAAAGGTTGCGCTTAAGCTTTAGCACTATGTGCACCAAAATTTGCGAAGAGCCGTTAAATTTATATGAAAGAAAAGTTGTACATACAAGAATTTATTTGTAACTTAGTGTTGCTCAATACATTAAGTTATAAAATCAGTATGCACAACTTATATACAAATTTCGTAAAAATCCCTTGAATATCTGCTGTATTCCGTCGTAATTTAGACAAAATAGAAATATAATCTGCAAAAATGGAACTAAGCAATTGATTTCCCAATATGGGAAGATACATATATGCGTTTATGAATATGTTCTTTTTGCCATACTCTTAAAATGACATTACATGAAAATTACTGTTGGTAACTACTCTTTTACCTTTGCAAAGACTAATCTTAATATTTTGTAAAATCACAGCATAAAATGTTGTTTTTCAGAAATTAGATTTAACTTTGCACTCGAAATCAAAGCGTTCTTTGTATATTGCAAAGTTGTGAAAGAAAAAGAATATAGCTCGTTTCTAAATCGTTAGCAGTCACATTCTTTAAAATACTCAACTCGCTGATATTCAATAAATAAAAGAATTTACTGTGACTCGATACATGAAAAGTAACTGGCTTGTCAATGCCTGCCTCCCTAGCCCATTGCTTCAATCGATAGTTGACCGAGAAGAACGATGGCAGCTCAAATACCTTGTCATCAGCCCTTGCCTGTCCTCTTGCTGGCATCCACGACAAAGCATTCTCCGACAAGGGTACCGTTACCACATAACGGGTCTTCACCATCAACTTGCTAATATAGTATCCCTCCGTACCTTTTCCGATATCTGCCCATCGCAATGTCCTGACATCACTGATGCGCAAACCACAGAAACAAGCGAAGAGGAAAGCTTGCTTCACGGTTTCATCCTTGCAAGGAGTAGCCATCAACAATCTGATTTCCTCGATGCTGAGATAGCAGCGTCGGCTCTCTCCCTGACCAATCAGCTTTTTCTCTTCTTTCTTCAGTAGTTTGGTGGGATTCTCAGGTATGATACCTTCTCTCACCGCCTCATTCAATGCGGTAACAAACGTATTGTAATAGAGGCGTGCCGTACCCTTCGCCAAGTCTTTCTCATGATGTTCGCCCCGCTTGGGCACATCCGTACCAATGGTCTTGGCATGAGCCAGATACTGTACCAAGCCTTCGCAATACACCTTGTCCAGTTGTGCCATGCGAATATTCTCACCCTTGTATCTTATCAAATGCAAGAGGGCATGCTGGATGTTGACAGCATGACTGCCGCTCTGTCCCTGCTGTCTTTTTTGATCAGCATATAGCAGCATCCAGTCTTTTAAGAGCATATCCTTGGCCACCATCTCTCGCTGATAGTTACCGTGGCTCATACTCCACTCCCTGATTCGCTCACATCGGATGAGCATAGCGGTGCGCAAAGTAGCTTCATTCTTTGCCTTAGCCTCCTTGTCGCTTCCTCTTTTGTCATCTACCAGCAACAATCCCTTCAACCGCTCGTAGGTATAGCCTCTACCCTTGCTTCCTGCTTGGTAAGTACGCAGATAGATTGCCTTGTTGCCATTTTTCAAAGGTTTCACCCAAATCTTGATGGGTTCCTTTGCTTTTGTTTTAGTTCTCTTTTTCGCCATAATCTTTACTGTTTCATCTGTGCAAAATTATAAGCAAAATATATCTTCATCAAGTCTTTCAAGTTAAAGTACCTAAAGACGTACCTAAAGAAACAACTTTATTAGTAAATGCAAACGATTGCGCAAATTGTTTACTTGATTTGCATCAATTTTTGAACAAGCTAATGAAATAAATCGTAACTTTGCCAACGAAAAAGAATACAACTTACAATTTAACATAAGATAGTAATCACAAAATACAATGATAATTATGAAGAAGATATACTTTACACTCATCGCTTTACTGGCAAGCATGAACATGCTGGCACAAGGCTGGCCTGCTAACTATAGTGGCGTCATGCTGCAAGGATTCTCATGGGATGCTTACGACTACTCCCAATGGACTGTTTTAGAGAAGCAAGCCGATGATATGAAAGGATTCATCGACCTTGTATGGCTTCCACAAAGCGGTAAATGCATCGAAACCACAAAGGTGATGGGCTATAAGCCATATTATTATTTCAACCAGAATTCCTCATTCGGAACTGAGGCTGAACTCAGAAGTTTGATTGCCAAATTCAAAGCCAACGGCATAGGCGCAATAGCAGATGTTGTGGTCAACCACCGCAATACAGACGGCTGGTTCACCTTCCCTGCAGAGACATACAATGGAGTGACCTACCAGATGTTGTCTACCGACATCTGCAAGAATGATGATGGTGGAAGTACGGCAATACAGGCAAAAAAAGACGGGGTTAGCCTCAGCAATAACTATGATGAGGGAACCGACTTTGGAGGATGCCGTGATATTGACCATAAGAGCGAGAACGTACAGAAGATTATCAAGGCATATCTGAAATTTCTGAAGGAGGATATGGGATATACCGGTTTCCGCTACGACATGGTAAAGGGATTCAGTGGTTCTCACGTAGCTGACTACAATGATGCAACAGGTGTAAAATTCTCTGTGGGTGAATATTGGGACGGAAACCCATCTATCATCAATTGGATAAACAGCACCAACAAGAAGAGCGCTGCCTTCGACTTCCAGTTCCGTTATAATGTACGTGATGCAGTAGGCGTAAAAGACAATAAGATTGTTTCATCACCAAACTGGTCGAAGCTGAAGAGCGATTACAACCTGATGCATGATGCAACCTACCGTCAGTATGCCATCACATTCGTAGAGAATCACGACATGCAATACCGCTCTAAAGATGAGCCGCTGGATCCTCTTAAGCGAGATACGCTTGCAGCCAATGCCTATATGCTCGCCATGCCGGGAACTCCTTGCGTGTTCCAGCCACACTGGAGAACCTACAAAAAAGAAATCAAGAGCATGATTGAAGCCCGCAAACTTGCAGGCATCACCAACATGAGCAATTATACCAACAAGATGGCGCAGCCAGCATGCTTTGCCAATGAGACTACTGGCAACAAGGCTAAGCTCATCGTAGTTGTAGGAAACAACACCAAGGCATATACTCCAGGCACTGATTATGCACAGATTCTCGAAGGATACCACTACCGTTATTATCTTTCTAAATCTGCAGAAACCGCATGGTGCAACATTCCATCAGGCGAATACGAGGCAGGATTCAAGGCTAAGCTTACGGCTGTGAGCCAGAACAGCAATGCCAAACTGGTATACACTACTGACGGCACAGCCCCTACAGCCAAGAGCAAGCAGGTGGCTACAGGTAACACCATCAACATAGATGAGACCTGCACCTTGAAGGTTGGCTTGCTAAGCAACGGAACCGTAACAGGTATCCGTACCTACAATTATACCGTCAAGGCATTCGAGCCATATACCATCACCGTATATGCCAATGCCGACCAGGTAACCAACTGGGGTTCAGTCATGTATTTCTACGCATGGAATACAAGCGGAGAGCTCACAGAAAAATGGCCAGGTACTGCTGTCACAGCAACCAAGACGCTGAACGGTAAGAAGTGGTACTATATGGACTTCAAGATCAAAAGCAAGGATGCTATCGTAAACATCATCTTCAATCAGGGAAATGGAACAGGCAAGAAGCAGACTGTAGACTTGAATGCCGGCAACAGCACCAAGTATTATGAGATTACCACTACACAGAGTAAAGGCAAATACACCTGTAAGGATGTTACCGCCATCTGGGCACCAACAGGCATCACGGGAACCCCAACCATAAGCAATACCACAACAGACAATGCATGGTATACACTTAGCGGTATGAAATTGGGTAAGAAACCTGCTGAGAGCGGTGTTTACATCCACCAGAGAAAGAAAGTGATTATCAGATAAGAATACAACAAATAAGTTCAAAGAATAGTTTCAGTTTTTAGTTTAAGTTTTTCAGTTTTAAGTTTTTAGGTTTATTAAGGTTTATGTTTTTAGGTTTAGTTTTGTGTGAACAAAATTATTAGTTAGTTGTTTTAGGTTAGGAAAAAGAGGTATACCCAAGATTCATCTTCGGGATATACCTCTTTTCTTATTTTAATTATTTTCTTATTCTACTTATCTTTCGCGCTGGTCAGCCCCCCACATCAGTTTCTCTCTCAGGGTAGAGAAGTAACGCTGGTTGCGCTGCTTCACAATCTTGATGCTATGAGGAGCCTTGCGGATAATGAGGCGGGTTTCCTCCGTCATACGCTCACTACGACCATCGATGGCTACCAGATAGTTGTGGCTGCGACTCTCGATATCGAGCGTGATGACTGCCGTATCGTTGATTACGATAGGCCGGATGTTCAGACTGTGAGGAGCTACCGGAGTAAGACAGATGCTACCACTCTGCGGAATGATGATAGGTCCGCCATTCGAGAGATTGTATGCCGTAGAACCGGTTGGCGTAGTAACAATCAGACCATCCGCCTGATAAGTGACGAGGAATTCGCCATCTACATGCGTACGGATGGAAATCATCGAAGCATCATCACGCTTCAGCACGGCAATATCGTTGAGTGCGAACGGATTGCCAGCCAGAACGCCTCCTTCAGCCTCAACCTGAATCACCGCATGCTCCTCTATCAGACATTCACCAGCATAAAGACTGTCCAGCGCCGACTCTATCTCACTAGGCAGCACATCGGCAAGGAAGCCCAATCTGCCCATATTCACACCGATGATAGGTGTACCCTTGGCTCCCACACGGCTCGCTGCCTTCAGGAAGGTACCGTCACCACCCATAGAGATGACGTAATCCACATCGAAGTTATAATCCTCGAACACCCCAGCCGCCTTCACATCGAGATGCTGGTCGCGGGTAAGAAACTCGTAATAAGCATTCTCCACATAAACTTCAGCCTCCTTCTTTTCGAGATAAAGAAGGATTTTCTCTATCGAAGCCGACTTCTTAGCCTGGTATTCATTACCAAATATTGCGAATTTTAAATGTTGCTGTGCCATTTATTTTGTTATTTCAATTATTATTCTTACTTTTGCAAAGGTAATAATATAATTCGAATAACGAAACAAAAAACGAATAAATTATGGCAAAGGTATATGAATTTCTTGCCAATGGCTTCGAGGAAATCGAAGGATTGGCTCCGGTTGACATCCTCCGTAGAGGTGGTGTAGACATCAAGACTGTAAGTGTAACGGGTACTGAATGGGTAGAAACATCGCATGGTGTTACCATCAAGGCTGACCTGAAGTTTGAGGATATTGCCAGCTTTGAAGATGCTGACATGCTGATGATTCCGGGCGGAATGCCAGGCAGTACAAACCTCAACGAACACGAAGGTGTACGCCAGGCGCTCATCGCCCAGCACAAGGCTGGTAAGCGAATCGGTGCCATCTGCGCAGCCCCAATGGTTCTGGCAAGCACAGGCATTCTCGAAGGAAAGAAGGCTACCTGTTATCCTGGTTTCGAGCAGTATTTCGGCGAGAACACCGAATATACCGCCACCCTCTTCCAGGAAGACGGCAACGTGATTACGGGCGAAGGTCCTGCAGCAACCCTCCCATACGCCTATAAGATATTGAGCTATTTCGTAAGCAAGGAAACCGTAGCTGCCCTGCAGGATGGCATGATGTATGATCATCTCATGCAGAGCAAGTAATAACAATGAGTGAAGAAAGGCAGAATTAGAATTCTTCACTCTTCACTTTTAACTCTTCACTTAAAAAATGGATTACGTAATCATAGTAGCCGGAGGCAAGGGCCTCCGCATGGGAAGTGAGATTCCAAAACAGTTCTTGCCGGTAGCGGGCAAGCCTATCCTGATGCGCACCATAGAGCGTTTTCATGAATATGATCCTGCATTGAACATCATCCTGGTTCTGCCGGAGAGTCAGCAAGCATACTGGCACCAGCTCTGCGAGGAGCATCATTTCAGCATCAAGCACCAGATAGCTAATGGTGGCGACACCCGTTTCCAGTCATCCAAAAACGGACTGGCTCTCATTCCTGATGATGAAGATGGCGTTGTGGGCATTCACGATGGTGTGCGCCCATTCGTATCTAAGGAAGTGATTGAAGAATGTTTCGAGACGGCTCGCGAAGAATATGCAGCCATCCCTGTATATGCCGTAACCGACACCCTGCGCTATATCGACCAGCACGGAGGCGGAAAGAATGTGCTGCGCAGCGATTACCGCGTGGTGCAGACTCCCCAGACCTTCGACATCGGTCTGGCAAAGCAGGCTTTCAACCAGGAATACAAGGAACAGTTCACCGATGATGCTTCGGTGATAGAAAGTCTTGGCTGTCAGGTTGCAATGGTAGAGGGTAACCGTGAGAACATCAAGATTACTACCCCATTCGACATCAAGATAGCTGAAGCGTTGCTGGGGTAAAGCGAAACAACAAGACATAAAACAAAAAGCAGGAGATTCCTCACGGAGTCCCCTGCCTATTTTTTATAACTATAATAAACCTATTTTTGATAATCACTAACCTAAAAGTGCAAATCTCTATTTCGGGTCTACCAATAACATCAGTCAAACACCTTTCTCCTTCAGAAGAGTTTATACTGCTACGGCTGCACGTAACTTCAACATGCCACGATGTACCAGGTTGCGTACACTATGATAGTTCATCTGCATGATGTCGCAGATGTCCTCATATTTGCGCTGCTCTATATAATATAAGGTGAACACCTGGCGCTGGCGTGGTGTCAGCTCATCCATCAGGATCTGTACCTTACGAACATTATTGAGTGAACTTTCATCAAGGATATAAGAGTTTTCCACATCTTCTACTGTTGTAGAGATACGGATATCCTCCACCGCAGTCTCTGTCATATAGTTCTTGCGGCGAAACTCATCCAGCAATCTGTTGCGGAGAGAAATGAGTAGGTAAGAGGTTACCTTTGTAACTTGTAAATCCTGGATTTTAGAGATGAGTTTGATAAACACATCTTGTACACAATCTTTTACAAGTTCTTTGTCTGATGTAATACACAGACCATAATTGAGCAACATTTCCGCGTACATATCATATAAAGACATGAAAGCGTTCTGGTCGCCTTGACGATAGGCAGCGAGCAACGTCTGTGCTGCTTCCTCTCTTTCTCTGATGTTATTGTAGCTTGTTTTCATCTTAGGTGTACTTTTGTTTGTTGATGGTGCAAAAGTAGCCTAAATACGGCAAACTCTAAGGAAAAATCAGGTAAATGAATGGGAAAAATTGGTATTCAGTGTATTTTTCCTCCCATTTTAAGGGTACAAATGGCTTTTTATGCGATTTTTCAGTTCTTCTATGTCTGTTTCAGACAACAAGCCCGAAATCTCGTCAAGATGAAGAAGAACATATTTTGCCTGCTCTATTTCGGCAGGAAGATACATTTTCTCAAACTTTCGAGAAAATGCCGGCCTCCCAGAGTTGGCATCCGGTTCTACGATAGGAGAACCGAGTACCGACTCCAGAAAGTCGGAATCCAATAAAAGATTTCTTACAGATTCTGTTATCATCATTCTTTTCATCTTCTCTACTTTTATTACATCTTACATATTACTTCACATTCGGACAGGAGCCGCCGGCATCCATCACCGCCTTGCCATTCTCGGGTGCCGAAGCCCCACTGTAAATGACAGCCTTCTCAGGATAAGCCTGACGATACTCGCTCACACTCTTGAAGACATCATCATAAGTAACCTTGCCCGGACGAAGGCGACGCTGATACTGGCGAGGTGCCAGATTCTTGCCTCCTTCAGGAGCATAAAGTCCCTTCTGGGTATAATACCACTGTTCAATATGAATGATGTCAACCACCTTTCTCAACCCCGGATCCTGGAGGATGGCATCCTGCACATCCTTGTTGCACGACAAAGCCACCCAGACATGCTTGCCCGTCTTAGCCTCCCATTCGGCAACGGTCTGCAACCAGAACTTCGTAAAATGATAAGGACCCGTATACTCTTCACCAATCGACTGAATCACGTTCGGCTCATCAGCAAAGGCATCCAGCATCTTCATGATATACTGCTTATGCAGCTGGCGCATCACCGGATTATCTATATTATAGAAGTATTCAGCCATCCATACACGCTTATCACCGGCAAAAGGAACAGGTTCAGGGAACACCGTACCATTGATATTGTTGACCGGGCGCCATGGACAATCTACCCAATGGGCACCTGCCTCCAGAATATTATGCTGGAAATAGTGCTGGTTGATAACCAGCAAACCATTCTTGGCTCCCTTTTCTGCCAATTCCTCAATGCGGCTGATGTACCACGGATTCAACTTTGTAAGGTCATACTTACTCAGTCCGTCCCAAGCCGTGCCCTGTCCGCTTCTGGCAAAAGGCTGCTCATAGAACGGAGCCCAGACATCTCCATCACGGCGGCGCACACGTTCGTGGTCATCACGGCGACGGTCATACCACAAGCCGTAGTTCTGATTGAAGAGCACCACATGCTTATCACGAAGATGAGCCACCACACTATCCACACGGGTGGTAGTGCCCTGTCCCTCCATTCCCGGCACAAAACGGGTCACGGCATCGGCAATCTTAGGGAAAGCCGAGTAACGAACACGTCCGTTCCACCAAGGGGTATTCATTCTTGCACCCTTCAACAGCGTATCAGCCACCATGATCTTACCCTCCTTTATCGCGAAGACAGGCTTCCCGGCATGGGCAAGGTCCGCCTTTTTCTTAGAACGTTCCTTGATTTTATCCACAGCCATAGCCTTGACAGGAGAAACAGAAGCCATGAACCGGGCGCTGTCTGCTATCCACATCTGCATGGTGATGCGAGGTTTGCGAGCCTCCTCTACCATCTTCTGTGCCACATCATAGGTAGGATTGTTGCTCACATTGTTGCGTTCTCTCTCCAGCACACGACATTGGGCAGAGACATCCCTACCCAGTCGTTTCTCCAGAAGAGAGGCAAAGCGGCTCCATGGTTTGGCATGATTGTTACATTGCTGGAAATCGCCAGAACCATTAAACTGCGCCCAACAGGCAAACACATGGTTGTTGCTGCCATCAGGAATGCTGTCGGCAAAGATTCCGGCAGCCGTACATTGGTAAGCGAGGCTGTTGGCTGTATTCCATCCGATGCCGTAGCCTTCGAGACCGAGATTGCAGAACTTGATGTCGTTGCCATCGATATTCACATTATCGAAGAGCAATCCTGTACACCAAGGTCCCACTGCACCACTATAACCCAGCGATTCATAACCATCGCATTGTACGAAGGCATTAGGACCCGCAGCACAGAGACCAGCCACAAAATCGTGCATGCCCTGTTCAGAATAGCAACGCTGGAACAGACATTGTTCGCCCATACAGAGGAAAGTGCGACGACGGTAGCCACCGATTTCCGAGACAGGAGCCTGAGAAATGCAATCCTCTACCGTGATACGGGAAGCATCACGCTGGGTTACGACTGCCGAACCAGCCAGATGGCGGAAATTCACCATTCTTACCCAACCGTCTTTCACCTTATTAATATATACACCCTCCCAGGCATGGTTTTCATCCTTCGGATTGGTAGTATCATATTCAGAATCTATCGTGAGATTTTCTACACCCACATTCTTCAAGCGCCAGTCATTACCGGCGATGCGCTGAACGAAGCATTCCGCATCATCCTGACCGAGCGACATGGATAAAGGAGCATCCAACTGCAATCCTCCCTTTCCGTCAGAAACCACACTACGGGTCCAGCGCACATCGATTTCTCCCGGATGCCAGCCCCAATAGCCCAGATCCTTGCCTGCACCGAAGTCAGCACAGCCCATCTTCTGAATCCATTCCTTGGTAGAAGGACGTACTATCAGTATCTCATCGCCCATCTTGCAGCCAGCAGGCAGCGTCACTTTCCGCTCTCCCAACTTCCAGGGAGCAGACAATTTCATGGGTTCGCCCAGCGTCTGCATCTGCTTTTCGCTTTCCAGATACACCACCGCCTCACGGTCTACACCTTTTTTATATAGCACCGTCTGATTGCGGTCAGTACCTCTCAGCACCACGCCCGAAGTCTGGATACGAAGCGGCTGTGAGAGTTCGAATACACCCTTATCGAGCAAGACAGCCCCTCGTAGTCCCGTCTTCTTATCCATTTTGCGGGCAGAAACAAAGTCGATGGCTTTCTGTATGCGAGCGCTCTGGTCGCCTTCTTTCCATTTTACGAAGACCACAACGTCCGCATCCGGAATCTCCTTTTCGCTCTGCTGGTAGCCCACGTAGCTAAAATCAAACGCGAAGGGTTGCGCAAAGATTTGCACAACCCCTACTAACGTAAATATCCATATAGAAAATAATCTTTTCATACCTCTTGTTTCATCAGAGTTTTTATAACCTTACGGAAACTGTTTATTTTTTCTTTGCCGCTTCAATACGCTTATACCAACCCTCGTGCTCTGCCTTCAGGTCGTAGCCCCGTTTAGTGAGCCAGTTATTGATGCGTCCCTTGTATTTTCCGAACCAGCCATGTTTAGCCTTGGAATTTTCAGCATCAATGGCAAACTCGCGAGCTTCTTTCAACCAATTGAGAATTTGGAGTTTCTCGTTTTCTTTCAGAGAAGGAATCATCTCCAGATGAGCCTGATAGGTTTTCGGAACGACACCGAAGGTCATACCATCCTTCACCTGCTCTACCTGCTTCTCTGAGAGATAGTTTTCCAGATTGGCAGCAAATTCAAAGTGGTGCTTATAGAGTTCCGCATCACGCTCAGCCTTATTCTTGCCGAACTTCTCATAGATATCGTTCAGCAGGAAATAACGGTTACAGATGATGTGGAGCACATTCTGCTTGCTACTTTTATCAGTCAGTTGCAGCGCATCCACGATTTTCTGCGAACGGGCGATGATGTTGTTCACATACTTGGCATCACGCCCCACGCTGTCGAGCTGTACCTGTGCTCCTGCTCCCAAAGGAAGCAAGAGCAGACAGGCTGCGCCTAACAACTTATTTCTCAAAAGTTTTTTCATATTCTTGTCATGCATTAAGAAATGAGTCCGGAGAAACAACTCCGGGCATTCATTTCTGATTTACAGGAGTTTTCCCTTCTCTGCCAAAGTATCGTGGTTGTTCTTCATGTCAGTCCAATCCACCTTTTCCTTGGTGCTGATACCGTTGATATACTTCTCGATATTGGTATATCCGTCACCAGTGCAATCCTTGTTGGCATCGCTAGGGTCGTTAGGATTCAAGCCGTTGGCAATCTCCCACTCATCAGGCATACCGTCGCCATCTGTATCTACGTATGGCTTCACCTTCTTATATTTAGGGAATCCGCCAACCTGGCAGATATCTGTGATGATACCCAACTTATAGGAATCCTTGTCCAGACGGCGGTACTTAAAGCTGCCATCTTCAGCCTTCGACTTGTCAGCCAATCCCCAGAAGTCGCCGTATGGATTCTTCTTAGGCAGTTTCTTTACATAGTAAGCCTGACCGGTACGAACCTCTTCTACGATGCGCTGGTCCACGATGTCGCGGGAAGGAATAGTTGCACCCACACTCTCAAGCACCTTATCAAAAGTCTGGTCCTTAGGAATAATGGTCATGTGTGGCATGACGAATGGTTCGTTAGAACGCATCAGAGCCTTTACATCTGCAGGTATTCCATTTGGAAGATCCTTGTCAGCAATCTGAATACCGCCGTTCCAGTTATCCTTGGTTACAGCCTCGTTGCCTTCTACGATATTTCCTTCAGCATAAATACGACCATACTGAGCCCAAGGGAAGAGTTTGTTGCTTCGGCTTTCGCTCTTCACGATACGGTAGCTAATGGCACCCTTCGGAGTAAGAGGTCCTGGCTTATAATAGTTGTTGATGAAGTTGCTCATGGTTGAGAACTCACCACCATCTGCTGTACGATGTACCCAGTTGTAAACGATGTTGTTTACAAAGTTGAACACACCACCCCATCCGATAGAAGGATTACGGCCTGTATTATCCGCCCAGAGGTTACGCATGAAGGTAGAATTCTCTCCACCGATTGTACTGCCAAAGGCATGGTTCCATGTATCGAGTGCCTTGGCAGAGATGGTATTCTGGATGGTTACATTCACCGTAGGCACCTTGCGCTTTGGCTTACCATCGTGCAAATCGAACATGTGGCGGTAGAAAGAGATATTCTCATCCAGACCAAACTCGCAAGAGCAGTGGTCAATCATGATGTTACCTACCGGATTACCGCCGAAAGAATCCTCACGATACCATACATGGGTATTACCACGGCGGAAACGCATGTGGCGAACGATGACATCATGGGTATCAACCTGGAAAGATTCACCCGAAACCATTACGCCCTCACCTGGAGCTGTCTGTCCGGCAATGGTGATATAAGGAGCACGGACGATGATTGGAGTCTTCAACACAATATTTCCCGATACATTGAAGACGATGATGCGGGCACCACCCTGTTCGCAAGCCCAACGGAAAGAACCAGGACCAGCATCATTGAGATTGGTCACAGTCAGCACCTTGCCGCCACGGCCACCGAAGGTAAACATACCGCCACCCTCAGCACCAGGGAATGCAGGAATCTTAGCCTGGCGCAAATCGTATGGACGGGAAGCCCATGGCACATAAGGACGTCCTGCCATTGCCTCTTGTTTTACAATAGGGAAAGCCACAGCCCAAGCAGAATCAGAATGGGCAGTCCATGCAGCTTGCATAGAATCAATCTTCGCCTGAGCCTCCTTTGTGATAGTAGGATACTGAGCGAAAGTTGCTGCTGGCAAGATAGTCAATGCCATCGCAGCGAAAATCTTCTTACTTCTTTGCATTGTTTTAATATTGTTTGTTCATTATATCTTAAAGACGCCTTTCCCTTTCTTTTGTCCTCAATGAACATGCGCATTTTTTTCGGGAACAGGTGGCGACATTTCATCCGCAGGAACGTCTTATAACTATAATAGGTAAACGAAAGTTACTTATCTATTATTTTATTGAAACATAAAACAGAAAACATAAAATTGAAAAATGATGAACAGAAGATGTTTTCCTTTAGTTGCCGCTTCGCTGATGGCGCTTTCAAGCCAGGCGCAGCAGGTTGACTTCAACATAGCCAGCAGAAAGGCTGCTGAAGTTACTGCCCTCAATTTCACTCCTGTTGGTGTGAAGCAGGGCAATACATACCAGTTTGCTCTGGGTGGACTGGAGATTACGCTCGACGCACCCGTAAAAGACCAGATTATCAAATCCAACTGGTTTAAGCAGGGCATACAGTTGGGCGACCGACTCACCAGCGATGGTATCGTAGTATATCCGTCAAAAGGCAATAATGCCCAGCTCCGCATCACCATCCGAGGTCTGAAACCAGGTCATCACTCTCTCCTTGCCTATCACAACATCGTAGACGGACTTACCGGCAATATTCCTTCTATCCAGGTTTCCAGAGAGAAAGAACAGATAACTACCGTTAAGAAAGGCAAGAAGCGTATCCAGCAGAAGAGCATGATGCAGGAGATTCTTGCACAGGACATCAAGCAGACCGTAAGAGAGATGAAGGCATCGCAGAGCGGCCAGTCGTACATTGAATTTGATGTAACCGACGACCAGCCTGTAGTTATCCACTATCAGCTGCAAGGTGTGGATAACGCAAACAACACGCTCACCATCAATGGTTTGGTATTCGACAAAGCCAACCCGAAAGCCACCGCTCTCAACCCTTACCCTGCCGATGATGATCTTCATGTCAACGCAGAAGGAGGCAAGGTTGTTCTTCGCTGGCAAACCGGCGAAGGTGCCAAGCAACACCTTATTTATATAGGACAGCGCGCCAACCAGTTAAAGAAGGTTGCCACCACAAATAATGCTTCTTACGAAGCCACCGGTCTCAGCAGCGCCAACGATTATTACTGGCGTGTAGACGAGGTAGATGCCAACGGCAAGGTTTCAGAGGGCGAAGTATGGAACTTCCGTCCACGCCGTCTTGCCTTCCCAGGTGCCGAGGGATATGGAAGATTTGCCATCGGCGGTCGTGGCGGTTCGGTTTATCACGTTACCTCTTTAGAAGATAACCCTGAGAATCCGCAGCCGGGCTCTCTCCGATACGGAATTACCAAGGTTAAGGGACCTCGCACCATCGTCTTCGATGTTGCCGGCATCATCGACCTGAAAGACCGTCTGGTTTGTTCCGACCCATTCATCACGGTAGCCGGACAGACTGCACCCGGCAAGGGAATCCTTCTCCGTGAGCATCCTTTCGGTTTCGGATCAGAAGGCATCTTCCGCTTCATCCGTCTCCGACTGGGAAAATATCTCGATAAAAACGGCAAGACCATTACCCTCGACGGACTGGGCGCTGCAGGCTGCGACAATACCATCATCGACCACTGTTCGGTAGGCTGGACCATCGACGAGGCTTTCTCCAGCCGCAACGGCAAGAACATCTCTTTCCAGCACAACCTCATCTCAGAAGCACTCAACCAGGCTGGTCATCAGAATTATGTCAACGCCAAGCATGGTTATGCTGCAACCATCGGTGGTAATGTAGGCTCATTCCACCACAACCTGCTTGCCAACAACGAAGGAAGAAACTGGAGTATGGGTGGCGGACTGGACGGAGCCGGATATTATGCCGGAAAGCTCGACCTCTTTAATAATGTAGTATACAACTGGGGCAACCGCGCCTGTGATGGAGGAGCCCACGAGGTAAACTTCGTAGGCAACTATTACAAGATGGGACCAGCCACCAGCATGAAATATATCCTCAATGCCCAGTTGGAAGGTACCGGTCAGGGAAGTCAGGCTTACTACATGCACGATAATATCCGCCAGAACTATGTGGGCGATATGAAACAGAATGCAGGAGCTGTGGCAGGAAAGCATGGAGAACTGGTCAGCGACAAGGAAGGCGAAACCTACAAATATACAACTTCTCACGGACAGGTAGTCAACTGGAAGGTATTTACCGACAAACCATTCTTCCCATCCTATGCCAAGGTAGAAAGTGCCCGCGCTGCCTTCAAGAACGTATTGAGCGATGTGGGAGCCAACCAGCCTTGCATCGACCAGCACGACCAGCGCATGGTAGAAGAAACCTTGAACGGAACCTATAAATATGTTGGTTCCAAGACTGGCAAGAAGGGACTGATAGATGATAACCTGGATGCCGGCAACGATGCCTGGAAGGAGTTTGAAGCACTCACCGACCGTCGCCCTGCCAACTGGGATACCGACCAGGATGGAATGCCAGACTGGTGGGAGAAGCTGGCTGGTACCAACCCGTCAGCAGCCGACAACAACGAGTTGACCGATGGCGAATATACCCAGTTGGAGCGTTATCTCAACTGGCTTGCAGAACCACATTTCATCACCTCAGCAGGCAATAAGCTGACTATCGACCTGAAGCAGTATTTCGCCGGTTACAACCAGCAGCCAGTCTTCACTCTGGAGAACAGCATCCAGCCACAGGAAGGCAAGATGAAACTCAATAAGAAGGGAATCCTCACCATCAGCCTCAACAAAAAGGCTGCCGACTGCCTCATCGACATCAAGGTGAAGGCAACCGACAAAGACCAGGTGGCATCCCTGCAACGTACTTTCCACATCGCTATTACCCAATAGCGATGTGGAAACACAAAAGATGAAACACCAAACAATATCTAATCCCAAAGAATCAATAAAAACAAAATAAACAACTTTCAAACTTAAGGTAAAACATGAAAAGACAAGTATTATTCTCGATGGCTTTAGTCTCAGCACTGACAGCATCGGCACAGAGAATCGACTTCAATCTGGCAGGTCGTTCCGAGTCACAGGTCAATGAACCCGAGTACACAGCATGGGCAGTAAACACCTGCGAAACAGAATCGAAGGAAGTAGAAGATGCTGACGGAAATCCTATCACCATCACGCTGGCTAATGATGCCTCTTATGCAGGCAGAAGACTGAAATCATGCTGGTTCAAGAACGGACTCAGCAGTTCCAAGCTCATCGCCGACGGCTTTGCCATCTATGGTTACGAAGACGGTAACACCCCACAGATAACCGAAGGTGCCGTCCGCCTCAACATCACCCTCAAAGGACTGAGCACCGGCAAGCACTCGCTGATGGCTTACCATAACAACAACGATAGTTTCAATGCACCGAAGCTCGATGTATACGTCAACGGCACCAGACAGCAGGAAGGCATCGCACAGACCAACAGAGCCCTGACTCCATCAGCCTGCGGCATGTCGTACGTAACTTTTGTAGCTGAAGAGGGAAAGGATGTCGTCATCTCTTACGTTACCACACCGAGTGCCAGCGATGACAAGAGCGGCAATTATACCACCTCGCTCACCATCAACGCCCTCATCTTCGACCGTCCGAATCCACAGACAGCAGCTACAGATCCTTATCCGGAGAACAGAGATTATCATGCCGATGCCGATAACGGATCGCTCACCATCTTCTGGACTTCAGCCGAAAAAGCCGTCAAGCACCATGTCCTGATAGGTACAGATGCCAACAGTCTTACAGAAGTAGCTACAACTACCGAGGCAAAATATACGTTCAACCAGACATCCAACCTCAACACCTATTACTGGCGAATCGACGAGGAAGATGCTGCCGGCATGGTATACGAAGGTGATGTATGGACCTTCCGTCCACGTCATCTAGCCTTCCCTGGTGCAGAAGGATATGGTAAGTATGCTACGGGCGGCAGAGGCGGAAGCGTTTATCACGTAACCACACTCGAAGATAATGGCGATGATGAGAATCCGATAGAGGGTTCCTTCCGTTACGGTATCAAGAAAGCTACCGGACCGCGCACCATCGTCTTTGATGTGGCGGGCGTCATTGACCTGAAAAAACGACTCACCTGCAGCGACGAATACGTTACTATCGCCGGACAGACGGCTCCAGGCAACGGCATCATGCTGCGCGGCTGTCCTTTCGGTATGGCAAGCGAAGGCATCACCCGTTTCCTCCGCATGCGTCTGGGACATAAGGAGACCAACGGAGGAACTATCAGCGATGAAGATAAAGTGAACGGACTCGACGGTATGGGAATGGCAGGCAACGACAATGCCATCATGGACCATTGCTCTATCTCCTGGACCATCGATGAGGCATTCTCAAGCCGCAACGCCAAGAGTCTTACTCTTCAGCGCACCCTGATTTCCGAAGCGCTCAATGTGGCAGGTCATCCTAACTATAGTGCGGGTACAGCCCACGGATATGCAGCAACCATCGGCGGCGGCGAAATGTCGGCAACACTCAAGGTAGGTTCTTATCACCACAACCTGCTGGCTCATTGCGAAGGAAGAAACTGGAGTTTGAGCGGCGGACTGGATGGCGTAGGAGCTTACGATGGTCATCACGATGTATTTAATAATGTGGTTTACAACTGGGGTGGCCGTGCTACGGATGGTGGCAGCCACGAGGTGAATTTCGTGAACAACTATTATAAGATGGGACCAGCTACCACCCAGAAGAAACTGTTCCGCCTTCAGCTTGAAGGCACTGGAAGCGGTACACAGAGTGCATACGTTCATGGCAATATCCGTCAGGCTGCAGGCAATGGAGCCCTGACAGAAGATAAACTCAAAGATACCTATGTTGTCGAAACATCAAATGGTCAGGTAGTAAACTGGGAGCCATTCGTTTCGAAACCATTCTTCGAGTCTCTGGCAGCTATCGAGAGTGCCAAGGCAGCCTATAAGAACGTGCTCTGCGATGTGGGAGCCAACCAGCCTTTCCTAGATAATCACGATACCCGAATGGTGAACGAGACGTTAGCCGGAACTACCACGGCAGTAGGCAGTCAGAGTGGCAAGAAGGGACTTATCGACAGCGAAGAAGATAAGGGATGCGAAGGTTTCAAGGGCTTGAACATCACAGAGGCCAAGCGCGAAGCCAACTGGGATACCGACCAAGACGGAATGCCAGACTGGTGGGAGGAAGTAAAAGGCGTAAGCGACGGAAATGCCGATGAAAACGCAGATGGCTACACCAATCTCGAAGAATATCTCAACTGGCTTGCCGAGCCTCACTTCACTCTCAAACAGGGAGAAAGCGTAACCATCGACATGAAGAAATACTTTGCCGGCTACACCAACAATCCTCAGTTTGAATGCGAGGCAAAGGGTGATGCGATGAGCAAGATGAGTCATGATACGGGTGCCAACGAGGGTGAATATATTTTCACCGCCAACGAAGATTGTGGAAAGGCGCTCGTAGATTATACTGTCAAGGTAAGCGATGATGACAACATCAGTACCTATACCCGCACCTTCCATTTCTATCTGACAGATGGTTCTGCAACAGGCATTCAAAACATTCAGACCTCAATCGCAGCCGATAGCTACGAGGTATACAATGCTGCAGGTATCAAGGTGAGAAAAGGCAAGAATCTCGATTCTCTCCCATCAGGTGTTTATATCATCAAGGCATTGAAGGATGGCAAGGTAATCAGTTCGAAGAAAACTTGCATACAATAAGGCAATCTGCACCTTAGAAAGTGCATTTTTCATATAACTCAGCATCCTGAGAGATGCAAAAAAAGGAGCGCAACCATTAGTGATGCGCTCCCTTTTATGATCGTTTCTTTTATCTTAAAATTCTAACCGAATCACGTCAGATTACTTCTGAACGAACTTCTTGCCATTCTCGATAACGAGACCCTTATAAGAAGCATTCACCTGCTGGCCAGCCATATTATAGCGAACAGACTTCTTGGCAGAAGTTGAGGACAAGCCCGCTAGGCGTTCCGGCGGATTTGCAATCCGCCTCAAGCGAAAATGCAAATATAGTTTGGAGATATGAAAAGCCTACGGCTGGGGATTACAAATCCCCAATAAAGAGGTCGAGCCTTTTTTGTCTGCGGATTGCAAATCCGCAGGAACGCCTAGCGGACTCGCGTTACTTATTACGCCTAACGGACTTGCGAGCCTGTATTATGGACTTACGGCACACCCTCTCTTCTTGTTGCTGGAAAAGATAGGATATGTTGGCGAGATTGTTAGTATCTCCGGTCGCACAACAGCTGTTGTGCGCTTGCATAACAGCTGATATGCGCATGCACAACAGGTGATGTGCATGTGCATTTCACCTGTTGTGCGCCAACTATTATCCAGACTTAGACACACCCTCCTACAGAAAATATCAGAGATAGAAAACGGGGTGCATTCTCTATCAAGAGAACACACCCCGCAACCTTAATATATTATGTTATGACAATATCGTCATTTCTCTCTTGCCATTACTCAGCCAATGGGTCGAAGGTACCATTGGCACCACCATTGTTGTAATCACCCCAACCGATGGTCTGCTTCAAATTCTTGTTGGCATTAGATGCACCAGAAGTGAAGCCTAAGAAGTAATACTTAGGACGGAAGTTCATGTAGAGGTAATTCTTGTTAGAATCGTAACCATCACCCTTCTGTACCTTCTTTACCAAGTTGTCCTTATACCATGTAGACAAGTTCTCGAGCTGAGTATTCAAATCATCCTCACGGAGATCAACACCCTTAGGACGCTCAGTACCAGCTTTCAACAATGGGTCAGAATTGAAAGTTGTACCACCTACGCCATACTTATCAGCAACACGATACTGGATATTTTCACGACGCTGACCGTTCAAAGCCTTGAAGCCAAGCCATGTACAGGTATTGCCACCCCAACCAGTCAAAGTCCATGTAGAAGGAGCACCCTCTACCTTGCCAGTACCACCATCGAAGAGCATCCAACGGCGGAGGTCATCGAAACGCTTACCCTCGTAAGCAAACTCAATCTGGCGCTCATAGAGAATCTGAGAGATACAGGTAGCCTGATCATTGTAAGCTGCAGGTGTGATACCATCATCCTCAGAATTAGCAGCTGAATAACCAGCACGCTCACGAATCTGCTTAACATATCCTACAGCCTCATCCAGATGGCCAGCACCTGCTGCAACCTCAGCAAGGTTCAGGAGAACCTCAGCATAACGGAGTTCAATCAACGGAGCAGCAGAATCGAATGGAGCAGCCCCCTTGGTATCAAGGGCTACGTACTTATAAAGAGGAGTAGAATTAACATCCAAATCATCACTCTTCTTGCGTACATATACACCCTGACGACTCTTCAACAGGTTGTCTGCACCATAAGATTCACCACTCTCAGGGTTGCCGGCATCATTCATGCTGGTATACCATACATAGTTCCAAAGTACGTAGTTGGCACCATCCGAAGGGTTGTTCGCATCGCGCTCTGACGCATTACCATCGTAAGCCCAACGGAAACCTGGGAAAGCGAAGGTACGGTAGAAACGCTTGTCACGATTCAGGAATGGAGTCACGTTATCCAAAGTCTTCTCTGAACGTGCCAACTTGGTATAAGTATCGCAACTCTCAGGAAGCTTACCGTCTGACATCGGGAACATATTAATCAGCATCAGAGAAGCATTCTTACCGCTACCACCTGTATTAGCCGGACGAATCTGACGCTCCCAGTTGTTGTTCTTCTGATTATCGAGACCATCACCTGTTACATTATTATATAAGGTAACGAACACAGCCTCAGGATTATTACCACCATCGGTAAACATCTTGGCAAAGGCAGAACCATTCACATTGTCATTGGCAGTATACAGGTGATAACCACACTTGTTGATACGCTCCAAATCGGACTTCATGGTTTCATAAGCAGTCTTCCAACGGTTTTCATCGTTTGCACGGTTGAAGAGTGGGCTACACCACAAAAGCATCAAACGACCCTTCAATGCCAACGCAGTACCAGTAGTTACACGGCCTTTCTCCGACCATCCCGAGCCATTCTCTGTCTTGGCAGCCAACATATCAGCAGCCTTGTTCAAATCATCGAGAATAAACTCGTAAGTTTCCTTAGACGTAGCACGAGGAGTAACAGAACTTTCTACAGGATCCTGTGTTTCCTTAACCAGAGGCACACCGCCATACCACTTGAACAAGTTGTAATAGCACCATGCACGGAAGAAATATACCTGACCGAGCAATTCATTCTTCTGTTCCTCAGAAAGAGTGCTGCCGCTGATACCCTGGATAACATCATTGACATTACGGATTCTACCATATACAGATGCCTGGATATTGGCCTGGTCGCCCATGAAGAAATCAGGAACCGAATTTGTGGTACTGGTAGAGCTCAGCTCAACCTGTGGGTCTACAAAAGAACTGAGACCACTGTATTCCTCAGTAGACTTACCAGCCTCATCCGCATTACCCATAGAAGGATACTTCCAGGTCAAATCGTTGGTTGTTGGCAAACACCAACTGTAAATATCGTTTACACGACCATCACATCCTTCATAATAGTTGTAGACGTCTTTATTTACATTGTCATAGTTCTTCTTTTCCTCCAGGAAGCTGTCACTACAAGAGCTGAAAGCCAAGGCTGAAACCAAACCAAGACTGAATAATTTTATTGTCGTTTTCATTGTTCTTTTCTTTTTAAAATTATATAAGTATCTCATTAGAATGAGAGATTCACACCCACAGTCCACTTACGGAGGTTAGGATAGCTTCCGTATGATCCCGACATAGGATTCATGAAGTTGTCTGGATATGGATTGTAGAAGCTGATGAGGTTCTGACCGGTAATATTGATACGGCAACTTTTGATGCCGATGCTACCCAACCAGCTCTTTGGCAAAGTATAAGCCAAGGTCAAGCGGTTCAGAGCCACACGTGCTGTACTTACTCTCCAAAAACTAGACGCAACAGCATTCACATCTGTATACTTCAGGTTAGGATAGTAAGCCTCACGGTTCTCCTTTACTACGAGATTACCTGAGCCATCATATACATCCTGATAAGCAAACATATTGTCTGGATTCCAGAATGAAGGCATGTTGCAATACTCCAGATTACCTGTTGACTTCAATGCTGCACCAGGAAGTGTGGTATAACCACCCCAGCTTGCACCAATCTGAGCTGTCAGAGAAAGTCCCTTCCAGTCTGCACCCAAATTCATGGTCAAACCATAGAGATTGCTGCTGCGATGACCCAACTCTACCTGGTCGTTGTCTACATCTACGATACCATCAGGTCCGGCATAAGTACCGGTCTCAGAATCGTAAGCACCACGAACATCCTTATACATCAACATACCAGGGCGAACCTGATCCTTGGTCATACCCATGTAAGTTGTGATGTTATACTTATCGAAATACTCCTCGATATCCTGGAAGCTGCGGAACATACCGATGCACTGCATACCCCAAAGACCTACGTCTGTACGATGTCCTGGAGTAATCTGACGATAGAGATAATCTGTAACCCAGTCCATATTCAACACCTTGTTATCAGACCAGCCTGTGTTGATACCGATGCGATACTTGAAGTCCTTACCGATTTTATCCTTCCATGTAACAGAGAGCTCACCACCCCATGAATCCATCTCACCGATGTTGGATGCAGCACTCTGTGTACCTACGGTAGAAGGAACAGTCTGCTTGATATTCATCAGCATCTCGCGGTTCTTCTCATAATAGTAATCGAAGGTTACAGCCAGACGGTTGTTGAGGAACTGGGCATCAATACCCACGTTGGTCTTGTAGTCTTTATCCCAATGAACATCTGTATTTACAGCAGAATTGTTCTTGTTGATAGTGATACGGTTGCCAGAATCCTTACCAGTCTCGAATACTGTACCACGGTTAGCATCCTGTGCATAAACCTGCATCCATTGCCATGCCGCTGTATTGTCTCGACCGGTCATACCCCAGGAAGCACGGAGCTTCAGGAAGTCAACTCCCTTCACCTTGTTGCGGAACCAGCTCTCCTCAGAGATTACCCAACCTGCAGAGAAAGCAGGGAAAGTTCCCCAGTAGTTCTTTGGAGCAAACTTGGTTGATGCATCAGAACGAACCAGAGCCTCGAAGAGATACTTGTTGGCGTATGCATAGTTGATACGGCCGATATATGAAAGGGTACCGCTCTCACTACGGGTAAACATAGTAGTCATCTCACCTGTTGCAGAGTTATACTGACCGGTAGTGAAAGGATATGGGGTCAAACGCTTTCCCTGCAAGTACTCACTCTCTGCCTCAGACTTTTCAATAGAGAACAGACCACCCAGATGATGCTGACCGAAATCGCGCTGATACTGTGCTGTGAAGTTCATCTGATAATTATCAGTACGAACCATGGTACGAGCCAGATAGTCACCATTATTGGTTGTCACACCATTGAAGTTAGACGCTGCCAGGTAATCGAAATCTGCATTATCGCCGCTGGTAGGAGTATAAAGGTGGTTACCGCTACCATAACGAGTCAACATCTGATAGAGGGTGAAGTTTGAACCATACTCATTACCCTTATCGGTATTGATACTCTTGGAATAAGAGAAGCGCAACTTCAATCCCTTCAGAATCTTGCTCCAACCGAAATCATAATTAAGGCTTCCGCTGATATTCAGGTTTGAATTCATGTTCTTGCGGTAGTCGCCATTGTTCTGCAAAGTAGCAAAGTTATACTGCTGGTTCTGGTTCTTCTGTGTATTGCTAGGACCATAAGCCAGGAGATCATAACCATTTACTGATTCAGGCATGTAAGTAGGACGGGTCAGAAGGAGGTTGTAGTCCTTCTCATCGCCAGATCCACCCACCTTTACCAATGGCTTTTCCTTTGTAGCATAGTCACCGCTAACAGTCAGATTAGCGCCCAACCACTTGCTTACTTTTACATCCACACCGGCACGATAGTTCCAACGGTTATAGTTGAGTTTACCGAGGTTACCATCCTGATCGAAGTAAGATATACCTGCAAAATAGTTCACCTTATCGGTAGCACCACTTACGTTTACGCTGTGCTTCTGGGTCATACCAGTTTCCCAATACTTATCGAGCAAGTCGTAATTCAGTCCCTTCATAGCCTCCAACTCATCAGCCTGAAAAAGGGCAGTAGTCTTATTGAGGGAAGTATTGGTTGGGTCTTCAGCAATAACTGCATTGTATAAACGACCATACTGGTAAGCATTCAGCATCTTAGGACGAGAAAACTCATCGGTAAAACCGAAAGAACCGCTATAAGAAATGCGAGGTGCACCCATCTTACCCTTCTTGGTTGTTACGAGGATAACACCATTGGCAGCACGGGCACCATAAACGGCAGCAGAAGCATCCTTCAATACAGAGATACTCTCTACCTCAGAGGCATCCAGGTTGTTGAAAGCCTCAGCACCGAGGTTCTGGTAAGTGTTACCTACCTTTACATCGTTAGGATAGATATAACCATCGATAACGAAGAGAGGCTGCTGGGCTGTAGAACCAACTTCGCCCAATGAGTTGGTATCACGGATCATGATACGGGCATTCTCACCAGGACGGCTCTCACCACCACTTACGCTCAAACCATTAACCAGACCGCCCAAAGAAGAAGCCAAGCCACCATTAGCAAGGTCCTGGATTTCATCTGTTGGGATGTTGGCTACAGAACCAGTCAGGTGAGCCTTCTTCTGGGTACCGTAACCTACGACTACCACCTCCTGAAGAGTCTTGTCGTCAGCAACCAGCTTGATAGTACCACCATTGGTAGTAGCATCCCTAAAACCAATATAAGAAACGGTAACCTTGCCACCCTTAGGAACAGACAACTTATAGTTACCATCCATATCGGTAATCACAGCAGTCTTGGTACCGGCAACCTTTACGGTAGCACCGATAACAGGTTCACCGAGGTCATCGAGTACAGTACCCTGCACTACTTTATTTTGAGCCATTGCAGGCACAGCACAGGTAAGTGCCATACCAAAGGCCAATGTCTTTATATATTTACGTTTCATCTTGTTTCGAGATTAGATAGTTTAAATTATTTTCTCCAACGTGGATCACCGATTGTACTTGAAATCGCACCGGTAGCCTTGAAATTAAGCCCGAAGTTAGGCTGGGTGAAGTCGAGTTCCTTCTTGGTCTCTGCCTCAGCAAATCCAGCATTCTCTTCAGTAGCCAGCTTACCCTTATCGGTTCCATCTACTGAACTGCCGACACTCCAGACAGTATTCAGATTCTGGTGATATTCCAATTTACAGTTGCCCTGAATGAACTTCTGCAAACGGAAGCAGTCGTAGAAGATGTTGTTATCATAAGTAATCACGTACTTATTGTTGTTAGGAGTATTGTTACCGAACTCCTTCTTGTCATATACACGGATAAAGGTATTATCCATCATGGTACAAGAACCACCTGCTGTAGGGAAGGCATGGTCCAAATCCTTGTTGTTGAAACGGAACATACGATTCTTACTATTGCTTTCAATATTGTAGATAGTAGAGTTCTTGATGGTAATGCTCTTGATACCACCATACCAGAACTGACCGCCACTAGGAGCCTTGAAGCCATTAGAAAAGCCGCAGATGATAGCACCATTAGAGTTCTTCTTTCCGTCATTACGCATCTGAACCACGCTGTTCATCACACGTACATCAGCAATACCCCAAGAGCACTGGCCTACAGAGAAGAGTCCGTCGATGACATTCTTGAAGGCACAATCCTGAATGATAATTGGGTCTTGCAGGATATATACATCGGCAGGCTTACCACCATTCTTGCCAGCACCAACGCCCTGAGACTCTGCAGAGCAAGATGCAGGTGGCTCTGGAGACATCTCGATGATACCACCCTTATGAGTTGTGGAAGAGCAGTCGAAATTGATGAACTTCACCTTCAGCTGAGCTGAAGTATAGATGGCAGCACCTTCACCCATAGTAACCAAAGCATGGCTCAGTTTGTTACCACGAAGGGTCATCTTGTTGCCCTTGAAATCAATTGAGTTATTGCAGGTATAAGTACCACCTGCTTCCAACTCGAAAGCCTGCTCCTTATCAGATTCCTGCAAGTTGGCAGCAATGAATTCTGAAATATCAGAATTATTAGGAATGGTCTTAGCTGGAACCAATGTACTATATTCCAATTCTGTAGCCTTATCAGCCTCAGTATTGTTCTTTGCCTTGTTACCCAAGGTACGCACAGCTATCTTATAATTGGTATCTTCAGCTATCTTGAATTGGAAAGAGGTACCATCAATGGTATCACTCGCCACCTCCTCAGGATTGTCAGGATCATCCACATTATAAGCCTTACACTCGTAACCACCAGCGCCATAGACTACCTTCCATGATACTTGCAGCTTATCTGAACCATCAGAAGCAGCAACTGTCTTTGTCGAGAGTTCAGGTGACTCAAGTTTCACTCCAGACACGCCGTCGTCAAACTTCTCTTTGTCATCAAAACCATCAACGGCACACGAACCCAAGAACATCGCTCCTACGGCAGCAAGTGCCAGAGAGAAGAGTCCTTTCCGCGCAATGAAATGATTTTTCTTCATAATTGTCTTTTTTAGGTTTAACTATATTTTGATTTATTTCTTTTCTAACACGATTTACACTTTCCTAATTATATAAAAGTAGTTTGCCAGTTATTCCCCGAAACTGTTACCGCTCTTGAAATACCTGTTTTAAGTAAGCGATGTTTCTACCGAAATTATATTTCACGTCTCTTACCCTCTTTACATCACGGCTCCGCTCTACCACCAGCCAGCCGCTCCATTTCATCTTGTCAAGCGTCTTCCTGATTTTCGGAAGATTAATCTCCGGGTCTTCCTGAAGATTTACGCTATCTGTATTGGAAGCATGTATCTGGACGATACGCTGGGCGCCCAACTTCCGGAGTTCCTTGCAGATATCACGATGATGATCGGCTGCATCCTGAAAATTGTAGTAGACCTTAATCTGACTGCTGCCTACTTTCTTCAGCAGTTTCTTATCAAACTTAGCTCCCATTCCGGTTCTGATACCGATGGTGATACCCTCCTGCTTTGCCATCTCACCGGCTGTGCGAAGGCGAGAAACCATCTGCTGGTATGCTGCACAGCCTTCCTGCTGCCAGTCTTTTCCGCTACCTCCGAGTGGAAGGAAAGCCACCTTGCTGCCAAAGAGTTTTATCGTCTGGAAACAATCTTTCAAAAGGTCTTGATAATTATCACGAGTCAGGAAACTCTGAGCGAAGAAGCCACTCATCGCCATAGAAGGAACAGCTACGCCATACTGGCGGGCTGCAGCCTGAAACTTTTCTGCCTGTTGTGGTTCTCTAAGCTGATTATCAAATAACACGCGTTTACCCAATCCGCCCATGTCAACCTCAACGCCATCTGCTCCTAATTCATGAGCCAGTTTAAACTCGCCCAGCTTCTGACGTTTCAGCATCATCCAGTCGCAAGCAGCTATCCTGTACCTAGGAGTTGCCGCCTGTGAGCATATTGGTAAAGTGTTCAACAACGTAAATAACAGAACCAATATAAACCTACTATGATAAGACAGTTGTTTCATTAGCCTTTTAGGTAAAAATGATTAGTCAACATTTAATTTGTTTGTTTCAATTGCCTAAAAGACGCACATTGGTTCACGCTGTAATCACCTTTTTTGAGATTTTTTATAAAAAACTTTATTTTTTTATTTCACTCTCCTGCTGCTGCGCTACATACTCTCTTGGCGACATGCCATATTTCTTACGGAAGCACTTGCCGAAATAGCCTACATCGGTGAAGCCGCAACAGTAGGCTACATCTGTGATACTCTGGCCGGAATGCTTCAGCAATTCTACGGCATGACTCAGTTTGAAATCCTTCACCATATCGCTTGGCGAACAGCCCATCACAGCCTTCGTCTTCTTGAAGAAGGCTGAACGGCTCATGCCCAATTCCTGTGCCAGCATATCTATCTCGAAATCGGCATTAGTCAAGTTGGCTTCCATAAACCGGCGCACCTTGTCGGCAAACTGCTTATCCTGCTGTTCGGCATTAAACTTGCGCTTATACTCTGCCAGCTGGTTCTGGATGTAGATATTGTTCTTCAGCCGAATCTGATACTTCGCATAGCGGAAAGCATAGTAGCTGGCTACGGATATCAGAATGATGTAGATGAGATAAGCCCACCACGTAGCCCACCAGGGTGGAAGAATGGTGATGGTCAACTCTCTCGTGCTGTGAGAATCAGGATTGGTGGCATCCATTACCTCTACGATAAACTGATAGGTTCCCGACGGCACATTGGTATAGGAAGCCAGACGGTTCTTGCCGGCATAATGCCAATCATGGTCGTAACCCTTCAGCCGGTAACGGTAGCTGATGCGCTCCGGATTGCAGAAATTCAGGGCAGCAAACTCCAGAGTGAACATCGACTGGGAATGACGCAGGGTGAGACGATCGGTATAAACCATCGATTTCTCCAAGATGGCTGGCTGATTGTAACTGCGGATATCGCGGTTGTTCACCTCTCCACCTATTATATATATAGGATATTGCAGACGGGTGGTATGGATACGTTCCGGCTGATAAGCAAGGATTCCTTCCTTGCACCCCAGCCATATCTCCCCATTCTGGATCAAAGCCGCAGAAGATTCCTCAAGCTGAACATCAGGGAAACCGTCGGAATTGTCGAAATGCTGGATGCGGTCTGATTGATAATCATAGCACGACAAGCCATCGGCATTTACCAGCCAAAGACGTCCCATCTTATCCTCTAAAATCGAAATGATGACATCATTATGCAAACCTTCCTTTGCTCCCAAAGAAGTAAGGATAGGCAGATGCGTCACTTCATCAAAACCATCCAGACGACTCAGACCTCCACCAAAGGTACACATCCAAACCTGCCTGTTGTTATCCTTGTAAAGTCCGTAGATGTCACTATTGGCACGGGTATTGATATCGGTATTGCGATAAGTCTCGAAGCGCAGGTCGCCTACCGATTTGAAATCTGTCTTGAAAGACATCAGTCCGTCCATCGTTCCTACCCATATTCTCTGATGACTGTCCTCTACCAGGTTGCGGGCATCCATATAGAGTCCGTAACCGGGATAGTTTTTCATACCATGATATTTATTATAGAAGCGCACCTTTCCGCCCTGTTCCTGCAGCAGATTGAGACCTCCATCCAGCGTAGCCACCCAGATGCGATGGTAGGAATCCTGACAGGTCATATAGACATTGTTGCCGCTGATGGAATAAGGATCCCGGGCATCATGACGGTAATGAGCGATGCGATACCCTATTGGTCTGGAGGAATCGGGAGTCAGTTTTACCAATCCGTCTCCCTTAGTAGAGAGCCAGAGATTCTGCCTGTCATCACACATGGCATGATAAATGCTGCCGATTTGATGATGGGCATAATCGAACACCTGCTTCACCCTGCCCTGCATATCCAACAGATAAACATTCTTGCTGCGGGCACCCACCAGCACATCACTATTCTTCAACTGGCAGATGGCTTTCACTCCACTCTTATCACCATCCGGCAAAGGGATGACACGGAACTGGTTGGGGGTGAAACTGACACGGTAAATACCATTATCAGCAGAAGTGAGCCACAACAGTCCGTCCTTGTCCAGGTTCATGTTCAAGAAGTGGCTATCTGGCTTATGGTCTTGGAACTTAGGAAGGAAAGCCAGGTTAACGCCTTCCATCGTCTGCGGATCAATATAGATAATTTCGCCAGCACCGGAAAGATAGAAGTAACCATGATGAGAGGTGGCGATGAACTTAGGTTCCACCACCTTACCTACGCCCGAAACCGGATAACGGCGTTCCCATCCGGTCTTCGGATTACGGCACACCAGGGCGGTATGCGACTCATCCAACTGCCACACACATCCGTTCGGGGTATGATAAACAAAATGTTCCTTTGATTTACGGGCGAAATACTGCTGCCACATGCCGAGCGTCCACTTCCTGTTTTTCGCAGTAACAGGAACGGAATAAATCTGATAATCCTTTCCTACATAGTTGGCACGCGAAGCCTTCAGCTGTACCACATCCTGGCACAACTGATAATTGAACGTATTGATATACTTTCGGGCATCTACCAGCGTCTGGATACGGATGTTTCCATCCTTTAATGTTTCTGCAAGAAGCAGGTTCTTATCTTTGGTGAGCAGGAGAATCTTGCCGGTACCATCTGCCTGAATCTTGATGACCTGCAGATTACGGGCATAAGGTTTCAGTTCTTCATAGACATCTTCGAAACGTTCGATCTGCTTGAAGAAGACGCTGAGTTTCCAGTCGAGCGTCTTGATCCAGAGATTGCCCAGAGCATCTTCTGCCAACCATTCTACCTTACGGGGTGGCTGGTCGGAAGAAGAGATGTAAGCATCAGAATAATTGGCAAAACGGGAACCGTCGAAACGGGATAAGCCGAACCAGGTTCCAAACCACAGGAAACTGTCTTTCGACTTCAGAGAACAGTATACCCTAAAATCCGCAACTATCATCCAATACACGATTAAGGGTAGATTTATGAGTCGTTAGTAGCAGCTTTCAGTAAAAAGCAACAGCACAACATCAATATGTAGCCACCATCCCCTTACCCCACGATGCGACTTGAGGTAATACGCAGATTCAAACCGGAAAGAAAGGATTCTTATCCGAATTCTGTTTTGAAGGGTTTTGCATAAGCTCGGTTCTCTGTGTAGATATTCAGCACGTATTGCCTTGCAGTCATGATCCACTTGGCAGGTACGGAGATGAATCTGAAGACAAAAGCCTTTATGCGACTCGTTTTCTTGAGCCCAAAAGCCTTGGTGTCAAGCCTGCTCATGATGGTCTTGTAGAAATTGTGTATCAATGCAGTAAGCAGAAGAAAGACAGTATTCTCCGCCATGAATGACTTGGGGAGCCTGCTCCAACCGAATCCGTTGTTCATGTCGTCAAAGATACGTTCCTTGCCGCCACGCAGATTGTAGAATTCAACAATGTCCCTTGTCGATGACTTGTAATCGTTGGTCAGAATACAACGGTAAGTGTATTCGCCTTCCCACAGGTCAAGGTCGCCACTGTTGCGTCTTTGTCTCTGGATGACAAGACGATAGCACTTGCCTTCCCATTTCTCAACGAGAATGGAATTGAGTTCGAACTGGATGCCGTTAATCTCCTCCGTCTTCCATCCTCTCAGAGCAAAGATGTCATTGTAGAGCGAACTGCATCGGTTGGCACGGATGTAGAAATGTTTGCAATGCTTCTCTATCTCACTGACGATTTCCTTCGAGCAGGAACCGCAGTCTGCCCTGAAGCGATTTACACGGATGTTCTGGGATTCCAGAAGAGCGAAGAATCTCTTATGGGTGTCTGCCTGATGAAAACGCACATTCGTGTTACCATCGCTGTTCTCGATATAGACTATCTTGTCACCGATAACATATACGCCAGGCCTGTAGCCGAGGAACTTTTTGTAGGTCGGTTTTGCATCATACTTCTCCGTTTCAAGGAACTGATGGTCAAAGTCAACATCGTATTCCTCAATTTCCTTCAACTCGCCTGTAGAAACCAAAGCGTTTATAAGCAATGTGTTGAGTTTGTCTGCAGTATTGAAATCATAGGTCTTGCCTTGGTCGGAAGTATAGGAGATGTTTTCCTGTGTCAGTTCCTTGATGGCTCTGAGGATGGTATCAGAGCTGCATGTACGAAGGGTAGGATGATACGAGAGATGGCGCATCAGTTGTGACGTTACATCTTCCACGCATGAGCCGCCACAGAAATAAACGCTCATCAGCGAACGGACTATCTCGCTGAACTGATATCCGAAGATACTGCTGCATCTCTGACCCAGTGTTGAGTCGATAACGGGTGAAAGCATGGAGTCAAATTTCTCCATGATTGAAAAAATTCCTCCAAAAGGTGTGAGTTTCTCAGATTTAATTTGTATTTTTGCCATGTCATATTAGAGTTTTGCTTGTTTTCTTTTTGCAACACTAAGATAAGTGAAAATTCTGACATGGCAAAATCCTGGGCAACTTTTTGTTGCTCAGGAACTTATAAATAAAGTTAAATTATAGTGTTGCGGAATTAAGGTATACGATGTCGTGAGGTAACCCTTCCTTCGTAGAATAATGAGCTACCTGCATATTGTTCTGTGCCATACCCAACAAGGCATAAAGCGAACAGAAAAGTATGGTAAAATATCGTTTCACGTATGCAAAAGTACAAAAAAAGTCTTGAAATCTCCAATAAACTTTCTGTTTTTTGAAGATTTCAAGACGATAACGATTACGTAAACGGAATCTTCTGCAAAGAACTCTCCGGTTACGCATTATTAATTATTAATACCGAAATCAGCCTGCTGGTCTTCTACCTCTTTCAGCATCTTTGCCTTCTGCTCGGGTGTAAACTCATGAGAAGAAGAAGAAGTGGCAGAAGAAGCATTCTGAACAGATGATGAAGTGGCAGACTTGGCTGTCTTTGTACCCATCATCATGGTTCCCTGATAAGCTACGCTCTCTATCTCCAGGTCGGCAGGAGTAGGAGCATGAGTACCCGGGAACTGAACCTCGGCATGAATCTTAATCTTGCCCGGCTTCATCGTGCTGCGCACCAGGATAGGAGCACTACCCCATTCTACAGCTCTCGGATTGGCATTGATGCTGGCATCACCAATGATTTCGCCCTCACCCTCCAGGGTAAAGCGGATATTCTCTTTAGCCAGACGGCGAACATGACCGTTATCATCGGTCACTTCGGCTACCACAACCACAAAGTCGCTGCCATCAGCCACCAGCGGTTTGCCCATCTCATCAACATAAAGACGGAGTTTGGTGCTGCGGCGGGAAGGCATGCGCTGGTCGGTACAAACCACCTTGCCATCCTTGTATCCCTCTGCTACCATCACTACCATCTGAGGAGATTTCTTCTTATAACTGTATTCGCGAGCCTCCCAAAAATCCCAGGCATTCTTGAATACCACAGGGGCATTAAAGGCGGCTGCCGTAGGATGAAGAACTGGCAAAGTATAGGTATGAGCACCCTGATAGGTGGTAAGACGAACGCTGTCACAATTAGAGAATACCGTCACATCGGCACCGCTGAACTGGGTCATCTCGTGAGCGATATGCACAAATGGCTGGTCGCTGCGCTGTGACTCAAACATATAATAAGCAGTCTTCTTCTGTCGGAATGCATCATAGATACCGCCCCAGTAAGGATCTGGATGATAGCCGCGCTGATGATCGAAAGGATGCCATTGGCAACCACCGATAAACTGTCCCGGTGTGTGCATCTCCTCTGTTGTCTTTGCCAGAGAATAAGCCTGGGTCAGCATCGGTTTCTCACCCCAGCTGCGGCTGGCACGGTTCAGGTTGTTATGCGCATACCAGTCATCCACATACTCACCAAACTCTCGGGTAAAGACACACTGGCTGATGCCGCTCATATCCATATCCGGCCATCCGTAAACCACATCATAATTTTCCTTGACACCTGCCGAATTCCAGTCGGCAACAGCCACAGGACGGTATGGATAAGGATACTCATCCTTGGTCAACTGCAGCGACTTCAGGGCGAAATCCTTAGGATAGCGGGTCTCATTCAGGATAGGCTCCCACATCAGAACCGAAGGATGGTTGCGGTCACGACGGATGATTTCACGGGTATTCTGGAACACACGCTCAGCAAATTGAGGGTCCTTGTTCCAATACTGCCAGCCCGGTGTAGCCACGATGATGAAGATTCCGAGTTCATCGCAGGCATCCATGAACGACGGGTCCTGAGGATAGTGGGCAGTACGGATGATGTTGAAACCGGCATTCTTCAGACGGAGCACATCTCTCCATTGCTGACTGTTGGGAAGTGCATTGCCCACATAGGCAAAATCCTGATGACGGTTGGCACCGATAAACTGGCGGTATTTCTTGCCGTTGAGCCAGAAACCTTCCTTGCCTCGGAACTCGAAACTGCGGATACCCAACTTGGTCTTTCCGCCGTCCAATACCTGCTTACCGTCCTTGATGCGGGTAACCACACTATATAAATAAGGTGTCTCCGGCGACCAGAGATGCGGATTCCTGACAGAGAACATCTGTCTGACGGTCTGATGTGCATCGCCTGCTGCCAGGAGCACATTCTGCGAAATGGTCTTGAGCACCTTGCCCGAAGCATCCAGCAGACTCTGCTCCACCTTCACCTTGCGTGCCTTTCCGCCCACATTCTGCAAGTCGACATCAACAAACACCTTCGCCTGCTTCTCTGAAATATCCGAGAAATGAACGAAGATGCCGGCATCACGGCGGTCAGCTTCAATCACGTTGGTGATAGAAACCTCCTTCTTATTGATAAGCCATACATCGCGATAGATACCACCATGATAAGCAAAGTCGAGTGTATACTGCGGTTTGCCAGGAGGATAACTCTTGTCATTAGAGTTGTCAGCCATCACAGCTACCACACACTTATCGCCCTTCTTCAGTCCCTGCTCTTTCAGGTTGACGATAACAGGCAGGTAACCGCCGAAGTGCTCCTTAGCCAGTTTGCCGTTCACATAAATCTTCTGCTTACCCATTATCGCCTCAAAATAGATTTCAGAGCGATTGCCAGGCACGATAAAGGTTTTGCGATACCAGGCTATACCCTGATAGTTGCGGCAACCCGAAGCCTCAGCAGGTTCCAGTTTTACACTATGAGGGGTAGAAACTACCTCCCAGTCTGTATCATCATAGCCGGCACGTTCTGCGCCCTGCACATCACCCAGATGGAACCGCCAGTTGGGATTGAAATTCCACACCTCGCGTCCCTGGTTGCTGACAGGAAACAAACCCGCCACCGATGTATCATCGTAAGCCGATGCCTTTGCCGAGCCTACACCCAGCAAAAGCATCATAGCCATCAATATGTAATATCTCATCTATAACAATACTCTGTTAATTCTTATGTAATCGATTGAAAATGAGAGAGTTAATTAACGTAATACAACTAATAAAATTTGGTTAAGTGGCTGATTATCAGTAACTTTATAGTTCTCTAAGCTCAAAGTTATATGACATCAGAACCACTCAACCAATATACGGAAATATGCAGAGATGCTATCAAAAGTTCATCTGCAAAGTTAAGCAAAACTTTCGAGAGTCTACTCTTGGAAATACTTTTATTGTACATGACGATACAAAGAAAGATAAATTTCACTCAAATGGAGCGTTACGGCACCCATTGTGAGCAGACCTACAGAACGAACTTCAACCGTGGTCGTGCTAAATGCATAGACTGGGTGAAGTTCAACCTTGCCCTATGCCGACGTTACTTGAATATGGATGGTCTATTGGCTATAGCCATCGATCCGAGCTACATCAGCAAGTCGGGTAAGAAGACTCCGCATATCGGTACTTTCTGGTCCGGTTGTGCAAGTTCCATGAAGCATGGGCTTGAAATCATGGGGCTTGCACTTGTCGATGTCCATGCCAACAGTTGCATGATGCTGCGCGCCCATCAGACTCCATCTACTGGAGAATTGAAAATGCGTAACATGACTCTCGTGCAACATTACATAGCGGTCATCAAGCGTTATAAGAAGGATTTGTTGAAGGTCACCGATATTGTTGTCGCTGACGCTTTCTTCTCTATCCGTCCGTTTGTGGACGGAATCAAAGAGTGCGGTTTCCATCTTGTCAGCCGCTTCAGGGATACTGCGAGCCTATATTATGTGTATACGGGACCTCGTTCCAATAAGCCTGGACGTCCCAAGACACTTGACGGAAAAATCAACTACAAGAAACTTGACCTCACACGTATGGCAGAGTTGCATATTGAAGGACTTGAAGGCACAGCCTACACACTCATAGCCTATTCAAAGGCATTGAAGCAGAAAGTGCGCCTTGTCATTTGGGTTATGCCGAACGGAAAACACAAGCTTTTCTTCTCAACAAAGACATCCATGTCGGGTGAGGAAGTGTTGCGCACATACCGCTCAAGATTCCAAATAGAGTTTTGTTTTCGCGATGCAAAGCAATATACTGGTCTTACGCATTGCCAAGCAAGACACAAGAACCAGTTGGACTTTTCCTATAATGCATCATTCGCATCACAGAATGTTGCGAAAGTGATGATGAAGGAAAATGAATTGCCGTATTCCATGGCTTCTTTCAAGGAGATTATGGCAAGCACATACATCGCTAAATTAATTTTCAACAAGTGTCGGAGAATACCGAACCGAAAGTTAATTAGTCATACTATCAAAGAACTCTTTGGCTGGCAACGTAAAGCTGCTTAGCCATTATCTCAAATTTTAACGAACTATTGCTATAAACTATTAACTATAAACTATAAACTATTACTTCACTTCCCAATCGTCGGTACGGAAAGAGCTGACAGGCAGGCCATCATGGAAGAGGTCGCCCACAACCCAGTTTTTGAACGCATAGCGCACAGCCACAGGTTTCTTCACTTCCTCGCTCTTCACATAAACCTTGTTGCGTGAAATCCAAGCCTGTGCCTTGTGGAATACCTGGTCTTCGCCGGCAATCTCGAAGTTGTCGCTCTTAGGACCATTGTTGAAGTAAACCCACTCCTTGCTGCGGTCGAAGCTGACTACAGCGGTATCGCCCTTGAACTCAACACTCTTGTTGACAGCGAAATCAGGCAATCCCTTCTGACCGTAAGTATTGGCTAGAGAAAGCAGAGCCAGACGCTCGCCCACCTCCTTCTTCTTACGTGGATGGATGCCATACTCCAGACCGGCATCAAGCAATACAGCCATACGGCAGTTGCTGATGCGCTTCTCTGCCTCCATCTGCTTTTCACGAAGCAGGGCACTGTTGTTTTTCCATTTTATCAGACTATAATCGTAGGGTGCAATCTGACAATAATAGAACGGAAAAATCCCCTGCTTCCATTCCTTGCGCCAACTGTTTACCAAGGTCTGCATCTGGTCGGCATAAGTAGCATAGCGATTGCAGTTATCCTCACCCTGATACCAGATAACACCCTTCATGGTGTAACCGATGAGCGGATGGAGCATACCATTATAGAGAGCCGAAGGACAGCGCTGCTGATATTTCTTCACATCAGCCTCATTCCAAGGTGTATGAAGTTTAGGGAATGCCTTGAGCCAATCGCTCTTGATGAGATTGCCGTTGATCCATGCCTCACAGGCACTACCGCCCCAGGAAGTAACAATCAGACCTACTGGTACACCCAGCGATTGGCGCAACGTCTTACCATAATAATAAGCAGCAGCACTAAACTCACGAACGCTTGCTGCATCAGCTTCCTTCCAGTCGCCAGCCACCGTATCAACAGGATGCAACTGGGCATTGCGCTGAACCGTAAAGAGGCGCAACTGCTGGTCTTTACACAGCATCAGTTCTTCAGGAGTGCCCGCAACAGGCTGTGCCTTGAATCCCTTCATCGGCATCTCCATGTTACTCTGACCCGAACAGATCCAGACCTCACCAATCAGGATATTGTGAAGTTTCAGTTCCTTTCCATCGCTCAGACTCAGTTCATAAGGACCGCCAGCCTGAGGCGTTTCTATCTTCATCGCCCATTTTCCCTGGGCATCGGCTTGAGTCTTATAGGTCTTGCCGTTCCAGGAAGCACGCACTTTTACCACCTTGTTGGCATCAGCAGTACCCCAGAGGTTGCATTCCGTCTGCTGTTGCAATACCATATTGTCGCCAAAGATCTTTGGCAGTTTCACTTCTGCCTGCGCTGCCAGAGTCATGGCAAGCAGCAGAGCAGAACATAACAGTTTCTTCATAGATTTTGAATTTTTGATAATTGAATATTATGATTAGTATGATTGATTTCAATATCTGATAACTACAGGCTGGAAGAGACCGGCAGGCAGAAGCGCCTTGCTCTTGGTGCGATATTTGGCATTGGTCCAGATTCCCTTAAACGGAGCCTTTCCCTCGCCAGCACCCTGCAGCGCATTGTGCCAGGTATTGGCTACAACAATCTGTATTTCGTTGCTGCCATTCTTCAGGTCGCGCTTCGGAACATACACCTCGTAAGGAGCTGTCCAGGCATAACCATATTGCTTGCCGTTGACCAGCACACGTGCCACATCACCTATCTTGCCCAACTGGATTTTGATGAATCCGTCAGTAGAAGGAGCCGCCTTCGTTTTCTCGGCTGGAACTTCCATTTTCTCTTCTGCAGAAACAGGAATGGAATCGTCCCATTCAAAAGAAGAAGTAAAGGTAACGTGACCGCTGTAGTACTTCACCTTCTCATCTGCCGACTTCGACCAGTCGAAAGGAAGCGATACGGTGGTATCTTTGCGGATATCATCGAAATGAACCTTCCACTTATCGGCTACAGCCAGCACAGAAGGATAGTTTTCTGTAAAACCTGCACCTTCTTCTTCAACCAGTTTATGACCTATCTGACTGATAATCTGCATGTCTTCCTTGTTCGAGAGAATAACGAAAGCGGAACCATAAGCTGGCAGACTCAATTTCACAACCTGGCGGATTTTGGAAGTCCTGGTACGGAAGGTTGCCGTAATCTGGCGTTCCTTATCCTCCTGGTTGGTCAGGAAATAGATGTCCTTTCTGCCTGTTGCCTCCAACACACAGCGGTGAGCATAATCCATATTCTCGGGCAGAACGACATCCGGTTCGATGCCATACTGAGAGAAGTCCTTTGCCTGATAAGGCTTGTCGATGATAATGATGCCTTCCTCGCGCAACTCCTCTATCTTCGCCTTTACCTCGGCAGACAGGGTATTTGCCGGCTGCGGAACCACCAGGATGCGGTAGTCCTGGTTTCCTGGCAACTTGCCCTTCGGACTGTATTCGAAATTCCATTTCAGCAAGGCATCCTTGTTCATCGAATCATATTTGTAGCCATGCAGGGCATTGCACCAGTCTTTCAGATCGAGAATATTCGCCGAATGAGTTACTCCCACAGGCGATTCTTCCATCGGAATGCCCACATTAGCCATACGTTTCTGTTCACTAGCCACCCGTTCTGCGCCAAACACACCCGGAAGCATCGGAACGAGTTTATCCGGAGTAAGCGAACGGCTCGGAATCTCTTCGCCTGTAAACACGGCGATGTCTACCACCGGTCTGCCCTGCTGCAGATAATTCTGACACAGGGTGATGTAATCCACAAAACCACGTGCCTCAGGATACCAGGTATTGTCGCGCTGGAAGAAGAGACCGATGCCATCAAGCGTCATACCAGGCTTGCGGTCCATCCAAGGATTATGGGCAGTTACATGGAAGAAGAGTTTGTTCATGCCAAGCGCCAGATTGCGATCGAGCATCGACTTGAGCATGGCTGGCGTCTCATTCCATACACCACGAACCTCGGTGAATCCCTCTGCCTGAACGATGTTCTTATTATAAATATGTGCACCGCTCACGGCATCGAGCATGTCGTTGGGTTTATCGTGAGTAGGCGAATTGAGCCAGTATTCTCCCATTGGATTGTCGGCATACTGATAATGCTGCAGACCATCGGCAGGGAAGGTTGGTGCAATACTCTCATGAGATACTTCTATATCCTGTTCATGAGCCAGATCAGTAAAGGTCTTGAAGAACTTCTCGTTTACCAGGTCATTGATGGTGAGACGGATATCCTTCAGTACCTGTTCGTATCTGGAAGCCGACTCCATCGGAACACCTGCCATAATCGGGAGGTATGGGATGAGATCGTAACCGCGGCGTGCCTTGAACTCCTCGGCAAACTGATAGCCCCAGTTCTGACTGCCACACTCCCAGGAGTCGATGTGCAGATACTTCACCACATCGCTGTGCGGACGGTTCAGGAACAATGCATACCAGGAATTGAAAAGTTTCCTGACGGCTGCCGGTGAGAACTTATCCACTTCGAGTCCCTTACCGGTTCCGGCTGTCGCATTGGTCTGTCCTGTTGAGGTATGTCCCATTCGCAACAGGCGCCAGGTGCCCTTAGGCAATTTATTCATCAGGTTGCCGTTCACCATGCCCCCCATCACCATTCCATTTTCCAGTTTCAAAGGCAGCACATCTGCCATCGCCACGGTCTCGCTCTTAGCTGCCGCATCGGTTTCGATACGCCATACGGCACCCGATTTTCCCTCATACTGGTTAATCATCGGCTGGTTGCTCAAAAGGATATTCTCCAGTTTCAGCAGCGGTTTCCATTTGGCTGCATCCAGGTCTTCTGCTCCCGGCTCTGTACCTTCCGGAGTCCATGAGAATCGGAAATAGCGGGCGGTGGTAGTCGGCAAACTGAAGGTATAATCACACATCGTGTTCTGCCAACCCTGACGGGGAGGCACCAACTGCTTGATATCTCTGAAGTTGATGCCGTCATCAGAAGCCTGCACCAGGAGGCGCTGCGACTGGATGTTGTTGCCGTTAGGCACCACCCGCATACTGCGCACCGTGACGGGTTTATGAAACGAATAGGTGATAGAGGCAGGTTTCGCTGCCAGATAATAGCCCTTGGCGGTAGAAACAGCCTCGGTATATTCTATCTTCTCCGGTTTGAAGAGTTGGGGTTTCTCCTTGCATCGGATGGCAAAGGCAGCGATATCCTGATAATATCCACCCTCGCTTCCGGCAGGCTGCAACTTCCCGTCCTTATAACTTTCGGGTTGCCACATCTGCATGCCTTCTATCTTCTTGCCGCCACCCACAATGGTATCGGTCCATACCACCTTCTGCATCGATTCGGCAGGAAGGATAGACGGATTGCCAGCCAGGGCGAAACCATCGCAGATATGAATGCCCATGTCAAGCCCCAGGGAGTCGGCTTGCTGGAAAGAGTAATCCACCATCTCCCAAAACTTAGGTGACAACTGTGCCGCCTCGCCCTGATACTCCGGACGTTCGCTGACACCACGGATCGGCATCAGATAGGTACCGCCCAAACCAACATTCTTCATACCGACCAGATCGGCATGAATACCAGCCTTGGAGACGGCGCCATACATCCAGTACCAGAAGGTCCAGGGCTTAGCCTCGTCATTATGAGCCATTGTCGACGCTACCAGAAGCGCCGACAATGCCATCACCGTATATCGTTTTTTCTTATTCATAACAGTTCATAACAGCTTAAAGTTAACAGTTTAAAGTTAACAGTTCAAAGTTAACAGTTCAAAGCTCAAAGTTCAAAGTAAACACAGCCTTGCCCTTGCCGTTCAGCCATTTTGGCTGGGCAGAAGGTCCGTTGAGGTCGGTGGTATTCACCTTGTTTCTTACTGAAGGTATCACCTTGAAGACTGCCAGACCGGTTTGTGGCAAGGTATAGAGCAGACCATCACGACCATCACGAGGGGTATAAACACCCATGTGCTCATCGGCAGTCAGACCAGAGAAGCCGATCTTTCCTTCATCGGTCTTGAACTGCATCCACTTCACGTTGGCAAAGTAGCCTTTAAACTCTGGATAATCCCAGCTTTCGGCTGGAATCGGGTCATTATAGTCGTTCTGCCAATAGCCGTATTGCGGACCCTGTTCGCGGTTCTGCCAAACCCGGTAAGGACCATTGCCCACCCAAGCCTTGCTGCGAACCTTGCTTTCCGGATAGTCGAAAGCCATGCCCATCATATCTACTACGCCACCGAAATTGTAATGACAGGTTACAGCCACCGAACCGTCAGAAAGGAACTGCCAGTCTACCTCATCGAGTAAGCCATGCTGATATGTAGCCACCAGCTTTGCCTCCGCTTCCTTCCATTCGAAACCGGCAAAAGCGCCCTGGTCAACAAACTCGGTATAGAGTGTCTTTTTCTTCTCAGCCTCTTTATCGTCGTGATTATAGAACTGGTCCAGACTGCGGTCGCTTCTTCTGGCAGCCATGAACCGAGGTCCGTTGCTCAGCGAGATTGCCTTACTGCCAACCTCAACACCCATCAGTCTGCCATCTTTCTTGGCAAAGCGATAAGTTCTGCCACCCGCCTTCACTTCAACAGCATCAACCTGGTCAGCATAAGCAGCAGATGAAGCACTTGAAGTACTTGGAGCACTGGAATTTTTCACTCTTCGTTCTTCACTCTTCACTCCCCTGCTCCATGTCATGATTTCCTCACCTTCATGGTTCACAGCCTTGATTTCTACCGCATCAGCATTCGCCATCATCGGTATCTTCACCTGGGCTTCCTTGCCCGGAGCTACATCCGGAGAAGAGAGATTGCCCTGCTTCAATACCTTGACCTGAGTGCTGCCCATCGCTGGCATCTGCAACAGACGATAAGAGAAACGGAAATCCTTCAGATTCACGAAGTTATACTGATTAGATAAGGTGAGTTCACCTTTTTCCACATCATTCCAAGTCAACTGTACCGGGCACCATACCTCTTTAATCGTATAGTAAGAGCCTTCCTTCTCGGCATGAGGACCCACGATACCATCGGCTCCGAAGTTACCCATACAGTCTACATAATTGTTCTTGTCGGTACGCACCACACCCTGGTCCATCAGATCCCAGAGGAATCCGCCGGCACTGCGAGGGTTTGCCATCATCATGTCCCAGTAATCCTTCAGTCCTGCTCCGTGTCCGCCATCATACAGACCATGCAGGAACTCGGTAGGCATGAAGATTTCCTTCTGTCGCATATACTCCTGGGTCTCGCCATAAGAGCGGTAATGCTTGGCTTCAAAGCCGTTGCGGTTAGCCCAAGGATAGAGTACTACGCGCTTCTGCTTGTCCCAGAGAGCGAAGTCTGGTTCAAGTTCGTAGTTGAAACCACCCTCGTTACCGTTGCTCCAGAAGATGATGCTAGGATGGTTCTCATCACGGGTAATCATCTCCTTCACGAGCTGCTTGCCCACGATGGTAGGATGTGCCCAATGCCAGCCACTCAATTCACATTCTACATATAGACCGAGCGAATCGCATGCCTCCAGAAACTCAGGATCGGCAGGATAATGACTCAATCTCACGGCATTCATGTTCATGCTCTTGATGAGTTTCACATCTTCTATATTCTTCGCCTTGCTCAGCGTTCTACCGGTCTCCGGACGGAAGCTGTGACGGTTCACACCTTTGAAGATGACTTTCTGACCATTGATGTAAACGCCATCGCTGGCACGGTATTCGATGGTGCGGAAGCCGAACTTCTGACGTTCTCTGTGGAGCGTCTTGCCTGCTGCATCCTGGAGTGTGAAAACGGCAGTATAGAGATGTGGAGTCTCGGCAGTCCACTGCTTAGGGGCTTTCGCCTGGAAGTCGACATGCGCCTCATCGCTGTTTCTGGCATCAGCCACGTTCGATGCCACCACTTTTCCTTTCTCATCCAGAATCTCGGTCTTCACCTTCGCACCCTTGACGGCACGGTTCAGGTAGCAGTCTGCCATAAAATGACCATCCCCCTTGGCATCAATCGCCACACGGTCGATGTTCTGCGCAGGTTTCGCCACGATGAATACAGGACGGAAGATGCCGCCGAAGTTCCAGTAGTCAGCACGGCGCTCTGCCATGTTCACCTGACTGTTGCTACTCTCCTTGCTCACCTCCACTTCGAGTCTGTTCTTATGTTTTCCGAAGAAGATGCGGTCGCTCACATCGTAAGTAAAGCGATAGAAACCGCCCTGATGCAAACCGTTTCCCGCCTTTCTGCCGTTGATGGTTACCTTGGCATCGGTCATCACGGCTTCGAAGACGAGTTCTATCTGTTTGCCCTCCCACTCCTGTGGCAGCGTAAACTCATATTTATATTTTCCTTTTTCGTCAGCAATACCTTCCGGAGTAGCCTTTCCGTAGAATCGCATACCATACTGATAGGTACCGAATCCCTGGAGTTCCCAGCAGGAAGGCACCCCAATCTTGGTCCACTTGCCGGCATTTCTACCACCTGTGCAGTAGAAGTCCCAGTTCACCATATCATCACATCCATGTCCCGAGAGATACTGGCGCTGTGTATCAATACTAGCCTGTGCGGCAGCAGTCATCGCCATCGCCCCCAAAGCTATCATTAAAAACGTTTGTTTTAGATACATATTGTTTATTCCGTATTTGTTTATATTCATTTTGTTATTCCCCAATAAAGACTCATAAACACAGATTTTGTAACTATTTAGCAAATCGGAAATACGCCGATAAGCTGCGAAAACATATCAAAAAACATCAACTTTCGCAGATTATAGAGCTAATTCAGCCACAACTTCATCAGTTGGTCATCAATATAGTACGTGCCCAAGGAAGTAGATACCAGATGATACTCCAGCAATTTCTTGATGGCAGACTGAACGCTGCTGGCAGAGCGTAGATTATGCCGTTTTACAAAAACCGTGGAAGTAATCTGCTTGGCAATGCCATCCTTGGCTATTGCATAAAGCAATTCCTTCTGAGGGAGCGTGAGACGCGACAGGATTTCACTAAACTTGCGGTCGTTGTCCAATATCATCATGTGGATGATGGCTTCCGCCATCGCCTTGTCAGCCTTGCCCTTTACATCTGTCTGGTTGAAAGCATCATGAAACACCTTCTGCATATAATACGTATTTCCTCCGAACGTATCATAGACATCACGCACAGCCTCTTCCTCCACGTCCTTCCCAAACCTGGCAAACAAACTTTTCGCAAATTCCAAGTACTTATCGTATGGTATCACCTCCAAGTTCAGCATATCGGCACTATTGTAGAATGGATGCGCCTTTTCGGAGAACATCTTCGTAATGAGATGGCGCTCGCTACCTGAGAATATGAAGTTGGCATTGCTGCATTTCTGCACATAAGTGCGTAATATTGCTTCCATGTTCTTCTCTGGATAATAGCCAATCTGCTGGAACTCATCTATCGCCACGATACATTTCTTGTCGGCATGCTCCAAACAGGCAAATATCTCATCCAGGGTATAGAGCGGATTGGAGATATCACCTAGCGAAAGGTTAAAGGTCGGCGTGTTCGAGATGGGATCATAGCCGAAACACCCATTGATAGATTTCAATGTGTTGACCACCATCTTGAGCATCTTCTGACTGCGATGAGTCGCCTGTTCGAAAACAGCCTTACCTAGTTCGAAGGCAAACTCCTGGATGCTCGAAGTACGGAGTATGTCGATGGAAATGGCGATAAAATCATTCTTGACCATCGGCGAGTCAAGACAAAAGTCGATAAGCTTACTTTTGCCCACACGCCGTGCAGCCATCAACACAATATTTTCACCCGAAGTTACCTTTCGGATGATTCTTTCTGCCTCCACCTCTCTGTCGCAGAAGTACTCTGGCTTAATCTTGCCTGTGATAATAAAAGGATTCTCCATACTCTTTACCTAATTAAATCATTGGTTATGGCGGCAAAGATAATAAGATTTCTCGAATTATGCAAATTAAATTATGCAAATTGCATAATGCAAAACAAATAATTCGAGATAAGCTGCGAAAATATATCAAAAAACATCAACTTTCGCAGATTATAGAGCTAAAATTGTCGGAAAAGAACTTTTACGCACCTTTTCCGACAAGTTATTAATTTACCTCAAAACGGCATCCCCAAATACCTGATGCCTCATAGTATTCTCATCTTGAAATGCAGGGTATAACTGCGAGTTTTGTCGATGGAATATTTCTTCAATACACCAGGTCCGCAACTGCTGTTACCCAAGCCCAGAACGGCACAATCGAGACTGAGATAGGTGTAGCGCAGGTTAGGATTACCAGACTGCTTCAGTTCGAAATCGTGCCGGGCGGCATAGAGATCTGCCACGCTGTATGGCAAGGCTGAGAAACTCAAAGGCGTATCGCCGACTGCGATAACCTGCAGGGCATTCTTACCATTCTTGTTGGTCAGTTCGATGTATGAACAGTCCTCATGGTTGCCGTTGTCCTGCGGACGGGGATAGTGGGTAAACTGATCCTCCACGCTACTCTCGTACCATCCTATCGGACAAGACTGCTTGCGGTCAGGATAATTCTCCCAAGGTCCCCTGCCATACCATTTCAACTGATCGTAAGCCACTCTTGGCAGCTTCATCATCAGGCCCAGTCGAGGAAGTTCAGGCAGATTGCCCTCAAAACTATAGGCAGCCTTCACATCGACAAAGCCGTCCTGCTGAGGAGATACCTCTAAACGGAGACGGATATTGCCGCCAGACTTAGCCGATGCCGAAGAACCAGCCTTATCTGATGCTCCATCCTCACCATAATGATATACATACTCCCCATCCTTCAACGGGATAGCGGAAAGTGTGCTGTCGAGATGAGTCTTCTTCCAATCCTTCGCTATCCAGTTGCCGAAACTCTTGTCGTTGTCGGTTGGCGCACGGAAGAACTGAGGAATCACGGAGAAATTGCGTGCCAGCAACTCGGCAGTTGACAGAGTTGCCAAACGGCGGGAAGACTTGTATCGCTTCATGGCATCCGCAGCCAGTTTCCTGCCAGCTTCATACAAGTCATCGCTGAGGGCTATCTGCTCCCTTCCTACCTCTACACCCTGTTGGGAAGTGACAGAGAGATTCAATCGGGAATCTGTATTTTTATACGCTTTGAAGTCACGCAAGCTGCATAACTTTGCACTATCACCCGGCTGTACTGATGGCATTTTCAGTTCTCCCTCCTGAACGAGAGCACCATTTTTCGTCACCTGATACTGGCAGCTGAAGCCCTCCAGCGAGAGATGGGAATGATGATTCTTCACCCAGATTTCATCCCCTTTCTGAGTTATCCACACCGGTGCATAAGTATGCTTTACCTCCTGATACTTAGCCGATACCGAGCGGTCGGAGAAGACCACACCATTCAGACAGAAGGCTTTGAGATTAGGCTTATCACCGAAATCACCGCCATAGAGCACATGGTTGGTTCCCGGAGCATAGATGCCCTGGTCAACCCAGTCCCAGATAAAACCGCCGGCCATACGGGGATGACTGTATATCTCCTCCCAATATTCCTCGAAATTACCCAGCGCATTACCCATACAATGGGCATATTCGCTGGTAAGCACAGGACGATTATCGTTCTTTCTCATCGCAATATCCAGCAGATGCTCCCATCGGGCATTCTCCGCTCTCTCCTTGTCAGAACCTTCGGGAACACCCGGATTCAGATACTCTGCCTTTACACGGGGATAGAAACGGCTCATGACATCCACACAGGCTGGGTCGGTCTCATCAAAATCCTTCTCGCTCAGGCCCTTCGCTGGCTGATAAGGCGTCTGAGCACCTTCATAATGCACCAGTCTCGTTGGGTCGAAGGTATGAAGCCAGCCTGCCATAGCTGCATGATTGGCACCGAAACCGCTCTCGTTGCCCAAGCTCCAGAAGATGATGCTCGGATGGTTCTTGTCTCTTTCTGCCATTCTCACGGCTCTGTCCAGAAAGGCGGCATTCCAGTCGGGAGTAGAGGTGAGCGTACCACGGAGTCCGTGGGTCTCGCAATCTGCCTCGTCCATCACATAGATGCCGGCACTATCGCACAGTTCATACCAGCGGGAAACATTCGGATAATGACTGGTTCTGACGGCATTCACGTTCGCCAGCTTCATCAGCCGGATATCGCGCTGCATCATCTCCTCAGTCATCACTCGTGCCAGTTTCGGATCATGCTCATGCCGGTTCACGCCACGCAGTTTGATAGGTTTTCCGTTCACCATCAGCTGTCCGTTTTCTACCGAAACCCATCTGAATCCGATGCGCTGCTGTACCTGTTCCACCACACTTCCCTGCTTGTCGAGAAGTGCCAGTTTCAGGGTATATAAATAAGGTGTCTCAGCAGTCCAGGCATGCGGTTTCTCCACCACACCCTCCATGCGTTCGAATTTTCTTCCACCTCGCTGCGGATACCATTCGTTCATCAGGGCTGCCTTATGATTCAGGTCGAGAATTTCGTCGGCAGAAGCCTGCAGAGAAGCTTCCGGTCTGTCAGCTCCCGGCAGTTTCAGCATCACGCCTTTACCTTCTGCATCCTCCAGCCACGCCATCAGCCGGTAACCTTCTCCCTTCTCGCCTGCTGCCACCGCCAGTTGCGGATTGATCTGCAGGGTGAAATCACAGGGAGAGGATATAGCGGAAGAGAGCTGCGGCAGGGTACGGACAGCGAAATCACGGATGCGGACATTCGGAGTGGAATAGAGCCAAACATCACGGTGGATGCCGCCGAAGCGCCAGAAGTCCTGATCTTCCAGATAACTGCCGTCGCTATACTTGTAAACCTCCACGGCTATCTCGTTCTTGCCTGCCTTCAGATAAGGAGTTACATTAAATTCGCTCGGCTCCATCGAACCCTGCGAATATCCCACCTTCTCGCCGTTTACCCATACATAGAAGGCGCTCATCACGCCCTCGAAGCGCAGGAAGGTCTGACGGTCCTGCCGGAACAGCAGCGAGTTTGCCTTCAGCTGGAAGCTACGTTTATACTGTCCGGTAGGATTGCGTTCCTCGTAGGTAGTCCAGTCCTTCTTGGGTGTAGTCATCACATAAGGAGGATTGATTTTAAAGGGATAACCAGCTGATATATAGATAGGTGTACCATATCCGTTCACCTCCCAGTTGGCTGGTACCGCGAGCGATTTCCAGTCCTTGCAGCTATAGTCAGTACGATAGAAATCCACGATTCTATCCTCCGGCGTCTTCGTCCATCTGAACTTCCATTCTCCGTTGAGCGACATCTGGCTATCTCCCTTCTTTGCCTGATAAGGCATGAATGCAGCCCGTGCCGGTTCCCGGTTGATGGAAAGCACATGCTGGTCTTCCCAGTCATGGTGCTCTGCAGCGGCTGAAGCCTGAGGTGCAAGGATTGACAAAACCATCCCAGCCATCATGATCATGATTTTCCGTTTGTTCATCATATTATTTATTTTTTAAACAGTTTACCAGTTTATCGTTTTTGTCCATACAATAAAGACGCCCCACCCCATTTTTTGTAACTGAGAATGAGTACTTTTTAGATTTACCGTCGCTCGCACGCGCACACATATAAGTGTTTTTTCTCGAAAAAAGTCTCAAAGTCTCATTTTTCAGGAAATTTTTAGTTTATATATCTGATATATAAGTGTTTATAAGAATGATACTTTTCTGAAAATAGCCAGAGAAGTCTCATCGAAGTATCATAAAATAGGGAGAAGTATCATAAAAAAACGGCAAACAGCATACAAAACAAGCGAAATATCGAACGAAATGAATCAATTATGTCCACGTACGTGGTTACTCGTACCCACGTACATGGGTACGAATGACCAAAACGATGGGCATCCATGCCCAAAGCCTTGGGCAGCAATGCCCTACGTAGTTGGGCACAAATACCCAAAGGCATGGGCAAGTCTAGGCATTGTGGTTTGCAAGTCCGCTAGGTGTGGTTTAACGATTTTGGTTGACCACTTTTTATCTTATTTTATAAGACGAGTTGACTCGGTTTATACTTATTTATAAAACCAGTTGACTAGTGTTAGGGAGATCCGCAGGAACGCCTAACGGAACCCTAACGCCTAACGGACTTGCGTATCTCGATTTCATGATACTTCTCCCTGTTTTATGATACTTCCATGATACTTTTTTGTAAAGATATTAGGAAGTCTCACTTTTACAAATCACTATACATCAATACTTTACAACAATATTTCCACCAAATAATGAGACTTTGAGACTTTTTTCTCAAAAAAACTTATTACGCAAGAAAAAAAAATCTGCGCCATCTGCGTCATCTGCGTGAGATTCTTAAGTCACGCAGATTTCGCAAATGGCGCAGATTTCCTTTTATTGCACTTCCAGATAATCAAACGAAACGTTCGGAAGATCGGAGAGGATTATCTGATAGGTACCGGCATTGATCTGAGAATCGGTAGTGGTACCGATGGTCTTGAACTTGTTCGGCGTTTTAGGGAAGGTCATGTCTCTATCCAGCAGGACGATGCCCTTGCTGTCCACTATCTTCAACCTGCCTACCTGCTGCTCACCGGTGGTGTTCTTATAGCGGAAACGCAACATGTATTCGCGGGCCACACCGGGATTGATGGTCCAGGTTGAGGTCTTGCTCTTATAGCGCACAGCCGGGAACACTTCGTTGTCCTGAGGCAACAGTTCCTTCGGATATTTCTCTACCACATCCTTATCCAGGTCAGCCCAGTAAGTCTTGCTCATTCCGCTCGCAGGCTTGCTGCCCTTGAAGGCGGTATTCCACTTCTCAGCATCTCCTATCTCTCCCTTGGCAGCAATGGCGATGGCAGAGATGATAGCCTCTCCCACCTTAACTTCCGGGAAAGAAATGGTCAGCAGACCGCCCTTTACCTTGACATCTACCACCTTCTTGCAGGCTCCCGCAAAGCCAGCCTCAGCCCAAAGGTCGAGGTCATCTACTACCACGGAATCGTTGATAGCTACATCAAAGATGCGCTCGCCTTCACAATCGATACCGGTGCCCTCATGCTTGCCCAGCCAAGGCTCGGCAAAATAGAGTTCTACGCGATATTCTCCATCCGGAACAGCAAACTGATAATTCAGCGCATGACGGCCCCAACGGAAATACTGGAAGAGCTTTGCATCAGGAGCCGCAGCATGATGAGAGGCTTCAGATGATGATTTCAAGCCATGAATGCGGGAGGTGATATGTCCCTGACTCGCCGTAAACGGATTCATGCCGAAACGCTCTGCCCAGGAATGAGAATAGACACTGTCGTCCTGCTCCCATTCGCTGCCATAACTGTCTGTAACGGCATCACCGCCACAGTTCACTCTATACAGATAGGTATAACCCTCGGCTGGTTTCAGAAGATCTCTGTTGCGGTCGGCAGCTGTAGGCGTAAGCGTATCAGGCTGCACCTTAGTATAATGATTGCGATACCAGTAGAAGCCTTCTGTAGGCTGTTCCCAAGGCGTGAGAAGTCCCTTGTAATTGAACGGTCCCACCTTGTCGATACGGCGGTAAGCCTCATCCGGCTGTACTCTGCCCGGGTTCTCATGCGATACGAAGAGCCACTGGAAATGGCCGCAGACGCTATCCCTGGCACTCTCTGCCAGCATCGCCTTCTTGCTCAGAAGAGATACAAAGGCATCTTCGGTATAGGCTTTTGACAGAGCCTTTGCATCACCGGCATGCAGTTTCTCTGCATCGGAACTGCGGAAACCGAGCGTGCGCCAGGCACCATATTCACCATTCAGCAACTGGTTAGGCTGCTTCAATTCCTGATCATATTTATCGGCTGTTCCGCCGTAGGTTCCGCTCCAGTTCTGAATCACATTCCAGTCGCTTCCCTCTCCTCCATTACAGGTCGTAATGGCACGCATGGTCTGAGCGGTAGGGTCCATCTCCCGGATGATGGCAGCACATTCCTCGGTGAAATCCTTCGGCATCACACTCTCGTTCTGAATACCCCAGAGAATGACGCTAGGCGAATTGCGGCGCTCCTTGATCCAACGGCGCAGCAGACGCTTGAAGTTCTTACGGAAAGCGGATGTATCATACCAGACATGTGCCGAGAACTGACTCCAGAACAGTATGCCCTGCTCATCCAGCAACTGCTGGTAATAGAGATTATGTGGCTGATGTGCCTCACGGAAGGCATTAAAACCTGCCTGGCGCATCATCTTGACACGTGAGGCAATCTGCTCGTGAGAGAAGGCATGACTCTGACCGAAGAGATGCTCGTAATCGCAGGTTCCGTTGATGAAAACCGGACTGCCATTGAGATAGAATCTGCCGTCTTTCTTATCCATCTGGGCTGAATCGCCACGGAGCGCAGCCTGCTTCTGTCGGAGTACCGGCCAGGAGATGGTGCGGATGCCGAAAGGTGTAGTCACATCATCGATGGTCTTGCCCTCTCGCTTGATGATGCTGGAAAGGGTATAGAGATAAGGATCCGTGATACTCCACAGATGGGCATCGCTGACCTTTGCCTGATGACGGACCACCTGGGTCTCGCCTGCCTTCAGGGTAATCTTTCCAGTCTGGCGGAAAGAGGTCTTGCCGCTGCTCAGCGCCAGTTTGCTGATTACCTCGATGGTCTGCTCATGGTCGGAATAGTTCTTCACTTCGGTATCCACAAAGACGCTGTCGCATGCCTCGTTGTTCCAAACGTGTACTCCGAAAGGCTCCACCCGCACCTCATCGGTTTCGATGAGCGATACCGGACGGAAGATGCCGAAAGGCTGACTGCCTTCCGAGAATCCCCATTCTGATGAACAGCCGCCGCAAGGCCAAGGGTTATTGGTCTGCATGGCAGGATGTTCTACCTTGACATTCAATGTATTATCACCCTCACGGAGTGCATCCGAGATATCGAGCGTAAAGCTGGTTCTGCCTACCAGTTCCTTCGGATAACTCTTGCGGTTTATCTTGACCGTAGCAAAGGTTCCCACACCTTCCAACTGCAGAAAGTAGCGTTTTCCGGTCTGTTTATGAACGGAGAAATGTTTCTCGTAGGTGGCGGTACCATGCAGGTTGCCGTGCTTCAGCTGGCGGTAACCGTAATAATCGTCCAGATTACTAGGCACATTCACCCGGAAGGTTCCCATCTTCTTCGTGATGCTGTCTTCCGAAGTCTTGCCGAAGGTTACCTGCCAATCCTGATTCAGACTCACGATCTGTCGTTTTCCCTTCTTTTCAGGTGTCGGGAAAGAAACCTGCGAACGTCCCATCGGCACACTCGTAGCCACGGCGATGCCTCGCTGTCTGGCATGGTTCACGGCACAATAGAAATGGTATACCACGCCCTGCTGCTTCAGCACATAACTCTTATGGGCGAACATATCATCATAAGGTTTGGAAGGATAAACCAGGTCGGCTCCATCCCAGTCCTGCCAGTTCACCAGGTCCCGGCTTACGGCAAATGTATTGTAGGCGTTGTATTTTCTCTCCGGATTATAGGCAGAGAAATAGAACATGACATAATAATGCGGGAACTTCACGATCTGTGCATCTCCCGTAATGATGCCCGGAGCCTCATGGAAGAACACCGGATTGCCAGTCTTCCGCTTGGCTGTGCGGAGAGGCAGACGGCGCCAGGAAGTCATGTTGCTGGAGAGGGCGATACCGATACGCTCTGCCTTCAGCTGGTTGGCAGGGTTGATGCCACCGGCATTATAGAACATCACGAAAGGTTTGCCCAACGTCTTGCTCTTATCCCAGTAGACGGTGCTTTTATAATGGGTGAGTTTCTCCCACCACTGTGCACTCTTGTCGTTGATGGAGAGAACTGGCGAAGAGGATGTTTCCCAAGGATGTGCCTGGGTGATATCGCCTTTTGTAGAAGCCATACCCATATTGAGCGGCTTGCGGATGGCCTCATAGCCCGTACCTTCTCCACCGAAATAGCTCATCCAGTGGCGTCCTTTGTATTTTGCCATCTCATAAGATCCGTTCCAGGTCCAGTCTATCAGCGCCGGGTATCCTGCACGCTGGTTCATATCCCATCCCTTGTCGGCATAGCAGAGCAGGCGTCCCAGGGTTTTCCATTGCAGCAGGTCGTCGCTGGTAGCGAGCCATGTTTCATACCCTCTGCCATCCGTTCCGTCCTTGCCGTTGTATACCACATAGGTCATATACCACTTGCCGCCCTCCCTGTACACCATCGGACAGTCTATCTGGTGGTAGTTGTCCTTTGGGGCAACCACCATACCATATTTATAAGGTGTCTTTACCTCGTCGTATATCTTCTGCATCACGTTCTGGCTGATTTTCTGTGCAAAAGCGGTGATGCTGCCAAAGACAAGAAGAGATAAGAGTACAAGTCTTTTTCTTTCGATCTTCATATTTTTATTTTAGTACATATTAATTTTAAATCTTACAAATACAAAGACGTTTGGAGATAGTTTTTGTAACTAATTACATAAAGTTTATGCTATTTAGAATTATTAACCATAAAAAGTAGGAGATAAACACCTATTATTAGCATTCACCTCCTACTCGAGTATATATTAGTTAAATCTAAAAAAAATTAATAACCAGGATTCTGGTATTCAGCGCCATTATTAATACCATTTGTAAAGGTTGTTGAAATTGGACGAAGAGCATACTCTGGTTTGAAATACCTAGCCAAGTCTGGATGTGTAGCCTGTAGATATGAATTGTCCTTGAACATTCCTGTGCGCTTCAAATCATAGAAGCGGCAGTATTCACCACATAACTCACGACCACGTTCATCCAATACTGTACGAACAGAAGCAGAACCAGTGAGAGGGGTAGCCCCTGCACGTTGGCGAACCTTATTAATATAGCCCATAGCGTTAGCCCCGCCATTTAGATAGATATCAGCCTCTGCTGCAATGAGGTAAATCTCAGCCATGCGTATAATGAATGTAGCATTCAAATTTCCATTACGTTTTTTGCTGGCATTAGCAACATAATAGTTGCTGCTATTATGCTTGTTAAGAGATGGATAGAAGTAGCGGAACATGTTTTCACCTGCGCCACGCTCGGTTATCACATTCTTATTTGCATCATCATATACATCCTTATAATCTACTATTAAGTAGTTGGCTGTAACTTTCTTACTTACTTCCGCTGCATAATCTGCATCCTGAGGCATCACGATTTTGATGGCCAAGTCGCCTGTATTGAGCTTCTTGCCAACAATGGCATCTTCCTTACCAAAGTTGTTCTTTGAACTTTCGTCCCACTCATAATTCCTATTTGCGTTCCACTGAGTAGTGAAAGACTTGTGGAAACGTGGGTCTAGTGTTCCATCCTGCTGTACATATAGATTGAGCAAATACTGAGTTGGCATGAAGATACCTGCCTGACTGCCTTCCCATGTTAGACGGCTAGTCTGATTGTCTTCACGAGCACCAAACTTATTGATATTACAGAGGAACTTCTCATCGTTACGATTCAATTTGAAGTTACCATTACTAGAACCATGTCCATCGCTGCCAGCATACCAGCGATGCTTCCATAGAGCCTCCTTATTTTCTTTATTATTTTTCTCAGCAAAAACCTCCTCATACGTAGGATACATGTAAGCACCATATGTAGAGCCACCCGACTCACAGTCAGTTATCAGCTTTTTAGCTGCATCAAGCGCCTCAGGTATATACTCATCCGTAGCATACTCTTTGGTCTGCAGACAAACTTTTGCCAACATTCCAAGTGCAGCTTTTTTGGTAGGCTGTGTAGTAGTTGCGTCATTGCCTTTATCCAGCCATTCCACAGCAAACTCCAAGTCAGGAATGATAATTTCCTTATAAATCGTTAGAGGTTCTGTACGGGTAGGAGCAAAATTCATAGAGCTAGCCGGTTCTGTAATCATGGTAACCCCACCAAACTGCTCTACAGCATTGAAATAATAGATAGCACGCAAGAATCTAGCTTCTGCAACTTTGACATTTCTTTCAGCCTCAGTTTTAAAAGGGGCTTTATTTGCCAAACTGATAGCCATATTGCAACTGCCAATACCATCATAGAGAGAGTTCCAGATACCATTTGTATAGGTGGTGTTAGGTGCTGCACCTGCGAAGAACCAAAAATACTGAGTATAGGAAGTATTCTGGTTTCCTTGGTAAGTCCAGAGGTCTGTATCACCTTCTGTCAATTCCATGAAACCATCCGTACCATACAAGAAACGTTCCATACCAAAATAGCACTGATTAAGCAAAGTCTGGTATGACTCAACCGAGTTCGCTGCCATGTTCTCCATGGTAAAACCACCAGGGTTTTCTTCTTCCAAAGAGCACGAAGCTAAAGACATCGCACCAGCAGCGAGGGCTGCAGAGAACAATATATTCTTAAAATTCATCTTTTTCATTTTTCTTAATTGTTTAGAATGTGATATTTATACCAAAAACAAACTGCTTATAAGTTGGGAAAGTATCCGAGCCACCCATTTCAGGATCTGTACCTTTCAACTTACTGTCCATAGCAAAAATCCAAGGATTATAGGCAGTAAAATAGAAACGGCACTTCTCCATAAGTGCATGCTTAGAGATGCTCTTTGGAAGTGTATAACCCAATGTGATGTTCTTTATCTTGATGAAAGAACCATCATATACATTGATGGCTGTATTGCCAATCGTTTGGTCATCACCACTACCAGGGCGTGGATAATAAGCACCTTGGTTTTCTTCTGTCCAATAGTCTATACCTGAAATTTGATTTGTACCAATTCCAGACTTTGCTGTATATGAACCGAGCATTTTGCTATAGATAGTCTGACCGAAGCGTCCCATTGCATAGATAGTCAAGTCGAAGTCCTTATAGACGAAAGTATTGTTAAGACCAATAATCCAGTTAGGATTCTCATGTCCCAATACCTGACGGTCATCCTGGCTGTACTTATGCACACCTCCGTCACCATTGCCATTTTCGTCAAATTTCTCAATCGTCTCAACCTTTACCCATCCAGGTTTCACGCCATACTTATCAAGTTCTTCCTGTGAAGCATCAGTACCCCAGATACCAGCATACTTGTAATCGTATATAGCATGAATAGGTTTACCCACGAAAAGATTCTCTGAAATCAAGTCACCATTAGGTAAGCTCTCGATCTTTTCATTGCTCCAAGTTCCTGTCAATGTGGTATTCCATTTAAAGTCCTTGGTAACGATATTACGGCTGTTGATGGTGAACTCCACACCCTTGTTGCTAGTCTTGGCAATATTTTCCCAGCTAGCCAAAGGAGAGCCCCAACCTGTGCTGCCACTTGTTATAGGCATAGTACGCTTGAAGAGCAAACCACGTGTTTTAGTGGTGAAGAAATCCAAACTGCCATCAAGACGTCCTTTGAGTACAGCCATATCTATACCGAAGTTCCAATTATAAGATTTTTCCCATCCCAAAGAAGGACTACCATAGGTACCGGTATATTGAGTGAACGGCACTATGTTGCCATTTATAGTGATGCCGGCAGAAGTGTATTTATAGGCATTTGTTTGTGTTGAATAAGCACCTACGCCACCTGAATTACCTGTAATACCTGCACCCACTCTGAGTTTCAAGTTGTCAAGCCACTTTTCTGAGCTTTTCATGAAACTTTCATCTGACACGCGCCAAGCTAATGCTCCTGCAGGGAATGAATCCCATTTCTTGCCTGGAGAGAAGAATGACACACCGTCCCAGCGATTTGAGAAAGTGAAGAGGTACTTACCTTTATAGGAATAATTAAATCGCAAGGCGTATGACATTTTTTGGGTGGTTGTCAGTCCTGACTCTACACGTTGGCTATTAGCTGCCAACAAACGCCAATACTTCCATATGTCCAAATCCTGGCCACTACCATCTGCATTGGTATATTCATTAGAATTCTTCTGCCAAGAAGTAACGCCTGTAACACCAATGTTATGGTCATTAGCAATGCTGAAGTTGTATGAAAGAATATTCTCCCATGTATAACTATAACTGTCTGAGTTCTGTATCTGTGCGTGTGGCGAACCTGCATATGTAGGTCTGTTGGCATGACACAAATTGCCCCAATAAGTACCTTGGCGGCCATGACCTAACGAACCGTTAAGTTGAGTACGGTAAGACAAACCCTTGAAAGGAGTAATCTCTGCATAACCAATTGCATTGATATAAGTATAACGGTTATTATTGTCATACTGATTCTTGATATAATCGCCCATAGGAGAGTATTGGTTATTGATATACTCAGAGTTATACTCACCAAATTCATCAAAGACATCACCAAGAGGAAAAGCCCTCAATGCTCCTGTGAATGTCTTGTTGTCGCCGCGGTTACGGATGCTATAGTTGAGATTGGTCGACACACCAGCCTTAAACCAGTCAAATACCTTTTGATCGATGTTCAAACGTACAGAATATTTGTTGAGTTTCTCATTAGACAGTAATCCCTGGTCACGGTTATACACCAATGAAGCGTAAACATTTGTCTTGTCAGTTCCACCCTGGATGGAAAGTGAATATTTTTGAGTAGTAGCTTTATTATCCATAGCCTGATCTACCCAGTCTATCCATTTTCCTGCATTATAAGCATCTACATAATCCTGGTTACCACCGAAGAGGTCTGAAACGCTCGCTGGAGCTACGCCATTTTTATATTTATACGCCTCTGTATAATAATTAACCCATTCATCACCAGTCATGCCACTCTTGTACTCAGGAGAACCACTCCAACCATAGTAAGCGTCAAAATTAACCCTTGTCTTAGAACTCTTCGCTCCACGCTTGGTTGTTATAATGATGACACCATTGGCACCTGCTGAACCATAGATAGCGGTAGATGAAGCATCCTTCAATACATCGATGCTCTCTATATCGTTAGGGCTTATGTCATCATAGCTTCCAGGCAGTCCGTCGATAATAAACAAAGGACTGTTATCGCCATAGATAGAACGAGAACCGCGAAGCAAAATATTTACTCCGCCACCAACCTGACCACTGGATTTTGTAATATCAAGACCTGCGATTTTACCTTGCAAAGCCTCCATTACGTTGGAAGTAGGAGCCGCTACAACATCTTCATTCTTTACGGATACTACAGAACCTGTCAAGTCACGTTTTTTCTGTGTACCGTAACCTACAACAACCAACTCCTCAAGACCTATAGCATCAGGCTCCATCTTGATTCCCATATTTTGCTTGGCAGAAATAGTAAAAGTTTTATAACCTGTGTAACTGATTTCCAAGACTGTACCAACAGGTACATTTACAGAAAACTTGCCATCCAGGTCAGTAATGGCACCGACACCACTACCTTTCTTTTTGATGGTTACACCAATCATCGGCTCGCCAAGCTCATCAACAATAGTACCATTGATGGAGTTTGACTGCTGCACTACAGAAAGAGGTGTTTGAATTCCTCCTTGAATTTTACTTGCCATCATAGTTGTTGGAGTCAACAGGATAGTCGAAACCAACATTACCTTAGAGGTAATTCCTGAGATAGCGTCAGGATTTTTCAATTTCTTCATAATTGATTCTTTTAGGTTTGTTTTTATATTTTAATCTAACTTCATAAATAGTCTGTTCCCAATCATCTGTGTCGTGATGTTAGTATACTACAAACAAATAAGATTATCATAAAGACGAAAAGAATCCAAATATTGTAATCACCTTCATTGAGATTTCTATACGTTATATACACATGTTTCTTGCTCTATTGCCCAGTGTTTCAAGATGATCGCATAGCGTGCTAAAGTTGTTTGATCAACTAATGAACACAAACTATTCGCCAGAGTTAATTAACGCCAAGGGCAGAATATAACTGCCCAAGGTTATCGTTTGATTTAAATAGAATCCACTTTTTCGAGTGGACTCACCTAATAAAAAAAGGATAGAGCATACCACATGATTTGTGCTATACTCTATCCTTCCAATTATATCATTCTATTTAGTAGAACAGCCAATCAATCGCCTTGTCGGCACCTGAGAGACCGGCATCACGAGCGGTAATCTTATCGCTCGTAGCACCGAGCACTAGCAGGAAGCCTTTTGGCAGGAGCAGGGTGTGCTTGCCGGCAGCAAACTCGTACTTGTGGATGTTCACCTGTGGCATGCCGTCGATGCGGATGGCACTGGTGAGCTGTGGCTCTGCCTGACCGTAATCGTTGGCTGTGGCATCGGTCTCCAGCTTAGGAGCCTTGGCATATTTCATCTGGTCGTCACGGAAGTAACCTATCAGGAGCTGCACAGGCTTCTTGGTGATGAAGGTGAGCGAGGTAGACTCGCCACGCTGCTTGCTGCTGTTCATCACGTAAGCATTCATACCTGCCAACTCTGGAGCAAAATCGGTCACTACACTATCCAAATCGCTGAAGAGTTTGGCACCCTTGGCTATTTTCACCATCTTGAAATTAGCCTCGCCATTGATATTCTCCATCTGGAAAGCACCCTTCTGCTGGGTTGCATCCTTCAAAGGCTTGATGTCCTCTGCCTTCATCTTGTAAGTACCCGCAGCCTGAGCCTTGAGCATGACGATATTCTTCTTCAGATTCGCCAGTTCCTGCTCATATTTCGGCAAGAGTTCACTCCAATGCTTCATGTTGCCGCCATCATCTCCGATTGGAATGCGGCGCTGGGCGGTCTGCATCGAATTGGCATAGAGATAGGTATCCTTGGTAAGATCTACCAACTGACGATAATACTCCAGACTCTTTTCGAGCAGCGGAACGGCAGCATCCAGTTCCTTGATATCCTTGCCCCACTTATAGTTGAGCACATGCTGAGCCGCCTTCACCTTCCAGCCGAAAGCATAGGCAAAAGCACGGTAGCAATGCATATCATTCTGAAGACGACGGAACTCATCTTGATTGCCGGTTACACGACTCGCTACGGCATCGATGGCAGCCACAGCCTTGTCGCCGTGAGCCTCGGTCTGAGCTACGATATCGAGTGGCAACTCACCCACATGAGGCTGATGCTTCCACTCCTTCTCTACATATTCGATGAGTTTCTCACCCTCTGGACCGCAACTCTCATAGAAGCCAGGATAGATGGTGTACTTATATGGATTCACCAGCTGACTCATGAACATGCCCAGAAGCAGCGTCTGACGGTTGCCTTCGGTAATACCAAAACGGCGGAGAAGCTTAGGCGCAATCTCACCGCTCTCATCGTATGCCTTGCGGATACTGTCAGCAACAGCGGCATCAGAAGCATAGTAATCAGCAAGTACCTTATCCCAGTAATTACCCTCGGCAGCTACATCGCGACGGCAGTTCCAGGCATATCTTCCCCATGTCTTGTACCACATCCAGTCACGGTCCAACTGCTTCTCCCGCTGTCCGCCAGGCAATTTATCTGCCGTATAAGGCCAATCCCAGTAACTAGCCTGCGGATAGAGATGCAGGGCATTGGCGTGATGAACATCGTGCATCGCCGTTACCGCCTTCTGAACGAAAGAAGGAGATGACCAGCGGAATGGTTCGAGATTGGCAAGGATATGCACGTTGCTGATATGGGTAGAACCCAGGGCTGCCAAATCGGTATGAATCTTAGTCCAAGGACCGCGAGGCTGATAGGTGGTCAACGACTCTCCATTATACTTATGCATCGTATAGAGGTTCTTGTAGAAAGGGAGCGCTGCCTCCATCACCATCTTGCAGTCGGTATCGTGGGCACGGAGCAGGACTGGCGGTTCATCGGTTCTTCCCAAAGCCTTCAAGCCGTCCTTGACACCCGGAATGATGGTCTTGGTCATCCATTCCACATCATCCTCGTAGGTATTCATCGCCTCACCGAGACAGACGAGCAAGCCTACATTCGGATATTTCTCTATGAAGGCTGCTACCGACTTGCGGGTATAATCGCTGATGAGCGGAGTGATAGGACGGTGACGGTCCTGTGTCTTCAAGCCATAATGATCGGCAAAAGGCTTGGAGAGGATGATGTTGTAGAACATCTGAATGACGAAGATGCCACGTCGGTCAGCCTCCCTGGTCAGGAACGAGAACATCTCTTCGTTCTTCTTGAAAGTGGCCTCATCCACCTCGAGAGCGAAAGGATAATCCTTCAGTTTGACGAGCGAAGCAAAAGGATGACCGTTCCAGAGATAAAGCGAATTCATCTTGTTGTCTACGAGCATATCAAGATACTGGATCCACTGTTCCTTGTCATAGAACCAAGGGAAGTTCTCCGGTGTATAAGGGTATTCGTAAACCTGATGGCCCGGCAGATAAACGGTCTTCTGCAAGCCTACACAGGCACCACGGAGCACCATTTCAGGCGCATCCTTCTGCATCAGCGGCACATTGAGAGAACCATGCTGAGCCACGTATTCAGCGATTTCGTTGCAGCCGTAGATGACTCCCGAACCGTCATTTCCCTGCAACAGGATCTTCTTTCCCTTGCGGGTCCATGAGAAACCTTCCTTCTTCAGTCCGGCAGTATCCTTGGCTTGCGAGAGCGAAATGCGATATTCGCCCTTCTTGCCGTTCACCACTGCAGAGAATCCCAAACGGTTGAGCTTCTTCTGTAGGTATTCAGCAGCATACTGTTCCCGATTAGAAGCCTTCTTCCCGGTCAGGATATTTACTTTCTGGGCAAAGGATACAGATGGAATCAGCACGAGGGCTGCCATCACAAAAATCTTTTGTACTTTTATCATTGTCTTAGTCTTTGTTTTATAAATAAAGACGCAGTTTCCTTCTTTTTGTAATCAATGAAGGAACATTCGCTTGAGGGGCTTAAAACAATAAAAGGATAGAGTATGATACGTTCATCGTACATATGCTATCCTTTTAATTTACTATTTTCTTATTTTATCTTTTTCAAATCCACTTCCTTATACGCCACTCTCTGGCGGCGCCAGGTGTAGATGCAATGCAGTTTGCCATCCTTTCCCTCGATGATGCCTGGATAGGAATACTGGTTGATAGGACTGTCCTCCAAGGTGAGGAGATGACGCCAATGGATGCCGTCATCGCTGATGGCAAGACTCAATGGTGTGCGAGGTCCCTTCTTGGTTCCCGGCAAGGTCTCGAAATTGTTGTAGATGAGCACGTGTCTGCCATCCTTCAGGGTGACAGCATCCGTACCGCTCTGGTTGTTTTCGATGTCGAGCAGGGTAACCGGAGTCCAGGTATCACCACCATCACTGCTGAAACTGGTAGCAAGCTTGGCATTATGGGTACGCATCAGGACCTGCAATCTGCCATCCTTCAACTTCAGAATAGATGGCTGGATACTGTAGATATATCTCGCCTTCTCACCCTCCTTGTAGATAGGATGCTGCATATCCACCGTAGCCGAATCCACATCATCGGTACGAGGCTTCAGTTCGGCATCTACCGGACCCACATACTTCCACTTTCTGGTCTTCAAGTCGAGAATCTCCACATGGAATCGCCAACCCTTGTTCTCGGTACTGGAACCGCAGATGAATCTGCCGTTCACCATTTCCGGCTTATTCTTGATAGGACCGAGGAAACCGTCTGGCAATGCCTCCGGATCACTCCAGGTCTTACCGCCATCCTTTGATTTCACAAGCCAGCCCGTCCAGTCGCCAACCGTAGAACCCACCTTATAGAACAGCCATATCTCGCCATCGGGCATGGTATAGAGCACAGGGTTCCAGCAAGACTTGCGTTTCAGATTGGCAGGCAACTTGATATTGGCTGACTTAGAGCGGAAATCATATTTGTAGCCAGCAGGCACACCGAAACGGCGCAATCCGTCCTTGATAGGTCCCTTATCAGCCGGAGTTGTCTTCTCATCGATGCCCGAAAGACCCGCCTTCTTAGCCTCAGGAGTACCCAGGCGATAAACACCATCGGCAGCCAAGATAGGTTTCTCCCAAGCCTTGGCACCCTTCGGCTTGCGACTTACCCAGATGCAGACATCCGGATTGCGCTCGAAGGTACCGCCGAAGTAAGCAGCCACCAGGTCACCATTCTTCAACTGGGTAATAGTAGAGGCATGAGCCGATGGGAATCCACTGTAATCATAAAGGAATTCATCCTTCAGGATGGCAGCATCGCGGGTAGGGATTTCTACCGAATAATGATAATCGCCACTACCCAACGTCTCAACATTGCCATCAGGCAGATAGACATCGGCTGTGGTGTTGCAAGGCACGGTGATATCCCAGTCCACATGCTGCAAGGTCTTCTTCCACTGGCTCTTCACTACTCCGTATGGAGTCTCGTAATCAGCTTTTACCGATTCGCAATTCTGAATACTGAAGGCTGGCTTCAACACGATGTGCTTGTAAGCCACGCTGGCATCAGCCTCAGCCACCTGCTGCACGTTGACACCCTTCTGTTGGATGCCTCCCAGATACTGATAGCACCAGGTAAGCAAGTCGCCCAAAAGCATCACATGATTGCCCGAATTCATCTTCGGATCAGCCTTGTCGCCATTCCAGAGTTCCCAGATGGTAGTAGCTCCGTTCTCTGCCATATAACCCCACGACGGATAGGTGCGCTGAGTAGCCAGGAGATAAGCCACATCAGGGAAACCATTGTCGCTCAAACCGCGAAGGAGCCAGGAGATGCCGATGACACCGCAGTTGACATGTTCCTTGGCATCGATGCAGATGCCCTTCACTACCTGCTTGATGAGTTCGCTGCGCAACTCCTGGGGAGCAATGCCGAAGGAGAGCGCCAGGAGATTAGCGGTAGAGGTATTGTTGCCATAATAGATGCTGTCTGGATAAAGCACATGACCCGGACGGCGGGATGTTCCTGCCTTGTTGGTGAGGAACTGCTTGTTGAAGGCTTCTATCATCCCGCTTCTGCAGTCTGCCCAAGCTTTTGCTTCTTCCTTCAAACCTTGCAGGTTGGCAAACTGTTCTGCCAGCTGCAGACAGCGGATCATATAAGCGGTGGCTATCAGCTTGCCATCGGTCTTTCGCTTCGGATCCTGACTGTGAATCAGTTCCAGCTTCTCTGGTGGTACGCACCAGTCGCCGTATTTATCCTTGGTGATGATGCCGTTCTTATCCGTATATTCTGCCAGGATATGGTTGATCCATTTCCTGATGGATGGATAAGAATCGATGATAGGCTGCTTGTTGCCAAACTGATGATAGAGCATATCACAGGTGAAAGGCAGGGCTGCCGGCCAGGTAACATCATCGGTATAATAATTCCAGAAGGCAGGAGCCACATCCGGAATATTGCCATCCGAACGCTGGGCATCGCAGATATCGTGCATCCACTTGCTGTAGAGTCGCTCGTTGTCGAAAACGAAACTTTCACCCAACGACCCCACCGTATGGTCGCCCAACCAAGGCTGGCGCTCGTTGCGCTGCGGACAGTCTACCGGCATACCCTTGTAATTGCCGTAGATGCCCCACCATGCATTCTTCAACACCTTATTTAATATCGTATCAGAAGTCTCGATATGTCCGATGGTAGCCATCTCGTCGCTCACGGTATAGGCGGTGAAATTCTCCTTTCGGGCATTCTTCATTCCGGTGATGGCAGCATAGCGGAAGCCGTGATAAGAGAAGGCAGGACGCCAAGACTTTCCGTTTTCCTTGCCATTGCAGACATAGATATCCTCAGAGAGGGCATTGCGGAAGTTGTCGAGATACAGACTGCCGTCAGCCTGCAGTTTCTCGGCATATTTCACACGGATGGTATCACCCTGCTTGCCACGGATCTGGAAACCGATCCAGCCCGCCATGTTCTGTCCGAAATCTACAATGAGGGTATCGTGGCGATGCTTCAGACTTACCGGATGACCGAATTTCTTCTCAACCATTCCCGTCATCGGCTGCGCCATCAGCGTACCATCAGGAATTGCACAGCGCTCGGCTTTCAGCCACTGGCTGTCGTCGAAACCAGCCTGGGTCCAGCCCTTCAGCGCCTGTTCCCTGCGGGCATCATACTCCTCGCCATCATACTCGTTGTTGCTGCGGATAGGACCATCGAAGCTCAACTTCCATGTGTTATTGGTAGCCCAGGTTTCAGTCTTTCCGTTCTCATACTCCACCTTCACGTTGATGCGGCATTTCGGATAACCGAAGAAAGGTGTCTTGTATGCCTTCTCCAGTCGCATCGGAAACATTCTGCCGTTGCCAAGTTTGATGGCGATGGCATTCTTCTCAGTCAGGAGCGAAGTGACATCGAACGTATTGTAGTAGATGGTCTTGCGGTAATCGGTTGGTGCAGGCTGCAAAGCCTGACTGCCACCCATACGCTGTCCGTTGACATAAAACTCGTATACACCGAGTCCGGCAACATAAGCCACAGCCCGCTTCACCTTGCCTTTTGCCACAAAGTCCTTGCGGATATAGCGTGCTGCCAGTCGGGTATGCATGCCTTTCTGTTCTCCGGGCTGCAGGTCTTCCAAGCCAATCCAGGTACCGCTCCATTTGGTTTCACCGAGCAGTCCGATGGTGAAGAGCTGCGGTTCGGTCCATTCCGATTTTCCTTTATTGGTAGTGATACGCACCTTCCAGTAAGCTTGAGCGCCACTCAGCAGTGCCTTGCCCTGATAAGGAATCCACAGCTGTTCATCGCTGTTGCGTTCACCACTATCCCATAAATCAGCCTCGTTTCTATCCAGTTTTTCTCGGGAAGAAGCCACCAGAATCTGATAACTCGTCTGCACCACGCCCTTCCTGTCAGAAGTAATCTGCCAGGAGAAGCGAGGGGTTGATGTTCCGATGCCCAGAGGATTCACCTGATTCTCCGTCCGCATCTTTACCACGTCAACATGACTGGCAGCGGAAAGCGGAAGCGTTGCCGAAAGCGATGCCGTCAGCAACACACTCATCAATATATTATTCTTCATTTGAATTCTTCACTCTTCGTTCTTCACTCTTCACTTTATTTATTCATTCAAATCTCTTTTCTTACCAGCCAGACTCTGGTCTTCTATCATCTTCTGGTCTTTCTTCAGATAGTCCTTGCTGGCATCAATGGCGATGAAAACACCATCGCTGATACCGCGGGTAGCCTTCTGAGGAGCGAAGGTGATGACCTTGTTGTCAAACGCTCCGATATATTCCAGCTGTCCGTTGGCAGCATCCATCCACCATACGTTCTTTCTGCTACCCGAAACCTTACGGAGGTCGAGTTTCATCGGAACACAGTTGTAATTGTAAACCATCAGATAATCGTTGCCTCGGGTAGCCAGCAGACGGTTATATCTTTCACCATTCTCACCGGCAATGATGCTCTGGTCAGGCACACGCTCAAAGTATGGCAGCGAGAGCATCAGATTCTTGAGATGCTTCATCTGGTTGAATCCCGGGTCGTTGAGCGCCACATACCAAGGCTTCTCGGCTCCATCACTTCCATAACCGGTAGGATAGCCTGGCTTCAACATCTGCATGATGGCATTATGACCATAGGTATGACCACAGGAACCGGCAAAGACACTCCAGTAGGCATAGCGGCGAACATCATAATCCTGCCAGCGCTCCTCGTTAGGATCATGCAGTCCCTTCGGAATATCCTCGTAGCTCGGTTCGGCATCGAGCACAGGCTTGATTGGCTTATATGCCCAGGTAGAATCCACATACATCCAGTTGTCCTCCTCGGTATTGTCTGGGATAGGATAATCCTTGTTGCCCATACGCTGACCATACTTGCGATGACCGCTCTGGAAGGCATGGAAATCGAGCCATTTTGCCTTGCTCCACCATTTGGCAGAAGTATATCTGCCACGAGGATGATAGGTCATGAGATGGTTGTGGTCGATGCTCTTGATGCTGGTAGCGAGCGATTTCCACACCTCTGGGTGGATATCGCCCTGGATATCGCCACCCATCACCCAGATGATATTAGGCGAATTCTTATAGCGGTTGGCAAGGAACTTTCCGTATGCCTTTGCCTGCTGGGCATTGATATTCTCTGCCTTTACCTGAGAACCCCAGATAGTTACCATGCCGATGTAGATGCCGTTCTGTTCGGCAAGTTTGATGATGTAGTCGAGATGATCCCAATAGCTGTAAACACCAGCGGGGTCCGCCTTCGACAAATCCCAACCGTCAGGGAGCGACTGCTGTCCGTAGATATTAAAAGAAGGTGTGCCGTCCATCACCTGGATGAGAACGGTATTAAATCCCGCTACACGGCATTTCTGAAGATAATACTGTGCCTCGGCTCTATCCAGACGTTCCGGAAGAAGCCAACCGGTATCACCCAACAAGAAGAACGGCTGTCCGTTTTCAAACTGGAGGAATCGCTGGTTGGCAGAAACCTGTAATTTACCATTAGCCCAAGGCTTTTCGTTTTTTGCGGCAGAGGCTGCGGTAAAGATTCCGCAAGTCAGCGCCAATGTTATCATTATTTTTTTCATTTTCTAAAGGAGTTTTGATGTTAAGGAGTTTATACCCATATTTTTAAATCAATCGGATAGTCTCTCCCTTTCGTGTAGTGATGTCATAGGTATTTGCCTTTGGCAACACCACCTTGTTGAGTTTCACTTCTGAATGGTTTTGCATCTGTGGCTGTTCGAAGGCTGAAAAGAGCGGATTCGGATTCTTGCCCTTGGCTGATTTCATACCCTTGATGCCCTTTAACCGGTTGCCTGCCGGCAGACGGAGACGAAGGTTGCCACCGAGGGTAGAACGGATCTTGAGCGACATGATTCTGCCATTCTTCCATGCCAGTTCCTCGATGAGGAAACCACCTCTCGTGCGGAGCCCCTGTATCTTTCCTTCAGCCTTCCAGGCATCAGGAAGAGCCGGCAGGATATTGACACATCCGTCATGGCTCTGCATCAGCATCTCGGCGATACCGGCAGTACAGCCGAAGTTGCCGTCTATCTGGAATGGTGGATGTGCATCGAAGAGATTGCGATAGGTTCCACCCTTTTTCTTGTTCAATCCGTAGGCAAGGAAATGATCATCGGTCAGGGTCAACTGGTTATGAATCAACTTATAAGCGTGATTACCATCCAGAAGACGAGCCCAGAGACAAACCTTCCATCCCATCGACCAGCCGGTACTAGGGTCGCCACGATGTATCAGCGAAGTACGGGCAGCATCGAAGAGTTCCGGGGTCTTCTCCGGTGTAATCTGATTACCTGGATAGAGCGCATAGAGATGACTCACATGGCGATGATTATCCTGAGGATCATCCCAGTCCTTGATCCATTCCTGCAACTGTCCCCACTTGCCAATCTGCATCGGTGCCATCTTTCCCAATACTTCCTTCAGGTGAGCAGCATATCCGGCATCTTCGCCCAAAATCTCGCTCGCTCTGATAACGGTAGAGAAGAGTTCGTGGAGCAGTTCATTATCCATCGTAGTGCCATAGCTCATGGCTATCTTTCCATCCTTGGAAGGATGTACATTCTCCGGACTCACAGCTGGCGAAATCACGAGCCATCCATGCTCAGGTTCCGGTATCAGCATCTCGTCGAGGAAGGTGGCTGCACCCTCCATAATCGGGTAAGCTTTACGTAGGAATTCCTTGTCGCCACTATAAAGATAATGTTGCCAGAGATGGGATGAAACCCAGGCGCCACCGGTCATCCACATGCCTGATGCTGCCTTGTCGATACCGCCTGTTACTCGCCAGATGTCGGTATTGTGATGCAAAACCCATCCGTTCTTGCCATACATGGTCTGAGCAGATTCCTTTCCGGTTTCACTTACCTCACGAATCAACCGGAAGAGCGGTTCATTGAGTTCGGAGAGGTTGGTCATCTCTGATGGCCAGTAGTTCATCTCCATGTTGATGTTGGTGGTATATTTGCCGTCCCATGACGGGAACATCTTATCGTTCCAGATGCCCTGCAGGTTAGCTGGCTGTGTGTCAGGCTGCGAACTGCATATCAGAAGGTATCTGCCGAAAGCATAATAGGTGGATACGAGATAGTTATCGTCCTGCTTGGCAAAGCGGATGAGGCGTTCGTCGGTAGGCAGATTCTGATACTTGTCAGCGCCCAACCAGAGCGAGTTGCGATGCATCATGCTCTGGAATTTAGCCACATGCTGCGCCATCTGCTCCCTGGCATCCTTCGCCATGGCGGTATGGAGAGCCTGCTTGCTGCGTTCCACCTCGTTGCCGGTGATATCCTTGTAATTCACGAAGTTGGTGGCGATGGAGATATAGAGTACGGCTTCATCGGCATTCTTCACGCTGACCACACCGTCGCGACAGGTCTTCGCAGCCTCGCCGCCTTTGATCTGAGCCGCCATTCTGCCCATGAATCTCACCTTTCCCTTCAGACCTTCGTGCTTGGCAGCCACTCCTTCGAGGGTAGCTTCCTCGCCATCGGTACGGATGATGACATCATCGTGAGGGGAAGTAAAGTTGGCATTGAAGGTGATGCTATGAGGCTTGTTGGCAGAGAATCTTACCATCACTACATTATCGGAAAAGGAGGTGATAACCTCGCGCTGATAGGTGACACCATGGGCTGTCCAGCGGGTGAGGCAGCGGGCAGAATCCAGACTCAGTTCGCGATAATACTGAGAATAGCCATCCATCCCGGGAGCCGAGATATAGACATCACCAAAGGGTTGGTAAGGCATTCCGAAGTTGGTATTCGACATGATTTTCTCGGTACACATATCCTGTGCCTTACGGTATTCGCCCTGCCAGATGAGGTTCTGCACGACTGGAAGAGCTGCCTTGGCATGAGGATTGGCATTCTTGTTAGGCTGTCCTGCCCAGATGGTTTCCTCGTTCAGCTGCAGACGTTCGGTGGCTGGAATGCCATATACCATAGCACCCAAACGGCCATTACCCAAAGGCAAGGCATCGGTCCAGACCAGCGCTGGTTTGTCGTACCAGAGCTTATACGATTGTGCTGTTGCTTGCATAGAGAGACAAGCCAGGCAGCAAAGTGTGATGGTTCTTAAGATTTTCATTTGTTTTTGTTTTAATCGATTAAACAATTTTATATATAGACGCAAAAGAGCCGCCTTTGTCGTCAGAAAAGACGAAAAAGACCTCACGTCATTTACAAAACGGCGTGAGGTCTGATTTATTATCTTCTATTTTATTATCTGATGACCGATTGCAAAACTTCCGGTTTTTCAACCTTCACTTTGCTTTCATCCAACTTACTGCGGTCCAAACCGAAGACACGGATGAAGAAATCGTAGTTTGCCTGGCGCTTGTTGATGCCATAATCATGACGTTCCTTAGGCAGATGCACGTTGGTAACCTGCTCCTTGGCACTATGCATATTATATATATACTGCAGATACGGATATTCGAGGGTTGGAACAGAGGCTGTCCAATCACCACCATCGCTCACAACCAACAATGGTTTAGGGGCAAAGAAAGCCATCAACTCGGCATTACACGTACCATGCCCCGCCAACTGGATAGGTTTGCCACTCTCGCAAGGACAACCGCCATCAAAATGAGAAGCAAGATTCACCGTTGGGGCTGCTGCCGTGATACGGTCATCGAGTACCGTCAGCAGGACTGTATGCGTACCGCCGCCACTGCCGCCATTCGCTCCGATGCGCGTCTTATCCACATCCTTGCGATGGTTCCACATATAATCGAGCAATACCTCGGCATTCAGAGCCTGAATCACATGGGCACGGTCGGTCTGATGCGAATTCTTGCCATATTCAGCCTCACTCTGTCCCCAGCCATACAGGTCGAAATCTACACAGATAGCCCCCATTCTTGCCAAGGTTCCGAGGCGCTGCTGCTCATCGGCACGATATCTGCCACCACCGAAATGACCGTCGGGACAGATAATCAAAGGATGCTTACCCTTCTTGGCGGGCGTATAGATGGAACCGAAGACATGCTCACCAGGCAGGGTCTCGATGCAGATATTCTGAACCGTATACCCGTCATATCGGCGCACCTTTCCTAGAATCGGTTTCTTATGAACCAGGGAATCCATATAACGGTCGATACCCAGGATGCGGCGCACCTCCTTGCGTACAGAATCCTTGCGTGCTTCAAACTGTTCCCGGTTCTGGTAGAGTGTCTTGAGATAAGCAAGCATCTGCTCACCCTCTTCGGTATGGCGACGGGGATATTCATACGGCTTGATCTTATATACATTACCATTCTGCTTCCACCAGTTGAAGTCGAAATACTTGCAGATATTCGTCAGGGTTTCCTCCAGCGAATAGGGTTTGATGCGGAAATCGGCATAAGGCAACTGCCTACCGACGGTATCCACATTATATTTGAAGCGGACGCCCCAGCGCTGCGATACATCCTGCATCACATCGTGAAGACTACGGATGAAATGACCCTGATAACTGTTCTGAGCATCAGCCTTTGGCTGGTTTCCGTTATTTTGCGCACTTGCCGACAAAGACATGCTTGCCGCGATAAGTGCCATCATTATGTTCTGTTTCATCATAATCTATCTTGATTTCGTATTCTATATCATTATCGGTATCTACAATTACCTCTATTTTACCATCAGCCAATTTCTTCCAAGCCACGGCAATCTGTTTGCCATCGCTGAGTCGGGTACTTCCCTTAGCCCAGGTCAAGTCGCCCATCGGCTGAGGAGCGATGATGAGTCTGCCCTGCTCTATGCGGATGCCCACAATATCCGGTAGGAAATGGTTGTTGATATGCGCCATCATGAAATGGTTCATCGAAGCACCCATCTCCGGATTCCATTGTTCGGTGAGCGTGGTCATTCCCTTCTTGATCTGGAAGCCGTAGCCCGGCACATCATCATGCGCCAGCATCTTGTACCAGAGGTCGGCATATCCGTTTCTGAGCAATGCCTGGAAGAGGTAGCGGTTGCCCACATCACCGGTTGTCAGCCGGTCGTGATGCGCATGAATATCATCTACCTGATGCTGGAGAACCTGCTTGCGATACTGGGATGGAACCATGCCCAGCGCCAAAGGAATGGCATTGGAAGCCTGACTTCCCGAACCGTAATATACCTTTTCTACAGCATCCTTTACCACTGCATCCGAAGAAGATTTCTCAGAAGATGCAGCCTTCTCAACATGCAGAAATTCCTTTTGGAAAGCCTGCAGAATTTCAGAAGCCAGGATGGCATAGCGGTTGGCTTCAGCTGTCTTTCCGCTCATTGCCGCAGCCTTCTGTGTCAGTTTTACCCACTGATAATAATGGGCTGTAGCTACCAGCGGCATCGGGGTATTCTGAGAGAAGCCCGAACGGCCTTTTCCGTAATCATACCAGTCACCCAAACCCTGTTTCAGTATACGGCAACTGTCCTTACTCTGGAGATAATCCACATAGCGGAACATCTGCGGTGCATATTTCTTCACCATCCGGTCATCACCGTAATGCTGCAGATAAAGGAATGGAAGCGCTACCAGGGCACCGCCCCACTCTGGTGATTCTGCAAACGAATCGAGCCACTTGCCCTTGAAGTAGATATACTCAGGAGCGGTTGTAGGAACGGCACCATTGGCATGCTGGGCATCGGCGATATTCTGCATCGTCTGCTCTATCATCGAGCGACAGTCGTAGTTGTATACCAATCCCTCACCATTGAGCCAATCCTGCTCCAGCCAACCGAGTTTCTCACGATGAGGACAGTCGGTCCAGACAGCCTGCCAGTTGCTTCGGATGGCACGGTCGATAATCTGATAAGCACGGTTAAACATCGGATTAGAACATTCGAAGTTGCCAATCTTCACAGCTGAATTATAGACGAAGCACGACTGGATATCCTCTATCACTGGCTTGCCATCAGGATTCTCATCACCCTTCATTACGGCACCTTCCACCTGGATATAGCGATAACCATAATAGGTGAAATGCGGATGCCAAGTCTCGATGCGCTTGCCGTCAGCCGACTTTTCGCCCTTTCCGCTGAGCGTATAAGTAAGATAGTAAGGACTGCCCGATTGTTTCTGGTTGCAGGTTCCCTGTGCGGTCAGGGTCTCGGAGGGATAGAGCCGTACCTGCTGTCCTACCTTTCCACTGACCTTAATCTGTGGGAAACCGGCGAGATTCTGTCCCATATCCAGCACAAAGGTTCCTGCCGGAATAGGATGTTTGGCATTGGAAGCCTTGGCGATTTGCTGAGGAGTGAGCTGATGACGGCTCTTCACACCGAAGTATTCCATCATCTTCACCGGCTGTGCCATCTGCTGGCGCAGAATGCCACGAGGTCCCTTCTGTATCACCACCGGTTTCCAGGAAGACGTGATGCGGGCATCCTCGTCCTCACCACCATAGATACTGTTGAAGGTGATACTGCTAGGCGAATATTTCCATGAGCCATCGCTGACAATGCAGACGGTTCTGCCATTCTTCAGTTCTATTTCGAGCGAACAGTAGAGCGTAGGAGGACCATAGGAAACCTTCATCTTGGTGTATCTTCCACCCTGCTCATTATAGAATCCGTTGCCCAGCAATACCGAAAGTTGGTTCTTGCCTTTCTTCAACAACGCAGTCACATCGTAAATATTATAAAAGACGGTCTTGTCGTAATCGCTCCACAGAGGGGCGAAAACGGCATCCGTCACCTTCTGCCGGTTGATGCTGAGCTCATAGAAACCCAGTCCCACAATCTTCATCGTTGCCTTGTAGACATCAGCCGGGAGTTTCATTTCTTTCTTCATCCAGATGCTTTGTCTTGACAATGGAGCCGTAGCCTTCCAGTCTGGTTTTCCCTTCGCATTCACCGTTCCCGTTCCTACATAATCTCGGTTACTCGGAATGTGCGCATCCTCATCGGTTATCGCTCCAATCCATTGTGGCTGAGGCGCTTCATTATCCGCCTTAAAAGCAACAGACTTTTGAGCATGAATCTGTATCATGCCCAAAAGTCCTATCAGTATCAATAAATATTTTCTTCGTTTCATATCGTATTTTATTCTACATTATTTGAATGCATCCTTCACTACGAGTTTGCCGAGCGTATCACGCTGCCCCGCCAACTTACCATCTACCCATACCTGCAAGCCCTTGCCCACATGATAACGGGAACCGTCCTGGTCGTAGAGGATGGTGAGGTCGTGACCATGATAACGCACCTTGTCAAGACAGAAGTACTGCCATTTGCCGGCTGGGATGATAGGACGCACCTCGATGGTCTGATCGGCACGAGGACGAAGACCCACGATGCCGGTGATGATGAGATCGCAGAAAGTAGAATGGTTGTAATATCTGCTGCGCTCCTGATCGCCCTTCAACCAGTAACCAGTGGTTTCATCAAGATACTCACCGATGTAAGGTTTGCCACGCATGCTCTGACTCTGCACATACTTCTCCATCTCATTGAAGTAAAGGCTGTCCATATCGAGACTACCTTTTGAAGAAACTGCGAGGGCAGATGGCTTCACCTGATAATTGTTGATGAAATTCGCCATCGCTGTCAGGGTCTGGGCGGTAGCGAAAGGCCAGATGGCACCATCCCACTCACACTTTCCTACTCCATGAGAGCGGAACTGCGGATGGCGGCGCTCTGCGGTGGTTTGTCCGTAAGGAGCAGAGAAGCCCTTGCTGTCTGCTGCCTGTTTCCATGCCTCAGCAAACTTCGCCTCATCGGCAGGGAGATTGAAATACCAAGGCAGGAAACCGATTGCCTCGCGCACCTTTGCTGATACTGCAGCATCGCCACTAGGCTGGAAACTTCTCTTCGTGGCTACCTTCTTCGCCTCGCCGGCATTCGGCTTATACACCTCGAAGAACTGATGGTCGGCATCCCAGAGTTGGGTTTCTACCAGATGCTTCAGAGTATCTGCCTTAGCCTCATACTTCCTAGCCAAGTCCTGATAGCCGATGGTCTTTGCCATCTGGGCGATGCCCATTGCATTGCCATACATATAACTGTTGATGCTAGGACGGGCATTCTTTTCTCTTCTGCCGCCACTCATGGTCTCTTCCATCGCATCACGCACATCATACTGCCAGTAGAGTCCGTTGCTCCAGCGGTGGTCATCCCACAGCTGATACTCCTTGTCCAGGTCGTTCAACAACGACTTAAACTCCTTCCAGTTACCGTCTACGAGATAGCGCTCCCAGATAGAGGCAGGCATCCAACTGCTATAGAAATTGATCTTAGCCATCGGCTTGCCACCATTGCCATGATACCAGGTATTCAAGATGCCGTCGAGATACTTTCCATCACGAATCCAACGACTCTCGTGGATATGATGTCCCACTCCAGAGGCGATGAGATTGTACTTGTCGGCATAGCTGCGAGGAACGAGAAACTCGGTCATCGCATAGCCTACAGGTGTATTTTCGATATGCTTGCGGAGCGTCCACCAGCGAAAATAATACATCTCCTCGAAGTTGCGCTGCGGACAGTCGAAGAGGGGCACATTCTGCTTCATCCAGTCCCATGCCTGCGCATTCGGGATGGCAGAAGCATGGAGAACCTCCGGCTCCATTGCATTGAAATCGTCTACATAATGCTTGTAATCTGCGATCTTGAGCACAGCCGAACCGGCATCAGCACCTAGACTCACGGTCTTGACATGAGCGATGCGGTAGAGGGCGGTGGTATCGGTATCACCGGCATGCTCCAAAGTACCGAACCAGTCGGCAGGAGTGTCGATGGTAGGGAAGGTACGGAGGTCGCCGGTACGGAAACGGATACGCTCTATCTGATGCACAGGTGCGTAGAAGATGCGCTTGGTACTCTTGCTCTGCAATGCCTTGCCATCTGCATCGAGTGTGCTCACGGTGAGGTTGAGTTGGCGGTGCTGGATATCCAATGTAGCTTCGAAACGATAGGTCTGGTCAGCCTGATAAGGCATCACATTGCCATATCTCGCTCCGTTCTTCACACGTATCATTCCTTCTTTGTTCAGTTCGATGCGGGTGCAGGCGATGCCCTTCTCATCGAGGAATTCAATCTGCAGGGAACCGTTGCGGGTCTGAGCTGCCTGCACATCGAAGGATGCCTTCAGGTAGGAAGAAGCTGGAATCTTGCGCTCTACACAGGCATAGTCGAACGGATCTTCATCCTTCAGTTCGAGCCACTCCTGACGGAGTGAAACCGGCGCCATCAGCGGAGAATAGATATTCCAGGTCTTGAGATCGCCGAGTTTCTGATACTGAGCGAAATCATCATCGGCATGGGCAGTAGCCACGGTCTTTACCGGAACGGGTACATGCGCCACCCAGATATCTTCCTTGTTCATGGAATAGCTCACCCACATATCAGAATCCTTAGGAACGCCATTGCCTTCCTGGATGCCACGGACATACTGCGGACCACGACTCTTATAGTTGCCACCGTATCTCATCGGTGGTACTTCGCCACAAATCAGATTCAGCGTTTTATATTCCAATCCGTCACCACTCAGCGAGATGCCCAGCGGCCAGCGGTATTCAGACGGATTGTAGACGGTGGCATAGGTACCATCACTCAACCGCTGTCCCCAGATTTTGGCATTGCTGTTGACGAATCCCAGGGCACGGTTGGTAGTGGTATAGGTGTTGCAGCCATCCAAGCTCAGCGAGGTAAGGGCATGCTTCCACAGACTGGCTATTCTGCCATCCGGCAGGGTATAGTCGCAATAAGCCTTGTAACCATTGTTGACAGGTATCAGCTTTTCGCCTCTATCTGCCTCTTCCACCCATTGCATGCGGTAACGTGGGTTGGCAAGGATTTCCTCGCAAGCCGCTCTTACCGCCTTGGATGCTTTTTTATAATTAGGATAATCGGTATTCTTCTCATTGAATCCGTGGTTGTAATAGATAAAATAGATAGGTCCGAGCGAACCGTCTTTCTTCACCTCTCTCACCACACGGCCGATGCCGTTGCCATCGTTCGGGTCGTCCTTCCGGTCCAATGCCACACCATAGTTTCCGGTAGCCAGAAGGATGCCGCCCTTGGATACATACCAGCCCACACGCTGGTGCATGATTGCCTTCAATGGTTTCTGCTTGTAGACATCAGGATATTGCAGTTCCGGTTTCGGCTGGTATTTCGCCTTTCTGAAATCGGCTGGCACATCATATTCAGGGAAGAGAATCTGTGGCTGGCTCCAGTTATATCCGTCCTCAGAAACCTGCATCAGGGTTCTCGATGGGGGTACATGCTCCTCAGCAGGATCGCTCAGGAAATGCATGTAGAACTTGCCATTCCAATACGCCATCATCGGCTGGTGGTTATAGGTCCAGCCCCCGCCATTTGCCTGAGAAGGATGCTCGCGGTTGGCACGGAGCGTCTGGATATTGTGAACTCCTACCACTGGCGACAAGGCTCCGTCATGACGAGACGGATCTGCCATCGTGGTTCCGGTATAGTGGATGCGGTCCTGCTCCAGCAAAGCATTCACGATGCGTTCCGGAGCACGGAAGATGGTGCCGTGCTTGTGGTTCTTCGGCACACTCACCTGCTGGCTCACATCGGTGAAATGAACGAAATCCTTGGTAAAATGAGCGCCGAAATCGAAGAGGCGGTAACGATCGTAATAAATGAGATAACCATTGCCCAGCGGACTGTTCTTAGGCAGTTTGACGGTGGTTGGTCCTTCCATGAAATTGCCGGTGAACGGTTCAGAAGCCTTGCTCCACGGTCCCATCGGGTTCTTGGCAAAAGCCACCTTGATATTGCGGGCATTGCGGGTATTATCCTTCAATACCATCACATAATCGTTCTTACCACGCTTCAGCAGAGTGGCATCTATGCAACTGAATCCCGGATCTATCAGGAGCTTGCCCTTGGTCCATGTCTTAAAATCCTTGGTTACGGAATAGTAGAGACGGTGATTGTTCTTCTCGTCTTCGATACCCAGGGCGAAGTGCTGGCTAGGCACACACGATGCCCATACCACCATTGCCTGGTGGCGGTCTTCATCCCAGAAGAGTTCCGGTGCCCATACGTTCACCGTGGTAGGATCGTCCATCACCTCGATGAATTTCGGTTCGCTCCAATGCATCAGGTCGCGACTCTCGGCATAACCGAAGCCACGGTCGCCCCGCCAGCTGCTGGTCCATACCAGATGGAACACACCGTCTGGGGTATGGATGATGGAAGGGTCGCGCATCACTTTCTGCTTGCCTACCTTAGGAGCCAGGAAGGTGCCCGGAATACTGTCCCAATGGACAGCATCCCTACTATAGATGAACCGCAAGCCGTCGGTTGCCGGCTCGTGGAAAGAGGTTGACACATAAAGATCCTGTGCCTGGACTGCAAAGCCCAAGGACAGCAACCATAAGATGATGAACAGTTTATTCTTTATCTTTATCATTGTTCTAGAGTTTGTTTCTAATGATTATAGAATAAAGACGCAAGACGCTCCGTTTTGTAACGTCACTATTAAAAAATAAGTTAAACATTTTGGCTGTTTTGCCATAATGTTGTACTTTTGCATCATTATGAATAGTATTTTAGACCAAGACATCATGTTCCTGCCAGGGGTAGGACCCAAGAAGAAAGAGATACTGAGCAAGGAGCTCGGCATCAACTCTTATAGTGACCTGCTGGAATACTATCCATATAAATATGTAGACCGCTCCAAGGTTTTCCACATCAGCGAACTCAATGCCGACATGCCCTTTGTACAACTCAAAGGCAAGATACTCAGCTACGATGAGATAGATACCGGCAAGCGCAACAAGCTGCTGGTAGCCCATTTCTCAGACGGCTACGGTGTGGCTGACCTCATCTGGTATCGCGGCGCCCAATACATCATGAAGACCTATAAGGTGGGAACCGAATATCTCGTTTTCGGAAAGCCAACCGTCTTCAACGGCAGATTCCAGTTTACCCATCCCGATATGGACGATGCCACCAATCTCCAGATTTCAGAGATGGGCATGCAACCCTACTACTCGCTTACCGAGAACCTGAGGAAGCGTGGCTACACCTCACGTTCCATAGAGAAGATGACCAAGCAGTTGGTCACCATCCTTCCTCCTCTTCCCGAAACGCTGCCAAGCCATATCGTAGACCGTCTGCATCTGGTTTCGCGCGATGCAGCCATTCGCATGATTCATTATCCGCATTCCCATCAGGAGATGCAGAAAGCACAGGTACGCCTTAAATTTGAGGAACTCTTCTATGTGCAGCTTAATATAATAAGGTATGCCACCGACCAGCGCCGCAAGTTCAGGGGCTATGTCTTCAACCGCATCGCCGATATCTTCAACGGGTTCTATGCCCATCATCTGCCCTTCGAACTGACAGGGGCCCAGAAACGGGTGATGCATGAAATCAGAGCCGATATGTGCAGCGGCAGACAGATGAACCGTCTTCTGCAGGGTGATGTAGGTTCAGGTAAGACGCTCGTGGCACTCATGACCATGCTCATTGCGCTGGATAACGGTTATCAGGCATGTATGATGGCACCTACCGAAATTCTTGCCGAGCAGCATCTGCAAACCATCTGCGACTTCCTGCAGGGAATGGACATCCGGGTAGAACTGCTCACTGGCATCGTAAAGGGAAAGAAGAGAGAAAAGATTCTTGCCGACCTGGCTACGGGCGACATCCAGATTCTGGTAGGCACCCATGCCATCCTCGAAGACCCGGTGGTTTTCAGAAGATTAGGCGTAGCCGTCATCGATGAGCAGCATCGCTTCGGTGTGGCGCAGAGAGCCAAGCTGTGGAACAAGAGCGAGAATCCGCCTCATATCCTCGTGATGACCGCCACTCCTATCCCCCGCACCCTCGCCATGACCATTTATGGTGACCTGGACGTGAGCGTGATTGATGAACTGCCACCGGGCAGAAAACCGATACAGACGCTACATAAGTTTGATACCCAACTCACCAGCCTCTATCAGAGCATCCGCCGCCAGATTAATCTCGGCAGACAGGTATATATCGTCTTTCCGCTGATCAAGGAAAGTGAGAAGAGCGACCTGAAGAATCTGGAAGAAGGTTACGAAACGCTGAAACAGGCATTCCCGGAATTCAAATTGAGTAAGATTCATGGCAAGATGAAATCTGCTGAAAAGGAGGTAGAGATGGAGCAGTTTATAAAGGGCGAAACACAGATTCTCGTTGCCACCACCGTAATAGAAGTAGGTGTAAATGTGCCCAATGCTTCTGTGATGGTTATCCTGGATGCACAGCGCTTCGGTCTGTCCCAGTTGCACCAGCTGCGAGGCCGTGTAGGAAGAGGCTGCGACCAGAGCTACTGCATTCTGGTAACCAACTATAAGCTTTCAGAAGAAACCCGCAAACGTATTGATATCATGTGCGATACGAACGACGGTTTCCGTATCGCCGAGGCCGACTTGAAACTCCGTGGTCCCGGCGACTTGGAGGGAACGCAGCAGAGCGGCATGGCTTTCGACCTGAAGATAGCGAATATAGCCAGAGACGGCCAGCTGGTACAACTGGCGCGCACAGAAGCACAGGAAATCATCGACAACGATCCCGAATGCAATGCTCCTCATAACGCCCTGCTCTGGAACCGCCTCAAGGAATTGAAGAAAACCCATATCAACTGGGCAGCCATCAGCTAAAGCAGCAAGCAAAAGCAGTTCCTGCTATCAGAAAGCAAGGCTAAAAGGTGGCTTCAGCTATCAAGCAGCCTCACCCCCGTTCCAGGCGATTCCATCGCCTGTCCCAAAAGTAAAAAGTATAATTATGGATAGAAGAAGAAAGCCGGCTATCAGGGAGCCGCGACCAGAAATATCCCTGGAAGAAATGAGAGCCATTCTCGAAAACATTACAGAAATAGAAAGCGCAACAGGCATCAGATACGTCAAACTGCATGTCACGGCAAAGATGATTATCGGTATCAGAGAGTCATCGGGTAAGGAATTTACCATCAATCTCAACGACCTCTACCGCGCTTATCAGGAATGCCTCAGATTCACCAGTCCGGAGGTAAAAAAGTATATTTTCATGGGGCATTCTCCTGCCGTGGCTCTGTTGAGAATGCTACAAAATCATGAAACGTGCTAAAAGTCAACTCCTTGCATCTTATTTTCCTAATGTAAGTTAAAAATAAGGCTAGGGCGTTAAATATCGCCCTTTTGGCTTTAACAACTTTGGTTTTTTGAAGTATTTTTGTTATATTTGCAACGTCTACATAACAAAACCGCTGTATGAAGGCATTTGCCTTAGTGGTTTTTGCAGAGTTTTTTGTATGATTCTGCGCTGTTGACACGAACCTAAAAAAGAAAATAGAAAAAGTAGTATGAGTTTAAAAAAGAGTATAAAGAAAATTTCGGTCGTTGCATTGTTGGCGCTAACAGTTTCTCCCGTTTGCGGACAAGATCTGTTGGCAAGACAGGCACCTGTAGACCACAGAATGAAATCGCTCGACACACTCGCTGTGTCGCATTATCGAATGATTGAAGACAGAGAGAACCCTGCAGCCGAGCTGTATGAGGATTTCTCTAACAAGTACGCTCACAGGGCTACAACCTTGCCTGAGCACTTCCGCATCGATCTCCGTCATTTCTGCATGCCAACTCCTAGTCGCGTTGTCACAAGTAACTTCGGTTACCGTGCTAGCTTTGGCCGCCAACATAAAGGTATGGACATCAAGGTTTATATTGGCGACTCAATCCGCTCAGCCTTTTCAGGCAGAGTTCGCATCGTAAGATATGAAGGTGGTGGTTACGGTAAGTACATCGTGATTCGTCACAACAACGGTTTGGAGACTATCTATGGTCACCTCTCTAAGCAGCTCGTTACTGAGGGCGAAGAGGTAAGAGCCGGCGATGTGATTGGCTTGGGTGGTAACACGGGTAGAAGTACCGGTTCGCATCTCCACTTTGAGACCCGTCTCTGTGGTGTGGCTCTGAACCCGGCACTCTTCTTCGACTTCCGCAACCAGGACGTTACAGGCGACTTCTACAGTTTTAACCGTGATACCTACGAAAGCGAATCAGCTGATGCCAATGCTGCCCGCGGCAAGGTTGGCAACGGCGGTTACACCAGAGAGCAGGTTAACGGCGGCGAAGCGGGAAGATACAACGAATTGCCTGCTGGCCACGAGAAGCTCTACCACAAGGTGAAGCCAGGCGAAACGCTTAGTTCTATCGCTGAAAAGCGTGGCGTAACTGTAGAGCAGATTTGCAGACTCAACGGCTACCGCAAAGACAAGAAGGTTAGTGTAGGACAGATTATCAGATACGTATAAAAGAATAAACTCAAAAAAAGAGGGTGTGTCATAAATTAATGACCACCCTCTTTTTTTAGACCTTTATTTTCGCGATTCCCCGGCATTACAAGATGCCGAAGAGTCGCAATACATCGTTCAGGTTGGCAACGACAAGCAGAAGAATCAGTATGCCGAAACCAATATACTCAGCACGCTCCATGAACTTATCGCCCGGTTTGCGACCTGTGATAATCTCATAGAGAAGGAAGAACACATGTCCACCATCAAGAGCAGGGATAGGAAGAATGTTCATGAAAGCAAGAATGATACTCAGGAATGCTGTCATAAGCCAGAATGCATGCCAATCCCATACAGATGGGAAGAGACTGCCCAGCGCACCGAAACCACCCAGACTCTTGGCGCCTTCCTTAGAGAAGACATACTTCATATCGCCCACATAACCGGCCAAGACATTCCAGCCGTATTTGATGCCGGCAGGGAAACTCTCGAAGAAGCCATAGTTGACATGAGTAATCTTATAATCGAGCATGACAGGATGATTGTAGAAACCAAACTTCACACCCTCTTCGGTAGACTTCAGGAGAACACTCGACTTGACGGTATCGCCAGAAGCCTTGAGATAAGTAACCTGAGCTGTAAGTGCTCTGGCACTATCCTGCGGCGTCTCAGCCGAAGCAAGCACATCCTCTACTCTGCCCAATTCAATCTGAAATTCGTTGAAAGAGACTACCTTTTTATTATTAATAGCAAGAATCTGATCACCCTTTGTCAAACCGAGTTTGCTGGCAGGTGAATCCTTCATCACACTATCAATCTGCAGCGGTACATACACATCTACGAAGCGAGGACTGCTCTTAATCATACTGAGCATGTCGAGATCACCTGGCAGATTAAGCGTCACCGGTTTGCCCTGACGGATGATATTGACCTGCTTAGCCTCAGAGAGATTACGATACAGATCGCCATCAAAGGTCTTGAACTCACCCAGATCGGTGCTTACCAGAATATCCTTATCCTGGAAGCCCAATGCCTTTGCCTCGGTATTGAACTTCATACCATAACTCATATCGCGGGTAGCCACATAATTGTCGCCCCAATGGAACAGAATCATGGAATAGATGAAGAGAGCCAGCACGAAGTTAACCAACACGCCACCTATCATGATGAGCAGGCGCTGCCATGCCGGTTTGCTGCGAAACTCGTATGGCTGTTCCGGCTGTTTCATCTGTTCGGTATCGAAACTTTCATCTATCATACCCGAAATCTTACAATATCCTCCGAGCGGCAACCATCCCAAACCATAGGTAGTATCCGAATTCTTTGGCTTGAACTCGAAAAGATGGAACCAAGGGTCGAAGAACAGATAGAACTTCTCCACTCTTACACCAAAGAGTTTGGAGAAGAAGAAGTGTCCACCCTCATGGAGCAACACTAAGATGGAAAGCGACAGCATCAGCTGCAACGCTTTAATCAAAAATACTTCCATTTATTTACTTTGAACTTTGAACTTGGAACTTTGAACTTTATGATTAGCCCTATATCCTACGTTCATTTTAACTATTAACTATAAACTATTACTTGTGCATCAGCTCCGTAGCTATGCGGCGAGCCTCAGCATCGGTCTGCAGATAGACATCGAGGTCGGGATTACTATCGAAAGTAGCCTTCACCATCGTCTCTTCGATGATATCAGCCATCTGAAGGAAACCACACTCACCTTTGCGGAAGCCGGCATTCACTATCTCGTTGGCAGCATTCACGATACATGACATATTACCACCCTTTCTGATGGCATCGAAAGCCAGTTGCAGGCACTTGAACTTCTGATAGTCGGGCTTGAAGAACTGCAAATCCTGCGTCTTGAAGAGGTCGAGACGATCGCCATTCAGATGCAGACGCTGAGGGAAAGAGAAGGCATACTGGATAGGCAGACGCATATCTGGCACACCCAACTGAGCCTTGACAGCACCATCAACAAACTGAACGGCACTATGCACAACGCTCTGTGGATGGATAAGCACCTCAATCTTGTCAGCCGGAACCCCAAAGAGCCATTTAGCTTCTGTCACCTCGAAGCCCTTGTTCATGAGCGAAGCCGAATCGATGGTTATCTTGGCGCCCATATCCCAGGTAGGATGCTTGAGGGCATCGGCAGCAGTCACCTTCTCCAACTGCTCGTGGGTATAATTACGGAAAGGACCACCCGAACAGGTCAGGAGAATCTTCTCTACCTCGTTGTCACCCTCACCCACCAGACTCTGGAAGATGGCACTATGCTCGCTGTCAACAGGGAGGATAGGCACATGATATTCCTGTGCAAGATTGCAAATCAGTTCACCCGCTACCACCAGCGTTTCCTTGTTGGCAAGACATATCTTTTTGCGCGCCTTGATGGCATGGATGGTTGGTTCCAGGCCCGAGAAGCCTACCATGGAAGCCAGCACCATATCGATAGGCTCAGCCTGTACGATATCGCAAAGCGCCTGAGCACCGGCATAAACCTTGATATCAGGCTCATCACTGAGCATATCCTTCAGCTCCTCGTAACGAGCCTCATTGGCAATGACCACAGCAGCCGGATGGAACTTGCGAGCCTGCTCGGCAAGTTCCTGCACTCGGTTGTTGGCGGTGAGGCAATACACCTCGTAAAGGTCACTGTGCTGCTCGATGACATCAAGCGCCTGTGTACCGATACTTCCCGTAGAACCGAGAATACATATCTGTTGTTTCTTCATTTACTTTGAAATTATTAACTTTGAACTTAGAACTTTATGATTAGTAAAGCAAATGAATTCTTCACTCTTCGTTCTTCACTCTTCACTTTATAAATCTAGCAATCCCTCAGGAATTGCCATTCTGATTTCTTTCTTTTCAGCACTCACCTCTTCGATGAGGTCGTTGCTGGCAGGGATGAGGATTTCATCACCTGCATCGGTTGTTACCTCGAAAAGAAGATTGAGAGTGGAATCGTCTACATGATCAATGGTTCCTACCACCTTGCCGCTTACGGCATCTACCAGATGGAAACCGATGATTTCTGCCCAGCTCATGTTCTCTTCGTCACTGTCAGAGAGATGACGTGGGAAGAAAACCTCGCAACCGGTATAGTTGCGTGCCTGCTCCTGGGTATCGATATCCTCAAACTTCACGAGCACATTCTCATCGTTCTTAAAACGATATTCCTCTAAATAGAAAGGCACGAGGATGCCATCGATGTCGAGTACCAGGTACTCGGCATCTACACGGTCGAAAACATCATCTGTAATGGCGAAAGTAATCTCGCCCTTCACGCCATGAGGTTTTCCCAACTTGCCTATCTTATATACTTCGTCGCGTCTAATCATTCAACATTCAACATTTAACATTTAACATTGATTAATCACTGACACGGGTTATCTTGGCACCCAGCGCATTAAGGCGATGCTCGATATCCTCATAACCACGGTCTATCTGGGCAATATTGGCAATGCGGCTGGTACCGTTGGCACTCATGGCAGCAATCAGCAGGGCTATACCGGCACGGATATCAGGACTGGTCATTCTGCCAGCACGCAGTTTGATCTTATGGTCATGACCAACCACCACAGCACGGTGAGGATCACAGAGAATAATCTGCGCACCCATATCAATCAGTTTATCCACGAAGAAGAGGCGGCTCTCGAACATCTTCTGATGGAAGAGGACGCTGCCACGAGCCTGGGTAGCCACTACGAGGAGCACGGAAAGAAGGTCAGGAGTGAGTCCTGGCCAAGGGGCATCGGCAAGCGTCATGATGGTGCCGTCAATAAATGAATCGATGACATAATGTTTCTGTTCTGGAATCACAAGGTCATCGTTCTCTATCTTTATCTTCACTCCCAGGCGGCGGAATGCATCAGGAATAATGCCCAAATCCTTGACAGACACATTCTTGATGCGCACACCTTCGCCACACATTGCCGCCATGCCGATGAATGAACCTACCTCAATCATATCAGGCAAGATGCGATGCTCGGCACCATGCAGTTTATCAACACCCACGATGGTGAGCAGGTTGCTGGCGATGCCGCTGATCTGAGCGCCCATCGCATTGAGCAGATGGCAGAGCTGCTGGATATATGGTTCGCAAGCTGCATTATAAATGGTGGTAGTGCCCTTTGCCAATACTGATGCCATGATGATATTGGCGGTACCGGTAACCGAAGCCTCATCAAGCAACATATAGCAGCCCTTCAGCTTCTTTGCCTGTATCTGGTAAACATTACGCTCATCATCGTGAACGAAGTTGGCGCCCAGATACTTGAAGCCCAGGAAGTGGGTATCCAGACGGCGACGACCTATCTTATCGCCACCCGGCTGAGCTATGGTAGCCTTGCCACATCTACCGAGCAGCGGACCTATCATGAGCACACTACCACGAAGAGAAGAACATTTCTTCACAAACTCCAGACTGTCGAGATAATCGAGTTTCAACTCATCACTTTGGAATGTATAGTCGTGACGACTGTGCTTGGTTACCTTGACACCTATCTCCTGGAGCAACTTAATCAGGTTGTTCACATCCAGGATGTCCGGCACGTTGGTGATGCGCACAGGCTCGTCGGTAAGGATTGTGGTACAGATAACCTGCAGGGCCTCGTTCTTGGCGCCCTGAGGTGTGATAGTACCTTTGAGCGGATGACCGCCCTCTATGATGAAAGACTCCATAAGCTTGTCTACTATATATAATAATGTGGATTACTTTTTCTTCTTATTATTATTTACATTCTTAGGCTGTGCCTCAATCTTCTCGAAAACGAAAGTATCGAGATCGAGCTGGATGTTGCCATCGGTAAAACGTGCCAGATCGGAAGCTACCTTGGCTACATCACTGGAGCCATGGCTCCAGGTTACCAGGTCGCGATGCATCTGGTTGGCAGTAAGTTCCACGAGTTTATCGCGCTCCTCACTTGGTTCCATCGTCTTCAGCTTTTCAAAAATCTCGAAGAGCATAGCTCCATAATGGCGCACCGGGATGGGCTGCATAGGATATGGCAAAGGCTCCGGCTTGGTTGCTATCTTCACAGCATCCGATACATCATAAGGGAAATCGATGTCGAGCTGGAAATTGCTCATGATGGCAAGCTGGTCCCAGAGTTTCTGCTCATGGTCCTCTACCCCTCTGTTCTCAGGGAACATACGGTCCATGACTGCAATAATGGTCTCTGCACAGCGCTGGCGCTCTTCACGGTCGGTAAGCGTCAGACAATGGTCTACCATCTGCTGAATCTCACGGCCATACTCTGGCAGAATGAGCTTAGCTCTCTGGGTATTATAGTCTAATCCTTCTATATTCATTCTTACAATATTTTATATAATCAATAATTCTAGAGCAGTTTCTTTGGCATCTTAGCCACGAAATCCTTGAGATAGAAAGGCACGAAATATGCCACATCTTCGAATTTGCCCTCTACAAAACGCTTCTCTGCCAGCGGAGCCATATTCTTAGCCAAAGGCTCAATGCCCTCTACGAGGTGAGCATTCGGATGGTTGATGGTCTCCATACACTTGGCAGCGCCATTTCCGAAGAAGTACACATGATGCTGGTCCAGATATTCCTTGTAGGTATCAGCATCCACAATATCTGCCTGAATAGGGCGAACCACCTTCAGGGCGCGGTCGAGCACTTCGGCATATACCTCCATGCGACGGGCGTCGAGCATAGGTACGATGAGGGCGTCTTCCTCCTCAGGATGTTCGCCAAGCAATACAGGCACTGCCATCAGTTCGAGTGTTGGAACAGCGATGAGTTTCACACCGCGACCATAACAGATGCCCTTCGCCATACTCACACCGATACGCAATCCGGTATAGGAACCCGGACCACAACTTACCGCCACAGCCTCCAGCGGAAGACCATGAGAATCGAGGAAATCAAGAGCCTCATCCACAAACACACCCAACTTAACAGCATGGTTCGGACCAGTGTGATCTTCCTGGTTGAAAATCACCTGTCCACTATCACTAATTGCCACTGAGCACACGTCCGTACTCGTCTCAATATTCAAAATACACGACATAATAAAAAAATATATTCTTAAATAAGGTGCAAATATACTCATTTTCTCGCTTTTTTTTGTACTTTTGCAGAAATTTAACGCGAAAGATTATATGATACAGTCAATGACAGGCTTCGGAAAAGCTACCGCGGCCTTTAAAACAAAGAAGATTAATGTAGAGATAAAGTCATTAAATAGCAAGACGCTTGACCTCTCTACTCGTATTGCTCCGCTCTATAGAGAGAAGGAGATGGAAATCCGTCAGTATATCTCTAAAAATCTAGAAAGAGGCAAGGTTGACTTCGCCATCTGGATTGATAAGGATGCTACTACAGATGCCACTCCTATCAACGCGGCACTTGTACAGAATTATTACCAGCAAATCAAGAAGATTTCGGCTGAAACAGGCATTCCCGAGCCAACCGACTGGTACAGCACTCTGTTGCGTCTTCCTGATGTAACAACGAAGACGGATGTGGAAGAATTGAGCGACGAGGAGTGGGAAGTGGCAAAAAATGCAATTTGCGAGGCTGTGAACCATCTCGTAGCCTTCCGCAAGCAGGAAGGAGCCGCTCTTCAGAAGAAATTCACAGAGAAGGTGGATAACATCCAGGCGCTCCTTGCCAGCATCGAACCATACGAGAAGGCTCGCGTGGAGAAAATCAGACAGAACATTGTTAACGGCCTGCAGCAGATTCCGAATGTGGATTACGACAAGAACCGCCTGGAGCAGGAGCTCATCTACTACATCGAGAAGCTCGACATCAGCGAGGAGAAGCAGCGCCTTGCCAACCACCTGAAGTATTTCCGCGAGACCATGAATGAGGAAGATCATGGTGTAGGAAAAAAACTCGGTTTTATCGCACAGGAAATGGGACGCGAAATCAACACCACCGGCTCTAAGAGCAACCAGGCTGAGATGCAGAACATCGTGGTGAAGATGAAGGACGAACTGGAGCAGATCAAGGAGCAGGTGCTGAATGCTCTTTAATAAAGTGAAGAACGAAGAGTGAAAAGTGAAGAATTCATTTGCTTTACTAATCATAAAGTTCAAAGTTCAATATTCAAAGTTCAAAGTAAAATGAAGAACGGATTGTTAATTTTCAGCGCCCCATCGGGCAGCGGTAAGAGCACAATAGTAAACTGGCTGATGAAAGAGCACCCAGAATTGAAGCTGGCTTTCTCTATCAGCTGCACCTCTCGTGCTCCGCGCGGTACAGAACAGAATGGTGTAGAGTATTTCTTCCTCTCTCCAGAGGAATTCAAGGCTAAGATTGAGGCTGACGAGTTCCTGGAGTATGAGGAGGTTTACCAGAACAGATTCTACGGCACCCTGAAGTCACAGGTAGAAAACCAGCTTGCCAAGGGCGAGTCGGTGATTTTCGATGTTGACGTGAAGGGTGGTGTAAACATCAAGAAGTTTTATGGCGAGCGTGCCTTGAGCATCTTTGTCCAGCCACCTTCGGTAGAAGAATTGCGCCGCCGTCTGGTTGGCCGCAATACTGATGCGCCTGAGGTTATCGAACAGCGCCTTGCCAAGGCAAGCTATGAGCTGACCTTTGCCCCTCAGTTTGACCACGTGGTCGTAAACGATGATTTGGAGAAGGCTCAGCAGGAGGTTTATCAGCTCGTCAAGACCTTCCTAGACGCAGAGTAAGAAATGAAGAAGGTAGGAATCTTTGGCGGTAGTTTCAACCCCATCCATACGGGCCATATCGCATTGGCGAAAAGCCTTTGCGAGAAGGTCTGCCTGGATGAGGTGTGGTTCATGGTTTCGCCCATGAACCCATTCAAGAAGACCGCTACCGACTTGCTCGACGACCAGCTGCGCCTGGAAATGGTAGAGAAAGCGCTGGAGCACGAGCCACAACTGAAGGCATGCGACTACGAGTTCTGCCTGCCTAAGCCATCTTATACCTGGCGCACACTGCAAGCCATCAGCAAGGATTACCCCAAAAACGAGTTCACCCTGCTGATTGGTGGTGACAACTGGGCTGCTTTCGACAAGTGGTACCACCACGACGACATCCTAGCCCACTATCCCATCGTGGTTTATCCGCGCCAGGGAGCCTGCATAGGCAATGTGCCAGAAGGCGTTACCATCGTAGAAACTCCACAGCTCAACATCAGTAGTACAGAAATCAGAAAGCGTATCAAAGAGGAGGAAAGCATCAGGGGAATGGTGCCGGAATGCATCGAGCAACTGGCTGTCAGAAACTACAGACAGCTCTAGGCATCCCTCTCTCCGAAAACGCTTAAAATCATATTTAAACAACAAACAGCAAAAAATGAGTTGGAAAGAAATCATTAAGAAGTGTCTGAACGTGGCTTCTGCGCCGATTCGCAGAAATGCCAACTTCTTTGTGTTCATGTACCTGCTGGGCATGATCAGTTCTATCGTGACTACACCAGCCAAGGGGACTTTATACGACAACCTGTTCCTGGAAGTCTTTGTCGACCTCTATGTTGTGTGTGCCGTTGTCGCCATCTTCCCCAAGAAGGTACGCTGGGGTCTGCGTGCCGTACTATACATTATATTATATAGTACAGCTGCCGCCGACACCTATTGCTACGTGAATTTCGGCTCTACGCTCAACCCTTCTATGCTGATGCTGGTGGGCGAGACCAACAGTTCGGAGGCTAGCAGTTTCCTCTCAGCCCTCATCTCTGCCGAGGTTCTCTTCAGTAGTGTGGGCTGGATCCTGCTTCTGGCTCTCATCCAGATTCTCATCGCCATCTTCCGCAAGCGACTCATCAAGCTATACGTTTTCATCATTACCGTTCTGGAGTTGGCTTCTGTCAAGAAACGGCTGATGGCTATCCCCCGCATGACTGCAGCCATGCCTGCCAGTTTCGGAATCCTATGCCTCATCATCTTCATCATAGGATGCTGCACCTCCTGGCACAACAAGATGGCTTACCATAAACTCATGAACGGTAGAACGATAGGCGAAGTAGAGCATATCCTGACAGAAAAGGATCATGCTGTACTCTATCTGCCTGTCTACCGACTCCAGTTCAGTATCTATGCCAACCAGCTGGCTGCGCATCAGATTACCCAACTCATTCATGCTGCCCACGAAGTAAAGGTTGACAGCTGCAGCTACCGCTCGCCAAACATCGTGCTGATTATCGGCGAAAGCTTCGGCCGCCATCATTCCCAGCAGTACGGCTATTTTATGGATACTACTCCACAGCAGGTAGCCTTGGAGAAATCGCGCAAACTCACCAAGTTTACCGATGTGGTAACCTGCTGGAACCTGACCAGTTTCGTTTTCAAGAACATGCTCTCTACCCATGTGGTAGGCGAGAAAGGCGAATGGTGCGACTATCCGCTCTTCCCTGAAGTGTTCCGAAAGGCAGGCTACAACGTAACCTTCATCACCAACGAATTCCTGCCACAGGCAAAGGAGGCTGTTTACGACTTCAGCGGCGGTTTCTTCCTGAACAACCCGGAACTGAGCAAAATTCAGTTTGACCATCGCAACACCCAGCTCCACGATTTGGACGACGGATTGCTGAAGGATTACGATGACAGTCTGAAGAACTTCCAGAAGGAGCACAACCTCACCATCTTCCACCTGATGGGCCAGCATGTAAACTATAAGCAGCGCTACCGCACGAAGCAAGCCCGGTTCTGGGCAAGCAGTTATGAAGACAAACGTCCTGAACTGACCAATGCCCAGCGCAAGATGCTGAGTCATTACGATAACGCCACCCTCTACAACGACTCTATCGTAGCCCAGATTGTAAAGCGTTTCCAAAAGCAGGATGCAATCGTCATCTACGTGCCCGACCATGGCGAGGAATGCTATGAAGAGAACCGTGGCTTCATCTGCCGTAACCATTCTGCAGAAATCGACTGGCCGCTGGCTCACTATGAGTTTGAAATTCCGTTCTGGATATACTGTTCGCCAAAATATATCAGGAACCACCGCGACATTTACCGTCAGATACGCAAGGCTAAGGACAAGCGCTTCATGACCGATGCCCTGCCTCATCTCCTGCTGTATCTAGCTGGCATTGAGACACCTACCTACAAGGAGGAATATAACATCCTGAGTCCGAAATATGACGAGATGCGACCACGTATCCTCAAAAACTCAGCCGACTACGACAAACTTCGTGATGCGCATTTGGAAAAGATAAAAAAGGAAGAAAGTAAAAAGGTAAAAAAGAAAGAAAGGAGAAACTGATTATGAATAGTGCTATTCTATCACGCCCGGCATGCAATGCCCTGAGAGGACTCGCCATTATCGGCATCTTCTTGCATAACTACTGCCATTGGCTGGGACCTATTGTCAAGGAGAACGAGTATCAATACTTCCAGCACAATGTTGACTGGCTGAATCAGGTAATGGTCAGCATGGACCTCAACCTGCCTGTGCACCTGCTCTCGTTCTTCGGCCATTACGGTGTGCCCGTATTCCTCTTTCTGAGTGCTTACGGACTGGTGATGAAATATGAGGCTAAACCTCATCTCTCTACCGAACAGCAGACCAGAATGTACAGCATCTCGGGCAAGAAGCTTACAGGAAGCATCAACTGGCGCGAGCCGCTCCACTTTATCCGCTATCACTATCTGAAGCTCTTCAAGATGATGATAGTAGGTTTCGTGGCATTCACGATGCTCGACCTTATCACGCCTGGCTCTCACCACTATGCAGCGCTCGACATCGTTGCGATGCTGGGCATGTTCAATAATGTATTGCCAAATCCGGATAACATTATCTGGCCGGGTCCGTACTGGTTCTTCGGTCTGATGCTGCAACTCTACATCGTCTATCGTCTGCTGCTCTATCGCCGCCATTGGGGATGGACTGCGGGACTGATGGTAATCTGCATCGTCATCCAGCTCCTCCTGGGCTTTGACAATCCTGAAAGTGAAGTGATGAACCGCTACCGCTACAACTTTATGGGCGGCATGTTGCCATTCGGTCTAGGCATCCTCTATGCCCGCTATGGCGAGAAGATTCTGATGACCTTCCATTCGCCTATCACCAATTTCTTTGGCTGCATCTTCTGCATCTCGCTGATTTACAGTCTGAGCGGCAGCATGGTTGGCTGGACCTTCGTGCCGTTCTTCTTCTGTCTGCTGAGCGTATTGGTAGCCGACCTTCTTCAGAACATCAGTTGGTTATCAGGCATTTATAAGGTATTAGAGTGGATGGGCAGCATATCAGCCGCTCTCTTCGTATGCCACCCTATCACCCGCAAGATATTCATCCCTATCAGCCGTCAGGGCGACATCTATGCCGGCCTGCTCCTCTATATCATATCGAGCATCTGTCTGGCATGGCTCTTCACCCAACTGATGAAGAAGATTCCAAACCCGAAATATTAAACAAAGAGACAAGCCAACATGTCAACACTATCAAATAAGAATATTGTTATGACCATTACATCCCTAACAATGGTCATAACCTTTATTGTCTATATTGAGCATCATCATTTCCTGGAAGAGCTATGTGTTCTATCAGGTGCCGCTAGCAGTCTCATAGCTAATATCACGCACAGCTATAACACCAATCTCGTCCTCATTATCAGCATCGTCATTGTTGCCCTGTTAGACATCATTATCTTTACTTATCAAATGAACCAGAAAAAAAAATTAACGATAAGAAGAATGAAAGGTGATATGAACGAGATACAGGCAGAAATAGCAACAACAAAAGACAATTATACCAAAAAACTGACTGAAGTATCCCAAAAACTGGAATTGCTTATCAAGAAAGACCAAACCGTAATCAACAGGCAGAAAGAAGAACTAGCCAGCAAAAACAACAGACTAAAGGAACATACAAAAGACATCGCAGCCATTAGTGACGGCTTAAAAAGTCTGTATTATATTCTGAATAATGAAGAGGATCTCAAGTTAGACAAGCAGCAGATAGAAAACATCACCAAATGCTACAGTTTGATAGACGAAGACTTTGTCACTCTTCTTGAGCATTTAAACGGAAAGCCAATCACCCCAAAAGAAGAAATGCTTTGCATCCTTTGGAGAATCGGAAAAGACAAGGAATCCGTGATGAAGATTCTAGGACTATCCAAAGACGGCTACCGACAATTGAAATTTCGCACACTGAAAAAACTCAAACAGGAAACTTCATTCAAACATTTTTGTGATAATTTGGAGTGATTTAACGAAAACAGCAAACTCTATCTAACGCTCTATCAAGTACTTAAACAATATACCCGCATAACGCCCTATTGTTTATTCCAAGAAAAAGCGTTATCTTTGCGCCAAATTATTCACCATTAAATGTTTTAAAATGAAAAAAGTATTATTTATTAAAATTATTTTCTTGGCATCAATTTGCTTCACTTTTACATCATGTAATAACAAAGAAGACATTGTATCAAACTCAACTTCATTAATAAAAGATGTCAGAGTTAGCAACCAAGAAGCTTTCTGGAATTCATTCGATAGTATTAATGCCATTTATTGTAATAAAGAAACTAATGAATGTGCAAAATTAACTAGACTAGAGTTAAGACCAGTCATAACAGGCGAAATGACAACTTTCAAAAAGAACAACTTTGTAGGAGGCAAAATCGCCGATCAATTAGGAAAAGTTGCTGGAGGCTGGTGCGGTAAATGGGCAGGAGGAGCCTTAGGAAGTTTAACAGGTAATCCAGCAATTACAGTTTTAGGAGTATGGGGAGGAAGACGCATTGGACAAGTAACTGGTGCTATTCTATGTTCTTACTTAGCCCAAAAGTATCTCTGCACCAAACACAACATATCCGCAAGCATAATATCTCTGAATTTAAATTCTGGAAATATTTATGTAGACAATGATTCCATGGGAATCATTCACAATAAAATATTATGTACCTTAACAAAACAAGACGCCAAATATTCCTTACCAAACAACCAAATTGATTGTGAATTAGTATATAAAGATTGTATAGATTTACTTAAGCAGCAAGGAATATATAATGATACTATTGCACTTGATTGCGACTACAAGGCAGACTTAATAAATTTCTGTAAAAATTCAGCCCCATGGATATCCTCATGCTATGAAGGAAATATATCTGGCAATGATGTTTTAGAAAAAGGAGCAGAAACATTACAAAAATCGTTTAATGTAAGTAATGAAGATATAAACGAGCTTAAAAAAGTTTGCAAGGGGACTATAAATAATAATAGCAAAAAATCTCCTCAACAAATAAACAACTATGCAAATGATGTCTCATCATTAATACAAAACAATCATAGTTTAAATGAAAAAGAAAAAGAAGATATTTCTTCATCATTAAGCGTTGGTCTAAACAGTTCTTTATATTGGGACTGTCTAGAAAAACAAATAAAAGATAATTAGCAGAACTTTCGCAAGTGACATTCTGAAGTCCCCAAAAGGGTGAATGTGAACAATCAGCGTGACATATCCAAAAGAAATGGAAGCAGCTATTATTGTGGTCCTTTTAGGGACAGCAGACTACTTGCGAAAGTTGAATAATGAGTCCACTTGAAAAAGTCATTTTTACGAAAACGTGCCATTGATTGTCAATAAGTTACAAAGACAAAAAATATGATTCGGGACTTTTTCAAGTGGACTCAATAATAACAGCAAAGAAAATGACAGATATTCTTGTTCTTATATTGACCCTTCTCATCGCATGGGGTGCCTATACACTGGTAGGCAAAGATAGTAATGAAAAAAGCAAAGGCATATTGAGTTTGGCTTATATCTTCTGCATCATGACCGCCATGGAATTTTATCAGGGAGGTTTAGTGGGATGCATCATTATTTTAGGCATTGCGCTGGCAATGATATGCCTTCGATATTTATGGAAGTCTGGACACAAACTTCCATGGACAATAACCCTTCTTGCCGAATGGACTTTCCCCATCGTCTTCTACAATACACTGGATAAATTCAGCGGACTTTCCAGCGGAATATGTCTAGCAATTACACTTGCCTCTATCCTCATCGGATTAGGAATTATCGTTTTTATCATCTTCAAACAAGAAAAATAACTTCTTTCCTTTCGTTGAATCATTTTTTTTATGTATTTTTGCACAGAAGTATATAAAAAAAAGCATGAATTGGAAGATTAAAGATATAGAACTGGCGAATATTAGCCGGTTTCGCGGCGAGTTGATGGGAGCAGCCATGCTGTTCATCATCCTCTTTCATGTGGGATTGCCTAGAGAAGATGCCTTTTTCGGGCTTCGCAGAATGGGCAATGTCGGTGTAGACATGTTCCTCTTTCTCAGCGGAATAGGTCTCTGGTTCTCGTGGATGAAGAATCCTTCTGCCAAGCATTTCTTCATCCGCCGTTATCTGCGCATCTACCCTACCTGGCTCATCATAGCCTGCCTCTTCTATATCCCTTCTTTCCAGGGCGGAAGCACCTGGAACTGGATCTATCTCTTTGGCGAGATAACCATCAACTGGGGGTTCTGGCTGCATGATGAGCTCAACTTCTGGTACATACCGGCTACGATGATGCTCTATCTCTTTGCCCCTGCCTACATGGAACTCATCAAGCGCCATCCTATCTACCGCTGGCTGCCGGTGGTAATGATTATGTGGTGCATCCTGGTACAATATGTCACCCCGATACATCAGGCTGTAGGACACCTGGAGATTTTCTGGAGCCGCGTACCTATCTTCTTCATCGGCATCAACATGGGTGAGATGGTAAGACAGAAACAGACGCTCGACGGTGCTTCGATATGGATGATATGGCTCATGTTCCTGATGACGCTGCTGGCGAGCATCTTCCTGGAACAGGAGAAGCACGGCATGTTTCCGCTCTTCCTCGAACGCATGCTCTATATCCCGCTTACCATCACCAGCATCCTGCTGCTGAACCGCATCTTCCGCCGCACACCGAGCTGGTTTAACAAGGGGTTCATGTTTGTGGGAGCGCTGAGTCTGGAGTGTTATCTGCTACATATCCACTTCGTTCTGAAATACATTGAACCATATCATTTAGGCTATTGGCCTACCTTCTTCATCTGTATAGGCATCACCCTGCCTACAGCATGGATTCTGAGCAAGATAGCCGGATGGATTTCTAAAGAGTTAGCTAAGTTTATCAAGTAAAAAGGAGTTTATTTATTAAGAAAAATAGGAGTTTTATGAACGAGAATAAAGAAGACAGTAAAGGTTTTGCTGCGCTGCTGCGACTGGTTCGCCCGAAGCAATGGATCAAGAATGGCTTTATCTTCTTACCGCTGTTCTTTGGCGGCGCCCTGTTGCATACAGATGCTCTGCTGGCGGGTCTGATTACTTTCTTCGCCTACAGTTTTGCCGCATCGAGCATCTATTGTTTCAACGATATCTATGATGTGGAGGCCGACCGCCGCCACCCGGTCAAGTGCCATCGTCCGATAGCATCGGGAGCGGTCAGCATCAAACAGGCATACGGACTGATGTTCCTGATGTTTGCCCTCTCTATGGGTATATGCAGCCTGCTCGGATCATGGGAGACAATGGGAATCATCATCTTCTATTGGTTTCTGAATCTCGGCTACTGCGCCAAATTCAAGCAATATGCCATCATCGATGTGTGTATCGTGGCTTTCGGTTTCGTACTCCGTCTGCTGGCAGGTGGTGTAGCTACGGGCATCGTACTCAGTAAGTGGATTGTGCTGATGACCTTCCTCATCACCCTCTTCATGAGTTTTGCCAAGCGCCGCGATGATGTGCTGCGCATGGAGAAGACGGGCGAGGCTCCCCGCAAGAATACCATCCGTTACAACCTCACTTTCATCAACCAGGCTATCACGATTACGGCTTCCGTAACCCTGGTATGTTACATCATGTATACGGTGAGTCCGGAGGTGATTGATAATTTCCATACTGATTATCTCTATCTTACGAGTGTCTTTGTGCTGGTAGGTTTGCTGAGATACATCCAGATAGCTGTGGTAGACCAGAAGAGTGGTGACCCTACGAAGATTATCCTGCGCGACCGCATCACCCAGTTTATCGTGCTCGCCTGGTTGCTCTCCTTCCTGATCCTTATTTATATCGTATAAGAAAATGAAGAAAAAATTATATTGTTTCGATTTCGACGGAACGCTGACAACAAGCGATACCCTGCTGGAATTCATCAGATATGCCAAGGGTACCGGTCGTTTTCTGATGGTTTTCCTGATGTACAGTCCGCTCCTGGTACTGATGAAGCTGCATCTCTTTCCCAACTGGAAGGCGAAGCAACTCATCTTTGCCCATCTTTTTGCCGGCATGCGTATCGAGAAGTTTGATGCGCTCTGCCGCGATTTTGCCGAAGAATACCAGCATCTGTTGCGCCCCAAAGGTGTTACGCTGGTACACGAAGCCCTGGTTGCAGGTGCTCAGGTTTTCATCGTGAGTGCCAGCATCGACAATTGGGTCCGCCCGTTCTTTAAAGTTCGCGGCCTGGATGGAGTCAGGGTTTTAGGCACCCAGATAGAAGTGATTGACGGGAGACTTACCGGCAAGTTCAAGAGCAACAACTGTTATGGCGAGGAAAAGGTACATCGCATCTGCGAGGCACTGACCACCACTACCGCCAATGCCTACGGTACCCCCTCGTTATCTTTCGACCGCACGCAATATGATATTGAGGCATTTGGCGACAGCCGAGGCGACAAGGAGATGCTCGCCTTCGCCAACAAAGGACATTACAAGCCCTTCAGAATCTAGAAACGAGCCTGTATCTTGCCAACTACCCATGTACGGCGAAACGCCGTATCAAGTATATCAACTAACTGATTTACAACATATTATTTATTATAAAACAAATAAAAAAAAATAATTTAGCCAAACCGATGATTTTCAACTCGGTTTGGCTAAAGATGATATTATATTTACTTACCGAAAGAAAGAGTTTTCACTTGGAAGGCATTGCCTGCACCCGTAACATTAGCATTGTAACTAATCTCGTAACATTTGCCATCTTTACCCATAAAATAGACCTCATCAGTTGGGATGACTCCATTAGGGCACATCACTGCCAAGAGTTTGGTAAGAATGATAGAAGGGGCGCATTCTATTTGCTGTGCAGCTTTACCCAACATATTGTCTTTGCTTTTCACATACGCCTTGAATACCAATTCTTCATCACCCATATCATTTTCCAGTTTCACAAGAGCACCAGAGAAAACACCTTTCATATTAGGTCTAAGCTCAACTTCCACATTGGCACGAGCCACCAACACATAGTTATTGACAATGAAAGGTATGCAAACCGAAACCATATTGTTCTCATTGTCAGCCTTAGCTATAACCTTTATTCCATCGGGACGTCGATAAACATGAGAGAACTGGATTTTTTGTCCGTAAGCCATTCTATCATTTTCTCCATCCCAGAACTTAGTTGTTGGAACAGTAAGAGAAGTCAATGGGTCTGCATTACGATCAACATCCACAACCTTACAGAAATCACCCTTTACCCAAGCAAATTTAGCATTAGCCTGTCCCGGATTTCCGGCATATTCCCCAGCTGTAACAAGTACATTATACCACCCATTCTGAGAATCCAACTGATTTGCAGCAACTGGCAAATAGCTATTTTTGGCAGGATGAAAAGGCTCTACATAAGCACCTGTCATCGAGTTGGCACGGTACAGCTTTCCCTCAGTGTCAGAGAAATATATCTTAGTATAGGTATCAATAGAGCCACCATCCGAATTCCAAGTCATCACTTTCCCACTCGTGGCATTAGGCAATCTACGCACATTAACACCATCGGAGGTTATTTTGACAAAACGATTAGTCGCTGGAATCTTTGCAGTAAACTGTTGTGCAGAGACGCCTTGCGCCATCCCCAAGAACAATGCCATCGTTGCTATCTTAGCAGCAAAGGATTTAGAAAACATCATCTGTTTCATAATTGAATGCTTTTAAATGAGTGAATGTTATTGATAATAAACAATGGTTCTGAACTCTATCCATGATGCACCTGCCGAAGGTTTTGCCAAACGCTTGATCCAATTACCCTTGGCATCCGTATTCTGCACTTGATAAGTTACGCTGATTTTAGAAGTATTATCTTCCATCATGTCCTCTATAGAAGAAATTGAAGAAGACATTTTGCCTTCGGCATCATACTCGAATGTAGTTTCCACCATCGCACCAGCATCCTCATACGTGAACTTAGCCAGTTTGCCCTTGGCATCATACCCGAAAGTCTCTTCACCCGAACCTGGCGCATAGAAGCCATTATACAACGAGCCATAAACAGTTCTTCCCTTTGCATCTCGTTTTATTTCATTGTGAAGAGCGTTGCCACTTCTACCTTGCGCTGCAAACAGAATATCGTTCCATTTTTGGCAACGCCCAGCTTGAGAGAAAGTAATAACCTCCTTATTCGCAGTTTTAGAAAATCCTTTCTGCAAACAACCTGCCTTATGATTCACCCATGTACATTGCTTTACCTTGCCCTTCAGGTCAAACAGAGCTAAATCTCCCTGTGCACTAACAATACTTGGCAACACTGTAAACAATAAAGCCATTAACGTTTTCAATAAATTCTTTATCTTCATATCGTTTCTATTTTAAAGTTAATATTTCTTCAAAGGAGTCGCAAAGAGGCGGAAGCCTACATTCGAGTCACCTACACTTAAATCTATCCATCGCTCTTCATCACCCTCCATATCAGAGGTGGCATCCATATACCCCATACCAGCAACAGACATCTCAACATTTTTCGTCATCAATGCACGTGGGTCTAGAGCCTCATACTGTTTGGCTTTATCCTCCGTCACCTTCCTCCAATCAGCACACATCTCTGCTACGCCACCATACATATCATACAAACCATTCTCATCAGGAACAGCCTTAGGATAGCTTTTTATAGGGTGCAAAACGTTGAAACTGTTGTCTGCCGTCCATCCCATTTTACGTTTATCATTATTCCCCCCGCTATAAACCTCATGCCATTCTGCAATATTAGGTATTTTAAAACGCAACGGCCATTTTTTAACCTCTGCATAATGGTTAAGCGTATTGACGAACATCATGACACTTTCGAAAGGAAGTTGAGCTGCAGGAAAGTCGCTGTCCTTTTTCCATTGATACCAATTATTTGGATAAACCGCAGCCCATAATCCCTCTGTCGTTTCAGTTTCGGCAACATACATCGCATCGCCTGTTTCATTCAGGTATCTCTGCATTGTCAATTTCACACCGTTTACATCCAAGGTAAGTGTTTTTTCGCAAGCATCTGCATCTAGAATTTCATACCTATCTATATAAGTATCGCTATAATCTACAATGCCACACTTAGAGCACTTGCTCATTATACCTGAAACCTTCTTCATGTCATGATGTGGACAAGGAGCAGGGGCACCATACCACAAGATATTGCTATGCTCACCAAGATATCTACGATCTCCCGATTCATAATTTACCTCATAAAGTTTCTTTACCAGTTCCTTGACTTCTATGCCGTTGACAGGCGCAAGTTCTTTCTCTTCTTGATCTTCCTCATAGCCGATGAATGAAGACTCTGAATTTTCGGTTTCTGTCGGAGAAACGCTCTCGTCTTTATCTTTACAATTCGGATCTCGGTAAATGCGTCCATAAGGTATAGCCTTCTTAGACTTCTTTTCTTTTTGACATTTCCTGCATTTCCACTTTGAAAAATAAGCATGCCTCAACAAGCATTTCCCGACATGAATGCCACCATTAACCTCTTCATTAGGCACTCTTTTCCAAACATGCCAACAGGCACTTTCCTTGTTCATTGCAGTAACAACATGCCAATACAATATGGGATATTCACAGAAATTAATGCATTCTCCTTTTTCATTATATATATCCGTAAAGAAATAAATCGTATCTCTATCACCAACATTCTTACCAGCCAGTAAAGCCTCTCTATTACCTACGTGATTAAGAAAACCATCAGCCATTCTGACAAGAGAAAAACGATTCCAATTCTGACATTTCCTCTCTATACTCGATGTTTCAAAGACTGTTTCGCCAGGAGCTAAGCAATTATCATCGGGCTTATCTACCCCTACCTCAGGAAGAGCGCCTACGCTCTTCTGCTTGGAATACAGATAGAATTTGACTGGATATTTTCTATCCTTATCACGATACAATTTCACACTTACCGTAAAGTTTTGCAAGCTTGTAGGACTTTCAAAATCCTCAAAACCATTTTCATTTCCAATTTTTGGCAAGAAAGGAGTATAAGAAACCGTCAATGTAGGAGGAGTATGATGCGTCATAGGAAAGACATACCAATACTTAAAACTAAATGCCTCTTCCCGCTTATCTGTTTTAGGGGAGAAGTGGTATTTACTTCTAAAAGCCTTTCCATCTATATTTACCTTAGGATACTTATCATCTGTGTCGGCATTAGTTTCTCCCTTATAAACATCCAAGCTATAATACAGTTTGACGGGACCGTAATAGTTGGCACCATAATATTTTCTCATACTAGCCTCCATATCCTCATAATGAATCAACAAAGTAGTGGTATCAGGCATAGCCGGAAAAGTATAGACATCAGAGAAGAACAGGTTCTTCATATCTGGGTCGTTCCATATCTTCAGAACCATCTTATAGTCCACCTTCGGATATTGCGATTCCTTTATTCCATGAAACTTTATTCCCAACCTATAGTCATAATCTTTCCGGGCATAGTTGAAGGTTACTCCATTGTGAAATTTATAAGACAAGGAATACTGAGCCTTACTCGGGAACAAGGCGAGAACAGCAAATATAGTTAGCAACAAATATCTCTTCATTATATTATATTTTAATGAATTATACAAAAATCTTCCTATGTTTCTATCAAACAATGGTTTTCATCACAACATCTGATATAAGTAGAGTTTACTTTAACTTGCCCTTGCAGGATTAATCTAAAAGTAACTAATGCTTCTAACCTCAGTTATCATCGCCCCTTCACTCTCAACCTGTCGTTTAGTCCAGTTGCCTTGGGCATCTATTGAAGGATAAGTGTATATCGAGGTGCGATTCAGTTTCATAGGCTCTTCTGCCCCCATTTCCGTAAACTCTCCTACTTCCTGTTTCTTGGTAACCAAGCCATTCTCATCGTATGTATAGGTAGTTACCATCTGACCTTCTGGGTCTACATCTTTCTGCTTTATCAGATGACCAGTTTTAGAATCATATTCGTACGTAGTTTCTATTATACTATAATTTTCTTCACGTACAGCCGAGACCAAACGGCCATTGTCATCAAACTTCATCTTGGAATAGATGTTCTGAACAGGATTGCCATCACACGTAATCAACTTACCCATATTGTCAAACTCCAACTTACGGCTTTCGCCCATCTCGTTCTTTTCTAAGCACATCTTTACATTACCCTTCAAGTCGAATGCAGAAAGGCATCCAATTCCAGCATCAGCCTTTTTACTTGCCTCCAAGCCTTGCTTGTTCATAAGTTTTACATACTCATCCTCATCCACAAAAAGGACTTTTACCATACGATCGCGTGCCTGATTATCTTTCAAAAGGGCATCCCAATTAAAAGGTTTGACATAAGGGTCAGATTTTCCTATATCAATTCTTACAAGAGACCCGTTATAAACTAACAAAATTTGATCATCTTTATCTAACAACAAAGTATAAAGCACCTGATCTCTGGTTACCAAGCTATGATACTCTTCAGGATATTCCACAGTATAAAAAGCGTAACATTCGGAAATTATTGGGTCGTAATCCTTCAATTTAAGCTTTAATTCGCTGTTGAGCACTACCTTACCATTGATATGAAGTTCAAACGGTACATTTACGATTTCTTTCTTCTTGATTTCTTCATATCGGCTACGGCAATCCTCTCTAAGTTCTTCTCTTTCTGCCTCAGTCACACTACCGTCTAAAACTTTTGCTTTAAAAGACTCATTAAACTCTTTCAGGAAATCCATACAAATGTAAGGCACATCACCAAACACGCCTTCACCTGTAAACTCCACACCATCAATCTCTTTAGAGGAATAACCTCCACTACATGATGCCAAAAGAAGCAAGACTGCTCCAAGGCATAAACTAAATACTTTCTTGTTCATAGTTAGTTTTTTATTAAGTTATTAAAAAAGCATCATTACTCCAAGAGCCAAAATACAAAAAAGCGTGAACCAGTCTGTCGTATGACATACGCATGATTGGTCATAATCATTGCAACTTTAAACTGCACCAACACTAAGAATCGGTGCAAATATAGAAAGATTTATCGAAACCACAAAACTTTTGAATACATTTTTTATGCTTTTCATGTATTTTTCTTGTATTTTGTGTAGATACAAGGTCTGTCTATCGAGAGGGTGGGTCATAAGTCCATAATACACCTTCATTTTTTTAGTTTAAAATCTGTTTTATCCCTCACATCCATCACGTTTTCTGTTTTCCAAAACTTTAACTATTTGATAATAAGGCTGTTGTCTCTTTTACTTAGCGTGATAGATTGACAAAAAGTTTACAATATCCATCACGCTATCCCTCACGATTTGGGGTTATCTATCACGTTTTTCTGCTAATCATTATGCAGAAGTAACCGAATTTATTTACGAGTAAAGCAAAATCCTTTGCAGATGGACGAAAGCAGGCACGAGACGTGTCGGTTCGTTTCACAGGATGAAATAAAGTGTTTCTCCGCTTGTAAGCGTCTCCGCGTTTATACCTTGCATAATTCAAAAAAAGCAGTAACAGCTGATTAAACAAATGCTGCTACTGCTTTTTCCATCGGTCAGGAAGTAAGTCTCTATATTTCTCCAATGGGGTATTCGGTTGCCATTCAATGGTCTTTTCTATGACATCGCTAATGTATTCAAACAGATTGATGCCATTCAACTTGCATGAGATAGCTATAGAATATAGGATAGCTCCCCGTCTTGCTCCTTCGTGCGAACCGAAGAACATAGAGTTTCTTCTTGATAACGATATGTATCTCTGGATTCTCTCAATGTAGTTGTTGTCTAGAGCCGTATCACCTCTTTTGAAGATGTCACAAATGGCATTATATTCATTAAGGGCATAACCAACCGCCTGCGCCAAGGTAGACTTGGGCAGCAGATCCTTCCTGGAAGATATTTCCTCCAGTTTCTCTGATAAATCCTGCAAAATGTCTGGTGCATATGACTGCCGATAGGCCAGATGGTCCTCCACAGTCCATCCTTTTACGCCAACCTTATGCTTCTTATCTTTTTGATAAAACTTGTTGATCAAGTCTACGACTTCCTGTGCATCCTTGTCCTCCTTGCCGCAGTCGATGAAGTTTCTCTTTATATGTTGCAGGCAGGCGATCCTCATAATGTCAGGATAAACATCCGACTCCAGTTTCCGGTAAGGAGCATATGCCTCACTCTGTATGGTACCTTTATAATCTGAGAATACATCAAGTATGACTTCCTCAGAACGTGAACCATCCTCATATACAAAGAAAACAAGTCCCAGCTTAGGTGCACTTACTGCCCACAGGTAGCCTTTCTTCGATCCCTTGTCTGTAGGTTTTATCTTTGCCAGCAGCACTTTATGATAAGTTTCATCTGCCGTAACATAATCCTGCTGCAATACTGTCTGCCTGATAGCCTTATAGATGTTTTCAAGTACATCTGCACTTCTGGCTATCAGTTTATTTGCCGTGGCCTTCCTTAACGTAAACCCATTGTCGGCAAAGTATTTGATGATTCGCTCCACCGGCATGGAATAGATGTATCGCAACTGCAGGAGACCTGCAGCAAAAGAAGATGTATAGGAAGAGTTCAGAAGTAAAGCCGGAGGAGTCTTCCCCGGATACAGGACATTTCCATCCGTATAAGTATTGATGTGATATACTGTCTTGATGAACTTGATAGGTTCCATGCTGTAGCGTACACAGGTGCGGGTGCCATAGATACGCAACTTCTTCAAAAGCTCCGCATCCATTTCAGGGTCTATCGTAACATGCACCTCTTCCATCTCGCAATGCATGTCGCGCTTGGCACCATTGTTCTTGCGTGCCTTTCTCTTTTCGGCCTGCTCTTTTTGCTTCTTGTCAAATTCCTCCTGGGGCATCGAATCTTGTGGATTCTTATCCTGGCGTTCCGACTTCTTGCCTGAAACAAGCTTGCCGAGTGCCTTGTTCTGACGGTTCGCTTTATCTATGGCGATTCCTTTCTGGACGAGTTGTTCTTCTAAAGACTTTATACGCTCAATGAGTTCACCGACCTGTAGAGTCAGTGAACTCACTGTAGCATGGGCTTGCTGAAGCTGCTCGTTGGCAAGCTGAAGCTGCTCCTTCAAAAGTACTATGATTTCGTCCTTTGTCATAGTGCAAAGGTACGAAAAAATATCGAGATATGCAAGCGTTTTTACATATTTATTTTTACTATCTTATTGACATACAATATGTTAGAGTCAATGTATTGCGACTATAGGTTAAGTCTCTTCCTATATTTCATACTTTTTAGGCAAATTCCGCTCATGATGGCCGATAGTGTCCTGTACGGCATTTTGCACTGTTTGTTCTTGGGATCAAAGAATGGCAATTCAAAGGTTCCTCGCTCCAGTCGTTTCTGGTACAGCAAGAAACCATCGCCATCCCATTTTAGCATTTTTACCTGCTGGCGGTTCTTGGAGAAGAAGATGAAGACCGCACCACCAAGTGGCGGAAGTTCCATTTCCGTTCTCACTATCTGATACAAGCCGTTTATGCCCATGTTCATTCGTACGTATCTCTGGCAGACATAGTACTGGGTACTCTCATTCAATCCAAACATACTGCATCCTCCTTCTCATAAAGTTTCATCAACGCCATAACAGACTTGGCACATCCTTTTTTAACGGAAACCAAAGTTCCATTTGGAAAGGTTATGTTTATGCCATAAAGGAGGTCTTCCATAGGCAGATCTATGGTAGGAGGTTCCATAGGCACGAACATCATGCCTGTACTTGATGTAGATGCTTCTGCTTTTTCTCTGCGGGCTGCCTCCTGGGCTTGGCGGATTTCCTTTTTGGCACGCAAAACAGAATATCCTTTTTCGCACATCCAGTTCATCATGGTGCGATGATTTATATGTCTTTCCTTCAAGAAAGGAGTAAGTTGAGCCTTGGGGTTTCGATTCAGATAGACTAAGAAGGCCCCCCAAGCCTTCTCAAAACGTTCGTTTGCTGTCATAATTCGTATGATTTTAAAATGATGGTGCAAAGGTACGAACAAATGAGGAGACCACAATGGTATAAATGCGGAGCCGCTTACCTCCGCTTGAAACAAACAGTTTCATGGCATGAAATAAAATGTTTCATAGCATGAAACCGTAACCTTTTGTGGTTTAACGATTTTAGTTGACCACTTTTAGTTTTATTTGTAAGACGAGTTGACTCGGTTAAAACTTATTTATAATTCACGTTGACTTTCCTGAAACTTAGTCATATTTTTAGTTGACTACCTTAATAGATGGCCATATCTAGAGTTCTGTTGCCATCCATCGTAAGCCTTTCAACACTGATATGCAGTATTTGGTAGAGTGTAGTGAGAAAATCGTGAGGGATACCCCCAAATCGTGATGGATAGCGTGATGGATTTTTCTGTTTTTGAAGTATCTATCACGCCATACAAGTGTCTGTATATCAATATATCAAGATGTGTAAGAGATGCAAATCGTGATGGATGATAGATGATTACATAAAATTTGTTCATATAAAGGCTGCATCGGGTTACAAATATGGCTGCGTCGGGTTACGAATATGGCTGCATCGGGTTACGAATATGACTGCATCGGGTTACGAATATGACTGCATCGGGCTACGAATATGACTGCATCGGGTTACAGATATTACTGCGTAAGCTAACGGAGACGTATCCGTAAGCTTATCGAGACGTCTGCATCAGCTAACTGAGACGTCTGAACTCGCTGACAGAACTACTTGAATTGCTTGATTGAACCACTTGAGTTGGCTGACTGAGCCACTTGAGTATTCTTCTTCATATACTTGCGTACAACCATAGAAACTTTTCAACCATACAGTTATTAAAAAAAGAAAATCCCATAATTTCTTGGCAGTTTCAATAAAAAAGTGTATCTTCGCAGCAGAATTGCAATATTGCGTCCACGACCTTATAAAACGTAAGAAGATGGCAAGATTTATAGACCCACGTGTCGATTGGGCTTTCAAGCGAATCTTTGGAAGCGAGGACACGAAAGAATGTCTGATCACATTCCTCAACGGACTGTTTGAAGACGAGTTGGTAATCAACGATGTGACGTTTGCCAAGACCGAAAAACTTGGCTTGCGCCCCGATGACCGTGGTGTAGTCTTCGATGTCTATTGCGTCACAAACGAAGGCAAGCATGTCATCGTCGAGATGCAGAAGAAAGAACAGGAATACTTTGCCGACAGAGCATTGTATTACACGGCACGTGCCATTGTGCAGCAGGGCATTCGTGGAATCTGGGACTATCATTTGGCTCCAGTCTATACGGTGTGTTTCATGGACTTTGTATCGGTGAGTCCGATGCTAAAGAAGTTTCGTACCGACTTGGTGCTTACTGATTTGCAGACACGCCAGCGAGTGTCCGACAGGATGCGTATTGTGTACCTCCAACTGCCATTGTTCGACAAGCATACGGAGGCAGAGTGTATGGATATATTTGATTGTTGGATTTATATAATGAAGAATATGAACATGTTTGAACAGATGCCATTCAGCGAGAAGTATCCAGTCTTCCGCAAGTTGGCAGAGATAGGCGACCTCCGCAAGCTTTCCCGAGAAGAACTTGAGCTTTATGATGAGGACATCAAGAATATGCGTGATATATATGCCACCAGAAAGTTTGATGAGAAGAGAGGTATGGAAAAAGGTCGTGCTGAAGGTCGTGCTGAGGGGGAACTGTCTAAAGGTTTGGAAGTTGCCCGTAACTTGTTGGCTATGGGTATGTCTTGTTCTCAAATCATACAAGCTACAGGATTAACAGAAGACCAGCTGAAGCAACTTCAGCCGTAGTGTATGTACATTATCCACGAGTCTTTTTTCTTAGTATAAGTGACTATGCCAGGCGAGAAAGAAATATCTTCCGGCATTTAAACAACGAGGGCTGCAAACGGCATTGTTACCGTCTGCAGCCCTTACTTATGTTAGAACCAGGAGCGTAAAATTACACTCCCTCACCTGGGTACTTCGGATCATTCGAGCCGAAGCCTGGACCCCAACTATCCCATTCTTCTTGCGATATTCCACTTCCGGTACTTCCTCCACCGGTTTCTCCTCCACTTGCTTGCAGGATGCAAGGTGTATTCATTTCAAATACCTGAATTGCAGGTGATATATACTCTTTCTTTTTCATAATACCTTGTTGATTAATTATTTAACACTAAATTTCTTTCCATTCTTGATATAGATGCCCTTGCGAGGTGTTCCCTTTACGCGCTGACCCTCTAAGGTATAAATGGCTGATGAACCAGTCTGTTTGCCATCTCCTAAGCTGATGATGCGGATACCAGTGGTAGAACTGTCATCAGGCAAACCGATGCTGAACAGCATGGTACGTGAAGAAGCCGACTGCGATGGCTGGACGTTCAGATATATGCGATAAGGAGACAAATCACCTGTGTGGATACCAAACTTACCATCTGCACGGAAACTGTAGCTTCCTTCTGCCATAGGTGTGGTAGTATAAACACCACCTATTGAGGCATTTGTCAGTTCATGGCAGATAGTCATAAAACCACTCTTGCCATCCCAGTCTCTCAGAGTCAGCGACTTGGCTGCTGGATTTTCAAAGAAGTTGGCGTTGTACTCTACATTGTGTGCCGTTACAACCAAATTCTGAGCTGTGCCCTCTGCACCAAGCTTAACAATCATTGGTGTACCAGCCTTGATGACTGACTGCTCATCGAGCATAAGAACGAACTTCAATACACTTGCATCAGCTGAAGGCATGTGAATCATCATATTTCCTACAGGATAGCACTTCTCTGCACCAGCAACATCAGCTGCATTGATATCGAAAGGAAGGCAGAGTGTTACATAACCCTTCTGTCCCTCATTGAGCTGACGGCTATACTGCAGGTCCTTAATCGTGAACTGAGCCTGGGTGTTGATGGCTGTAGAAGCATCGGTAAGGGTCAGTTCCTCAACATAGAACTTGCCATCTTCTGCCTTTGTAGCCTTCAGTGTTCCATCTGCATCTGCTGCATACTTATGCTCAGGGCAGCTCTCGTTGCTGCAGCCCATGTGATAGATGTGCTTGGCTGAGTCGAACACAGGACTGGTTAAAGTGGCAGATGCTACGTGAATCAATTCACTATCAGAAGAACTGTTGCTATATGAGGAAGTCGTTCCATCGCAGTAACGGAATGATCCATTATATACTGTATTGCCTTCTGCAGCAACAAGCACAGGATAAGCATCTGCATCAGCACCCAAGAGTTTCTGATACCATGCCAAGGTGCTTCCTTCGGTAGGAACAGATGTGGAACCATTCAGCAGCCATGCCACCTCGCCGCTGTTCAGCTGTTCAGGGTTAAATGCCTTGATCACGTCAGCTTCATTCTTGCCTTCAGGATAGGCCAATGAGCCATCTCCGATAGCCTTGACGGCATCGCCTGCCTGCTCAGTTCCATTGATGGTAAGCTTAGCACTACTGCTGTATGCCAAGATGCCAGAAGCAGTGCTGCCGGATGAATTTTCGATGATTCCAACAAGGATACCGCCAGGCTTTGTATTAGTAGCAGTAACATTACCAGTGCCAAGCACATTATTCAGATTGCATGTATATGCATTGCCTATCAAGTTTCCGACATTTGAAGTTCCTGTTATATCGCCATAGTTGGCACAGTCTTTGATGGTTCCACTCTCAAAATAGCCAACTAGGCCGCCGACATCTTCTGTTCCTTGTACCGTGGCGTAGTTCACACAGTTGTAGGCGTTACCATCAAGATAACCTGCAATACCGCCTGTAAAGTCATTACCTCCTTTTATCTGGCAAGTATTTGATATTTTGATATTTTGAAGGGTGTTTCCATTTCCTGCATAACCAGCCAAAATTCCTATATCATTTTCCGTATTTGTCACATTTGCATTCTCAAAGGTTAGGTTCTTGATTGTGCTTTTATAGATTCTACCGAAAAGCCCCATATATGCTTGGGTTGCATTGATATAAAGGTTGGTGATGGTCTTGCCATTTCCGTCGAAAGTACCTACGTAACTCCAATCACTATTTCCAATAGGCTCCCAGCTTAGTTCTTTTAAGTTTTGAGACGCATCAGCCGCATGGCAGAAGTCCTTTAGGTCAATGACCTCAACATTATCTGCTATCTTAGCGCAGATTTCATAATTCCCGTCATTCACCGCATCACGGAACCATGCCAATTCCTCAGCTTTGGTGATAATGTAAGGACTGCCTTCACTTCCGTTACCCTCTGACGGTTGACTTGCAGTTTGCGCCCATGCCCCCCCCATAAGGCATGAGGATAGCCATCACGAGCAGCAGCATCGTGACGAGCCAATTCGATTTGTGTAATTGTTTCTTTTTCATACACGTTTTGTTGTTAAATGATTAATGTTAATATTTTGTCTTATATATCTGCTTGCCAGTTTATCGCAAAGATCAGGAGCTTTCCTCTATGATGGGATAGGCTTCGCTATCATGTCCATTGGATCATCAGAGCGAAGATGATTCCTGGAAACATAAGAGGCTTGTCTGTATGATGAACAGGTATGTCGGACAGCAATCCGGCATGACTCCAATCTAGCAATCATGCTGCAAATATACAAAAAATAATTGAAATAAGGTGTCGCATTCCCATGCCTAGGTGTCGCATTCCTATCATTTAGGTGTCGCATTGGTGGGGGAATGCGACAACTAAAAGGGATTTTTTCGATAAAAATGTCGCTTTTCTCTGGTGTTTTACAAAAATTAGCAATTTAGGCTTCCTGTTATCCGGAGCAGCATTTGTAGCCGGATAGTCACTCTTTTCCGTCTCTCAGAGCCTCCCGAAAGTCCATTTTGCGTAATGCCAACAATAAGAAAAAAGGGGCAGCATGTTCGTTTTGCTGTCCCTATATGTAACATTTGTTAGCCTGTTTTGATTTAATCTTCCGCATTCTTTCGAAAGATAGGATTGTAAAGATTATGTATCTTTTTGGGTGTTTATATACGCCTCCAAGAATACAGCTTTTATCCAAAAGTCAAGGCAAACAATGGCTGGCTGCAAGTCCGTTAGGCGTTATGGAGATACGACACTGCACCATTTGTTTATACGAACAGGTCGTCCATTGTAATTTGTACTTGAGCCAAGGCTGCATACTGTGTAAGGCGCACGCCAAAAGTAGTAATCATCGTTGGGATAATGCCACTTTTTATCCCTGTTTCTGCCACGAAATCAGCCATACGATTACGAATGCGCATATCCTCCTCCTTAGTGATCGTGTAAGGCATCTGCGAATACTTGATTTCACATAGATTCACGAGATTATCGGCACGTTCTATCAGTAAGTCGATTTGCGCAGCTGGCTTTGAAACCTTACTTCGCCAAGAATAATACTCGGTATGGATTTGGTCTATCCCCAAGAAATGCTTGATTTGAGGAATATGCAACATGCAAACTCGCTCAAAAGCCAAGCCATACCAAGTATTTTGACGAGGTTTTCCCATCAAGTGAGTCCAATATTCCGTGTCCGTCGTACCAGGATGGCAAAACGTCATATAAAATAATGTATAGAGGTCGGTGAGCTGAAAGATTTGATCTTTCTGCTTTATCTTCTTATCCCTGGTATTATACCCTCTTACAAAATCGCAATTTATCAATTCACTAAGAACCTTTGTCAAAGTTCCACCCGATTTCAACTTCAATTTCTCCATGATTTCCTTTCGGGCCATACCTTGTCTGCATGAGGCAAGTACCTCTATGACACGCATATAGGACTCAGAATTTCTAAACAAGGACGAATATAGTCTTCCATATTCTCGCTTCAGTTCAGCGTGGGATGAGAAAAACAATCTGTCGACATTCCCTTCCACACCTTGCTTTTTATCCAACAAACTGAGATAATAAGGCACCCCACCAAGGATGCTATATATCTGAAGGATAGAAATGCGAGTCCATGAGAATCCATAAGCTTGTAGCATCAGTTCCGTCTCACGAAGAGTAAAAGGAGAAAGATACATCTCGTGCGTTATCCTATTATGAAGCCCACCATGACTATCTATCAGATTGGCTATCATCCACGACGTGGCACTGCCACAAACGATAAGCATGATTTCACTTTGGTAAGCTGCCCATCCGTTCCAAAAGTGCTCAAAAGCCTGTTGGAAACCAGATTTCGGCGTATCCAAGCATGGTAGTTCATCGATAAAAACAACGAGTCGTTCTCTTTTCATTTTTGCCTTTAACAACTGTTTCAATGCCTCAAAAGCCTCTGTCCAATTCGTAGGAATAGGCTGTTTGGAATCTCCATATTCCCTCAGCGCAAACCCGAAATTAGAGAGTTGCGCCTCAGCTGGTGCCTCTATAGACCCAGACATATCAAAGGCAAACTTATCACGGAAGAGATTTCTCACAAGATAAGTCTTGCCGATACGACGCCTGCCATATACAGCCACAAACTCAGCTTTGCCAGAATGATAATATTCTGTCAACAGCTCGATTTCTTTCTTTCGTCCGATAATTTGCTCCATACCTTTTAAATCTAACTTTAATGATGGTGCAAATATAAGATAATTATCCGAGAGAAACAAGGATTCTATAGCCAAATCGATGAATTTTAACTCGATTTGGCTAAAGAATAGGTTATACTATAGCCAAATCGAGCAATTTCCATTCGATTTGGCTATAGAATGCCTTGCTGATTGCTATTATCCCCCAGGGCTAAGAGCTTTTGAGCTTTCAGCCCGTGCCATACAGTTCTTTAAGACTTGCACAGGCAAGATTTTGAGAATCTGGGGGAATTTTAGGCAAAAAGATTTTGAGGAAAAGAATATTTTATGTATATTTGCCCCCAATTGTAACATCAACAAGTAAAGATTTTGAATATATTCATTATGAAACAAAGGAATACAGACATCGACTGGATAAGAGCCATCCTCATTATTCTCATGATATTGATTCATATCGTGAGCTTCGGCAACGCATACCCCCAGCTCAAGGCAGGCATTCTCTCGTTCATGATGCCTACCTTCCTCATCATCACGGGCTATCTCGTGAATATCGAGAAAAGCCCAAAGGAGATGGGAAGATACCTGATGTGTCTCGCTTTGCCTTACGTCATCATGGTAACCGGTTTCTCTGTCCTCTCCTATTTCATGCCGGTGAGAGATGGCATCACGGAACTGTCACTCTCTCAGATTTGTGAGAAGATATTCGTTACGTCCATCGGTCCCTATTGGTTCATCCAGACCATGATTATCTGCGGCATTCTCTATTACGTCAGTTTCAAGGGAGCAACCTGGGGAACCCTCAGACAGGGAAAAACGACGATGAGCACCACCACAAGCCTCTTTATCTTCGCCACCCTACTCCTGCTCCTGTCCAAGACACCCGCTCTTTCACCCAGTGCCGCCACCTATTATTTCATCGGAGTGGTACTCAGACAATGCCATATCGGCTTTGACAAGATATTCCGTCCTTCACCGGTTGCCCTGCTGCTCTGGATCAACTTGCTGGGCTTAGAAGAATGGTACGACTGGGGCACGCTCGCCATCGTCTTCTCCTGCTGGTGCTGCATTTCATCCCTGATGTGGATACACAGCCTCATCAAACGCCTACAGGATAATGCCTGCGTCCGAAAGACAGAAGACACCTTATTATATATAGGCCGCAACACACTGCCCATCTATCTCTTCCACCCCATCTTTACGATGGCAGCCAAGTTCTATCATCCCCTCTTTAGCTGGGACAGGAGCGAAATCTGTTTTGCCCTCGTTACCATCTTCATCGCCATTGCCGGAAGCATCGGCATCGCCAAGATGATGGAGAAGACCCATCTGGCTTATCTCTTCGGAAAAGGAAAGATGCTGAGATAAATAATACCACGATATATTTGGTAATTTGGAGATTTTGAAGTACTTTTGCAACATGAATATCAAAAACAAGATAAATAATATGGATGATGCCAAGCGAGAGAAGCTGGGCGAAGTCATCAGATTCGGAATCGTAGGCGGACTGGCTACGGTACTGCAATATGTCATCTACCTGGCTATGATGCCGGCACTGACCCATTTCATCCCCAACATGGGCGACCACAGTCTGGCTACCACAGCCAACACCATCGCCTACATCGTGAGTTTCATCTTCAATTTCATCGCCAGTACCCGCTATACCTTCAAGGTAAAGGCGAATGCCAAACGCGGAGCAGGATTCACCCTCTCCCACATCGTCAACTACTCGATGCAGACCCTCTGCCTCAACCTCTTCGTAGGCTTGGGTCTAGCCAAACAGCTGGCTATGATACCCACCCTCTGCATCTGCATCCCGGTAAACTTCCTCCTGGTAAGGTTCTTCCTGAAGAAATAAGGGGATTCCCAAAACACGATAAAAGAAAGATATGAAAAAGATATTCGATATTTTTAAAATCAAGAAAGAGGAAAGAGTTTCAGCACTCGTCGCACTCATCATAGCATGTGCCCTCAATGCCCTGACTGTCATCAAATACCACAGCCAGTTCTCGCAGATTACAGATAATTATCACAAACTCTTTGTCAAGACCTTCCATGTGGCAGGTTTCGACCCGCTTACCTATAGCATCGTATCTCACTGGGACACAGAATATAACGTATACCGCCACCCGCTGCTGGCGTTCTTCATGTATATCCCGAATCAGATAAATCAAGGATTGATGATGCTTACCGGCATCAACTGCGTTCAGTTTGTCGTGGGAGCCATCCTGGTGTTCTGCGCCTTCTATTCCTTCATTTTTCTTTACCGTATATTCAGAGAAGTGATTGGTACAGAGCGCTTTGATGCCAATCTGCTCTCTGCCTTCTATTTTTCTTTCGCCTATGTGATGGTTTCAGCGATGGTACCCGACCATTTCATCATGTCGATGATCATACTCCTCTGCACCCTGTATATCACAGGCGTATGCATGAAGAAAGGCAGACAGCTTACCATCTGGCAGACTATCCTGCTCTTTGTATTTACAGCGGGCGTATCGCTCAACAATGGTCTGAAGACCTATCTTGCCGCCCTTTTCACCAATGGCAGAAAGTTCTTCAGTATCAAATACTTCCTGATAGGAGTCATCCTTCCTGCCGCACTCATGTGGGCTTTCGCCAGATGGGAATACCGCACCTTCGTATGGCCTAAGGAGATGGCAAGACACGAGGCTAAGATGAAGAAAAACAAGGAAGCCACAGCCAAGATTTACCAGCAATACCGCGACAGCACTGGCGTGAAAGACTCGGCAAAGGTAGAAGCTGCCGTCAAGAAAATCATCAAGGATAAAGCGCATGCCAAATATGTTCGTGACCATAAACAGATATGGAACAAGAACACGGGCAAGCCTATCGCCAAGGGCGAATTCATGAACTGGACCGACAAGACGACCTCCCGCTCGCAAACTCTGGTCGAGAATTTCTTCGGTGAAAGCATCATGCTGCACCAGCAGAACCTTCTGGGCGATGTATTGCGCAACCGTCCGGTTATCGTGAAATACCAGTCTGCGGTCAATTATGTGGTAGAGGCATGCATCGTTGTGCTTTTCTTACTTGGCATCCTTGCCGGAAGAAAAGCAAAGTTTCTCTGGCTCACCCTGACATTTTTCCTGATGGATGCTGCCCTCCATATCGGTTTGGGCTTCGGTATCAACGAGGTATATATCATGACTTCCCACTATATGTATGCCCTCCCTATCGCCATCGCCTTCCTGGCGCTCAAGGCAAAAGGAAAGAACCTGAAATGGGCCTTCAGAGGATTAATGCTCGCCATCACCCTCTATCTGTGGATAAGCAACGGATATCTGCTGGTAGGCTACATGCTAGGATAAATATTAGCAAGAAGCCTTGATCCAGCGGATGATATCCTCATGCTCCATATCAAACTTACGGGCAAAGAGGCGGTTGCTTTGTTCCAGCTCCTCTTTGTCTGCCAAAGTCCAGACGTATGGATTGCCCCGTTTCCAGTCAATAAGTCGCATACAGCCCTCATATTCATCTTTTTCTGAGTACAAGGCGGCCCGGAAATCGGGATGATTCCATACCAGGGTCTGCAGGAAGAACTCATCAGGGCAGAAGGTATAATTGAATCTTTTCAATACAAACGGCTTCTGGCTCACCACATACTCCACGCATGCCTGCGTGATGCTCACCCAGTTGGCTCCCTTGGCAAAATCCATCTTCTGGCGATGCAGGAACGGCATGAGCAGCATCGAAAGATATTTATTCAGTCGCCTGGTAATGGCATTCAAAGCCCCATACTTCGAGCGGGTAAGACTGGTAAATAGCCAATAACGCATCATCTTCCGGCGGCAATCCCATTCAAATTCCTCACCATGATTGATGCCCACAAATTCCTTACCCTGATGCTCCTCAAAGAACTGATGGATGTAATCCTGCGATTTGATAGGTAAATCCTGACCACTCAGCAGATGGTAGTAGGCATAAGGTCCATGCTTCAAAGCCTCCTCGAAAAGCACATACTCCGCCTTAATCTGACTCAGATTTCCCCAACGCACATCCACCCTCTGTTCCAACACAAAGAGGCGTGCCCTGGAAAGAACCAGCGGTTCAGCACCATCCAGCATATCCGATTTCCGGTCGATATGCAGAAATATATCATTGCGCTCATCATCGAGCATCGACAGCAATACCCTCAGAAGCGGTAAACTGCCATGAGCCATTATCAAAAAAGCATGTTTCATTGTCATTATTTATCTTTATTATCCAACTGTCCGTCCTGATGACTTTTTCATCATCATTGCGACAAAGATACACCAAATAAAAGAGAATACAAAATAAAACTCCGTTTTTATCAGAAAAAAGACACAAAATAGAGCCTTTCTTTTTGAATATTCAGAAAAAACAATTACTTTTGCAGCGCTAAGAAGGAGATGCGGCATGCATCAGCCCAGCAAAAAAATAATCAGAGAATGAACAATATATTTAGAATTAAAAAAGAAGAAAGGCTCTTTGCCTTGATTACACTCATCGTTATCATCGCCTTCAATGTGCTGATGATAACCTATCATTTTGATGATTTCGGCAAACCGAAAGCAGGATTCTGGACGCTCTTCACCAAGAACTTTCAGATTTCAGGTTTCGACCCTTACACCTACCTTACCCTCTCGAAGTGGAAGGTGTATTACACGGAGTATCGCCATCCCATGCTCCCTTTCTTCCTCTATCCTTTCTCGCTACTGAACGGCTGGCTGATAGAACTCACCTCCCGCAACTGGGCAACTATCATCGTGGCGGTGATGATGACATTTTTCTCCACCTACTCCACCCTCTTCTTCAGAAGAATCTTCAGAGAGGTGATGCAGCTGAAGGCTATAGACAGCAATGTGCTCACAGCGATGCTTTTTTCCTTTGCCTACGTGCTGCTCGTCACCTTTGTGGATGACCATTTCGGCATGTCGCTTTTCTTCCTGTCGATGACACTTTATCTGGCAGGCAAACAGCAGCAGGAACACCGCAGCATGCCTTGGTGGCAAACAGCCCTGCTCTTTTTCTTCACGGCAGGCATCACGCTGAGCAATGGCGCCAAGACCTTCCTTGCCGCCCTCTTTACCAATGGCAAAAAACTCTTCCGCCCGAAATATCTGGCATTGGGCATCATCTTGCCTACCCTTCTGATAGGTGCTGCAGGCATCTACCAGAATAAGGCATTCATTATTCCTAATCGCCTGGAAGGAGAACGGCTCGTGGCTCAGAAAGCTGCGAAAGACAGTACTTTTAGGGCTAAGATGGACCAGAAACAGAAGCACGATAAGGCTATCGCTGGCAAGAATATCCAGAAACGAGGCATGCTTTCATGGGCAGATATGTCTATCTCCCGTTCAGAATCACTGGTAGAAAACGTTTTTGGCGAATCGCTTATCCTGCACAGAGAACATCTGCTGGAAGATATCCACAGCCACCGCCCGATATTCGTGAAATACCAGACACCCGTTCCTTATATCATAGAGGGTATCATCGTGATTCTGCTGTGTATGGGCTTTTGGATGGGAAGAAGATCGGCCTTTCTCTGGCTCACTGCCTCATGGGTGGCATGCGACGCCTTCATTCATCTGGTCATGGGATTCGGACTGAACGAGGTTTATATCATGGCTGCCCATTGGGCGTTCATCATTCCGGTTTGTATCGGATATATCATCAGAAACTGTAAGGAGAAATATCTGCCTTATCTTCGTGGAACACTCGCAGTTATCACCATCTTCCTGTTCTTCTATAACAGCACGCTGATATTCCAGTATCTCACAAGATAAAAAAGAGAACCCTACAAGATAAAAAAGTATCTTAGATTAAAACCATCATGCTGAAAATAAGTATCTTAACCCCTATCTATGGAGTAGAAAAATATATCGAACAGTGCGCCCGTTCACTGTTCGAGCAGTCGTATGCGTCTATCGAATACATCTTTGTAGATGACTGTACCCTCGATAAAAGTATCGGTATCCTACAATCGCTCCTGAAAGAATATCCTGAAAGAGCACAACAGGTACGCATCATCCACCACGACAGAAACCGGGGCGTGGGCGCTGCAAGACAGACGGCACTGATGGCAGCTACAGGCGATTATCTTTTATTTGCCGATAGCGATGACATGCTGCCGAAAGATGCAGTTGAGAAGCTGGCAGGAAAAGCAGTTAGTAGCCATGCCGACCTGATTGATGGCGGCTACCGGGAATGGTACGAAGGAAAAGCAGGAAGACTCCAGAAACCTTTTGAAGTTTCTAATGAGAAGCTGCTCAAACTGCTTGTCTGCCAGAACATCATCACCAACCGGCTGTGGGGCAGAATCTATAAGCGTTCGCTCATCATGGAGCACAGGATATTCTTTGAAGAGGGCATCAACTATGCAGAAGATCTTTTCTGGAATGCCCAGTTCATGTTCTACGGCAAAAAGGTGAACATCGATGATGCGGTATATTATTACCGTACCGACAATGAGAATTCCTACAATCACAACATCTCTGAAAAGAATCTCCTGTCATACTTCAAATCAACCCGCCGACTCATCGATTTTTTCGAGCAGAACGATAAGAAGCATCAGTACCTCAGAGCCACAGAGATAGGCATCGTCAATGCCTACCGCTGGGCGGCAAACGCTCATGTAGCCTTCGAAAAGGTGGATCAGGCGCTCGCATACAAGCCTAAGAGCTGCCTCATCAGCCTCATCATCAGCCTCATCAAAAAGGGGGTACCTGTCAAGAGGGTGAATCTTATCTACCTCGCTTACAGAAAGCTATACACTCTTCTAATATCTGCACCTTCAGCAGCTTCATGATACAGAAGTAGATGGTGGCTGAAACCAGCAGACGAACCAGCAGCAGGAGATAGATGTTCTGCAGGCTGCGGGTCATAAAATAGGTAACTACCATCGTGGCTGCCGCACAGAGCATGAATGGCAGTATATCCTTTGCCACATCCAGAAACCGCAATCCGGCAACACGCTTCATCATCCACTGCCAGACCAAAAGCCAGACTATTATAAATAAGGTATAGGCTATCACCATGGTCTGGATGCCATATTGATGACAGAACAACACCAAGGCGAGCAAACCCACTACCTGACCGATGTTGCACCACATATACACATCAGAACGTCCCTTGCTGATAGCCAGATTCTGATAAAGCGTGTAAATAGGCATAAAGGCACCGCTCACACAGAGAATCTGCAACAGCGGCACACTGGCAATCCATTTCTCATGAATCGTAATCAGGATGAATTCGCGTGATACCAAAGTCAAGCCAAACATCAATGGGAAAGAAAGGAATGCCGTGAAACGGAGCATCTTTCTGAACACCAGCAACTCGCGGTTCTTATCGTCCTGGATAGAAGCCAAGACGGGCTGAGCTATCTGTCCCACCGTATTGGCAACAAACGAATTAGCCTTGGTGTCCCAGTTGTATGCCTGACTATAGTTACCCACATCATTAATCGGATAGAACCTGCCGAAGACAAAGGTCAATACATTGTTGCTCACCGTATTGATAATGTTGGTAACCAGGAGTTTCACGCTGAATCCGAACATCTTCCTCACTGGTCCGAAATCGATATGAAAATTCGGGCGCCATCCCGTATAATAATATCTTCCTATATTCAGCACGAGGATAAAGATAACCTGCTGCCAGGCAAGACTCCAGTAAGCCATGCCGTTGAATGCCAGCACCAGTCCCACGACATTCGAACTGATCAGAGCCATGAAATTAACGATGGTAATCTCCTTGTTCATCATGTTCTTCATCATATATCCGTTCTGGGCGATGCCAAACGAAGAGATGAAGAAACTCAGGAACACGAAGCGTGACAGGGAGGTGAGACAAGGCTGATGGAAGAAATCTGCTATCAGCGGCGCACAGAAAAAGAGCACCACATACATGGTAAGACTCACCAGGACATTAAACCAGAACACCGAGTTATAATCGTTGTCGGTGGGTTTTCTGATATTCACCAGTGCCTGGGTAAACCCGCTACTCTGCAGATTGCCCGCTATCAGGGTGAATATGGTGAGGATGCCGATGATACCATAATCGGCTGGCGACAACAAACGCGCCAAGAAGATGCCAAAGAGGATATTGAGTACCTGGGTAGAGCCACTGTTCATCGCTCCCCAGAACAATCCCTTGGCGGTTTTTTCCTTTAATGATTCTGCCATCGTTTCTATCTGATAAATATGGAATATTACTTGTTTTTACTTTTTAGAATGCAAAAGTAGCATAAATAGTTTGAAGTTCAAAACTTTTTGCTTACTTTTGCAGCCGTAAAACAGAAAAAAATATGGATATTAAGAACATCAAGAAGGAATGGAACGCCACAATACTCGATATATTGAAGGCTTTCATCGAAATCTGCAACAAGTATCACCTCAGATATTACTGTTGTGCCGGCACCGCCATCGGAGCCGCCCGTCACCACGGAATGATTCCCTGGGACGATGACATCGACGTACTGATGCCACGCCCCGACTACGACCGTCTGCTCGAAATCGCCAAGCATGAAGACTTTGGCAAATACGAGGTAGTAACTCCGTACAACAACGAGTCATACCCTCTGTATTTCTCCAAACTCGTGAATCGCGAAACCACCCTTATCGAGGAGAAGGAGCGTCCCTGCATCATCGGTCTTTACGTAGATATCTTCCCTCTTGATGCCACCGACGATGACCTGGAAACGGCAAAGGCGCTGTATCGCAAATACTCTAAGACCATCAACCGTCTGAATGCCGTAACCACCCACAATACTTTCTTTGAGTACATCTCCCTGCTCCTGCACAAGGAAACCTGGGGCCGCTTTGCCATCAAGACGCTCGCCTTCTTCTGCCGCAGCAAGATGCGCCACCGCCTCATCCAGCAGATGGACGAGATGAGTCACCGGTATGACTTCGATAAGGCGAAGAACGTACTGGTGAATACGGGTTCCTACCACTATAAGGAGATTTTCCCGAAGGAATGGCTCGGCAAGGGCAAGGAATTCCCGTTCGAGGATACCACCGTCTTGCTGCCAGAGCAGGCTGATACCTATCTGCGCCACTTCTTTGGCGACTATATGAAGTTTCCACCCGTAGAACAGAGAGTAGAGAAACACCTTCGCTACTATCTGAACATGGAAAAGCGGGAAACATGGGATGAGATTAAAAGAAAGCTTTAGCCTTCCCTCACTTCCTGCAAGGTATGTCCGAAACCTTCTTCTACATCAAAGAGCGGTTTCCAGCCTAAAGCCTTGAGCTTATCCGTACTGAAGGTTGCCTTGGTGATAGGCGTGGTATTGCCCTGCTGCGCATCCGCCTCAGGAATATCAAACACCACCTTTCTGTCCGCTTTCCGGGCTATCAGCTCTGCCAGTTGGCGGATGGAGATATTCGATTCTGAATGAGCCACATTATAGGCATTTGCCCTCTCGCCATCCAGCAGGAGGCGCAAGATGGCATGGGCGGCATCTACCACATAAAGCCAGGAGCGGAAAGCCTCACCCTTACTCTTCAGGACGATATCCTCACCCTTCAGAACATTGCGGATAAACTGGGCATACACCCTATTGTCACTCTCCGTAAAGCCCGGACCGTAGGTATGACTCAGTCTGGCTATCACCACATCGGCATCATACTCTGCTCCGTATGCCATGCAGAGCGTTTCGGCAGCACGTTTGGAAGATGGATAGCAGGCACGCACCGATGCACAATCCACATAGCCGCTGCTCTTCTCGGTAAATTCAGAGCCATCGCCCTCGCCATAGATTTCACCCGAAGAGATATAAACCATGCGCTGCATGCGGTGACTCAATCCATATTCCAGCAGGTTGGATACGCCGTTGATGTTTGCCTTCATCACCTCTACAGGGTTCTGCTTAAAGAAGTTAGGACTCGCATTGCTGGCTGCATCGATGATATAATCAGCGCCCTCAGCCAACTCATTATAGACTGGTTCCCCTATCATCCTGTCCATGCTCTTGATGACAGGCTGGGTAACGTCTATCTCTGCAAAGAAGAAAGATTCATCCTCCCAATAGGCAGCAAACTTCTGTCGGGCACGTTCCTTGTTTCTTCCGGCTGCTATCACCTTGTAGCACCGGGCAGGATTCTGCATCAGCACATCAACCACACAGCCTCCTACCAATCCTGTAGCACCAGCCACAAGAATGGTTTTGCCATGCAGACGCCCCAATTCCAAACCTTCCCGGAAAAGGCGCGCAATATCTTCCTTATATGGTGAATTTCCTATCATAACATGTTTATTTTAACCAAGCCTCAGGCTGAACCTTCATCAGTGCCTTCAGTATCTCCAGATCCTCAACGGTGGTTATCTTGATGTTCTTCTCTGAACCAGGCACGATATGCATCTGTCTGCCTCCCAGTTCTGCCATCAGGGTACAGGATGCCACCGAATTGGCGATACCCTTCTCCTTAGCCTCTTCGTGGGCTGCTATCAGATTGCCCAAACGGAAGGTCTGGGGTGTCTGGGTACGGATCAGTTTGTCGCGCGGAATACTGGTGTTGGTCGTAAAACCATCTTCGCTCTCCAGGATAGCCTCTCTACATTTGATACCCGTAATGGCATAGCCATACTTCTGGCAGATGGCGATATTGGATGAGATGATGTCTTGCGACAAGAGTGGGCGCACGGCATCATGCACCAGCACCAGGTCGTCATCACCGCATCCCGCCTCTTTCAAGCCATAGATACCATTGTGGATCGACTCCTGACCATTGCTTCCGCCAGGGAATATCCATTTCAGCTTGGTAATGCAGAACTGGTTGGCATACGACTGCAGTACCGTTTCCCAACCTGCCAGACATACCACAGCAATACCCTGAATATCAGGATGCTTCTGAAAAGCCATCATCGTATGGATGATGATAGGACAGTTGTCTACATGCATAAACTGCTTTGGGATGTCCTGTCCCATTCTATTGCCAGAACCTCCGGCTATGATCAATGCATAGTTCATATTCTCTATCTTTAAATTGATTATTTCTGAATGATTCTCCCCGGATTCCCTACCACGGTAGCCCCGTCGGGAATATCCTGGAATACCACGGCACCGGCGCCTATCGTCACGTGGTTGCCGATATGGATGCCGCCGAAGACCGTGGCGCCGGTATAAATCTTCACGTCATTTCCTATGGTAGGCCTGCCGCCCTTGCCGTTGCCCAGCGTCACCATCTGCAGACAGTAGAAGTCATCGCCTATGCTTTCTGCATTGAGATAGGTGGCATAGCTGTGCTCCAGATGTGCACCCTTCCCGATATGCGGACACCAAATGGTCATCGTACGCTCGGGAGGCAACAGCCAGCTGATGAAAACCGAACGGTATTCGCCCATGCGGTAATAAAACAGATTGCGGAAACTCCTTTCGCGGGTGCATGCCTTAATCAGGTTGAGCACCGTAGGCTTCCTGTCCTGCACCTTCAGCAGGTCGGCGTCTATCTCCTTCTTATGGAGCAGATACAGAGCGATATGCGGCAACATGCGCACCGCCGAAGCTGACAATATGATGGTTTGTACTATCGGATTCATGACTCTAAATCTTATTTTTATCTTTGCAAAGATACAAAAAATAAAGCAACTAGCATGCTTTTATCCGAAAACAATTGTTCTTTTCACTAAAAATAAGATAATAGAACAGGGTTTGTAGAATTTTAGTCAGTTTTATTGCTAAATAATGTGAATTAAATAGCTTTCCATACAACTTTTCCGTACCTTTGCACAAAGTTATATATAACGATATTTTAGAAGAGGATAAAACAGAACATTATGAAGAGGATATTGATTGTTGAAGACGATTTGGCATTCGGAACCATGATACAGACTTGGCTCAAAAAGAAAGGATTCGATGTGGAAAGGGTAACATCTGTAGGCGCTGCCATCAAAGCGATGGGAGCCGGCGATGCATTCCATCTGGTTCTTTCCGACCTGCGCCTGCCCGACCACGACGGACTGGTATTGCTCCAGCATATCAGAAAGTCCGATGCCCACCTGCCTTTTATCGTAATGACTAGCTATGCAGAGGTTCAGAATGCTGTATGTGCCATGAAATCGGGTGCTACCGATTACGTGGCTAAACCCTTCCATCCCGAAATCCTCTTAGAGAAAATCCGTGAGGCTATCCAGTCGGCTGCTTCTGCGGCTCCAGCCCCTCAGCGTGCGGAATCTGCCGCCATGCAGGATGCGCCCCAAGAAGAACAGCAGGGCGCTACGGAGGTGCCTAGATATATAAAAGGTGAAAGCGAGGCTTCCAAGCAGCTCTACGAGTTCGTTTCGCTCGTTGCCCCAACCCCGATGTCAGTGCTCATTCTCGGAGCCAGCGGCACCGGAAAGGAATATGTGGCGCGCAGCATCCACGAACAGAGTCTGCGCAAGGACAAGCCTTTCTATGCCATCGACTGCGGCGCCATTCCTAAGGAGGTGGCGGCATCTGAATTCTTCGGATATAAGAAGGGTGCCTTTACCGGAGCCGAACAGGATAAGAAGGGTGCCTTCGAGATAGCTAACGGCGGAACGGTTTTCCTCGATGAGATGGGAAACCTCAACTACGAAGTACAGGTGCAGCTCCTCAGAGCCTTGCAGGAGAGAAAAATCCGTCCGCTGGGCAGCACGCAGGAGATTGATGTGGATATCCGACTCATCTGTGCCACCAACGAGAATCTGGCGCAGGCGGTAGCCGAAGGCAAGTTCAGAGAGGACCTCTATCACCGCATCAACGAGTTTACCATCTACATGCCTGCCCTCAAGGACAGAGGTGCCGACATCTTCCTCTTTGCCAACCTCTTTATCAAGCATGCCAACCAGGAACTGGGCAAGAATGTGCTCGGACTGGATGCCAAAGCCTCCGAAATCATTGCCTCATACGACTGGCCGGGCAACCTGCGCGAACTGAATAATGTGATGAAGCGCGCCACCCTGCTCACCCGTGGCAAGTATATCGGTGCCCAGGAACTGGAGAAGACGATGGCACAGACCTCCACAGCCCGACCTATCAATATGCAGCTGCACAGCGAACAATCGGAACAGGAAAGCATCGCCGCTGCCCTGAGAGCCACCCACGGCAACAAGAGCAAGGCAGCCCAACTGCTTGCCATCGATCGCAAGACTCTCTACAACAAAATGAAGAAATACGGCATGGAGTAAAACATGCCACACCCCGATTCCCCAATATATTCCACACTATATTGGGGAATTTTTCTACACCTTTTCCCCACTTTCCCCACACCCCATTTCTGGCACGAAACATCATCTCTTCTGATTATCAGATACTTAACCAAATTCATCGATTTCTGGCACGCCTATTGTGATATTATTTAGCGAACTCGCAAATGAGTTTCAGCAAGAGAATTAATAAACAATAATATTCACAATTAAAAAACAAAAGAATTATGAAAAAGTTAGTATTTGCAGTTATCGCAGCAGTAGCAATGGTATCAGTTAGCAATGTATTTGCAGGTAACAGAATGGTAAACGTTGCAGGTTCAGAACCAGTAGACACAGTAGCTCCAGCCGACACAACAGCAACACCAGCTGAGACTCCAGCAGAGACTCCTACAGACACTACAGCTGCAACAGTGGATTCAACCGTAGCAGAGTAAATCCACCTTCAGAAAATAGTAATTACGCGTCGCTTTCAATGAAACAGGAGATAGATGACCAGATTTTGGCATTTATCTCCTGTTTTCGTTGGTTTATATCGCATTTTTGATTAACTTTGCACGCAAATAGCAAAAAGACTCAAAACATTAAAAGATAAGAAGATGCAGCAAACAAACGTTCCTTTCAAGGTAGCCCTGGGTTACATCATCGTCGCCATCGTACTGATTCTGGCGATAGGGCTGGTATATCGCAACACCACAACCGTGCTCGCTATCAACCAGGCAACCCGCGACTATATCGAAAAGCGACAGGCAGCCGACAGCACCATGTCCAACCTGCTCAAGGAGGAACAGACCAATCTGCAGCAGCTTACCCGCGCCATGCAGGGCAAGTCATCCCACAACTATCTGCACGAGAAGATGAACAGCCTCAACAGTGGCGAAGATTCCGTTGTCGTGCATTCCAAGGCACCCAAGACTCATGTGGCAAAGAACACCACCGTAGAGGTGATGAAAACCCGCAAGGGCTTCTTCCGCCGCCTTGCCGATGCCTTCAGGAAGGAACATGCCGAAACGCTCAGCATCAGACGCGACAGTAACCAGGCTATCACCGATACCCTCTCTACCCCGGTCAACTTAGCCGGAAACGTAGCCAATATCCTGGAACAAATTGACCGCAAGGAGAAGCAGTCTACGCGCGATAACCACGAGGCCATCAACCGCGAGGTGAGAGACCTGCAGATAACCAATGCCCGCCTCGCCCTGCGCTCCTCCCAGCAGCTCAACGATATCCACCAGCGCGAACGTCAGGCGATGCAGCAGGCTATCAACCAGGCGATGCAGGCGCGCCAGAATCTGCTCTGGCAGATAGGTCTGCTTGCCATCGTAGCCATCACGGCCGCCGTCATCCTCGTCTATTACATCTACCGCGATACGCAGAAGGAACGCATCTACCGCGAGAATCTAGAAGAGGCTAACGAGGAAATCAGGCGCATCATGAACCAGCGCGAACGCCTGCTCCTCACCATCACCCACGACATCAAGGCTCCGGCTGCCAGCATCTCGGGCTTCATCGACCTGATGAAGGATTATGTCGACAACCCGCAAGGCATCTCCTGTCTCAACAGCATCAAGGGTTCTGCCACCCATCTCTCCCGGCTCGTTGCCGCCCTGCTCGATTATCACCAGTTGGAAAACGGACTGATGAAGCTGAACCCTGTAGATTTCTCGCCTGCCGACATGTTCCGCCAGTGTGCCGGAGAGATGCAGATCCTGAGCCAGGAGAAGGGACTGGAACTGCATCTGGAGCTCGATGGCATCAGCAGTCCGCAGACCTACTACCGTGCCGATGCCTTCCGTATCCGTCAGATACTCAACAACCTGGTGAGCAATGCCATCAAGTATACCGATAAGGGCAGCGTCACCATCCAGGCAGCCATCAGTCCCCAGCACCTCCTCACCTTCTCGGTAAGGGATACCGGCAAGGGCATGACCACCGAAGAGCGCCAGAAGGTGTTCCAGGCGTTCACCCGTCTGAAGAGTGCCCAGGGCATAGAGGGCACCGGTCTCGGACTGAACATCACCCAGGAACTGGTCAATCTGCTCCAGGGCACCCTGCGTCTGGAATCCGTCAAGGACAAGGGCAGCACCTTCACCGTCACCATTCCGCTTGCCTTAGGCACCGCTCCTGCAGCAGAAGAGGCAGAAGAGCAGAAGCCGCTCACCCCAGTCAAGCCCCATTTCGAAAATCACAAGATACTGCTGCTCGATGACGACCCGTTGCAGCTCCGTCTGCTTCAGGAAATGCTGAAGAAGCTGGTAGGCGACAGTTGGCAAGTCTTTGCCTGTCTGCATGTAGCCGAGGCGCTCACCGTGCTCCACAACGAGCATCCTGCGCTGATGATGATGGATATCGAAATGCCCGAGATGAACGGCATCAGGATGATTCAGCACATCAACCACAGCCACATGAAGGTAGTAGCGATGACCGCCCACGATGCCAGCATCATCAGAGAGTTGAAAGAAGCCGGTTTCGACGATTGCCTCTTCAAGCCGTTCAGCACAGAGAAGCTGAAAGAAATCCTCGGATTGGAGGATGCAGCATCAGAAACAGAGGATATAGCAGAGAAAACATCATCAGAAGCAGAGGATATTACAGAGAAAACCAATAAGAATTCCCGCTTTGCACCCCTCCTGACCTTTGCAGAAGGCGATCCGGAGGCAGAAGCCGAGATACTCAGCACCGTCAAGCAGGAGTTGTCATCCCATCTCCAGAACCTCCAGCAGGCAACAGAAGGCGAGTTATCAATAGAAGCCATCGGCAAGACAGCCCACAAGCTCCTCCCTATCGCCACGATGATAGAGATGGAGACCCGCCAGCACATCGCCGCCCTCGCTCCCGAGCATATCAGCGATCTGTCAGAATCTCAGATAAGAGCCTACACCCAGGCCATCATCGCCGACCTGAGGGCTCTCCTCTAGCTATCAGCTATTGTATCTCTTCCATCGACAATCCTGTTATTTCCAAGACTGTCGATGCATCCCTCCCCTTTGCCAGCATATTCCTGGCAATCTCAAGGCTACGCAGGTTCATAGCTTCTTCTCTGCCTTCTTCTCTGCCTTTCTGGTATCTGTCATCCAGGAGGGTTCTTTCAACACTTACCGAATCCCAGAATTTGTCGTAGGCACGGAGCTCGGCATCTGTAAAGCCGGAAATTTCCAGTTCTTCTACTGACGGCAGATACTGTTGCAGGTGTATCAACTCGTCCTCGCTGGGTGACTGAAGGACATACAGGAGGTTTCTCAACCGATCAGGATGATTGCCGAATATATTCTTGAACGTGAGGTCTGCCTTAGGATCTAAGTACTTCATAACCATCTGTTTTAAAATTCTATAGCGCAAAGTTACGACTTTATTTTCATTCGCACAAGAGTTTTAGACATTTTTTCAGGCAAAATGAGCTGAAATGTTGAAAAAAAAAATCTTTTTCCTCCCGTATTACGTATAGTGTAAAAGATGTAAATGTATATATATAATATACTTGGTATAGTGTAGGGAAGAAAAATCTGCACCTAACTGTCTGATATTCAGTAATATATATTTTTAAGATTCTCCCTAGTAGTCATTCGGGCATATCAGAAAACACATGATTGGCCCTGATGGTACCTATTATTGGCTCTGGTAGTCATCAAAAAAAGGTAATTTGCCCTGGTAGTCATTGAGCGCTTAAATGAGGTAAACAAACGATGTACTTCCGTTTACCAACTGAAGCGGCTGCGTCGGGTTACAGATATGGCTGCGTTGGGTTAAGGATTCGACTGCATCGGGTTAAGGATTCGACTGCATCGGGTTAAGGATTCGACTGCATCGGGTTAAGGATTCGACTGCATCGGGTTAAGGATTCGACTGCATCGGGTTAAGGATTCGACTGCATCGGGTTAAGGATTCGACTGCATCGGGTTAAGGATTCGACTGCATCGGGTTGCAGATATGGCTGAACTGGGTTACACAGACGGCTGGACTCACTGATTGAGCCACTTGACTTAACTGATTGAACTACTTGAGTTAGCTGATTGAACCGTATCAGTACTTTTCTGCATGAACTTGCGTACAAAAGAACAGTTAATGAAGAGGACTTTTCATCAATGAAACTCAAAGCTTGTTTAACAAATTGAGAGTGCGTCATAAGTCACATCCAATACGCCCTGGGCTAGGAGCTTTTGGGCCTTCAGCCCGTCCTCGGCTGCAATTATCTAGACTTACGACACACTCTCCCTTTTTTGTCTACATTTTTCACACTTCGAAAACAAGCTAGACGTAAGAAAAATATCATTTTCCCATAGGCGTTAGAAAAAGCCAGAACGCCAAACGGAATTTTCTTCTTTTTACCTTTTAAAGCCTCTTTTTACTTTTTTACCTTTTTACTTTTTTACCTTTTTACAGCCCCTCTTATCACGAACCAGGCATGAACCGCAAGGGTGGGAAGAAGGCCGTAATGGGTGCGCATCACCTGAAAACGCTCCTTCAGGGAGGCTTTGTGGTTCTGCGTGGTCATGCCGCCATCCAGAAAATGGGTGAGGACGGCATGGACGTTGCGCAACGGCAACTTGCGGCGAGATGACTCCCGCATGATGCGGATACACCAGTCTACATCTGCCGAATAACGGTAGTGCAGATCGTAATGAATCTCACGGGCTATGTCTGTGCGGGCATAGAATGACTGGTGACATACCAGCATGCCCCAGATGAACGAACGCCACGTGAGCTTATTGGGTGGGGCTAGACGGCGATGACGCAGGAAATGGCCCATCTCGTCCACGATATCGGTATCGCCGTAAAGTACGCCGGGCAGTACTTCGCCTTCGCCTACACAGCCTTCTACGTACTCCAGCGTATCGGCTGTAGGAAAGGTGTCGCCGGCATTCATGAACACCAGGTAATCGCCCGTAGCACGGTCGATGCTCTTGTTCATGGCATCATAAAGTCCCTTGTCGGGTTCTGATATCACCACGATTTCGTGCGAGCTCTCGCCTACTGCATTGCGATGCTGATATGCCTTCACCAGCTGGAGGGTGCGGTCGCGGGAACCGCCATCCATGATGATGTGCTCGATGTTGCAGTAGGTCTGGCGCTGCACGCTGTCGAGGGTACGCTGCAACTCCTTCTCGGCATTGTACGTACAGGTTACGACGGTGAACTTAATCATAACTTATAGTTTTTGTAGGCCATCGCCTCGTTATAAACTTCAATATATTTCAATGCTACGGCATGCTGCGAATAGTTCTGTGCTACCTTCTGTAGACATGCCTGCTTCAGAGCTGCCCTGTCGGCCTCTTCGAGTACCCAGTGGATACCGCTCGCCAGGTCTTCGGTATCACGGTAGTTGGCCACGTAGCCGTTCTGCTGATGGTCTATCATCTCCGGTATACCTCCTACCCTGAAACCGATGCTCGGCACGCCGCACGCCATCGACTCCATGATGGTGTTAGGGAGGTTATCTTCGAGCGATGGCAGCACGAAGGCATCTGCCGAATTGTAGATTGCCACAATCTGCTTCTCATCGCTGACATAGCCGAGCGAATAGGACGGCAGGGTGAGGTTTACTTCCTCGGAATGGCCGCCCAGAATGGCGATGGCGGTATTCTCCTTCATCTCAGGATAGCGTGCTACCAGCCGGTCGATGGCTTCGATGAAATAGCGCATGCCCTTGCGCTCGTCGGTTACGCGCTGGGATACGAAGAGGATGATATGCTTGTCGGCTGGCAGACCGGCACGCAGACGCGCCTCTGCCTGATCCTGCGGACAGAACACGTGGGTATCTATCGGATTCGGGATGTTGGTGATGCGCTGCCCTACGAAGAGACCGCTGCCCTTAGCCTGCCGTTCGAGCCAACGGCTACAGGTGACGAAGGAGATGGCGCCGCGATGGTAGAGTTCCTTCTTGCGGCGGAATATCTTTGCTGAGAGGTCGTTCTTGCTGCCTTTATTGGGGAGAAGCGGACAGTTGCCGCAGGCGGAGGCATAGCGGTTGCAGCCACGGGCATAATGGCAGATGCCGGTAGCTGGCCAGAGATCGTGCATGGTCCATACCACCGGTTTGCCGCTGCGGATTATCTTGCGGATGTTCTTGAGTGAGAGCATGCCCTGGTTGATCCAGGAGAGATGGATGACATCTGCCTCCTGAAACTCGCGGAGCCTGGTGATATCGGTGCCCGATGTTGCCATGTCTACCTCCCAGAGGCGCTGACGGGAGAAATGGAGATGCCAGAACACGCACCAGCGCTCCCACAGGAAGTTCCACTGCAACCTGAGCGAACGGGGCAGACTGACCACGGTGATGTCTTCTGTTTCCTTGTCGCGTACCAACATCTTTGCCTTAACGCCATTGTTGTTAAGGGCATCCATCAGGCGGTTGGCTGCTACTGCCGCTCCGCCTGTCTTTTCACTTGTATTTACTATGAGTACTCTCATCTGCGTATATTTTTGATACCGCAAAAAGCTGCGTATATTGATTGATACTGCAAAGATAGTACAAATCGGAGACAAAACAAAATAAAAAGGCATGTTTTTTTCGAGGAAATCGGAAAAGAGGAAACGGAAGGGGGAGAAAGGGGCATAAAAAAACATACCACAACTCTCAACGAGCTGTGGCATGCAATATGTTTAACTTAAAAAATCTAATCAAAATAGTCTCACGACTTTCTCAATTATCGGTTAAACAATCTACCTTAAAACCTAATAACTAAAAACCTAAATCTATTACTACTAACCTAAACAATCTATTAACCTTTTGACGCTGCAAAATTACTACTATTTCGGCTATTCACCAAATATTCAGCCAAGAAAGTGTGACGTTTTTGCATTTTTTTGATATATATCAAGCAAAAATGAACAAAAGAAACGGAAATTAACAACTTTCTGACACTTTTCCTACATTTTGCTGAATATAAAGCTTCTGCCCTTTCTATTATATTTGCACTTGGAAAAATAAAGAGGTGAAAATCTTTATATCTGCAAACTTTTGTTAACTTTGCAGAAAATTAGATAAGTACAATAAAAAAAGAAGAATACTCCATATCCAGCGTTAACCCTGTGCCCTTTCTAGCATAGTAAAGGCTTAGCCCTGTTTGGGGAACTGGATATTTTCTGAGCAGAAGCTTGAGAGTAAATTAGCCTGCTTGTGTAGAACAAGACAGGACTCGTAGTATAGTTGTAGCCGCTCAGAACGGAGCACCCTTCTTATTAAAAACTTTATTCAATATGCAAATATACGGAATAGATTTGGCAAAAGAGAAATTTGACGTAAGTTTTTTCGACTTGACATCAAAAAAAGTATCAAACCACCCTTCACATAAGGTTGTAAAGAACAATTTTAAGAGTATCGGAAGGTTTTTAGAAACCCTTCCAAGCGATGCTGTATTGGTTGCTGAGCATACCGGAGTTTATGGTGATACTCTCTTGAAGTGCTGCATGGATAGCAATGTGAAGATTGCCTTTGTGGGTGGATATGTCATCCATAGATACAGAGCTACCCCTGACCGTGCCAAGACGGATGTCCTGGATTGTGCACTGCTCAGAGATTTTGGAGAGAGATATCCTGATAAGCTGAAATACAAGACGTTTCCAGAAGAGGCTCTATATGAGCTTCGTCAATTGGCACGCCACCGGGAAATGCTTGTAGAACAGCGTAAGCAGCTAATAACAGCCGACAAGAGCGAGGATTGTCGTCCTATCAGAAGTCTTACCGTCAAGCGAAGCATGGACCGCATCAAAGAGATGTTGGACACGGAAATTGCAGAGACGGAAAAAGAAATGTTGAAAGTCATAAATGGACATGAGAGCATTCGCCACAACTATGAGCTTGTTAAAAGTGTCGATGGAGTTGGGCTGATTACCGCAGTAGAACTATTGGTAAAAACAGAGAATTTCACAAAAATAACTACAGCGCGCCAATATGCTGCTTATGCAGGAACTGCGCCATACGAAAAATCATCGGGGAAAATGGACAAGGGAGCACATATATCCAAGATTGGTAATAGACGGTCAAAGACCTTGTTGTACATCTGCGCAGAAAGCGCCAGATTGCACAACAAGGAGATTAAACTGTATTACGAGAGACGTACTTTAATAGATAAAAAGCCGCGTCATTATGTACTAAATGCCATAGCAAACAAGTTGCTAAGGATCATATTCACCCTCGTGGAAAAAGGTGAATACTATGACGCAAACTTCATTAGGCAAGACCCAAGGGTCGTTAAATATAATTAACGTTAAAAAATACGCTCAAAGCTTGCTCAATTAGAGTAAAACAGGGCGTGCTGATTGCGTTCTATCCTTTCTGGATAAGAACGGTGGCATAGGCAGAGATACCCTCCATTCTGCCCGTGAATCCGAGTTTCTCGGTGGTTGTTGCCTTGATGGATATCTGGTCTTCGTCTACCCCCATTACCTCTGCCAGACAGGCTTTCATGGCAGGCACATGCGGGTTGAGTTTAGGGCGTTCGGCACAGACTGTAGCATCGATATTGCCCAGTGTATAGCCCTTGGTAGCTATCAGTTCCATCGTTTTGCGGAGCAGTATCTTAGAATCCACATTCAGTGTTTCTGCTGCAGTATCCGGGAAATGATATCCGATATCACGCATGTTGGCAGCGCCCAGCAGGGCATCGCAAATGGCATGTATCAGCACATCGGCATCGCTGTGGCCCAGCAATCCCAGTTCATAATCTATCTTGATTCCTCCCAGCCACAAGTCGCGGTTCTCCACCAGCTTGTGGACATCATATCCAAATCCTACACGTATATTCATCGCTTTAAATTAATTGAATGTTGAATGTTGAATGTTGAATGTTGAATTTTTGCCTAACGGACTCAAGGGCGCTAGCCTAATTCAACATTCAACATTCAACATTCAACACTATTCATTCAACATTCAACATTCAACACTCAACATTACCTTTTAAACAGGTCCTTCAGTCCATCCATATCAAACGACAGGGTGAAGCGGAGGGTCTGGTCGAGCGGGTTGCTCTTGGCGGTAGCCACCACATAAGCAGCATCGAGCGAGAAGACATTCATCTTGAAACCGGCACCTACAGTGAAGTACTTGCGGTTACCCTTGCTCTGACTCTCGTGATGATAACCGGCACGGAGCGCAAACTTATCATTATATACATACTCGGCACCCAGACCGTAGTTGATTTCCTCCAGCTCTTCCTTGAAACCGCCAGGGGCATCGCTGAAACTCTTGAAGATACCGCTGATGCCCGAAATATCATCATACTCACGATGCACACGGTCTTCATATTCTGAATTGTCCTCACCCTCTTCCTGCTTAGGAACGGTAGGCACCAGATACTTGTTGGCATCGGCTGCCAGGGTAACGCGGTTGTACTCGTCGATAGGAATCATCAGCGAAGCGCCCAGACGCATGTTGGCTGGCAGGAACTCGCCATACTCCTTGCCGCTGAAGGTAATCTTACTACCGATGTTAGAAATATTCAAACCCAAACCCAACTGGCATTCGCGCTGGCCGATAACCACATAGTTCTGGTAATAGGCAGCAATATCGGCTGCGAAAGCGGAGGCTGGCGAATTGTCTTCGGTATAATCGAAGCGCATATCGGAATAGATCCAGCGGATGGCGGCAGCAAGAGAGAACTTCTCGCTGAGCATCAGAGAATAAGCCACATCGACCGACATCTCGTAAGGATTGATGGTCATACCCGTGCCACTCTCGGCACCTTCCTGACTGGTAAACACTTCACCCATATTGAAATAGCGGAGCGATGCTGATACGGCGCTGTAATCGCCAATGCGGTAATAGCCAGAGAGATAGGCAAGATTCATATCATTGACCAGCGAGCGCAGCCAAGGAGTGAAGCTGAGCGACACACCAGCACGCGAAATGGTGAAAGGATATTTTGCCGGATTCCAGTACTGGGAATTGACATCAGGGTCGGTAGCCGCACCGACATCTCCCAAACCGCCACCACGGGCATCAGGAGCTATGGTTTGTGAAATGACTGCATAGTTCACAGGATTGAAGAGATCTTTCTTATCCTGCGCCTTCACTTCTGATGCCATCAGAGCGAGACATCCCAAGACGAATATCTTATAGATTCTTTTCATTGCCATTGTAAATATATTTTTATTTAATAATGATGAGTTTCTTGACTTTAGAGGTATAGCTGCTGCCATCGCTCGCCACCTTGACGCGATAGAGATATACGCCGGTGCCCAGAGGAGTGCCGCTATCGGAGGTGAGGTCCCAGCTTACGGTATAGCTGCCCGAGGTAGGTACACCGCTTTCGGAATGGCGCCAGTGCTGTCTGCCCGATGAATCGAACACTTCTACCACCACGTCCATATCGCTCTCTGTGCGGTCGTGACTGATGATGAAGGTGGTGGAGGTCTTAGCCGGATTGGCGGTTACGCCCACATCGAAGAGCGCCGGACTCAGTGCCTTCACCACATTGAAACGGAGCTTCACCGTAGAACTGTTGTTCTGGATATCCCAGGCTCGGAAGGTGAGTTCGTGCTTGCCCGGTTCCAGTTGCGGTATGCTGTAATAGGTGGAACCGCTGGTATAGGTTCCGAAATCGTAGGTGAAATTGCTGTTCAGCACGTAGGTCTTCGACATGTCGCCATCTATCACCAGCTGCAGGTCGTGGCCGATACCGCTTCCGGCAGCATTGATTCCGTCCTTATCGGTTATCTTTGCCACAAAAAACGGAGTGGTGTTGACTTTGCCGCCATCTACGAAGGAAGGCGAATTGAGATAGCAGTAGATGGAAGGACCGATGGAATCGTTCTTCTGCTCCTCGCTCTCGCCTACCGTAAACTGCTCGCTGGAGCCGTGGGCGGAGAGGGTCTTGGCGGTATTCACCGCATAGAGGTTGACCAGACCGCTCTGGTTGGAATAATTGATATCCAGCGGAACGGCAAAGGAGAAGGCAAACTTGCCGCCTCTTACGCTATCGGTGCCCTGATACAGGGTCTTGGTTCTGTCTTTGTATTCGAAAGCCTTCTCGGCGCCATCCTTGCCGGTATCGTTCAGGCGACAGGTAACCGTCTCCTTGGAATCTCTTACGGTAGCGGTGATGACGCCCCGGAAGTCGTCTGCTCCCTCAATATGACCTGCCATGCGGGCGATAGAGCCTGCCTTGAGCATCGGCAGGGTTGCGGTTTCGGCAACAGGGATGCCGTTGATGGAATCTACTACTATCTGACGCTTAGGCAGATTGAGCGCAAGAGCCGGGTCGCCCAAGAGGGAATAATTGAGATGGTTCACCGTGACATCGGAGCCGGAAGTCGGGCCGTTGCCGCTCACCAGATCGTTCTGAGCCAGACGGTGTGCTTCGCCCATCGTGACAGGCTTGCCGTCTACCAGACTGAGCACTCTGTAGATGAAGGCGCGGTTGATATACTTGTTATACAGGGAGGAAACGGTACGGGTGGTGCCATAGAAGGCTACTGCGCCGCCTTTATCGTTAAGCAGCGCATATTCTCCGATGTTGGCATCGAGCCCGTCGAACGGCATGATATCGCAGGAGGCGGTTACCCAGAGCGGCAGGTTGGTATTGCGGAAATCGGCAAAATCGTTGAGTTTCAGAACCGATTCGTGCGATATCTGGGTAGGATCGCCATGTCCGGCATAATCCATGATGAGGGCTCCCGCAGCCTGCTGCTGTTTGATGATTCTCGTTGCCTCGGGATAGGTATTGCCCGAAGAGGAGGTTTCGCGGGTATAGGCATCCCACATCACCTTCTTGACGAGATAGGCGGGATAGGTGGTGAGCACATCATTTGCCACCTCATCGGCATCCTGCATGTGGAGGTTGCCGTTTCCGTCATCGCCCATAAACATCAGGGTGTTCTGCCAGGCGCCTACATTGGCATTCTGAGCATAACTGATGGTCTTGTCTACCAGCACCTTGGCTTCTTCTGCATAGGTTACCGGGAAGCGGCCTACGGCTACATCCTGCAGTTCACGGCTAGGATACAGTCCGGCTCCCTCGCCGAGCATACCGAACCAACTGTCGCTGACGAAGCAGTTTACGGCGCTGAAGGAGTTTTCACTCTCAAAGCACAGCAGATAATTGTCTGGATTCAGGATTCTGCAACCGGAGGTAAGCATGCGGTTATCCCATACGCAGTCGCCGAAGAGCAGGAGATATTTCGGCATGTCAGCCTCGCTCTGCGCCTTATCAGAAAGCATGCGCAGGTAGCGGCGGTAGGCGTTGGCATCGGGGGTACCGCTAGAAAATTCGTTATAGAGTTCATCGGCAGGCACGATGGTAACGCGCAGTCCGTCGTGCTGTTCATGAAATTCTTTCAGCCGCTGTGCCTGTTTCAGCAGTTTCTGTGAGGTCGGGATGATGATGACCATATCGGCTGCTCCATCGGCATGATGATCCTGGTTGGTGATGCCGTAGACATACTGGGCAGCCGGAATCTTTCCACCGGCGGCAAGGTTGGCAGCGGTAAAGGCACAGCTTCCAGGCTCTGCCCACGTTACGGAGATATAATCGAGGCGGATGGAAGCGCCCGACATGACCTTGATGGAGATGGTATCCTTATCCTGGAAATCGGAAATGGGATAAGTGGCAACCTTCTCTGTAGCCTTGAGGTAAGCTATATCCTCCGTTGGATTGTCATCTTTGAGAGAAAGGGTGATTTCGCCCAAAACCTTGCCATTCTTCAGTATCTGAGCCACGCTGTTTGTGGTGGTAGTCAGGGCTACGGAGAGTTTGCCTGCCGCAGAACCGGTGGTATTCGTGATTACCACTTTCTTTTCATCGCCCACCTTCAGCTCTTCTGCATCGAAGAGGTTTCTGCCGCCATGATAATAGCTGTAACCATCTGACTCGTAGAGGGAATGGTAATCGTATGACTGCGGATAATGGGAAGAGACAAAGGTGGCTGAATCCTGCACCAGAGGCTCTCCATCGGTCTGGGTAATAAAATAGTAGCCGTAATCGGAATAAGGATTACGGATGCGCTGGAGGGCGGTTTCGGACTTCCAGGAAACCGGACCCTCGGCATAGAAATAATGCTTGCCGCCAACGATGCACTGGGGAACTTCCTGCAAATCGTCGGTAGCCTGCAGTTCGCTCGCCAGAAGGGCTTCGTTCTGCAGATTGCCACCATAGCCGTAAATCTTCACCTTGCTGATATCGGAGAAGCCTGCCTGGCGCACTACCTGATCGGTAAGCTGATGGAAACCGGTTTCGCTGACTCTGATCTTCGCCCATCTGCCTGAGGCTAGGACGGAATGGGAGGCATAGAGGGAAGAGGCTGAGCGCAAAGCATCAGAAGAAGTGAAGGCTGATACTTTGCCCTTAGCCAACAGAGAACCTCGACTGGAACGCTCGGAGCGCTTCAGAGGACGGGCATCTACCTGGAGCATGAAGCTGACCAGCAGCTGATGGCGATTATTGCGGAACACGACAGGACTGAAATCTATCTGGAGTACGCCCTGCTTACGGCATTCGGTAACCCGCTGCTGGGGTAATACCTGCTCAGGAGGAACTGCACCCGACAGGCGGTTGTAATTGGCGATGTCGGAGGCAGTCATGTCGATATACTCGCCATATTTCAGGCTGACGGTATATACGGAGTCACGATATGCACCGGTCAGAGGAATGGAATACACGAAACGGGGCAACACGGAATCTACTCTGACTTCTGAAGAGGTCAGATTGAAGAATCGCTGTGCCTGAGCAGGAACCACCAGCATGAGCAGACATGCCAGCAGCATGTATTTCCAAACCTTTGTTGTGTTCATATCGATATATTACTTGCAATATTGTTTATTTACAGTGAAAATCGAGCACCTTCCTGTCTTCGAGATAGCCTACGAGATGGTCGTCGATGTTGACAGGACCGCAGCCTGTAGGACATCCGGTATAGAGCAGGTCGCCCGTCTTGAGCGTGAAGTACTGGCTGATATAGGAGATGATTTCATCTACCTTGTAGAGCATATCGCTCGTGCAGCCTTCCTGTACGGTCTTGTCATTGAGGTCGAGGCGGAAGTGCAGTGCCTGGATATCACGGAACTTCTGGATGTCGACCCATTCGCCGATAACGGCAGAACCGTCGAATCCCTTGGCGAGTTCCCAAGGCTGACCAGCCTCACGCAGCTTCTTCTGCATCTCGCGTGCCGTAAAGTCGATACCTACGGTTACCGCATCGTAATAGCGGTGGGCAAAACGCTGCGGAATGGTCTTTCCCAACTTGGAAATTCTGACCACCACTTCGGTTTCATACTCTATTCTTCCCAGATGATCAGGGATGAAGAAAGGCTTGCCGTTATTGAGCAAAGCAGAATCTGCCTTGGTGAAAATGACAGGACGCTCTGGTTTAGATAACGTGCCATGCAGCGATTTATTGTGTTCGGTATAGTTCATACCGATGGCAAATATCTTCATAACATCAAATTTTGATATAAAAAAGAAATGGGAGTTAGAAGCAAAGCGAGGCTTAACTTCATAACTCCCGGTATTCTAATTTAACTATAAGTCAAATTAACGCTTGCTTTTGAGTAATGATTACTCAGCAGCAAGAGTAAAGCGCTGGTAAGCAACGATCTTGAGATCCTTGCTCTGAGAAGCGAGGTACTGAGCAACAGTCTGCTTGTCACCGTCACCGAACTGGAACTCCTGGTCAACGAGGCAGTTCTCCTTGAAGAACTTAGCCAGACGACCATTAGCAATGTTCTGGATCATAGTAGGGTTCAAAGTAGCAGCCTTCTCCTCACCAACAGTCTTCTTGATGTTGCGAGCCTCTTCAGCCTGCTCAGGTGTCAACCAACCCTTCTTAGTGTTGCTCTCGATGTGCTCCTCAGAGTCAACGTGAGCTGGGTTGATGCCAGCCTTCTTCAAAGCTGCGTTAACAGCCTTCTCTACGAGCTCTTCCTTAGTCTTGGCAACAGCAACCTCGAGCTCAGTCTTCTTAGTCTCCTCAGAAACTGAAGACTCGTCGAGAGCTACAGGGCGCATAGCAGCAACCTGCATAGCTACCTTGTGACCAGCCTCCTCGTTGTTCTCGTTGAGCTGAACCATAGTACACAAAGTGTGCTTGTTCATGTGGTCGTAAACCTCGATGTTGTCACCCTCGAGAACACAGTAGCCGTCGAGCTCCATCTTCTCGCCAGTGATACCAGAGCGCTGTGTAACAGCAGCCTGAGCATCAGCATCGCCAACCTTCAAAGTCTTCACCTCGTCGAGAGTGTGAGCCTTGGCAGCGATAGCAGCGTCGAGGATGTCAGATGTCAACTTGATGAAGTCAGCACCATTAGCTACGAAGTCAGTCTCGCACTTGAGAGCGATGATAGCAGCGAAATCGTTAACCTTCTTAACGAGAACGCAACCGTTAGAAGTCTCACGGTCAGAACGCTTAGCAGCGATAGCGAGACCACGCTCACGGAGCAACTCCTTTGCCTTATCGAAATCACCTTCAGCCTCTGTGAGTGCCTTCTTAACGTCAGCAAGACCAGCACCAGTCATAGCGCGAAGTTTCTTGATATCTTCAATTGAAACAGCCATAATAATATTTTTATATTAAAAAGTTAATAATAATCTTTGCTTAAAAGCTACTAAAGCCATCGAATCATAAACAGAATCAATGGCTTCAGTATATATTTCTTTGCCTAATTACTCAGCCTCGTCCTTGCGGGCAGCCTTCTTCTTAGGCTGGTCCTTCTGCTCAGCAGCAGCCTTGTCGTCAGCCTTCTCAGCCTTGCGCTCCTCAAGAGCCTCAGCGATAGCACCGCAAACTGCAGTAAGGATAGCATCTACAGAATCCTTAGCATCGTCGTTAGCTGGGATAACGTAATCAACATTCTTAGGATCAGAGTTGGTATCTACGATACCGAACACTGGAATACCAAGACGGTTAGCCTCCTTAACAGCGATGTGCTCCTTCATTACGTCAACAACGAAGAGGGCTACTGGGAGACGGGCCATATCTGCGATAGAACCGAGGTTCTTCTCCAACTTAGCACGCTGGCGGCTTACCTGAAGCAACTCGCGCTTAGAGAGGTTAGAGAATGTACCATCGTTCAAGAGACGATCGATGTTTGTCATTTTCTTAACTGCCTTACGGATTGTAGGGAAGTTGGTGAGCATACCACCAGCCCAACGCTCGTTTACGTATGGCATATTGATAGAAGCTGCCTTCTCAGCAACTACGTCCTTAGCTTGTTTTTTAGTAGCGACAAACAGGATCTTTCTACCTGTCTTGGCAATTGTCTTGAGAGCCTCAGCAGCCTCGTCGATCTTAGCGACAGTCTTGTTGAGGTCGATAATATGAATACCGTTACGCTCCATGAAGATGTAAGGAGCCATTGCTGGATTCCACTTGCGACGGAGGTGTCCGAAGTGGCAACCTGCCTGAAGTAACTGGTCAAAATTTGTTCTTGACATTGTTTTTTCTTTTTTAATTGTGTTTACTTTCTTTTTGAATCTAATGTTAGATCAGTCGATGAGTAGTCCCCGATTAATGGAATCTCACCGATTTAGATACTAAACTTTTTAGCTCAGCTATATATAATCTGTATATATATAATAAAATATGTATAAGATTAACGCTTGCTGAACTGGAAGCGACGACGAGCCTTTGGCTGACCTGGCTTCTTACGCTCAACAGCACGTGAGTCACGTGTCATGAAGCCTGCATCCTTCAAAGCCTTCTTATCGTTAGCGTCGATCTTAACGAGTGCGCGAGCGATAGCGAGGCGGAGAGCCTGGCTCTGACCGGTGAAACCACCACCGTCGAGGTTTGCCTTAATATCATACTTACCCTCAGCTTCGAGCAACTGCAATGGCTGCTTTACTACATAGCGAAGGATTGCTGATGGGAAATATGTCTCAATATCTTTCTTGTTGATTGTGATCTTACCGGTACCCTCTGTGAGGTATACACGAGCTACAGCGCTCTTACGGCGACCAATTGCATTAATTACTTCCATTCTACCTTAATTATTTATACTGGTTAATATCAATAGCCTTTGGCTGCTGTGCCTCGTGCTTGTGCTCTGTGCCATCGTAAATGAAGAGGTTGTCCATCAAAGAACGACCGAGAGGGCCCTTTGGCAACATACCCTTGATAGCGTGACGGAGGATCTTGTCCATTCCATCAGGACGCTTGCGCAACTCTGCTGGAGTGTTGAAGCGCTGACCACCTGGATAACCAGTGTAACGAGTGTAAACCTTATCTGTTTCCTTCTTACCTGTGAAAACTACCTTAGCGGCATTGATAATGATTACGTTGTCACCACAATCTACGTGTGGAGTGAAAGTTGGCTTGTACTTTCCGCGGAGCAATTTAGCAACCTTAGAGCAGAGGCGACCTACAACCTGGTCGGTAGCGTCGATTACGACCCACTCTTTCTTAGCTGTTTCCTTGTTTACGGAAATAGTCTTGTAACTTAATGTGTCCATTTTAAAATTTAAATTTACTACTAAAAAACGTTTTTAATCTTTTTTACTCACTATTCAGACAGGTGATTCACTAACCACATACCCCGGCCACAGGGCATGCTATTAACACACCATATCTTGGGGACTCTAAGCGTATCCCCGAAATAATCGGACTGCAAAATTACACATTTTTATTTGATTATGTGTAGGTTACGAGTTTTAACCCCAAACTTTTATGAATATTTAACTTAGTTTGCGCTTTTCTGCTCAGGATAAGCAAAAAAAACTCCTTCAGCGCAAAGACTGAAGGAGCCGGAATGAAGTCTATTTAAAGCCCTACTTCGTGGGCTCAAGAGAGATATATAACTTACTTTAAAATCACCTTCTTGCCATTGATGATGACAAGACCCTTGGCAGACTTGCTTACGCGCTTGCCGTCGATAGAGTAAACCTTGCCAGCCTTAACAGCCTCGCTGACAGTGATGCCGCTGATGCCGGTTGCAACCTTCTCAGCCTCTTTAGCCTCATCTACAATCTTCTGACCCTCAGCCAGAATAGCGTCAATTCTAGCCAACATCGCGTTGAACTGCTCCTGAGTCAAGTCTTCCTGATAAAGCTTCATGAACATCTGGCTCATCTCTACATTGAGGTCATCCAGCTTGGTTAAGTACTCATCCTTTACTGTTGGACACTCTGAGTCAAGGGTAGAGATGTATTCATCCATCTTCTGAGAAGCTGGATAATACTTTGCGTTAAACTGAGCCATCCACTCATCCTTCTGTGCCTGAGCATACAAGTCGGAGATATTCACCTTGAAATAACCAAAGCTCTCTACAAAACCATCAATCTTGCTTTCTGTATAAGGAGCCGTAGGATCGGCTGGTGCCTGAGCAAACTCAGCAGCAAGGTTCTTCCAATACTCTGCTGATTCATTTACCGCAGAAAGGTCATACTCAGGGAAATCCTTCTTTATCTTTGCTATTTCTGCATCCAATGAAGCGAGCGTTGCTGTGATGTCTTCCACCAAAGTGCTGGCTTTCTTTGATGCAGCCAAGAGGGCATCGGCCTTTTTGCTGATAGCATCAAACTGGTCACACATCTTCTTAGCCTGCTCTGCAGACTCGATATGACTATCCATCATGAAAGGCATATAAACCTGCACCATGTCAGCATCCAGTTCATCGAAAGCTGGTGCATAATAATTCTGCACGTTCTCAGGAACCTGTCCCAGACACTCAGACTTATGCATAGCAGCATTCTGATAGTGGGTATTCACCTGGAAAGAATAAACCTCCTGCTCTGCATTCTTCACTGCATCCTTGATACCTTCTGCTATCTCTTTTACAGAAGCCAGATAGCTATCAACCTCTGCTGCAGTAAGCGTCTTTGCGTCGTACTTCGCCTTCACCTCTGCTGCCATTTCCTCAAGACTCGACTTGTTATAGTTCAACGAGTTCTTGGTATCTTCTGCGTCAGCATACTTCTCGTTGATGTCATTCAACATACCGTCAATGTTCTGCTGCAAATCAGCAATAGATTTCTGCAAAGCAGCATATTCTTCTGCTGTTGCAAGAGTCTGACCCTCTTCTGCTGCAGCCGCAAAAGGCTGAGCTGCTGATACTGAAACCGCTGGAGCTGCGCTCAACATGAGCATAGCTGCAAAAAGTAATTGTTTCTTCATACTTACACTTTTTAAAAAATTAATACTAATATTTATTATCTCACGATTTTATATACGCAGTTTCCCTGCTTCACGATATAAATGCCATGACGCATCTCCTTGGCAGAAACCCTGCGGCCATTGAGATCGTAGAATCTCTTCTGTCCATTACGTGACGGGGTGACTGTGACAGAACTGATACCCGTAGAACTTGCCGGTGTCACGATGAGTTCCTTGGAACTGTAAGAAAGTTCACCCTTCTTGCTGGCGTTTACTACCAGCGCATAGGTAGCATCTGTTTCCAGACCTGAGAATGCGAACTCTGTCTTGCCATTGGTAGAAACCTTCTGGTAGGCTGCCACCGGTTCGTGAATCAACGCATTGCATCCCAAAAGCACATCATCGATATAGAAAGCACCGGAAGTACGCTGGATGACATTCAGTCTTACTGAATCAGCCAACTCCGGCAAATCATAGCTATAGGTATCTCCCGAAGCCATGTCTGCACCGCCCTGCAAAGTAGCAATCTGCTTCCATTCTCCATTCTGATAAGCCTCTACTGCCAAGGTTGCCTTGGTTGAAGAAGATGACTTGGCGAAGAACTTGACAGAAGATATACGGTTGCCGACAGATGCCATCTTCAGGTAGGTATCTATCTTGTTCAGACGGAGGCAAGGTGATTCCTCGCCATAATTGTTCATGCTCAGGTTACCATTGGTTTTCCAAAGCGATGGCATACCCTCCAGTTCATCGCTGAAATCATAGCCCTTCTGAGTTGCCTCTGTTGCATAAACCAACTTATGCAGGGTGACCACGTAATCATCTGCTGCTTCCATACCTTCCCATGAAGCCGTGAAGCCTGTTTTACCGACTGCGGTAGCCTTTACATCAGTCACATAATACTTACTGAAAGGGATAGCGGCAGTAGTGAGCTGCTGGGTGTAGACAGCAGAAGAATAAGAGCCACGGTTTGCCTGCAGGGTAATCTCATAGGTTGTTTCAGGACTCAAGCCCTCAACATGAAGAGAAGGCTGTGCTGCTGTATATACCTTATTATTATAGAGCGGCAGAGATTCTTTCTTTCCATTCACCACTGAGCTAATGTTCAGAACATATCGCTTGGCAACCGGCACATCTGTCCATCCTACCACAATACTGCTATCCTGAACCTCAGTAACCTTCACGTCAGGAGTATTCAGTTTCAGATTAAGTCCGCCGAGCATGAGATTGATAATACCATCCTTCTCCTCAATATCATCCAGTGACATCACCTTGCCACCAGCCCAGGAAGTCAGATTACACTGAGTCACATTCGATGTTCCAGGGAACGGATCTCCCGCACGGGTATTGTCGGTAAGCTTGTTATCAGCCTCAACGATATCCACACGCTGATGAGTGCCAGTGATGTTCAACTCATTTTTCTCCCAAGCCTTGGCATCATAATCGATATGCCAGAGCAACATGCCATGGCCCGGAATGAACGCATCCCAGCCCTTCTTCTGTCGGTTCTCCATGATGAAGTATTCCTCATCGTTGGTCCCTCCTACAGGCACCACGTATGCTTTGTTGCTATCATTCAAGTCGGGTAATACATTGAGCGAATCTACCCCATTCTTCAACACGGTCAGGTCGAGCCATCCCAGACAGGCACGTTCATAGGCAGAGAATGCCGCAGGCGTATTTCCATTGTTGTTGTAAGAAGCCTGTGCCATGGTATCGAAAGAACCAGGGGCGAAGGTTGTCATGCCATAATTTACATCATAATGGTCGGCAAGCCCCAGCACATGACCGAATTCATGTACAAAGGTACCGATGCCCGCAGGCTGAGGTGTGATGAGGGTACCATTGATTTCGTTGCTGCAGGTATAGTTTCCTACCTCGATGCCATCCAGTTTCAGCGAAGTTTCGCTGAGTCCTGCATCTTTAGCCATGTCTGAATAATAGGCAGAATGTGGCCAGATGGCATTGCCATCGCCTGAATCAGCCTCACCCTTTCCGGCATAGAAAAAATAGATGTTGTCAATGTAGCCATCCTGGTTATGGTCATACTGGGAGAAATCTACCAGCGGATCGGCAAGCGTACAAGCCTCTCTTACAAACTGCTCCAGACGGGCAGGATTATCTACGGAAGAGCCTTGGTTGGCTCCATAATAAGAATATTTCTCAGGTAATGTTACAGGACCGATGACATCAAACTGAGGTTGGAATCTGCCATTGGAACTGTTCAGATAGAAATCTCTCGCACTTCCATTGGCGCCATTGCTGTAAGTAAATCCAGGTTCATTGAGCATGTTGTTGAAGAACTGATGTGCATCGCTACCTACGGTAGAGAATTTGGTATCAGCAAACTGCACCAAGATGACCAATGAATGAACCTCACCAATGGTTGGGAAATTGTTCAATTTCTCTTTCTGAGGATTGCTGCCGGCTTTCAGAGAAGCATTCCTGCGAGACGAAAGGGTTTGCTGCAACTGCTGCAGACGGGCACGCTTGAAAGATTCAAGGATGGCAGACTTGTCCAGACTCTCAACGAACGCCTTGACCTTTGCTGTGCGCTCAGAAGCCTCAACTGCCTTGATGCCACTAGCCTGCACCTTGCCATCCTTCCAATCGGCATACTCGTAATTTTCCTGTCGAGCATTAAACACGAGCGGAATACCATCAGAAGTCAGCACATAATGACCGTGCTCATCACCACGCATCTGGATGGTGAGCCAGGAGCCATCAGCCTGCTTCACCTTCAAAGGCTTAGGATAAGCAGGAATAGCAAAGGTGGTCTGCACGAAACAGACCACCAATAAGCTGAATATAATGATTTTCTTCATACTTACTTGATAACAAACTTAGCAGTAGCCTTATGACCAGCCTTATCAGTTGCCTTCACGATGTAGAGACCAGAAGTCAAACCTGAAGTACTGAATGCAGCACCTGAAGTCTTGCCTACGAGCTTGCCATTTACGCTATATACATAGATAGCATTAGCACCCTCGGCAGAAATCTGACCATTGGCAGCCTTGATAACCAAGGCCTCAGCAGCCTCAACACTCTCAATACCGCTGACAAAGTTCTTGAGAACAGTAACATTGATTGTTGCAGAGAACTCACCAAAGTTGACTGTAACCATTGCAATACCCTGCTTCTTACCCTTGATAACCAAGTCGATGGTGTTGCCATGAGCCTCGCCAAGAGAAACTGCAGCATTAGGAGTAGAAGAAACCTCCAAGTCTGACTCCAGATCAGGGTTCTCCAAACCATATACAGACACCTTCACAACAACGGCACCCTCATCGGTAGTACCTACAGTTACATCATCTGCACTAACGGCAAATGCCTTGGCAATATTGTTGAAGTAAAGAGTAGGAATCTTGCTTCCGTCCTCTTTCCAAGGCTCGGCAAGAGAGCTACCGTAAGCATACTGCAAACCTGTGAAGAAGTCCTTGCCCATCTCCTTGGCTGCCTTGTAGGCGCCATCTACGCTTGTAGCATCTGTACTACCTGCATTGTTGGTAGTGTAGTTGCCAGACAGACGAGTCTCTTTCTCAGGAGTTTCACCAGCAGAAACTTCATCGTCAGCAATAGTCTTACCGGCAATCTGATGAACAGTAGCAGGAGCGTTTATCTCTTCGCCATCCTGTAATACCTTGACAGAACCATCGAATACACAGTTCTTTGCAAAACCGGAGTTATCATTCCAGGCGCTCTCCATTACACCAATGATACCACCGGCAGCATAACCGTTCCAGGCAGACTTCTTGGTAGCTACGATATCAGTATGGCTGACAACATTAGAGATTTCGTTGAAGTAATTGTCACCAACGAATCCACCTACAGCATTCTCAGCTGTCAACTGACCGCGAACCTCGCAGTTGGTGAACTTACAGTAATCATGAGGAGTACCTGCCATACCGACAATACCACCCAAAATAGTCTTGGCTGTGGCATTGACATTTGCATAACATGCGTTCACACTAGAGCCTGAACGTGTCTGACCAACGATACCACCTACATTCTCAGAGTTAGGCAAAGTAATCTCACCCTGGAAAGAACAGTTATTGATCATGGTCTTAAGATTAGCGCTACCAACAAGACCGCCCGCAGCTATAAACATCTGATCATCGCCTGCAATCTTGGCACCATAAACAAAAATGCTATCTACATTGGTAGCCTTGCCCTTACCATCATAAGTGTAATTGGTCTCACCTGCCAACACACCGGCAAACTGGTTGGTATTGGTCACCTCTACAATAGGGTTCACGAAGATCAAGTTCTTGGCAATACCATTGAGGTCGAGGGTACCAAACAAACCAGTATGATCCTCTGTTGTCTTCACACCGAGATTATAAATAGTATGACCATCACCATCCAGAGAACCTGTGAAGTTCTTGACAGGAGTCCACCACTGTGCAGCCTTAGACATATCAATATCAGCTACCATCTTGTAGTTCTTGGTTGGCTCCAGAGCCATCTGCTGGAAGTCACCAGTAGTAGCAATCAGGTATGGATCCTCTACAGTACCTGTACCGCCCTGTTCAAACTTGGTGAAAGGGAGGTCGTAGAAGTTCATATCATACTTATTATTCGCTCTATCCTCGAACACGACAAACATCTGGCGCTTGCCCAAATCGTTCATAACAGGGAAGCTAGCCTTTTCAAACACATGAGTGTCATCACCACGCCATGACTTGATAACGGTACCGTCGAGCGTGGAAACTTCCAAGACGTTATCGAGTTTGTTGCTGCCATCCTCGCGACGCTTCTTGGCAATATAGACATACTCCATATCATCATTGGTATTGAAGAGATATGGGTTGAGTGATGTGCTGTTGATTAATGGAGTGAAGTTCTCTGCCTTTGTGCCCAAGTTAAGTCGGTCCACATGATCGATGGTGCAATCAGGGTTCACCCAAGCGATAGGAGCAAGAACCTCACCAGCCTCATTAGACTGTGCCTGTGCCAAAGCAATGACATACTGGTAACCCTGCGCATTGGCAGTAGTTGGGTAACGGTCGAAATTAGAAGAGATAGCATTGCCATCGATGCTCTGTGGCAACACACCAGCCTTCTCGCAAGAAGGAACATCTACCAACTGAATCTGCTGACCTGAACCTTCGCTTGTACCTATGGTCTGCAAGAACCACATCTGTTCTGACTTACCATGGATGGTATTCAACAAAGCCCACTTATTGCTTGTTACCTTGTCACAGATATCCTTCAACTTACCATTCTCTGAGTCGTAAACAGCGATAGAAATCAAGTCACCATCCAAAGAAGGAGTATAATCAAAAAGTTCGACCACATAGTTCAATTTTCCGTTGTTGCTAAAGTATCCCTTAGACAAATCATTGTTGCCGAAGAGACCGAAGGCGGCAGAACGGTATGGAGTTCCCTCTGGTGCATTGATGGAAACACGGAGGCTATCAACCTTTTTGAAATCCTTATCAAAAGTTCTCAACACCAAGAAGTTGTCTGGCTCCTGTTTAATATCCTGAGTACCATCACTAGCATCGGTATTTGTATATGGCTTCTCATACTGTGCTAAAACATAGTAAGGAGTACCATCCACGTTCATACAGTTGAAGCAAGAACCCTGAAGATAGGTAATCTTGTTGTCAATATCAAAGTAGAAAGTATGCTCTACAGTCCAGTCTGTCTGTCCATAGGCAGGAGGTGCGATGACATCGATACTATACTTCTCTTCAGACTCGTGGGTCATGATCAGACGCTGGTAGCTATTCCATCCCTTTGATGCATCAAATACAAGACCGGTACCCTCCATTTCAAACTTGATTTCACCTGTATTGATATCGTAAGCACGAGTGAGGTACTTATTTTCACCTTTGAAGGCATCGTGGAACTCCACCAGGATTTCGCAAGACTTTTCGTCTCTATCGAAGAGCTTCTTGGTGACAGGACCGTATGGAGTGATGTTTTGCACATGCTTCCATCCTTCAGGCACCTTGACGCTGAAAGAACCCACCTGCTTGTGGCTATTATCGAACAAGGTAATCACAGAAGACTCATGAAAGTGTGCAGTATAATACTCACTATAAACAGAGTCTCTGGAAGTAATGTTCTGGGTAAAATACCAGTTGCTTGCGTCTGGAGCAGTTACCCATCCGTAAGTCTGACCCGAAGCCGAATTGGTAGGAGTATCACTACTACGCATAGGAGTATTGCTGACTGTAGCAAAGCCAGCCTGGCGCATCTGATAAGCACTGTTGCTGCAATCCACCATACCAGGCACAGAAACCAGGCGATGAATATCAACATTCTTAAACTTCTTGGCAAACGATGCCTTGCTAGAGGCCATCGCTGCTGTGCCGCTTGCTCCTAGGAGCAAAGTGAGGCAAAGTGTAGATAAAATTCTCATAATAAAAACTTATTAAGTTTATTTGATGATAGATGATTTACGATATGACTGCCATGCAGAAAGCTTGGTAGCAAAACTGCTGGTAGATGGGGCCAACTGGCGAGCCAATGCCGGAGCCTGACGCTTGACAGAAGTAGTTTCTGTCTTTGGAACAGACATTATATATGGCTGTACCATCCAACAGAAGTCTGTGAGATAATTAGACTCTGAAGCACTCTTCGCCTTGAATACCTGCAAGATCATGGCAAGGAAATTACCCGTCTTTTTATTGATTGTATAAGCGGTACCGCCAAAGAATCCGTAGGTGTGATACTGCTCACTATATTTGAAAGTGGCAGAAAGAAGACCAGATTCTGAACCCATATAGCCAAGACCGTCTTCATCTAAGAAAGTATCATAGATAAAGTACTTACCAAACTTACCAAGATACTGGCTGCTGCGGGTCTCCACACTGCCTGTTTCCTCATTGATCGATACAGGGAATACCAGTCCCATTTCAGGAATAGCAAGTTCGGTACGGCTCAATGTGGCACGAACAGTCTGGAGTTCCAGCTTAGTATCCTCATTAAAGTCGTAATAAGCAAACACGTATTCTCCGGCAATATCCTTGTCGAAATCAAACTGCTTCACGATGAATGAATCGGTAACGGCTGCTACCTGATACTTGATATAATCAGCACGGAGATGACCGGTTGTATTCTCGCTGAGCGATACCTTCAATTCCTTGCTGCCGGTATCAACCGAAGCGTTCGCCCACTCAGGAGCATAGATAACCTTCATATCGGTGTTAGAACGGTATGTCTTTGTGAACTCAACAGGCTGATCGTTGCTGTAGATCATATCAGCATTGTTCATCTCAAGCACCAGTCCATACTGAGCTACATTGATAACCACAGAATCGTTCTCTGTTTTCTTGATAACCAACTTGGCGTTACGTGACTGTCGGGAATCGTTGGCAATAGCAGCCAGTTTCACGGTGCTACCCTCAATGCTGGTACTGAGCCATGAAGGCTCATCGGTATAAGCCTTCATTGGGGTACAGTCAACGGTGACAGCACCTTCGCTGTCGTTAGGTCCAAGCATAGTCTGGGCAGAAAGCACGTTGATGGTGCTCTCAGCCACAGCCTGATAATCGCTATCGCTGCTGCATGAGGCCATCAGCCCCATGGCAGCTATACCTATTATATATATAGATTTCTTCATCTTCATTGTTTATTTGTTTGGTGTCAAATTAGAAAGGAAATACCACCCAAAGGCAAACACATACTGATCGTTCTGCGTGATAGGCTCTCCCTTGCTTGTACAAGCCAAGGCTACAAAAGTATCGCTGGTATAGCCATCAGCTGTCAAGGTTCCATCATCCTCGAAGTCAGCCTCCTGAGAAACACCGTGCCATACGATGTTCATACCACCCTTTCCGAGCAATGCACTCTTACTCAAGTCTGCATTCATCAGTCTGAGGGCAGGATACCTGCCGCTAGGATCTTCAATCATCTGAGATGGCAGGTTAAGATCACCTGTCTCTGGGTTGAAATCTAATTCAATATTATAAGTATATCCATCTGAGGTGAATGTACCCATCAGCATATTCTCCTCATCTTTCACTTTAGAGATGGTTATATCGCAGGAGCCCTGCATGGCTGAGAGTGTCCACTCGCCTAACCATGCATCGATGCCAGGAACATAAGCGTTCAAGGTCAGAGCCTCGTTGTCCTTGGCAGACAACACGCCAGTCTTGCTAACCAGGAAGTCTTGTACCTCATTGCCTTCCAGAACCACAGGCTCATTTACGGCATGGATACCGGTAGGAGTAACATAGAAAGGCTGCTCTACAATCTGTCCGTTGGCTGAACGCGAAAGGATGCGGCGTTTGCTGGAATTAATCTCCACCATCTTGCTTGCATCAGAAGAATTACCTACGCTATAGTTCACACCCAGACGCTTCTGCACATCAGCAATGCTGTTCAGATAAGAGGTCCAGTCTAAGTCGGCAGGCATGCGGGTGAATACCATCTCGTTCTCCCACTTCTTTCCTCTTACGAAGACACTGTCTTCAGTAAGTTTGGTAATGACAAACTCCCAGTCTCCCTGATCACCTTCAATCTCGCTATAACTAGGCTCTCCCAGGAAATGGAAGATGTCGTTATAGGTGTTGAAGGAGAGCACAGGACCCATGCTGCGGTCAACGGTATAACTGGATGTGGCACGCTCTGTAGGCGAAGCAACGGCTGTATCACCAGCCACGGTCACCTTGCCATTGGCAAACTTCATGAGGAAGGTGTAGCCGCCACCGGTCATTCCCTTGCCTGTGAAATAATGAAGCTGCCATCCGTTCTCTGAAGATTCCAGAATCTTCTGAGTATTCTCAACGGTGCTCTCGATGCGGTTGGCTGCCGACTCGTCGAAGAATTCCTTGTCATCGTGCAGACACGACTGCAAGCTCATACTGCCCAACAAGCAAACGATAGCTATAAATATATGTTTCATAAATCTATTCTATTTTAAATGTTCCAAATCCAAAGAGCTCAGCTCGCGTCCTCTACGCAGGATGGCTGCACGCAGCACATCGATATCCACGTCCCAGGAATCCAGCATGTAGTTTTTTACGATGCTAAGTTTCTGGTTCAATGCAGATACAGCCTCGTCACCACCAACCTTCTTGGCATCATCGAGGATAGCCTGCCACTGATCAGGAGTATAAGTGATATAGGTAGACAGCATCTCGGCGAAGTCCTCCATGCCCTCTGACATGGCGTATGGAGTAACAAAGCCCTTGCCGTGAGCCACTGAATCCTGAACCTGATACCAGTTACCACTTACGTAGCCCGATTCGGTAATCTTATTATAAGATGTGTCGTAAGGCTTCTTCTGGTTCAGGATGTGGGTGAACTCGTGGTGCATGGTGTGGAAGTAATACTGAGTCATAGACGCATAGCTTTCCAACATGTCATCGGTCAGACTGTTCACCATATAAAGTGTAACCTTCAATCCACCCTCGGCTGTACCCAGAACCATGGTTCCGTTGCTGTTGTAAGCCGGACTACCAATCAGGTGGATTACTCTTGGCACATTGTGCTTCACGAAATCAGGTCCCAACACCTCGGCGTATGAATCGAGCCAAAGATACTTGATGATGATAGCCAACTTGGCAGACTTTGCCGAATCAGCTGGTGTCAGGGTATATTGATAGTCAGACTCGATGTCCTCCATCTTATACTTGAAATCGATGTTGTAAGGACTGGTGTAGTTCTTCTGCAACCACAAGTCCAGGTCGTCTCTCTGCGGAGAGGTAACAGGGAAGATGGTTGGATCGTCCGGGTCATTGTCTGAGCAAGACACGAAGCCCAGGCCCATCACCAATGCCAACATCAACATATATATATTATGTTTCATTTCTTACTATTACTTTATGATTTTTTACTTATTGCGAGGGTTTGGTGTAACACCTGCAGTGATTACATCCTGTGGCAACTGGATGGCAAGACGTGGGTCACGAGCCTCCATGGTGTCGGTTATGCCTGTAATCTTGTAGTTGCTCTTCACGTCACGGCGATAGATGGTGATGCCGTAGCGCTTCACATCCTGCATGCGCAAACCCTCGTGAACGGTCATGATTCGGCGCAGGTGAAGAATGCACTGCAACATAGGCTCCTCTGTATCCTTGTCGATAGCGAAGGTTGTGTGGAATGCCTTACGTGGAGTTGGCTTCTCAGGAGTATAATAAGCGGTAACATCATCGCTATAGAACTTCTTCACCTCATCCAGGGTAAGCTGCACGCCAGTCTTGGAGAAGGCAGCCAACTCGGTGTTCAAATCGTTCAAAGCCTCAGTGTAATGACCGAGCAAAGCCTGAGCCTCAGCTCTTACAAGCAAAGTCTCATCAGCCGTAAACTCTGCAAACACGGCGTGAGGAGTACCGATACCAGCCTGGATATCAGCATACTCAAAATCATAAGGAACCTTACGAAGGATGTACTTAGAAAGAGAGCCTGTATAGAATACAGTATAATTGAACACCTTGTCGCTAACTCCCCAAGGACCCTCAGACTGAATGGTCTCTTTGCTTGAAACGATGGCACTATGTGCATACTTGTCACCATACTGGAACGGACCTCCGATGGCTCCCCATTCAGAAGCAACCACCTGCAGCAGCAGATTTGCCTTCACAGATGAGCCGATGTAGGCATTAGGCTGAATCTGCTTGTTGGCAGAAAGAGCACCCCAGGTGTTCCAGTCTCTCAGCATACCCTTGGCGTTGCTGCCCAATACCTTGTTGGCATACTCCACAGCCTTGTCATACTTCTGGTAATAGAGGTAGAAACGGGCTGCGAAAGCGGCAGCAGAGGTTGATGTGAAGTGGAACTTAGGCTTATCGTAGGTAGAACCTACCAGCTTCAAGCCTTCCTGCAAGTCCTTGTCAATCTTGGCATAGAGTTCTGCCAGGGTACCACGGTCGTACTTCACGTGTACATTGGTCTCAACCACCTCAGGGTAAGGAAGACCCAGGTCTGTGGCAGCAGTGGTCTCGTCGTAAGCCATGCAGAATACGTTGGCCAACTGGAACATGGCATAGGCACGGCAGATGAGCGCCTCGCCCTTCTGGGTAGAATAAGAGCTCTGGTCTGCCTGACTGTTGATGTACTCCAAAGCGATATTGGCTGTGGTGATGGCCTCATAGTAGGTTGACCAGTAAGTAGAAGGAGCCTCGTAAGAACTGGTCTCAGTGATGTCGGCCCATTCGTATGCCTGCTGCTGAAAGCGGTCGGCAGCATCCCAACCGGTGTTCAGGTTACAATCGGTATTGTCAGAATACATCTCCAGCAGATAGGCAGGATGCACCTGTGGGTAGGCATTAACCAGAAGCTTCGACACATCGGTAGGGCTCTGCAGGTCCAGACGGCTATCTGGCTGCTTGTCCAGATAATCGTTGCAGGAAGTCATGCCAGCCGACAGTGCCAACGCTACAATGGCGATATATAATTTCTTTATTTTCATTTTTATTTTCTACAATAATTAAAGTCCAAGTTTCAATGTAAGAGTAAACTGCTTTGGCATTGGCGAAGCCACACCACCCGCATTCATGAACTCAGGATCCTGACCGTTCAGCTTCTTGTCTGCATAGAGCAGCATGAGGTTGGTAGCCTGAAGCTTCAATGAGATGTTGTTCACTGGTGAGTTCTCCAACCAGCGGTGTGGGAAGTCGTATGCCAGTGAAATCTCCTTCAGGCGGATGAAGTCACCCTTGGCTGTGCGAACAGAAGTATAGTTGTAAGCATTGTAGGCAGTGTTCAGCAATGTACGGTTCAGCTCATACTCATAACGGCTCACTACACCAGGCACATTGGTAGCATTCTCATCACCAGGCTGCATCCAGCGGTTCTTGAAGTCGTGGGTCATTGATGTCAAGTCGTTATACTTGACTTTGAAAACCGGGTCAAGGCGCACCACGTTGCCGAAGGCGTATGTAAGGAACAGGTTCAGATGGAAGCCCTTATAGTTAAAGGTGTTACCCAGGGAGCCATTGTAGATAGGGTCTGTAGAACCCTCATAAATCAGATAATCTGTATTATCACGCTCCTGGAAGTCCAGGTCACCCACAGTAGTCTGACCCTTCTCGTTGATGCATACAGGATAGCCCTTCTCGTTGATGCCCACGAATGGGATGGAGAACAAGGCACGGGCTGGATAACCCTGCTTCGCAAAACCGGTACCCTGTACCAGGTCGATGACGCGACCCTGATTGTAGAGGTCGGTAATCTCCGTGCGGTTGTGAGAGTAGATCAGACTGGTCTGCCAGCTGAAATCGTTGGTCTTCACGTTGGTAGAAGAGATGCTCAACTCCTCACCCCATGACTTCATGGAACCCACATTGGCATAGGCTTTGCCATAAAGCTGGTGAACGGCAGGAGCAATCTCATCGAAGTTGCGACGCTGATATACATCGAAGGTCACGTTCAGACGGTTATTGAAGAAACCTGCATCCACACCGAAGTTGAACTCGTGCTTCTTCTCGTAGGTAAGCTCATCATTTCCGAGTGCTGCCACTACGAATCCCAACTCCTTGTCGGAAGTAGTAGGACGATAAAGGGTATTCATCGAGAGCTTGGTGAGCGCACTGCAGTAAGATGCATCAGGAGGAGTACCAGTCAAACTGTAAGACACACGGAAGGTGAGGCTTGACAATGGCTTGAGCTTAGGGAAGAAGCTCTCCTCGTGTACGTTCCAGGCACCAGACACGTTCCAGGTAGGCATCCAGCGTGCCTTGGTGGTACGGCCCATCTGGTTAGAACCTTCATAGCGGAATGTTCCGTTCACTACATACTTGCCGTTGAAAGAATAGGTTGCATTGGCATAGAATGCGGCACTACGTGAATCGGTGTTGCGCAAGCTGTAATAGTTTGAGTTCTCCTGGTCCAACTTCTTGAAATAGAGATACTCGAAGTAAGCTGTCTCACCACGGTAGTTCATACCCCAACCGTTAAACCAACTGCGGTTACGGCTGATGCCGGTAGTTTCAAGACCACCAAAGAGGTTGACGATGTGCTTCTGTGCAAAAGTATGGTTGTAGTTGGCTGTGGCACGGAAGTCATAGTCCACCATACGGTTTTCTGTACGCTGATAGATACCACCCTGTTTCAATACTGATACTGGCAAGGCATAGAGGTCGGTCTTATCAAGGAAGAGCAGTTTGTTGGCATCACGGATCAGTGCGTTGTCCATGGCGCGATAAGCCAAAGCTTGGTTGGAATCTTCCAGAATGTTGTGCTCCTGTGAAGAAGTGCTATACTTGATGGCACCCAGTGTAGAGAGTTCCAGATCCTTGAAAGGCTTCCACTTCAACTCCAGCTGGAACTTGGCATCAGCCACGTTCAGGTCGATGTAGTTGCTCTCCAGCTCATGCAGGATATTGAATGCAGCATAGTTGGCATGATAATAAGTATAAGGATCGAGCGCACGTGATGTGTTCAGGGCGTAAGAATATGGGTTGATATCGAAGTCACGCTTCACCTGACCAGATACCACATCCACATCCTGTCCCAAAGTTCCAGGTGCTCTCTGCTTACGGTAAGAGCCACCACCAATCAAGTTAACTGAAAGATTATCAAGAATATGATGGGTCATATTCATGCTCACGGTATAACGGTTCACCTTGCTATCCTTGTACCATCCTGGGTCAACCATAGCAGAAAGTGAAGCATAATAGTTACTCTTCTCGGTACCACCGCTCAAGCTTACAGAGTGGTTCTGCATGATGGCAGAAGAGAAAAGCTGCTTGAACCAGTTGGTATTGCGATACTCAGCCTGCTGGAGATAAGCATTCTGAGACTCCTGATTGTTGGCAAGTCCGAACATACCAGAAGTACTGTTGTAGGTATTGATGAGCTCATACATCTTTCCATATACACCATAGTCGCTACCATTGAGAATATCAGAAAGATTGAGCCATCCCTTATCCCTCAACTCCTTGTAGATGGCCATCTGGTCCTGAGAGTTGAGAATATCAAAATTGTCATAAGATGGAATCAGGCGGGTAGTAAACTCACCGGTATAGTTCAGATGAGCCTGTCCCTGCTTACCCTTCTTGGTAGTAACGACGATGACACCTGCCATCGCGCGCGCACCATATATAGATGTAGCGGAACCATCCTTCAGGATCTGGAAACTTTCGATATCATCAGAGTTCAATCCTGCGATGGCAGAAGAAATCAGGGTCTCCGGATCACCGGAAGCCAAATCATCTGCGCTCACATCGGATACGTCCTCCATGATAACGCCATCCACCACCCAGAGAGGCTTGGATGAACCATAGATAGATGTTGCACCACGCACACGGATCTTCGGAGCAGAACCAAAGGTACCACTCACGTTCTGCACAGACACACCGGCAGCACGGCCTTCCAAAGAACGGCTGATGTCAGCAACACCATTCAATTTTGCTTCCTCGGCATTAACACGGTCGGTAGCACCGGTAAATAAGCGTCGGTCTGTTTTCTGTAAACCAGTAACAACTACCTCCTGCAACTGCGCTTCTGGATGAAGCACCACCTTCATGTGGGCAGAGGCAAGCACTGTCTGACTTTTCATTCCCACGTAACTAAACACGAGTTTAGTTCCATTAGGAACGTTCAATTTAAAGTTACCGTCAATATCTGTGACTGTACCCTTAGTGGCTGCCCCCCCCAGAAATTAAAACAGAGGCACCAATAATCGGTTCGTTGTCATCCGCAGATATTACGGTTCCAGATACATCAATCTGGGCAAACGCTGCTCCGATGCTCATCAAGAGACAAACAAAGAAGAGCGAGAGTCTTTTTTCCATAATTTCTCGTCTTAATTTAAAATTATTATGTAATAATGTGATATCGGCTGCAAAATTACAATAAAAATATGAAATATTATCTTTTTTTTGCATAAAATCTGCAAAAATATTCCATTTTTCCTATTTTTAGTAAGATAAATCGAGAAATTAATAAAAAATAGATAGCATAAAGCCGCAATAGGGCAACAAAGTATCATCTTGTCATTATACATTCGTTAAAAGCAAAAAGTATGCTGAGTGCCTTCCTTCACCATGATACCCTTTTCGCAGAAATGGTTGAGCCACTTCTGAGCCATGTATGGAGTCAAGCCGAAGTGGATGCAAATGTCGTATTTCAGTTCCATATTTCTTGTTGTTTGATGGTTCGTTGTTTTCTATATTCTTTGTCTTCTATGAAAGATGATGCAAATATATATAATGATGATGCAAATCATATATAATAATGTGATAACTTGTATCTTTTGGTGTAAAATATTAGGCAGGGCAAACGCATTAAATTGCGCTGCCCTCCAAAAGTTTTGACAGGTACTCTTCATCCCAGCCTGCCTTCAATCTTTTCAGGTTGAGACTTCCCTTGGTCGTCTTGTCATTTTTCAAGATGGAGAGGACCATTTTGCTTATGGTAGAGAAGTTCCTCGCTGCATTTTTGACTTTCTTACTTTCGTCTTCTCTGAAAGTAATGTCCAATTGCCAATGCAAGTTGTTTTCTATGGACCAATGTTGCCTAATGGCGCTTGCTATCTTTTCGGGGTCTTCATTACTTAAGGAAGTTATATAGTATCTTGTTTCCTCAGATGTTTCACCAGATGTCGCAACAGATCTTCTTGAGGTAATCCCGACAACAGACCTTAACCCAACAAACCTGTTCTTAAACATTCTCTGCATTATGTCCCCATAGCTTACAACAATGCAGGTTCTTTCTTCCTGACGACCATGTCCCTCATTAAAGGAATAATGTTTTGTCACTACATTACAATTGCCTCTATACTCATGCTCGTAAATCATGTCCTTAGCAAATTCGTAACTTTTCTTCTGATTTTCCTTCAAGGCGATAATATAGTCCCCCTTGCCTTCTATGATTTTCTCTGTTATAGAAGTTTGGCATCCCATAGCATCTATTGTCACAATGGCATTTGACACGTCTATAGCACTAAGCAACTTGGGAACGACCGTGATTTCATTTGTTTTTTCACCGACTTTCTCTTGCCCAAGTGATATGCTGTTGTCTGCTGACCAAGCAGATACGATCCATGTGCGGAAGTCAGCTTGACCAATAGTGTGCTCGGCATCACACTTGCTTGATCCACGCATAAGCTTGCCATCAATGGCAACAACACCTTTGACTTCCCCTACAATTTCTCTAACCCAGTTTCTGAAGATCTCTTCAAATCCTTTTGGATCAAAGATAGAAAAGAAACGATTGAAGGTGTCATGGCTTGGAATAGTCTCCAACCCCTGCAAACGCTTTTTGAAGAAGTCTAACTTACTTTTTCCAAACTCTGCAATTTCGTTCCAAGATTGAGCTCCTGCAATTACCGCAGCGATTGTAATGTAAATGATATGTTCCATTTTATGGACAGTTCGACCCGCAACTCGTGGGTCGGCTATTTGTTTAGATAACTTAATAATGCTCATTTTGTACCTTTTATTTGTTAATTATTTCTTTACAAAGGTACAAAAAATATTTCATATATACAAATATATAATGTTAATATTCAGTAAGTTACAACTGCACAACGCAGATGTTAACGAATAAAATATTTAATGCGTCTGCCCTGAAATATTAGGTTTATTTAAACATTGGTATATGTCATGTGATTATACGGCATTTGTCATACGACCGTATGATAAGTGTCGTATAATCGCATGACAAATGTCACGCAATCGATATAATTGCTTCCTTGCATCGTTATAATTGCTTCCTTGCATCATATAAGTCACAACATTACCTCAGTTCGGGATAACGAACTGAGGTATTATTTTATACCTCTTTTGTGTAATTCTCCACATTTTCCACACTTGAGTCCATAATTATGGGGCAAAAATACTAAAAAAACAAGCAACGAAACAAACTTCCTCACGTTCTTTATATTACTTTTAACCTACTTTACCATATTCCCGGAACAAAAAAAGAGTGCACTGTAACAAACAATGCACTCTTTTTTATTATATCAATTCCTTATCCAGGAAATATTATCTGATAAACAGCAGCTCACGATACTTTGGCAATGTCCAAAGTTCATCGGCTACGAGAAGCTCGAGCTTGTCTATCTGATAACGGATTTCCTCCATCTTTGGAGCTACCGTGTCGTGATATGCTACTGCCTTCTCGCGCTCGCTCTCTATCTTGTTGGCTACCTTGCGGGCATCTACCAATGCCTCTACACCACGCTCTATTGCCTCGGTGCGCTCGGCTATCTCACGGATAATCTTCACGTTGCGGGCTGTCAGCTTCTTGCCTTCCTCGCCACCGAAGATGTGAATCATGCCCTCTACGTTCTTTGCCAGACGGCTCTGATAGTGGGTTGCCACAGGGATGATGTGGTTCATGGTCAGGTCGCCCATCACACGAGCCTCAATCTGAATCTTCTTGGTATAGGTCTCCCACTTCACCTCGTTACGCGCCTTCAACTCGCTCTCGCTCATCACGTTGGTCTTGGCAAACATCTCGATGCTTTCCTTGTCCAGGTAACGGTCGAAGACTACCGGGCAGGATGCCTCGCAGTCCAAGCCTCGCTTCTGAGCCTCTTCCTTCCACTCATCTGAATAGCCGTTGCCGTCGAAGCGGATAGGCTTGCAGGTCTTGATATCCTCGCGTACAATATCTATAATAGCCGATGTCTGGTCCTCGCCCTTTGCTATCAAGGCATCCACGCGAACCTTGAAATTTTCGAGAGCCTCAGCTACGGCAGCATTCAGTACGATGAGAGATGACGCACAGTTGGCCTCTGAACCTACGGCACGGAACTCGAAACGGTTTCCGGTGAAGGCGAATGGAGATGTACGGTTGCGGTCGGTGTTATCGATCATCAGCTCCGGAATCTCAGGGATATCCAGCTCCATACCCTTCTTGCCAGCCAGGGCGAAGAGTTCTTCCTTGTCTGCCTTCTCGATATGGTCGAGCAGGTCGGTGAGCTGCTTTCCGAGGAATGAAGAGATGATGGCTGGTGGTGCCTCGTTGGCTCCCAAACGGTGCGCATTGGTAGCACTCATGATAGAAGCCTTCAGCAGTCCATTGTGCTTGTAAACGCCCATCAGGGTCTCTACGATGAAGACTACGAAGCGGAGATTGTCCTCCGGTGTCTTGCCTGCTGCATGGAGCAGTACGCCGGTATCGGTGCAGAGACTCCAGTTGTTGTGCTTGCCCGAACCATTCACACCAGCGAATGGCTTCTCGTGAAGGAGCACACGGAAACCGTGCTTGTGAGCCACACGCTTCATCAGACTCATCAGGAGCATATTATGGTCTACGGCAAGATTGCACTCCTCATAGATAGGTGCCAGCTCAAACTGGTTTGGTGCCACCTCGTTATGACGGGTCTTGCAAGGGATGCCGAGTTCGAGCGCCTGTACTTCCAGATCCTTCATGAAAGCCTGCACACGCTCAGGGATTGTTCCGAAATAGTGGTCGTCCATCTGCTGGTTCTTCGCAGAGTCGTGTCCCATCAGGGTGCGGCCTGTGAGCATCAGGTCAGGGCGAGCCGAATAGAGACTCTCATCTACCAGGAAGTACTCCTGCTCCCATCCGAGATTGGTCTGCACCTTCTTCACCTGAGGGTAAAAATAGTGGCACACCTCAGTAGCCGCCTCACTCAGGGTATGGAGCGAGCGGAGCAATGGAGCCTTGTAGTCCAAAGCCTCACCGGTATAAGATATAAAGATGGTTGGGATACAGAGGGTATCGTCGATGATAAACACAGGCGATGTAGGATCCCATGCAGAATAGCCACGAGCCTCGAAGGTGTTGCGGATACCGCCGTTAGGGAATGAGCTGGCATCAGGTTCCTGCTGGACAAGCAATTTGCCAGAGAATTCCTCAATCATACCACCCTTTCCGTCATGCTCCACGAAGGCATCATGCTTCTCGGCAGTACCTTCTGTCAATGGCTGGAACCAGTGAGTATAATGTGTTACCCCGTTTTCCTCAGCCCAGAGCTTCATGCCGGCAGCCACGGCATCAGCGATGGAACGGTCCAGACGAGTACCGTTATCTATCACATCGATGAGTTTCTCATACACATCAGATGGCAGATACTTGTACATCTTCTGGCGGTTGAATACATACTTGGCGAAGTACTCCGAAGGGCGCACCTTGGGAGCCTCTACCTCTACAGGTCTTTTCTTAAAGGCCTCGGCTACAACCTCAAATCTCAAATTAGCCATTCTTTCTTTTATTATTAATTATAAGTTTGCGGGTGCAAAGTTACGAAATAATTGGCTAACTGCTACCATTTTGCCCGTTTTTTTATGTATAATTCAAACTTTTCTTATTCTTTGTACTTCCCTGAAAAAGGTTGTCACTTAGGAACAAACAGAAGTGACAATGAAACGTAAGACAAGAATTGAACGTGTGTATAATGAGGACACAGGTTGGTTTGAGACCCGTGAGGTAGAGTTGAATAGCTACTCTTTTACAGATGATGATCGTATCATGATAGTTCGAGAGTATATGGAGAGTGGGCTCCCAGCAGAAGAAATCATCAAGAAATACTATATAAGCAGTCGTACAGTGCTATTTTCTTGGATGGATAAGTTCTTAAATGAAAAAGATTTGTTATCTTTGCCGCCAGAAGACCAAAACCGTGACGATATGGCAAAGACAACAAATGAACAGTTGAAAGAGAAAGATGCAGAGATTAAGCGTCTCCGCAAGGCTTTGGAGTTAGAGAAGCTTCGCTCTAAGGCATTCTCCACCATGATTGACCTCGCAGAAGAAACCTTCAATATTCCTGTGAGAAAAAAATCTGGTACCAAACAGTAAGCTTGCTCCGCACAGAGTGCCAGAGCCAAGGTTTAGGCACTCTATGCGGGCTGTTTGGTTTCACCCGGCAAGCATATAATAAGCGCAATGTCTCTGACGGCTTTGCTGAAGAGGCCATTGAGTCTATCATCATTGAAAAGGCACGTGAGTATCGTAAGTCGAATCCTGGCTTAGGAGCTGCAAAGTTGCATGCCATATTGAAACAGATGTTTGAGGATACTGGCTGCTTCCCTGGTCGTGACGCATTTATTGAGATGCTGCGTAAGCATGGACTCATGGTACGTATAAAGCGCCGTAGGCGCTATAAGACAACAGATTCCGACCATAATTATCGCAAATATCCAAACCTGATTAAGGGAGTAGTTCCTACCCATCCGAACCAGATTTGGGCAAGTGACATCACCTATGTTGAAACCAATGAAGGTGTGTGCTATCTCTCGCTTATAACAGATCTGTATTCCCATAAAATCGTTGGATGGGCTGTTGGTCCAACATTAGAAACTGTATATCCATTAGAAGCGCTTAAAATGGCATATAAAAGCATTGATGAAGAAACTGCAAAAGGACTCATTCATCACTCTGACAGAGGAAGCCAGTATTGCAGTCAGAATTATGTATCTATCCTAAAAAGTCATGGCTCACAAATAAGTATGACTCAAACAGGAGATCCTTTGGAGAATGCTATAGCAGAACGTGCAAACGGCATTTTAAAAACAGAATGGCTTTATAGAATGACAATTCCTACTCGTAAAGTATGTAAGAAGGAACTGACCAGGATTATTGCGTTTTATAACGACGAAAGACCGCATATGAGTATCGGTAATCAAACACCATCAGTTGCACATACTCAAGTGGGGCCACAGCAGAAAATGTGGAAAAATCCTTGGGAAAATTCTTCTAATTAGTTGAAAATGTGTATCTTTGCATTTGAAAGAATATCATCACCGTAACCTTTCTAGGGATAGCTCCTTAAAAAGAGTAACCTAGTTAGGTATAATGGGTATTCGCTGACAACCCATATAGTGATAAAATTAAAAATGCGTAACTCATTTAGTGATACAAAAAATAGATAGTAACAAATTTAGTTTAACCATCCTAAAGGTGACAACTTTTTCACGTATAAGACACTTAGCCTGCAAAAGATAAGACAATTCACGCATATTATTTCTCGGATTTGAGTATTTTATCGCCGATTATTTCTCGGATTTGAGTATTTTAACGCGATTTATTTCTCGGATTTGAGTATTTTCGCTATATTTGCACCTGTTATTCAAACAGTTACGATTATGGAAGAATATATACATAGAAACATAGACTCAGAACTCATCGCCTGGAAGGAAGATTCCATGCGGAAACCCTTGCTGCTTCGTGGTGCCCGTCAGGTTGGGAAGTCATCAGCAGTTAAAAACTTGGGAAAGCAATTCGAGTATTTCGCCGAGGTAAACTTCGAACGTAACAAGGCAATCAAAACCTTCTTTCAGGGGGATATTGACGTACGATTGATTGCTAAAAAAATCAGTAGCTATATCAATGTCCCTATAGAAGCAGGTAAGACGCTCCTCTTTCTCGACGAAATCCAGGAATGCCCTGAAGCCATCATGGCACTACGCTTCTTCAAGGAAGATTATCCTGAACTGCATGTCATAGCCGCAGGATCACTTCTGGAATTTACGCTTCAGGAACTCCCTACTTTTGGAGTAGGAAGGATTCACTCGCTCTTCATGTACCCGATGACTTTCGATGAATTCCTGTATGCCAATCACGAAGAAGGACTCATTCTTCTCCGTAATGAAGCATACGGAAACCAGTCTTTAGATCAAGCCTTCCATGATAAACTCGTGGAATACTTCCGCACCTACCTGCTGGTTGGAGGCATGCCGGAATCTGTTCTGGCATGGACCAAGACACACGATTTCAACCGATGCAGAAACATCCAGGAAGACATTATTCTGACATACGAAGATGATTTCAGCAAGTATAAAAAGAGAGTCAACCCAGATTTACTGCGCACAACGATGCGTGGCATCTGTCATCAGGCAGGAGAGAAGTTGACATACAAGCAAATATCAGCAGATTATCAGAGTTCACAAATCAGAGAAGCCCTCCGCCTGTTGACACTTGCAGGAATCGTTACTCCTGTGGTCGCTACCTCGGGCAATGGTATTCCGCTGGATGCGGAAGCTGACGAGAAAAACATGAAGGTCCTCTTTCTGGACCCAGGATTACTGTTAGCCGTGCTTCAACTGGAAGGCGACCTGTCTCAGCAGCTCATAGAACTTATTTTAGCCGGCACTCCTCAGGAACTTGTCAATAAGGGAGGCGTAACAGAAATGGTTGCCGGACTCGAGATGATGCGTTACAAACCATGCATCCAGCGCCAGAAGATGTTTTATTGGGAGCAGAAGGGGAAGAGTGTTGCCGAGATAGACTATCTGGAAATCCACAACATGAAGATTACCCCTATCGAAATCAAATCGGGCACTCAGGGCGGCATGAAGAGTCTCTGGCTATTCATGAGAGAGAAAAAGCTCACCGAAGCATTCCGTTGTTCCTTAGAGAATTTTGGATCATTTGATTACATTGACAAGCAGGACGATAATGCCATAAGGCATGTCACCATACTGCCTCTCTATGCATTATCCCTATTGAGAAGCCGTTGATAGTCTGCCAACAAGCAGGATTAGGAATAAAAGTGCCTTTTTCCTACATGACGACGTAATCTTTCCTACGTCCTGACACAAAAACTCCTGCGTCGCCATGTAATTTCAAGGGCATTAGAAGAGAAAAAATCCCTTGCAACCACTAGAGTCGCAAGGGATTCACATTATCCACTTATCTATTTGTACCTTAAGGGTTTATTGAAGATTGGAGGTAGGCAATTAGAAACGGTATACAACAAAGCTGTTTGGCTTCATCTTCACGTTCAACACATTGCCCTGAACCTGTGCATCTGATACTACAGGAACAACCACATTTTTATTGTCTATCTTGTTTTCTGCCTGAATATCGTCGGCATGGAGAACGGTTACCTTACCTGGGTTCAACTTCTTGATACCATTGAAGGTAACGTTGATTTCCTTCTCCTCCTTAGAGGTGTTGGCAATCTTAACGATGTAGCTCTTGGTTGTCTTATCGAAACAAGCGGTGGCATAGAGGCCGTTCTCACCTGCTACAGCTTTGCCGTTCTCGGTAAGCTTCAACACATTGGTACCCTTGTTCTCGCCGTAGAGCTGCTGAACATAGTAGTTGGCAGAACGGACAGAGCTGAGGTTATCGAACCAGATGAGGTCCGGACGCCACTGCCATCCCTCTACATGAGCGAAGAGAGGTGCATAGGTAGCCTGATAAACCACATCAGCATTACGCTCCAAACCGGTCATGAAAGCTGCCTCAGAAAGGGCTGCCTCCCAAGAGTTTGGATCATTCTCGGCATGAGCAGCATACTCACCGGCAAAGACCTTAGGACCCTTGCGGTCGTACTTGTCGTAACGGCTGGCATTGCTACGGAACCATTCTGGACTCTTGTAGTAGTGCTCATCCACCATGTCTACGCCCAACTTGCGCATCTGCTCCCAACCGTAGTCGAAGTCCTTTCCATCAGCAGATGGACCTGATGAACCGCAGATCTTGATCTTTGGATACTTGGCATGAATCTGCTCCATGAACTTCTGCAGACGCTCAGGGTACATAGGTCCCCACTGCTCATTACCGATACCAATCTGCTTCAGATTGAATGGAGCAGGATGACCCATATCGGCACGGAGCTTACCCCACTTAGAGGTGACAGGACCATTGGCAAACTCGATGAGGTCGAGTGCATCGTCGATATAGCTCTGGAGATCCTTGACTGCTACATGTGCATTAGGATCCTTATCATCGTTCTGATACTGGCAAGCCAGACCTACAGAGAGAATAGGCAATGGCTCAGCACCAATCTTCTCAGAAAGGAGGAAATACTCATAGAAGCCCAAGCCCAATGACTGATAGTAGTTAGGGAAAAGGCGATGTGGGAAGGTATCTCTCCAGCGGTTCTCGTTCAGAGGACGGTTCTCAGGAGCACCCACAGAGTTCTTCCACTCATAACGGGTATCGAGGTCGGTTCCCTCTACGATACATCCGCCAGGGAAACGGAAGATGCCTGGCTTCAGGTCAGCAAGATCCTGTACGAGGTCGGCACGGAGACCATTCCAGTTGTCCTCAGGGAAGAGAGAGAGATGGTCGAGGTCTACGCTCTCAGAACCCTTCTCCAGATAAACACGCATCAAACCCTTGGCATCGGTCTGAGGAGAAGTAAGGGTAGCAGTAAGCTTCTGCCATTTATTATTGGTGATGTTGATGACCTGCTTGGCTATGACATCATTCTTGGAATTGACGAGTTCTACGCGAATCTTGCCCTGCTTGCCATCGATGAGATGAAGACGGCCATATACGGTGAAATCGTACTTCATATCCTTCTTCAAGCCCATGCCGAAGAAACCGCGGTTCTCCAAACCGGTCTGCTTCTCACGTGCGCCTGCGCTCTCAAGTGTTACATAATGAGGATTGCGATCGAAGGCAGGTTTAACATCGCTGAGGGTTACATTTCCGAATGTATTCCATCCCATCAGGCGCTGTGGGAATTCGAAGGAACGGTTCTCTACCATCTCTGCATAGAGTCCACCATCGGCACCGAAGTTGATATCCTCGAAGAAGATACCATACATGGTAGGCTGGATTTCTGCTCCAGGCTTGTTAGCCTGAACAGTAAACTGATGCTGTGCGAAAGCTCCGAGTGAAGACATCGCCAGCAATGCTGCTGCGAAAAATTTTGCTTTTCTCATATTGTTTGTTATTGTTTTATTTTTAGGCTGTACCTACACTTTTCCGTGATAGGTGGTGCAAAGATAAAAAAATCCACCCCGAATGAGGTGGATTTTCTGTTTAAATATATTGGATTTTCGTATAAATCCCTGCTTTTCTACTGTTTATCTAATGGAATGAGCACGAAAGTGAAGTTCTTATCGCCATAATGAAGGCGATATTTCTCCAATGGCCATGCACCCCAAGAGTTCTCACCAGCCACACCAGAATGCTCTGCATCGAGGAAGAGATTGGTGAATCTTGACTTCTTCAGGTTGAAACTGTGACGCTGATCCTTGTCATCACCATCATCCAGTTCTTCGGTGTCGAAGTGGATAGCGGAAGCATAGAATGGCTTGCAGCTCTTCACCTTGAATCCGAAGCCGGAAGCATCGGTCTGGTTCCACCAGCGCATATCACCCTTGGTTCCACTCTCCTGTGGACGGATGTATGGGAAGTACTGGTTATCGGCATCATCGCTGTAGATTCCGATGCGCATGCAGTCCTCACGGTCAGAATAATTCTCGATAGGACCACGTCCGTAATACTGGCTCTTGTCCATATCGTATGGCAACTGCATCAGCATACCGAAACGGAACAGATCGCTGACCTTGGCATCATCAGAAGCATCAAACTCCTGGCTTACCTTCATCGCACCTGTGTTAGGCATGATGAGATAATCGATTTCCAGCTCGCCTTTCACTTCTGGCATCTCATAGGTTGCACAGATATTGATGGTGTTTGCCTTCTTGTCCTTCTCTACGGATACACCCTTCAGGTTCATGATAGGGTCCTTCCAAACCTGGAACTTCTTCTGCAGGCCGGCACCGAAATCATTATCGGTAGGAGCACGCCAGAAGTTTGGCTTCAGGGTACCGCCCTCGCCGAGGAGCGACTTGCCACGATAGGTATATTCAGAGATGAGACCGGTGGTACGGTTCACCTTCACAGTCAGATCAGGAGTAGTGACGGTGATATTCTGCTCGCCCTTCTTGTCGATGAGCTTAGCCTTCACCTTCTTGCCGTTCTGAGCCTTAGCCATGTTGTCTGCACAATGACCGCAGCACTTGCCTTCCTTCACAGCCAGCTGGGCATAAGCCACAATCTGACCAGCCTCCATCAGAGGCTCAGCCTTCTTCAGGCGGAAATCGATGTTGAGGAACACCTCCTTGCCCTTTACCTTAGAAAAATCGTAAGGGATGGTGAAGTTCTTGGTTTGCTGGGCAGCCACTTCGATATCAGCGATGGTACCATTCTGAGTCTCCACGCCATCCTCAATGAGGCTCCATGCCAAGGCATAGTTGTTCAAATTGCGGAAGAAGTTCTCATTGTATACACTTACTTCGCCCTTCTCTGCATTCACCATCTTAGCCCAGATGTTCTGATACTGGTAAGCTACCTCGTAGGCATGAGGATTGAGCTGACGATCAGGACCGATGATACCATTGCAGTTGAAGTTGTTGTCGCTAGGGTCGTAATTGTTGTAATCGCCACCATAGCAATATTCTATCTTGCGGAGCTCTTCATTGCTCATCTTCTCAGGATTCTTGATGGTCATCGGCTTCAATACCTTGCGGTGCAAGCCCTGGTCAACGAAATCCCAGTCGAAACCACCCTGGAAGATAGGATACTTGCGTACCAGATCCCAGTAATCCTTCAGGTTACCACCCGAATTACCCATGGTATGGTTGTACTCGCACTGGATGAGCGGCATCGGACTGTTAGGGTCCTTCGCATACTTTTCGCAAGCACTTACAGGATAGTACATAGGGCAGAAGATATCGGTACCCTCGCCTCTGCGAGCCTGCTCATACTGAACCGGACGGCTCTGGTCCTGGCTCTTGATCCACTTGTAAGCCTGCAGGAAGTTATCGCCCATCACAGTCTCATTACCCATACTCCAGGTTACGACACTAGGATGATTGAAGTACATGGAAACATTGTGCTGGTTGCGCTCCATAATCTGCTTGGCAAACATCGGTTTCTTGGCAGCTGCATCATCGCCATACTGGAAGCCGTGACTCTCCTGGTTAGCCTCAGCTACCACATAGATACCATACTCATCGCAGAGTTCGTACCAGCGTGGATCATCAGGATAGTGGCAAGTACGGACAGCGTTGATATTCAGGCGCTTCATAATCTTGATGTCCTGAATCATGCGCTCCATGCTCAATACGTAACCGCCGTCTGGATCAATCTCATGACGGTTGGCACCCTTGATGAGCACAGGCTGACCATTGACAAGGAACTGCTTGTTCTTGATTTCCACCTTGCGGAAACCTACCTTGACAGGAGTCATGCTAGCCGCCTTCATAGCGTCCTTCTTCTGAGCACCCATCAGGGAAACCTGCAGGGTATATAAATAAGGTGTCTCAGCACTCCACTTCTGAGGATTAGCTACCTGCAGAGAGAAATTGGCAGTACCGTTCTTTGCCATGCCGGTGGTGGTTGCTACCTGCTTGCCGTCCTTATCGAAGAGGGTGAAGACGAGCTTGCCGTTACCCTTTACCTTGGTAGAGATATTGAGCACACCATCCTTGTAGTTGTTTACAAGGTCAGGAGTAACACGGATATCCTCCAGCTGCAGCTTGGCATCGCGGGCAAAGAGATAGCTTTCACGAGCCACACCACTCAAGCGCCAGAAGTCCTGATCCTCATCCCAGGAACCATCGCACCAGCGGAAGGTTTGGAAGGCAATCAGATTCTTGCCCTTCTTCAGATAAGGAGTGATGTCAAACTCGGCAGCTACCTTGCTATCCTCTGCATAACCGGCAAACTTGCCGTTTACATAGAGATAGATGTTGGAAGTAACGCTACCGAAATGAGCTACAACCTGCTTACCATCCCAGTTGGCAGGGATGTCGATGATACGGCGGTAAGAACCTACATGGTTATCCTTGGTAGGAACTGCTGGTGGCTGCTCATTGAAATGTTCACGCCATGCAAAGCCATTATTTACATACTCCGGATCGCCGAATCCGTTCATCTCCCAGTTGCCTGGAACATTCATGGTCTTCCAGTTGGAATCATCAAGATCTTCCTTGTAGAAGTCGGTAGGACGCTGGTCGGCATTAGCCACCCAGTAGAACTTCCAGGTTCCGTCGAGCGAAAGGAAATACTTGCTCTCCGTCTTGTTCATGTGCAGGATATCCTTGCTCACGATCTTACCGTCTTTCTCAGAAACCCAGTCATCTGCCGGATAGGTGAAGAAATTGGTGTGCAACGGAAAACGATTGATGGCATTCACCTGAAGGTCGTGCCATTCTGTGTAAGCTGGCTGTTGGATGGTCGTCTTATTCAACGCCTTAATGGCAGTCTTTGGTTTGGTTGCACCAAAGGTTGCCATTGCTAATCCTGCCAAGCTCAATGTTACGAACAGTCTCTGTTTCATGTTTGTTAGTTATTTATACATTAGATTGAAATTACACCTTATTATATATAGGCTATTCTATACCTTATTATATATAGGCATATCCTTGAGCATCTTATATGCCTCCATGTTGCCGGTAGCCTCAGCTAAGCAACTGCAAATATATGAAAATTAAGTTAGAAACAAGCAGAACGACCGTATTTTTTATTGTTTTTTCAACACCGGAGCACCATTTTCCCAAGAAATAGGTACCCATACCATCATAGAAAGGCATATAAATATATAAAACTTTTTCAATATCCGCTAAAAGAAAATGACAAAAAAGTTTGGTGTTTCCAAAAAAATGCATTACCTTTGCCATCATAAAATAAACAACGAAACGACATAAAAATTATGATGACAATCGAAGAATACAGAGCAGCCATCTTACAGGCTTTGCTCGATGCTAAGAACGAGGACGGCACTCCAGCCATTACTCCAAGGGAAGCACAGGAAGCACTCAACGGATTTACCGACGACGAGTTGCAAGACGGACTCCTATGGAATTCGCCCGAAGACGTGGCATCAATTATCCTTGAGGGATAAATCACGGAAGTTATATTCAGCTACCAACAGATAAGAATAGGAGCAAAGACCCTTTTTGCGGGGTCTTTGCTCCTATTCCCATTTATACTTTCTGTTCTTTCCTTTAAAGACAGTCTTCAACAGCCCCGCAATACTTCATTTCTGTTGCAAAAGCAATAAAAAACTAAAGAATGCGACAAAAAACAAAAGAATGTGCAATTTTTCTTTCACAATTCAATTATTATTTGTAAATTTGCAGCCGCATAAAAGGAAAGGGAACTTGCAAATCCCTCTTCAATCAGTTTAAAAAGATAATTTTACCGGTAAAAAAGATATATTAAATAATGAAGATAGAAAACGAAATCATCAGCTCGGTCATCGCTGCGGTGAAGGAGCTTTATGGTCAGGACGTACCAGAGAAGATGGTAGCCCTGCAGAAGACCAAGAGTAATTTCGAAGGTAACCTTACCCTCGTCGTATTCCCATTCCTCAAAATGTCGAAGAAAAAGCCTGAGGATACAGCACAGGAAATCGGCGAATACCTGAAGAAAAACTGCGCTAACGTTATCGCAGACTTCAACGTGGTTAAGGGTTTCCTCAACCTTTCTATCGCTCCTGCCGCTTGGGTAGGACTCTTGAACACCATCAACGCTGACCCTAAGTTTGGTGAGAAGCCAGTTACTGAGAACAGTCCGCTCGTCATGATTGAGTACTCTTCTCCTAACACCAACAAGCCTCTCCACCTCGGTCATGTGCGCAACAACCTCCTCGGCTGGTCATTGGCCCAGATTATGGAGGCTAACGGCAACAAGGTAATCAAGACAAATATCGTTAACGACCGTGGTATCCACATCTGTAAGTCTATGCTCGCCTGGCTCAAGTGGGGCAATGGCGAAACTCCTGAAACTTCCGGCAAGAAGGGCGACCACCTCATCGGCGACTACTATGTAGCCTTCGACAAGCACTATCGTGAGGAAATCGCAGAGCTCAAGGCTCAGTACATGAAGGAGGGCATGGACGAGGAAGCTGCCACAGAGAAAGCTAAGGTAGAGGCTCCGCTGATTAAGGAGGCTCACGAGATGCTCGTAAAGTGGGAGAACAACGACCCTGAGGTTCGTGCACTCTGGCAGAAGATGAACAACTGGGTTTACGCTGGCTTTGATGAGACTTACAAGATGATGGGTGTAAGTTTCGACAAGATATATTATGAGTCAAATACTTACCTCGAGGGTAAGAAGAAGGTAGAAGAAGGATTGGAGAAGGGTCTCTTCTTCCGCAAGGATGATAACTCTGTTTGGGCTGACCTCACCAACGAGGGTCTCGACCAGAAACTCCTGCTCCGTTCTGACGGTACTTCTGTTTATATGACTCAGGACATCGGTACTGCCGACCTCCGTTTCAAGGACTTCCCTATCGACAAGATGATCTACGTAGTAGGTAACGAGCAGAACTACCACTTCCAGGTGCTCTCTATCCTGCTCGACCGTCTCGGCTTCAAGTGGGGCAAGGACTTGGTTCACTTCTCTTACGGAATGGTAGAGTTGCCTAACGGTAAGATGAAGAGCCGCGAGGGAACCGTAGTAGATGCTGATGACCTGATGGCAGAGATGATTAAGGATGCTCGCCAGACAAGCGATGAGCTTGGCAAGTTCAAGGACATGAGCGAGGAAGAGCGCCAGGAGATTTCACGCATCGTGGGTCTCGGAGCGTTGAAGTACTTCATCCTCAAGGTAGATGCCCGCAAGAACATGCTCTTCAACCCAGAAGAGAGTATCGACTTCAACGGTAATACAGGTCCTTTCATCCAGTATACCTACGCTCGTATCCGCAGCATCATGCGCAAGGCAGCAGCCGAGGGCATCGAGATTCCTGCTGAGTTGGGCGCAGATGCTCCTATCAACGAGAAGGAGATTGACCTCATCCAGAAGATGAACGACTTCGCAACAGCCGTAGCCGATGCCGGCAACAACTACAACCCTGGTGGTATCGCTAACTACTGCTACGAGTTGACCAAGGAGTTCAACCAGTTCTACCACGACTACAGCATCCTGAATGCTGAGAGCGAGGCTGAGAAGATTACCCGTCTGGTTCTTGCAGCCAACGTGGCAAAGATCTTGAAGAACGGTATGTCTCTGCTCGGCATCGAGGTTCCAGAAAGAATGTAATATATACATAAGATATAATAACCTACAATTTAAAAATAAAAAAATATTGACTATTTGACATAATGAGCATGGCCCTGGAGCTCGACTCCAAGGCGCATGCTCATTTCAGTTTTAGCCAATCCTTTTTGTTTTCCAACCCCAAAAAGAAAAAATATGAATAAAATGCCCGTAAATCCTCCTTCATGGAGAAACGATACCGTTTTGCCTCTGCCCAACGAGGTAAGAGCCAACGCCTGGGCTGTGGATGCCGCCTGTTCCGGCAATCCCGGTCCGATGGAATACCAATGCATCGACCTTCAGACCGGTGCCCAGGTTTTCCACTATGGCCCTATCCACGGCACCAACAACATCGGCGAGTTTCTCGCCATCGTCCACGCCCTCGCCCTGATGCAGCAGAAGGGCATTACCGACAAGATAATTTATAGCGACAGCGTGAATGCCCAGCTCTGGGTAAGCAAGAAACAATGCAAGACCAAACTGGAGCGCACTCCCCAGACCGAACAGCTCTACCAGGTCATCGCCCGAGCCGAGAACTGGCTCCGCACCCACCCCATCAACATACCTATTATAAAATGGGAAACGAAGAAATGGGGCGAGATTCCAGCCGATTTCGGAAGAAAGGGATAAAAAGGACATTTTTATGTGCCTTTCTCGAAATAATGCCCGCAAAAGCTTGCAATTTCAGATATTTTGTTTAATTTTGCAGCTATTATCGTATTAAACATACATAATCGCAAGAATGGAAATAGAAAAAGAAACAATATTATTAATGTCGAAAGGAGACAAGAAAGCATACGAAACGATGTTCCGCAGGTTCTATCCTAAGGTACACCGTTTTGTGGCCATGCTCTTGAAAAACGAAGATGATGCTGATGACGTCAGCCAGCTCATCTTCTTAAAGGTATGGAACAAACGCGAGAAGTTTGCCGATATCCAGGACTTCGATTCCTACCTCTTTATTTTGGCAAAATATACTGTCATCAACTATATTTCCTCCAAGCACATCATCCCAATAGATATTGACAGTCTGCCAGACAGATACGCCAACGAATCTTCGCCACATGACGATGTGGTGGCAAAGGATACCCAGCTGCTCATCGACATGGTGGTAGAAAGCATGCCGCAACAACGCCAGCAGATTTATCGCATGAGCCGCGAACAGCATCTCAAGAACGAAGAGATAGCCCAGCGGCTGGGTATTCAGAAGAAAACGGTAGAAAATCATCTTAACCTAGCTCTTAAAGAAATTAAAAAAGCCTTATATTTGATGATTTTGTTACCTTGGCATTGGGTGTAACACCATTGAAACATGTCTTAAAAGTAAATGAAGTTTTTATTATGGCAACAAAGATAAGGGATATCATAGATTATTATAGCGGGCACAATGTGCCGGATGAAATAAAAGAAAGGGTATTAGATAGGATTTCCAATACACAAGACGATAAAGAGGCGAACGAAGCATTTAGAGAATTATGGGACAAGGCTGATTCAGCCTACATGGAAGAAGAAGAAATTTCTGCTGCATACAACCGCCTCTTCGAAACAGAAGAAACAAGAGAAATTGAAAAGAAAAAATCGCTTCGAATCTTCAACTTTGCCAAACTGGCTGCCGTCTTCGTACCGCTGCTGATGCTGATTGTATTCGGCAAGCTCTACGTCCAGATGAACAACCAACTCAAGGATATAAAACTGGCAACCATGCTCCAGGAACATACCATCAACGAAGAGAGCAAAGTCATCGCCTTGGCAGACGGAACGAAAGTAAGACTCAGCCAGAGTTCCGTACTCCTCTATCCTTCCTCTTTCAAGGGAGCAGAAGAACGCAAGGTTTTCCTGTCGGGAGAGGCATTCTTCGACATCAGGCATGATGATGCCCAGCCGTTCCACGTCAGCACTCCTCATTTCGAGATTACCGACTTGGGCACCTCTTTTACGGTTTCATCTTATTCAAATACAGATGAAGTATCTGCCACACTCAAAACCGGCAAGATAGAAC